>NZ_JBHSRC010000007.1:0-168612 GCF_042658805.1 Quadrisphaera sp. GCM10027208
TTGGACGTAGACGTCGCAATCCACATCCTCCCAGCTCAAGAGGGCATTCTCGCCCTACGCCACGCTCACACCGCCGAACCCGGTCGGTGGATCAGGGTTGACCGGGGCCCGCCACATATCACCTACAGAACCCCGCCATTTAACGGCGCAAGCCACAGGCCACCGCCGCCGTGAAGCACTGTGCCGGCGGGTTCACCAGCCCCGCGCCGACCTGCCCGGTACCGGGCACCTTGCCGGCGATGCCGGTGTTGATCTGCGGCAGGATGCCGGTCCGCGCCACCGCGGTCACGTCGATCCCGACCGGGGTGCCGCGGAAGCCGAGGATCGGCACCTGGAAGGCGGGGTGCTCGGCGAGGGTGATGTCGTACATCCGCCGGGTGGTGGCCAGGGCGAAGTCCGCGTCGCCGCCGACGAACGCGGTGATCGCCGGGGCGGCGGCCATCGCGAACCCGCCGATGCCCGCGGTCTCGGTGATCGCCGAGTCGCCGATGTCGGGGTTGGCGTCCTCCTCGGTGTAGTCGCCGAGGAACAGCCCGTCGGGCACCTCCGCCGGGCCGGTGAACCACTGGTCGCCGGTGCCGGAGACCTGGATGCCGAACTCCGTGCCGTTGCGGGCCATCGCCACGACCAGCGTCGAGCCGGGCACGTCCCGGCCGGCGTCCAGGGCCAGCTTGCATGCGGGCATGACGAGGTTGAGGAAGAAGTGGTCGTTGCCGTTGCAGAACCGGACGACGTCCGC
Source organism: Quadrisphaera sp. GCM10027208 (assembly GCF_042658805.1). NCBI lineage: Bacteria > Bacillati > Actinomycetota > Actinomycetes > Kineosporiales > Kineosporiaceae > Quadrisphaera > Quadrisphaera sp. GCM10027208. The sequence continues at coordinate 740 of NZ_JBHSRC010000007.1, forward strand.
GACGTCGCCGGGGTCGGCGCCGAGCTCGAGCAGCTCGGGGACCAGCTCGCGGACCAGCATCATCGTGCCGGCCCGGTTGCGGTTGTGGCCCTCGTCGCCCATCTGCAGCATCTGGGCGATGATCGCCCGGACGTCGAGCGGGCCGGCGTCCGAGGCGGCCCGCCGCCGGACGGCCTGCTGCAGCAACGGCCCGAGCACGCCGGACATCCACCGCAGCCGCTCGGTGACCTCCTCGCCGTAGGCGCCGTAGCGCAGCACCTTGCCGAGGCCCTCGTTGAGGGAGCAGTAGGCGGTGCGCCCGCTGGCGGGGTCGGTCAGCTCGAACACCCACATGCCCGGACTGATGACGCCGGCCATCGGGCCGACCGCGGCGTGGTGGTGGCAGGGGTCCAGGACGACGTCGGTGCCGTCGGCGAGCCGGCCGGCGGACAGCTGGGCCTGCGCGTCCTCGGGGCTGTCGGCGAGGCCCTCGAAGAGCATCGCGCCGATGAGGGCGCCGCGCATCGGACCGCTGGCGGTGTCCCACGTCAGCGGGGGGCCGGCGTGGAAGAACGTGCCGCGCGGCAGCGGCAGCGCCTCATCGGCGGGCAGCACGTCGGTGAGTACCGCGCCGGAGGCCAGCACGCGCTCGATCGCCGTCCGGTTCGCCTCCTCGACCCGGGGGTCGGTCAGGACGGCGCGCAGGGCGTCGGCGTCCGCGATCGGCGGCCGCCAGTCGACCCGGTCGGCGGTGACGGCCTGCGCCTCCAGGGCGTCGGCGAACAGGTCGACGCCGGTGGTGACGACCCGTTGCGGGCCGGCGAGCAGTGCCTCGACGGAGGGGGCGAGGGGGGACGGGGCGAGGGGGGACGGCGTGGTCATCGCTGGGCTCCAGAGGCGAGGTCGACCGCGAGCTCGGTGGCGGCGGCGTTGGACAGCAGGACGGCGGCGCCGGCGGCGGCGAGCGCCTCGGCCTGGGCGTCGCGACCCTGCGGGTCACCGGCGGTGCCGGTGAGGGACACCACGACGTCCAGCGCATGGCCGGCGGCCCGGGCGGAGGACAGCACGTCCCGGATCACCGGGGCGTGCTCGGCGGCCGGGTCGGCGTGGGCGCCGTGCCCGAGGACGACGTCGAGCAGCACGACCCGGACCCGCTCGTCCGCGGCCGTCTCGCGCAGCGCCTCCAGCCGCAGCGACGGGTCGATCATCGGGTGCGCCCGCCCCTGGGTGAGGGCGTCGTCGCCGAGGTCGACCATGGCGTGCCCGGCCCCGCGCAGGGCGGCCGCCAGCGCGGAGGGGCCGTCCACCGCGAGCGCCGGCCACCCCGCCAGCGGGATGTTCGAGGCGATCGGTCCGAGCCGGCGGCCGGCGACGGCCATCGCCTCGTCGCACAGCGTCCCGCCGGCGAACAGGCCACGCACCAGGCCCTCGGCGCGGTCGGCCGTGGCGCGGTCGACGTCGCCCCACGTCGGCCACGTCGGCACCTGACGGCCAAGAGCCGCGCAGACCCGTTCGGCGGCCGCGGTGAGATGGGGCTGGTCGGCGCCCAGGGTGGCCCACTCGACGCGCAGACCGAGGTCGGCGGCGACGTCCTCGAGGCGGCCGACGACCTGCGGGTCGGCCGGTTTGGAGACCAGGACGACCATCTCGGTGGCCTCGTCGGCGGCGAGCACCCGCAGGGCCTGCTCGGCGCCGAGCCCACCGACCTCGGCGCCGAGGTCGCGCCCGCCCAGCCCCAGACAGTGCCGGACGCCGATCCCGGCGGCGTCCAGCAGCGCCATCAGGTGCTGGGCACCGGTGCCGCTGGCGGCGACGAGGGACACCGGGCCGGGGCGTACGACGTTGGCGAACCCGAGGCCGACCCCGCCGACGACGGCCGTGCCGCAGTCGGGGCCCATGACGAGCACGCCGCGCCGCGCGGCCTCCCGCTTGAGCAGCACCTCGTCGGCGACCGGGACGTTGTCGCTGAACACCATGACCGACGAGCCGGCGCGCACGGCGTCGAGCGCCTCGACGGTCGCGTGCCGGCCGGGGACGGAGACCACGGCGACGGGTGCCGGCTGCCGGGCCAGGGCGATCCCGGTCGTACGGGCAGGTTCGGCCGCAGCGCCGGTGGGGCCGGCCTCCTTGGTCGACAGGGCGTCGGCGAGGACGGCGAGCGCGGCCTGCACGGCGGCGTCCGGGTCCTCGGCGTCGTCGGCGACCCGGACGGCGACGACGAGGTCCTCCGGGGCGCTCGGCGGGACCTCGAAGCCCATCCCGGTGAGCACGTCGAGGTTGAGCTCGGTGGCCATCGCCACCTGGGCGGCGGCGATGCCCTCGACGGCGGCCACGGTCCGGCTGACCGACAGCAGGGTCACCGAGTCGTGGTACTGGCCCTTGCGGACCTCGACGTGCTGCTTCATGCGCTTCTCCTCAGCGAGGCGGACAGGTCCTGGGGCGGCCGGGGGCGGGTGCGCCGGACGGCCGCGGCGACGGTGGCGACCAGGCCGGTGGCCAGATCGGTGCCGGACGTCGACCCCACCGCCAGCAGGCGGCGCACGGCCGGTTCCACCGGGGCGGCACCGAGCAGCGCCCGCAGCGCGCCGACGACCGGCGGGACAGCACGGCCGGCGGCCGCCTCGGCGAGCAGCCCCATCGACACCGGCGTGGTACGCCCGGCGGCGGCGCGCAGGACAGCGTCGGCGGTGCGGTCCACGCGGGGGGCGCCGACCGCGCGGCCGGCGAGCAGGACGGCGGCCGCGACGTCGTCCCCCGACGGGGTCGAGCCGGGGCCCAGGCCGATCACCCGGGTCAGCACGGTGACGGCGCCGGTGACGTCCCCGGCCAGGACGGCCTCGGCCGCGGGCGCCGCGGCCAGCAGGGCCCGGGAGCGGGTGTCGTCGGGCCCGCCGGGGACCGGCGGTTCGCCGAGCAGTGCGGCGGCGATCCGGGCCGAGGCCCGGTCGGGGGTGCCGGTCGGCAGTCGCGGCGGTGTCCACCACCTGCGGACGGCGAGCACCCCCGCCGGCGTGCGCAGGCCGCCGCCGCCGACGGTCACCTCGTCGCCGACGGCGACGAGGTCGGCCGGGATCAGGCCGGCGCGCAGGACGACGGCGCACGGCGGGACGACGGCGTCCGGGGTGGCGATCACGACCACCCGGTCCGGTCGGCCGGCTGCGGCGGGTGGGGCGACGAGGTAGGCAGCCCAGCGACCGGTGACGGCGACACGCGCCGGCAGGGGAGGGCCGTCGAGCAGCGGGGCGAGCGGGGCGGCCGCGGCCACCGGCAGCGCTGCGGGCACGCCGTCCTCCTCCTGCGCTCGCCGGACGTCCTCGGTCCTCGGCCCTCGAGCCGGTCGGCGTCCGACGCTACGGGCTGCGGCTACCCTGCCGGGATGGCCGAAGTTGCCAACGAACTCGCCTCGACTCGTCCGACTCTGCCGAGCCCCGGTCGTCCGACCCTGCCGAGCGTCCGGGAGACCGGCCTCGGCCTGTCCGTGCGGCGGGTCCTGGACACCGACGTGCTGGCCGGTACCGAGGTGCTGGCCGGCGCGGACGGTCTGGACCGGGTGGTGACCCGGCTCAACGTCATGGAGGTGCCCGACATCGCCCGGTGGGTGCGCCCGGGGGAGCTGCTGCTCACCACCGGCTACCCGCTGCGGGAGGAGCCCGAGCGGCTCGCCGGTCTCGTGGTCGAGCTCGACGCGGCCGGGGTGAGCGCCCTGGGGATCAAGCTGGGTCGCTACCTGGAGCAGCTGCCCGAGTCCGTCGTCGAGGTCGCCGACCGGCTCGGCCTGCCCGTGCTGGCCCTGCCCGAGCACGTGTCGTTCGACGACGTTCTCACCGAGGTGCTCAGCGACCTCGTCAACCGGCAGGCACGCACGCTGGCCCGCGCCGAGGAGGTGCACCGGCACCTGGTCGGGATCGTCCTGGGCGGCGGCGGCCTGCCCGAGCTCGCCGCCGGCACCGCCGACGCCCTCGGGGTCACCGTGCTCGTCACCGCCCCCGACGGCCGCCCGGTCGCCTCCGCCGGCGACCCCGGCGAGCTGGCCGCCGAGCCCTGCGCCCGCCTGCTCGACGCGGCCGGGCGGCTGCGGGTGGAGGACCCCGGCTGCGCGCTGGGGCTGCACGAGCACCCCGACGGCGGCGGGCACGCCGTCGTCACCGTCGCCGCCGGCAGCCTGGACCACGGCCGGATCGCCGCGTTCTCCCGGCACCGCCGCCTCGGCGAGGACGACCTGCAGGCGCTGGAGCGAGCCGCGACGGCGGCCGCGCTCGTCGTCACCCGAGAGCTGGCGGTCGCCGCAGTGGAGGGCAAGTACCGCTCGGACTTCCTGCGGGACGTGCTGCTCGGCCGCTCCGGCGACCCGGCGCTCGCCGCCCGGCACGCCGCCGGGCTCGGGTGGGACCTCGACCGGCCGCTCGTCGTCCTCGTGCTCGAACCCGACGACGACCCCCGGGACACCCGCGGCCCGGGCACGTCCACCGCGCTGCGCCCGCTCGTCGAGCGGCAGGCGACCGCGCTCGGCATCGCCGTCGGCGCCCGGGACCCGGGCGCGGCGACGGCCGCGTTCAGCACCGAGGCGGTCGCCCTGATCGGGGTGCCGTCCGACGGTGACGTGCCCCGCGCCGTCCGTGAGCTCGTCGCCGCCATCCGCGGGGAGGGTGGGGGAGGCCGGCGGTCCTTCTCCCTGGGGGTGAGCCGGGTGTGCACCGGGCTGGCCGAGGTGCCGGCCGGGTACGAGCAGGCGCGCACCGCCGTCCGGGTCGGTCGCCAGGTGGACGGCGCCGGCACCGTCAGCCACTTCGACTCCCTCGGCGTCTACCGGCTGCTCAGCCTGGTGCCGGACGGAGCGGAGCTGCGGTCGTTCGCGACCGAGACGCTGCGGGAGCTCGCCGGCCCCGGCGCCGAGCAGGAGGACCTGCGTCGCACGCTCGAGGTGCTGCTGGAGACCAACCTCAACGTCGCCGAGACGGCTCGGCGACTGCACTTCCACTACAACACCCTGCGCTACCGGATCACGAAGCTCGAGCGGATCCTCGGACCGTTCACCACCGACGCCAACCTGCGCCTCGACGTCGCCCTCGCCCTGCGCGTCGTCGCGATGCGGGGGCTGTGACCCTGCCGGTGAGAGACCCGTGTCCGGGTCCGTCCCGGTATGCCGGGACACGCGCGGAAGGCGCCGGACGCCGTCCGCGGCCGCGAGCGCACAGCGTGACAAGGATCGAGGGGGCCGCTGGGCGAAAGTCGCCGGTGTGACCTCCCACACGTCTGCCTAGCGTTCCCCCATCCTGATCACCACTCGGCCGTCCACCCGGGGCCGCAGGGATCGCACAGTTGCCGGACGTCCGTCCGGTGGGAGGAGTTCCACATGGCAATCGGCTGGAAGCTGCACGGCGACGGCAAGTCGCCCGCTCCGGGGGAGGTCGTCGCCCCCGACGAACGCCTGTCCTGGGGTCGCACCGTCGGTCTGGGTGCCCAGCACGTCGTCGCGATGTTCGGCGCCACCTTCGTCTTCCCCATCATCATGGGGCTCAACCCTCAGCTCGCCATCATGATGAGCGGCATCGCGACGATCATCTTCCTGCTGATCGTCAAGGGCCAGGTGCCCAGCTACCTCGGCACCTCTGCCGCCTTCGTCGGCGCCGTCGTCGCCATCCGAGCCCAGGGCGGCACGACGCAGGAGGTCACCGGCTCCATCCTCATCGCCGGCCTGATCCTCGCCCTGGCCGGTATCGGCATCCACTTCGCGGGCTCCCGCGCCCTGCACGCGGTGCTGCCGCCGGTCGTCACGGGTGCGGTGGTCATGCTCATCGGGTTCAACCTGGCGCCGGTGGTGGCCAACGTCTACTGGCCGCAGGACCAGTGGATCGCCCTCATCGTCATGACCGCCGTCATCGCGATGAGCGTGGGGCTGCGCGGTTTCCTCGGGCGCATCTCGATCTTCCTCGGCCTGGTCTTCGGGTACCTGCTGTCGTGGGTGTTCGACCGGGTCTTCGGGCAGATCACCTCCTACGACGCCGGTGCCGGTGAGGTCACCACCCACTGGCGGGTCAACTGGGACGGCGTCCGCGAGGCCGCCTGGTTCGGCTTCCCGCCGCAGACCTCGACCGGTCCGGACGGCGCCGAGATCGTCGGCTGGCACCTGCCGAGCTTCAACACGACCTTCATCCTGCTCGTCATCCCGGCGGTCATCGCCCTCATCGCCGAGAACGCGGGGCACGTCAAGGCCGTCGCGGAGATGACCGGCAAGGACCTCGACCCGCTGATGGGCCGCGCGATCGCAGCGGACGGCGTCGGCACCATGGTCGCCACCTCCGTCGGCGGCTCGCCGACCACCACGTACGCCGAGAACATCGGCGTGATGGCGGCGACCCGGGTGTACTCCACCGCCGCCTACTTCGCCGCCGCCGGCTTCGCGATCCTGTTCGGCTTCTCCCCGAAGTTCGGAGCCCTGGTCTCGGCCACACCCGGCGGCGTCCTCGGCGGGATCACCGTCGTCCTCTACGGCATGATCGGCCTGCTCGGTGCCAAGATCTGGCGCGAGAACAACGTCGACTTCGGCAACCCGCTCAACCTCGTCCCGGTGGCCGCCGGCGTCATCATCGCCATCGGCGACACCAGCCTGCAGGTCACCGACGACTTCGTGCTCTCCGGCATCGCCCTGGGCACCATCGTCACCATCCTCGGCTACCACCTGGCGTTCGCCCTGGCCCCGGAGCACCTCAAGCACCGTGGCCGCGGCACGACGATCATCTTCGACGCGCCGGGGGGATACACCGGTGGGGACCCGGAGGCCTACAGCCGGCAGGCGCCGGACGAGTCGCACCCGGACGTCGACCCGCACCGCCCCGGCGGCGGGAGCCACCGGGCGCACTGAGGGCGGGACCCGTGCGGCGGTCGCCGGTGCGCCCAGTGCACCGGCGACCGCTCACTTTCGCGCCGGGCAGGACTCGGCACTATTCGACGAGGCGACGCTCACAACCGCGGGAGAGGATCGGTTCATGAAGCCCGCGCCCTTCACCTACCACCGGCCGCGGAGCGTGCCCGAGGCGCTGCAGGTCCTCGCCGACGTCGGCGCCGACGGCAAGGTCCTGGCCGGCGGCCAGAGCCTCCTCCCGCTGATGTCGATGCGGCTCGCCTCCCCGGCCCACCTCGTCGACGTCAACGAGGTGCCCGACCTGGCCGACGTCACCGTCACCGACGACGCCGTCCGGGTCGGGGCCCTCGTGCGGCACGCCGCCCTGGAGCGGCACGACGCCGCGGCCGCCGCGATCCCGCTGCTGCGCCAGGGCCTGCGCCACGTCGCCCACGCCACCATCCGTAACCGGGGGACCACCGTCGGCTCGATCGCCCACGCCGACCCGTCCGGGGAGATGCCCGCCGTGCTCACGCTGCTCGACGGGACGGTCACCGCGGCCTCGGTCCGCGGAGAGCGCGAGATCGGCGTCCGGGACCTGTTCCTGGGTGCGCTGGAGACCTCGCTGGAGCCCGACGAGCTCGTCGTCGCCGCCACCTTCCCCCGGCCGGCGGCGGGCACCGGGACCGCCGTCCTGGAGGTCGCTCGCCGGCACGGCGACTACGCCGTCGTCGGGGTGGTCGCCGCCGTCCGGCTGGACGACGCCGGCGCCGTCGCCCAGGCCCGGGCCAGCTTCGTCACCGCCGGTGAGCTCGGCACCGTCGTCGACCTCACCGACGCCGTCCGCGGCGTGCACCCCGATGCCCCGCCGCCGGACTGGGCGGCCGCCGGCGACCTCGCCGACGGACTGGTCGACGTGGACGCCGACATCCACGCCACCGTCGAGTACCGCCGCCAGCTCGTCCGGGTGCTCACCGCCCGGGCCCTGCAGCAGGCCGCCCGTGAGGCGGCCGACGCCATCGGGAGGGATGCCGCATGACCGCACAGCCGGAGAGCGCGCCGGAGCAGACGATCGACGTCCGGGTCCGCGTCAACGGTGTGCTGCGCGAGGTGACCGTGCCATCGCGGCGGCTGCTGTCCGACGTCCTGCGCCACGACCTGCGGCTGACCGGCACCCACGTCGGCTGCGAGCACGGGGTGTGCGGCGCGTGCACCGTCCTGCTCGACGGGGAGCCGGTGCGCTCGTGCCTCACCCTGGCTGCCACCGCCGACGGCCACGAGGTGACGACCGTCGAGGGGCTAGCCGCCGCGGACGGCACACTGCACCCCGTGCAGCAGGCGTTCGTCGAGACCCACGGCCTGCAGTGCGGCTTCTGCACCCCCGGCTTCGTCACCACCGTGGCCGCCTACCTCGAGCAGAACCCGGACCCGACCGAGGAGGAGGCCACTGAGGCGATCTCCGGCAACCTGTGCCGCTGCACCGGGTACCAGGGGATCCGGGCCGCCGTGCTGCGGGCCGCCGAGCTGCGCAAGGAGGCCGCCCGGTGAGCACCCGACAGTTCGGCGAGCCCGTCGCCCGGCTCGAGGACCCGCGGCTGCTGCGCGGCGACGGCCGGTACCTCGACGACCTCGGGCACGACGCGCTCGCTGTCGCCTTCGTCCGCAGCCCGCACGCCCACGCACGGGTCCTCGACGTCGACGCCACCGAGGCGCTCGCCGTGGACGGGGTCGTCGCCGTGTACACCTGGGAGGACCTGGCGGCCGATGACGAGGCCGGCGGCGAGAGCGCCCCGACGACGCTGTCCGAGCCGCTGCCGGTGCTCATCCCGCACCCGGCGCTGTACGCGCCGCGCACCGGGTACGCCCTGGCCAAGGACGAGGTCAACCATGTCGGCGAGGCCGTCGTCATGGTCGTCGCCCGGGACCGGTACGTCGCCGAGGACGCCGCCGGCCGGATCGTCGTCAGCTACGACCCGCTGCCCCCCGTCGTCGGCATCGAGGCGGCCCGGGACGCCGACCGCACGGTGCACCCCGACGTCCCCGACAACGTCGCCGCGCACCTCGTCCAGGAGGTCGGGGACGTCCAGGCCGCGCTCGCCGCCGCGCCGCACACCCTCGAGATCGACCTGGAGATCGAGCGCAGCGCGTCGATGCCGATGGAGGGCAAGGGCGTCTACGCCCGCTGGGACGGCGACGAGCAGTCACTTCGCGTCTACACCTCGACCCAGGCGTCGACGTCCGTGCGGGCCGCCGTCGCCGCGCGCCTCGGGATGCCGCTGGTCAAGGTCGAGTGCGTCGCCCCGGACGTCGGCGGCGGCTTCGGCGTCAAGATCGTCCACCCGTGGCCGGAGGAGATCCTCGTGCCGTGGGCGGCGCGCAAGCTCGGCCGGGCCGGGATCGCCCGCGAGGTCAAGTGGGTGGAGGACCGCCGGGAGCACTTCGTCTCCAGCGCCCACGAGCGTGGCCAGCTGCAGAAGGTCACCGTCGGCTTCGACGACGACGGCCGGCTGCTCGCGTTCGACTTCCGGTTCTGGCACGACAACGGCGCCTACACGCCGTACGGGATCATCGTCCCGATCATCACCTCGACCCAGGTGCTCGGGCCGTACAAGCCGGAGGCGTTCCGGGCCGAGTTCTGGTCCCTGTACACGAATACCGTCATCGTCACCCCTTACCGCGGCGCCGGCCGTCCCCAGGGCGTCTTCGCGATGGAGCGGACGATGGACGCGATCGCCGCCTACCTCGGCAAGGACCGGGCCGACGTCCGGGCGGTCAACTTCATCCAGCCCGAGGAGATGCCCTACGACCACCACCTGACGTTCCAGGACGGGCGGCCGCTGATCTACGACTCCGGGGACTACCCGCGCTCGCTGGACAAGCTCAAGGAGCTCGTCGGCTGGGACGACTTCGAGGCCTACCGGGAGCGGGCCCGCGCCGAGGGACGACGGGTCGGCATCGGCCTGGCCTGCTACGTCGAGGGCACCGGTGTCGGCCCGTACGAGGGAGGTCACGTCCTCGTCGAGACGTCCGGCAAGGTGAAGGTCGCCACCGGCCTGACCACCCAGGGGCAGGGCCACCAGACGGTGTTCGCCCAGATCGTCGCCGACCGTCTCGGCGTCCCGCTCGAGGACGTCGAGGTCGTCACCGGCGACACCCGACGGTTCCGGTACGCCGTCGGCACGTTCGCCTCCCGGGCCGCGGTGATGAGCGGGTCGGCCATCTCGGTCGCCGCGGACCAGGTCCGCCAGAAGGCGTTGCGGATCGCCGCGGACGCCCTCGAGGTGGACGAGGCCGACCTCGAGCTCGTGGACGGCGCCGCCCGGGTCAAGGGCGCCGGTGACAGCGGGCCCGCGCTGCCGCTCGGCACCATCGCCGTGCTGTCCAACCCGCTGCGGTACGCCTTCGACGAGGCGGCCAAGGCGGCCACCCAGTTCGCGGTCGGGGACACCTCGAAACCCCCCGTGCCCGAGGGCGAGGAACCCGGTCTGGAGGCCACCGGCTACTACTCCCCGCCGCACTCGACGTTCGCCTCCGGCATGCACGCGGTCGTCGTCGAGACCGACCCGGACACTGCCGAGGTCCGGATCCTGCGGTACTGCGTCGTCCACGACTGCGGCAACCTGATCAACCCGCGCATCGTGGAGGGCCAGATCAACGGCGGCGTCGCCCAGGGCGTCGGTGGTGCCCTGTACGAGCGGATGGAGTACGACGAGCACGGCCAGCTGCTCAACGCCTCGTTCATGGACTTCCTCATGCCGTACGCCACCGAGGTGCCCGCCCGGATCGAGGTGGACCACCTCGAGACGCCGTCCCCGCTCAACCCGCTCGGCGTCAAGGGCGCGGGGGAGGCCGGCGTGATCCCCGGCGCCGCGGCGTTCGCCGCGGCCATCGAGGACGCCGAGGGCATTCCCATCACCCGGATGCCGATCTCCCCGAGCGAGCTGTTCGCGCTGCGCGCGGCCGCTGCGACGACCCTCCCCACGAACCAAGGAGCCACCTCCCGATGAAGATCAGCGGCACGGCCACCCTCAGCGCCCCCCCGGCGAAGGTGTACGAGGCGCTCAACGACCCGAACGTGCTCGTCCGCACGATCCCGGGCGTGGAGTCCCTCGAGCAGACCGGCGAGGACCGCTACCGGATGTCCATCACCGCCGGGGTCGCCTCCATCAAGGGCACCTACGACGGCGAGGTCGCGCTGACCGACCGCACCCCGCCGAACGCGTTCACCCTCAAGGGCAAGGGTGCCGGCGCCCCGGGCACCGTGGACGCCTCGGTGCGGGTCACGCTCGCCGAGCAGGGCGAGGGCACGCTGCTCAGCTACGACGCCGACGCCGTCGTCGGCGGCATGGTCGGCGGCGTCGGCCAGCGGATGATCACCGGGGTGGCGAAGAAGATGGCCGGGCAGTTCTTCGGCAACGTGGACGCCCTGCTGACCGGCGCGGTGCCGGCGCCCGAGCCGGTCGGGGTGCAGGGCGCACCCGCGCCGGAGGCTCCTGCGCCGACGGCCGGTGCCCAGGGTGCTGCTGCGCCGGCGGGCGCTGCGTCGACGGCCGGTTCACCGACGGCCGCCGGGCCCAGCGCATCTGCGGGTGCCGTCTTCCGCGCCCCGGCACCTGCCGTGCCGTCGTCGACGGAGGCCATGCGCGTGCCGTTCTGGATCGTGCTGGCCGGGGTGGGTGCCGGCGCCTTCTGGGCGCTGGCCGGCGTCCTCGTCGGCTGGCGCATCGCCCGCCGACGCTAACCCCCTTTCGTGATCATGCAATCCCGCCACCCTCTGACCCCCGTTCGTGATCATGCAATCCCGCCACCCTCTGGCCCCGTTGGTGATCATGCACTCCCGCCACCCTCTGGCCCCGTTGGTGATCATGCACTCCCGCCACCCCCAGTTCGCACGTCTGCTCGCAGGATGCTGGGTTGGTGGCGCGACACGCCGCCATGGCTGGACTGGGGGCAGCATTCTGTAGGGCGCGCCCATGACCCGATGCGGACCTCTAGAACCTTCCGGGGTCCCAGGGTGCTGTGTCATGTTCTTGGGTTGCTCCCTCCTGGGGGTCATGAGCGTTCGCCGCGCCTCGGCTGCTTGTCCACAGGCCGGCGGCTGAGGGGTACCTCGTCAGGGTTCGTGGTGGTTATGGTTCGGGACCGTGGACCGGTTCTGCGTGATTGGGGTCGTGCTGGCGCTTGCGGCCGGTGGGTGCTCGGCCGGTGCGACCGAGGAGCCGTCGCCGACGACGTCCCGGTCGGTGGTAACTGAGCAGCCGACCGCGACGGCGAGTGAGACGGTGCCTGCGCCGCCGGAGATCCCGGCGGAGGCGAAGGAGATGACCGAGGCGGGTGCGGATGCATTCGCCCGTCATTGGTTCGACGTCGTCGAGTATGCGTACGCCACCGGAAACACTGAGCCGCTACGGGCTCTGGCAGAGTCGGAATGCGAAATCTGCAATGCCTCCATCGCAGAGATCGAAGAACGCGCACAGCAGGGGCTGATCACCCAGGGGCTGAACATTGAGGTGCTGACCAGCGCTGCGGCTCCAGGGGACAATCGTGGCGTCGTGGTAACAATGACTGTGAGGGAGTCCGATTCCAGAGTCGTCGATGCGGACGGTGAAGTACAAGAAGAGTCACCCGCGTCGGGACAAATCGCGGTCAACGTCTACGTGGCCAACGCCGGGACTGAATGGCAGCTCTTTGAGATCGGAGTCATCACGTGAGAGCGGTAAAGGTTGCGGTTCTGTCGCTCCTCTTGGCCGCCGCCGCCGCCGCCGTTCCGGCAATTGCTCAATCCCACGGTGCTTCCGACTTCTTCGGTGAAGCCCGCGACGAGTCATTTGTGGTGGACGGGTGGTCGAGATCGTCGGGGACCGGCACTAACATTGAGCCGGTAAGGACCTCTGCCCCATCGTTCGAGTTCACTCATGTGCCGGCATGTCCGGGTAACACTCCCAACGTCGAGGGCGCCGATGTGGGTTGCGCACAGGCAGAAGCCTCGTGCCCGGATGAGCGAGTGATGTACTGGCTATTCCGTCGGCCAGTGGGTGGGATGACCGCCTGGGAGTTGGCCGGGGCTCGCTGCCTTTCGCCGGGGGAGGCGACCACGGCGGGCGCCGCCATTCCCGGTTTCACGCTAGCTGATTTTCAGCGTCTGCCGTTGCCGGCGGGTACGCCGAACGTGGAGCCGGACAACGGTTACACGATGGTGGGGATCCCGACGAACGTGTACGCCACTGCTGAGCCGGTCACCCTTGACACCGAGCTGCTGGGGTTCCCGGTGCGGGTGCGGGCCACGCCGTCCCGGTACGCGTGGGACTTCGGGGACGGCACCGGTCACGGTCCCACCAGCGAGCCGGGTTCCCCGTACCCGGCGTTGACGATCACCCACACCTACGAGCGGGCTGACCGCTACTCGATCACGTTGACGACGTACTACACCGGGGAGTACTCGGTGGCCGGTGGGCCGTGGCTGCCGATCGCTGGGGAGGCTCAGGTCACCTCCGCGCCGGTGGACGTCGAGGCCCTCGCCGGCCGCAACCTTCTGGTCGCCGATCCCCAGGACTGACTGCCGCGTCCCCGAGGTCACGGCCGAATTCGCGGGATCACGTGTACTGGCGGGGCCGGTGAACGGGGTGGCGGGATTGCATGATCACGGCTGGGAGACAGGGGGTGGCGGGATTGCATGATCACGAACAGGGTGATGGCTGGTCCCAATGCCTAGGGGTGACTGCGGGCCGCCGGGACGGCGGCGAGCGCCTCCTCGTCTGGCAGGCCGGCCACGTTGAGCAGGTCGACGATGGTGGACCGCACCTGCCCGAGGACGACGTCCCCGGACAAGGTGCTACGAGGCACCTCGGCCGACGCCGCGCCCACCCGCCGCAGCCGTGCCACGGCGATGCTTACGTCCCCTTCCGCGGCAATCTGTTCGGCCAGGGTCCCGGCGGCGTCCGCGAGCTCGTCGACGAGCACGAGCAGCTCTCGGGGCAGCGGTTCCGCCATCCGGGCCGCGGTGGCCAGCCGGCGGACGAGCACGCGCACATTTCGCACCGCTCGGTCCAGCGGCACGGCCTGGCGGGAGACGGACCGGATGCGGTCGCGGTGGCGTCGGCGGAACGGTGACACCCGGACGACGTCCAGCCCGGCGGAGGCGGCGTCGCGCAGCTCTACGAGCCGCACCTCCGTCTGACGCGCGCGTTCCAGGGTGCGTGCGGCGCCGTCCGGGTCGCCGCCGCGCACCGCGGTCGTCGCCGCGTGCAGCAGGTCCGCGACTTCGACCAAGGTTGACGCGACGAGCTCGCGGGGGCGCCGCAACGGCGACCCGGGGGCCACCGCGGCGACTGCCAGTGCCACGGCTCCGCCGACCACGGCGTCCAGCCACCGCCCGAGCCCCGCCTCCGGGACCGGCAGCAACGTCGTGACGATGACCGCCTGTACGCCCGCCTGGGTGACGAGCACGTTGCCGGCGTCGAGCAGCACCGCGATCGACATAGCGGTCGCGACGACCACGACGATCTGCCACACCCCCGTCCCGACGAGGGCGACGAACGCGTCGGCCACCCCGACGCCCACGGCAACACCGACGACGATCTCGATCGTCCGTCGGAAGCGTGCGCCGTACGAGATGCCCAGAGCCACGACCGCGGCTACCGGAGCGAAGAAGGGGTCCGGGTGGCCGAGCAGGTGGAGCGCCACGAACCACGCCAGTCCTGCGCCGACTGCGCACTGAAGGATCTGCCAGCCGGCGCGCTGCCACCGGCGCAGCCGTGCGCGGGGGCCGACTCGGAGAGCGGGAGCGAGCCGGCGGCCAGCCCAGATCACCTCCGTCACGCTAGCGGCCGGGTCAACCTGGACCTGAGCCCGCGGCGGACGGCGGACGGCGACCGGCGTCCTGGAGGTGTCGGCTTGGGACCGGGCCGATGTCCGCGGCAAGTCACCGTCAAGGGGGCTCGGCGTCCGGAGCTCTCCTCCTGGCGCCCTTCCTGTTCGTGATCATGCAATCCCGCCACCCCAGCTCTTACGCCTGCTCACAGGATGCTGGATCACGTTGACCACGTACTACACCGGGGAGTTGCCACGGCCGATTTGCAGGATCACGTGTACGGGCGGGGTGGGTGAGCGGGGGTGGCGGGATTGCATGATCACGGACAGAGTTGTCGGCTCCGGCGGGGTGGGTGAGCGGGGGTGGCGGGATTGCATGATCACGAACAGGGGGTTCAGCCAAGGGTCACGGGGACGCCTTGGCAACGCTTGACGACGTCCGCGCTCGTGTGGGCGAGTGCAATACCTCAGGTGACCAGCGTGAGCAGGCAGATCAGGATCGGCATCGACACCGGCGGCACCTTCACCGACGTCGTCGCGGTCGACGAGGCGACCGGCGAGGTCGCCACGACCAAGACGCCGTCGACCCCCGCCGACCCCGCGGAGGGCTTCCTCGCCGGGGTCGACAAGGTGCTTGGCCAGCTCGGTCTGGGCGGCGACTCGGTCAGCGCCGTCAGCCACGGCACCACCGTCGCCACGAACAAGCTGCTCGAGGGCAAGGTGGAGAACCTCGGGTTCATCACCACCGCCGGGTACCGGCACATCCTGGAGATCGCCCGGCAGTCGGTGCCGGACGGCTACGGCAACTCCTACTTCTGGGTGAAGCCGCCGCGGATCGTGCCTGCTGACAAGGTCCGCACCGTCACCGAGCGGATCGCCGTCGACGGCCGGGAGCTGACCCCTTTCGACGAGGACGAGGCGGTCGCCGCCGCCAGGTTCTTCCGCGACCACGGGATCTCCACCATTGCGGTCTGCTTCCTGCACTCCTACGTCAACCCCGGCCACGAGCAGCGGATGCGTGAGGTGCTGCTTCGCGAGCACCCCGAGGCCACCGTCTCGATCTCCAGCGAGGTGATGCGCGAGTACCGGGAGTACGAGCGCTCCATGACGACGCTCGTCGACGCCGCGGTCAAGCCGAGCATCCGCCGGTACATCGCCAACATCTCCCGCCGGCTGGACGAGTTCGTCGCCCTGGAGGACGGCACCTCGCGCCGGGTGCCGTTCTACGTCATGAAGTCCAACGGCGGCGTGCTCAGCGCCGAGGAGGTGGTCCACCAGCCGATCACCACGGTCCTGTCCGGTCCGGCCGCCGGCGCCCTCGGCGCGGCCATGGTCGCCGGCGCCGCCGGGTTCCCCAGTGTGCTGACTTGCGACGGCGGCGGCACGTCCACCGACGTCACCGTCGTCGTCGAGGGTCACCCCGCGCTCACCACCGAGGGCTCGGTCGGCGTGTACCCGAGCAAGATCCCGATGATCGACGTGGTCACCGTCGGCGCCGGCGGAGGCTCCATCGCCTGGGTCAGCCCCGAGGGCACGCTCAAGGTCGGGCCGCAGTCGGCCGGCGCCGACCCCGGTCCGATCTGCTACGGACAGGGCGGTGTGGAGGTCACCGTCACCGACGCCCACGTGACGATGGGACGCATCCCGCCGCACCTGCTGGGGGGCGAGATCCCACTGGACGTCGACGCGGCCCGGGCCGGCCTGGAGCAGCTCGCCGAGCGCCTGGGTCTGAGCCTGGAGCGGACGGCGACCGGCGTCCTGGAGGTGTCCGCCTGGAACCAGGCCAACGCCCTGCGGCAGATCACCGTCAAGCGGGGCCTCGACGTCCGGGACTTCATGATGGTGACGTTCGGCGGCTCGGGGTCCCTGCTGGCCTGCCGGCTCGTCGACGTCCTGGGTCTCAAGGGGGTTCTCGTCCCGCTCAACCCGGGCAACCTGTCGGCGTTCGGGCTGCTCACCGTCGACGTCCGCAACGACTACGTCCGCACCGCGGTGGCCCGCCACGACCGGCTCGACCTCGCCGAGGTGAGCCGGGTGCTCGACGAGCTGGCCGCAGAGGCGGACGGCGCACTCGAGCGGGAGGGCTTCGAGCCGTCCCGTCGCCGGTACGTGCGCACCGCGGACCTGCGCTACTTCGGCCAGGCCTTCGAGGTCCGCGTCGAGATCGGCGACGGGCCCGTCACCCGGGAGCTGGTCGACGCGGTCGCCGAGCGGTTCCACGCCGAGCACCGGCGGCTCTACGGGTACGACTTCACCGACGACGACCGCCAGCAGGTCGAGTGGGTGAACCTGCGGGTCACCGGGGTCGGCCCGATCCGGCGTCCCGAGCTCGTCGAGGTCGCCGCCGGCACCGGCGCCGCCAGTGCTCGCACCGGCAGCCGGCAGGTGCACTTCGGCGAGGAGTGGACGCAGGCCGCCATCTACGACCGCGAACGGCTGGGAGCGGGCGACGTCGTCACCGGGCCGGCGGTGATCGAGGAGTTCGGCTCCACCGTCCCGCTGCACCCCGGGTTCCGCGCCGAGGTCGACCGCTTCGGCAACCTGCTGATCACCCGCGCCACCGAGGAGACGACCCGATGAGCGACAAGCCGTACCGCCTCACCGACCCGGGGACCGATGCCGACCCGGTGCTCGTCGAGATCGTCGAGGGCTACCTCGCCAGCGTCGAGATGGAGGTGGAGACGGCGATCGCCAGGACGTCGCGCTCGCCGATGATCCGCGACGCCCACGACTTCCGCGCCGGCATCCACGACCGGCACCTGCGCAAGCTCACCGGCCGCTCCTACTCAGCGCTGGTCCACCCGGTCGCCCGTGACTTCCCGCTGGCGACGATGCGTCCTGGAGACGTGTTCTTCCACAACGACGTCTACCTGTCCGAGGGCGGGATCGGGCACCTGCCCGACCTCTGCGTGACCGTCCCGGTGTTCCACGACGCC
Source organism: Quadrisphaera sp. GCM10027208 (assembly GCF_042658805.1). Classification (NCBI taxonomy): domain Bacteria; kingdom Bacillati; phylum Actinomycetota; class Actinomycetes; order Kineosporiales; family Kineosporiaceae; genus Quadrisphaera; species Quadrisphaera sp. GCM10027208. Next base: position 18,305 of record NZ_JBHSRC010000007.1, read on the forward strand.
GGCGACGGGCCGGAGGTGGTGGCCTTCGTCCAGGCGTTCGGGCACCACGACGACATCGGGGGCGCCGTCCCCGGGTCGATGCCCTCGCACGCACGGAGCGTGTTCGAGGAGGGCCTCATGGTCCCGCCGATCCGGCTGTGGGACCAGGGTGTCCCCAACGAGGCCGCGCTGAGGATCATGACGCGCAACTCGCGGATGCCCGAGTCGCTCGCCGCAGACCTGGACGCCGAGTGCTCCGCCTGCCTCATGGGCGCCCGGCGTCTCGGCGAGCTGTTCGACCGGTACGGCCGCAAGCAGGTCGAGGCTGCCTTCGACGCGTTGCTGGACAAGACGACTCAGACCTACCGGCGAGAGATCCTTGCCAAGATCCCCGACGGCACGTACGTCTGGGAGGACTACGCCGAGCACGACGGGGTGGAGGAGCCCAAGCTGCACCGGCAGCGGATCACCCTGACGAAGGTCCCCGAGACCGACCCTGCAGGGCCCAAGCTCATCATCGACTTCACCGGCACCGGCCCGCAGGCAAAGGGGCCGATCAACCACTGCGGCGACTACGCGGACGGCAACTTCCTCGCCAAGTGGTTGGCGCCGATCCTGCGCAACCTCGCCGACACCCCGGAGCGGATGGCCGAGCTCGACGTCAACGAGGGCGTCGTCCCGCTGCTGGAGATGCGCTTCCCGGAGAAGGGGACGCTGCTCACCCCGGTCTTCCCGGCCCCGACGAACGCCCGGACATTCGTCATCCTGCGACTGCTCGGCGTCCTGGCCGGCGCGGTGGCCAAGGCCGTCGACGGCAACATGCCCGCCGACCAGGAGACCATCCGGTACACCGGCGTCTACGGCGAGGACCTCGACGGCCAGCCCTACCTCATGCGGGAGGTGCTCGGCGGCGGCTCCGGTGGCCGGTACTACGCGGACGGCGAGGACACCATCCACGTCGTCCCGGACTCCCGCAACCTTCCGAGCGAGTTCAGCGAGTCACGTTTCCCGTTCGTCGTCGAGAGCCTCGGCCTGGCCGTGGACTCCGGCGGCCCGGGCCGCTACCGCGGTGGCCTCGGCTACGACAAGCGGATCCGGATGCTCAAGGACGCGAGCTTCATGTCCATCGCCGACCGGTCGATCCTGGCCTGCTGGGGGGTCAAGGGTGGCAAGGCCGGCCGGCCCTTCGACGTCACGATCGACCCGGGCGGGCCGAACGAGCGCACCGTCGACGCCCTCGCCGACGACGAGCCGGTGCGCGCCGGCGAGGTGATCCGGATCCGGACCACCGGCGGTGGTGGTTGGGGCGACCCGCTGGAGCGACCGCACGAGGAGGTGGTCCGCGACGTCCGGTGGGGCAAGGTGTCGCTGGACGGCGCACGCCGTGACTACGGCGTCGTGCTGACCGGGACGCCGGAGGAGCCGGTCCTCGACGCGGCCGCCACCGAGGCGCTGCGCCAGCAGATGCGCGGCGCGCGGCCCGCGGAGCGGCCGTTCTTCGACCGCGGCCCGGGGTACGCCCGGCTCGCCGGGGGTGCGACGGCCGCGGAGCTCGACTGGGTCTGAGAGCACCCGTAGGGTCGGTTCCGTGGCGAGGAAAAAGCCTGGTCGAGGCCACCGACGACAGCCGCAACGGCGCCACCCGTCCCCACGCGCTGTGCGGCGGACCGGCGGCGTGCACGACCAGGAGCTGTTCCAGCGTCTGCGGGCCGCTCTGCGCTCGGACGGGCCGCTGGAGCTGCTGGCCATCGCCAGCAGCCTGGTGGAGGTCACGGACCCGCGGAGCAAGGACCCGTTCGCCCCGGGAGAGCAGCAGACCAGCCTGGTAGAGCTCGTGGAGTCGTTGGTCGGGACGCCGTACGCCGAGACCACGGCGGCGCTGACCGCCGTCCGGCACCTGGTGCCCGACGACGTGATGGCCGCGCGTATCGGCCGCGAGCTGGCGGTGCGGCACCATCCGATGCCCGACTGGCTGGCCGCGCTCGGACACGCCCGTCTGGAGCCCGACGTCTGGCTCATGACCCACTCGCTCGGTGACGGGGACGACTACCTGCTGGGGCTCACGCTGCCCTCCGGGCACGCGCTGTCGGCTCTGGTGTACGTCGACCACAACCTCGGCACGGTGGTCAAGGACGCCTTCATCGTCCCCGAGCTGCTGGAGGACCTGGTGCTCGCGGTGGGCAAGCTGGCCGACGACCCGGACCAGTCGCTCACGCGGACCGACCCGGCCACGGCCCGCGCCGTGATCGAGGCCGCCATCGGCGCCGGGTCCCGCGTCTACCCGCCGCTCACCTCGGACACCTGGCCGATGTGCCGTCCCCTCGTCGAGTGGATGGTGCGGATGCTGCCGGCCGGTGCCGTCGCCCCCCGGCGCAAGGAGTGGTCGCAGCAGGAGATCGCGACGATCGCCGAGGACTTCTTCGCCTCGCCGTTCGGGGCACCTGTGGACCGGGACGACGAGCGCGACCTGCTGGGCAGCGTGCTGTGGTTCGGCACCAGCTACGCGACCGGTGACCCGTGGCGGTGGAGCCCCGTCACGGTCGAGCTGATCCTGACCCACTGGTTCCCGCACAAGGTGATCGACGAGCCGTCCTACCTGGCGAAGCTGCCATCCCTGCTGCGTGCCTGGATCCGCTACTGCCACGACCGCAACGGCATCCGCGCGGACCTGACCGCCGAGACGCTGGCCGCCGTCGACCGGTACGAGCCTCAGTACCAGGTGCTGATCCGCGGCGACCACCAGAAGGTGATGGCTGGGTTGGGGGAGGCGCTCCTGGCGGCGGACCGGCTCGAGCAGCTCAGTGACGAGGAGATCCACATCGAGTACATCGCGGACGAGGTCGGCGGTGTCGACGCGCTGATGGCACTCGACGTCGACCAGCTGCCCGACGAGCAGTTCGACTGGACCGGCATCCCCGACGAGGTCCACCCGGTGGTTCAGGGCATCCTGGATGCGTGCGACGCCTGCGCTGATGCACGGCTGGACGTCGAGCACCGCACCGCGATGCGCCGCTTCCTGGCCCGCGCCGCGCGGGGCGACCCGAAGCTGTTCCGGCGCAAGGCGTCGCCGGCCCGTGGAGCGGCAGCCGTCGCCTGGGTGGTCGCTACTGCGAACCGCACCGTCGGCTCCCACCGCTCAGGGGTCACCGGCGCCGACCTGCTCGCCCACTTCGGCATCTCCGGGTCCGTCTCCGACCGGGCGCGGTCGCTCCTTCGCGCCGCGGGGATCGACCTGTCCCTGACCTACGGGTCCCTGCGGCTCGGCGACCCCTCCCTGCTGGTCTCTCGCCGGCGCCGTGAGCTCGTGGACGACCGTGACCGGACCCTCAGCAGGTGACGGGCATGGACGACACGGAGGCCATGACGCGGTGGCGGTCGCTCGTCGCCCGCCGAGACGGCCAGGACCTGGTGGCCGCGCTGAGCCACGAGCCGTGGCCGGAGAACGCGCTGCAGCTGATCGGGGACGGTCTGCTGGCTGCGGTCCGGGACGGCGTCGAGGGCGCCGCCCAGATCGCTGCTCGCTGCGTCGCCGCGCTGCGGGAGAGGGACTGGGACGGCGACGAGGAGCTTGCCGACGCGCTGGACGCTGCACTCGGGTCTGGGCCCGCCCCGATGCTGCGACCGCTGCCGGTCGACCTCGAGGAGCTCGCCATGATCCTGGAGGGTGACCCGGTCTACGGGGGTGGCGGGGTCGACCTGTCCACGGGGGAGGTGTGGGCCCAGCCGGCCCTCGAGTACGCCGCCGAGATCGGGGAGATCCGCGACGAGGACGACGAGGACGACGAGGACGACGAGGACGACGAGGACGAGCGGTGGTTGTGGGTGGAGTGCCAAGGGTCTCGGGGCGGGTACCGCGACATGGTGGAGTTCATCGACAGGCTCGATGACCCGGTGCTCGCCGATCGGCTGACTTACGCGATCGGCGGTCGCGGCGCGTTCCGCCGGTTCAAGGACGTGCTCTCGGAGCGGCCGGAGCTCCTGACGCGGTGGTACGACTTCTCGAACGAGCGCCAGCGTGGACGGGCCCGTCGCTGGTTGGCTGCCGAGGGCTACACGCCGACACGGGTCACGTAGTCATCCGTGCTGGTGGCACAGGCGGCGAAGAGGAGGGGCAGTCGAGGGACTACACGGGAGTCGCAGGACGACAACGAGGACACCTGGCACTCCCGGGTCCGAGCTGCCGGTGCGCTCGCGGTATGAAGGAGCATGCGAATCTTCTTCACCGGCGGCAGCGGCAAGGCCGGCAAGTACGTCGCGCCGTACCTGGCCGAGCAGGGCCACCAGGTCACCAACGCCGACCTCGTCCCGCTGCGGCACCCGGGGGTCGCCGACCTTCGCGTCGACCTGACCGACGCGGGCCAGACCTACTCGGCGCTCGCCGGGCTGGCGACGTCCGAGGAGCTGGACCTGCCGACGAAGCCGACCTACGACGCTGTCGTGCACTTCGCGGCCGTGCCGGCGATCCTGCTCGCGTCGGACGTGGTGACGTACGCGACGAACGTCCTGAGCACCTACAACGTGCTCGAGGCCGCGACGCGTCTGGGCGTGCGCAAGATCGTGTTCGCCTCCTCGGAGACGACCTACGGGATCTGCTTTGCCCAGGGGGAGCGGCGACCGCTCTACGTCCCCGTCGACGAGGACCACCCGACGGTGCCGGAGGACTCCTACGCGATGTCGAAGGTGGCCAACGAGGTCACCGCGCGGTCGTTCCAGGCCCGCACCGGAGCGGACATCTACGGGCTGCGGATCAACAACGTCATCGAGCCGCACGAGTACGCCGAGACGTTCCCCGCCTACCTCGCCGACCCGTCACTGCGGCGCCGCAACCTGTTCGCCTACATCGACGTCCGGGACCTCGGTCAGATGGTGCAACGCTGCCTGCAGGTCGACGGACTGGGCTACCAGGTCTTCAACGTCGCCAACGCCGACATGTCCGTGGCTGCCACGACCCAGGAGGTCCGGCAGCGCTTCTACGACGGCGTGCCGGTGCGGCGGGACCTCGGCCCGCACGAGACCTTCTACGCCATCGACAAGGCGCGCGACCTGCTCGGCTTCACCCCGCAGCACTCCTGGCGCGAGGTGCTGGCCGACCCGGGGGCCGGCGCGCAGTGACCTGAGTGTCACTCGACGTGCCGACAGGAGGGCCGACAGGGAGGGACGACGTGGCGCCGGTGGCGGTGACCGGTGCGTCCGGCAAGACCGGGCGCGCCCTGACCGCCGCGCTGCGCGCCCGCGGGGTCGCCGTCCGGGGACTGCACCGCCCGGGCACCGACCTCGACACCGGTCGCGGGCTCGACGCCCTGGCCGGCTGTGACGCGGTCGTCGTCATCGTGCCGAACGTGCACCCGGACGAGCCCGGCGTCGTGGCGCGGGTGCTGGCCGCGGCGCGCCGGCACGGCGTCCGGCGGGTGGTCTACCACTCGGTCGCCCAGCCGTACGCGCCGGCGATGCCGCACCACGTCGACAAGGCCGTCGCCGAGGACCTGGTTCGCCGCAGCGGGACCGACTGGACGGTGCTGCAGCCGTGCGCCTACACCCAGAACCTGCTGCCGGGCCTCGCCGCCGCCGAGCCCGAGCTCGCGGTGCCGTACTCGACGCTGACCCCGTTCGCGTTCGTCGACCTCGCCGACGTCGCCGAGGCGACCGCGACGGTGCTGCGTGAGGACGGCCACGTCGGTGCCACCTACGAGCTCGGCGGGCCGGGTGCGGTGAGTGTCGCGGACGTCGCCGCGGTCGCCTCCGAGGTCCTGGGACGCCCGGTGCGTGCACGGCGCACCGACCCGCGGGAGTGGGCGGCCGGGCCAGGCGCCGCACTGCCTGCCGAGCCCCGGCGCCGGCTGCTCGCCATGTTCGCCTCCTACGACGAGCACGGCCTGCTCGCCGGGTCGCTGGTCCTACGAGCCCTCCTGGGACGCCCGTCCGCCGACGTCCGCGCCGTCCTCACCCGTCACCTCGTCCACTGACCCGCCGACGACCCCCCCCGTGATCATGCAGTCCCGCCACCCCGCACGACCCACCCGTGATCATGCAGTTCCGCCACCCAACCTGCCAACGAAAACCGCCGCCGACCGGCAGGTGCTGCCGTCACGGCCGGTGATCGGGATGGCCTAGCGTCGCGGGCATGCGAGTCCTGGTCGCCCTCGGGGGCAACGCGATGACGGCCGCGGATGGCTCCGCCACACCTGCCGCGCAGATCGCCGCGGTGACCACTGCCGCTCGGCACATCGCAACCCTCGTCACGGCCGGGCACGACGTCGTCCTCACTCACGGCAACGGCCCGCAGGTGGGCAACTTGCTCGTGAAGAACGAGATCGCCGCCAGCGTCGTCCCGCCCGTGCCGCTCGACTGGTGCGGCGCCCAGACCCAGGGCACGATCGGCTTCATCCTGCTCAACGCCCTCGACCGCGCCCTCACCGCGGCCGGCTCCGACCGGCGACCCGCGGCGATCGTCACGCGCACGCTCGTCGACCGCGACGACCCCGGCTTCACCCGGCCGACCAAGCCCGTCGGACGCTACCTGCCCGCCGACGAGGCGCAGACCCTCATCGCCCACGGCCAGACCTGGGAGGACCGCGGTGAGCGGGGATGGCGGCGGGTCGTCGCCAGCCCCGAGCCGCTCGAGGTCCTCGACGCCCCCGTGGTGCGGGCCCTGCTCGACGCCGGCATGATCGTCGTGGCCAACGGCGGAGGCGGGATTCCCGTCGTCCGCGAGCCGGACGGGTCGCTGCGCGGCGTCGAGGCCGTCATCGACAAGGACCTCGGCGCGGTCGTGCTGGCCGAGGCGGTCGGCGCCGAGACCCTCGTCATCGCCACGGACGTCGAGAACGCCGTCGTGGGCTGGGGCACCGCGCAGGCCCGGCCGCTGGGTGAGGTCGGCGTCGGCGAGCTGCGCGAGCTGGCCGGCCAGGGGCACTTCGCCTCCGGCTCCATGGGGCCGAAGGTGGAGGCCGCCTGCCGGTTCGTCGAGGCGTCCGGCCACCGTTCGGTCATCACGTCCCTGGAACGGATCGCCGACGCCCTCGACGGCAACGCCGGCACCGTCGTCCGGCCGGACTGAGCCGGACCCTGACCTGACCACCACCCGACCACCGCACCCGACCACCGCACCCAACCCCTAACCGAGGAGGACACGTGCCACAGCCCATCGAGGTCCGCAAGGTTCCGATCCTGAGCGTCGCCGACGCCTCCGGTCTCGCCGAGCTCATCGACACCGGCGTCATGGACGCCGACCGGGTCATCGCGGTCATCGGCAAGACCGAGGGCAACGGCGGGGTCAACGACTACACCCGGATCATCGCCGACCGCGCGTTCCGTGAGGTGCTCGCCGAGAAGGGCACCCGCTCGATGGACGAGGTGAAGCAGATTCCCATCGTGTGGTCGGGCGGTACCGACGGCGTCATCTCCCCGCACGCGACGGTCTTCGCCACCCTTCCGGAGGACCAGGCCGAGCAGACCGACGAGCCGCGGCTCACCGTCGGCTTCGCGATGAGCGAGACGCTGCTGCCCGAGGACATCGGCCGGACGCCGATGATCACCAAGGTCGCGGACGCCGTCAAGGTCGCCATGGAGCGGGCGGGCATCACCGACCCGGCCGACGTCCACTACGTGCAGACCAAGACCCCGCTGCTCACCATCCACACGATCCGCGACGCCAAGTCCCGCGGCAAGACGGTGTGGACCGAGCACACCCACGAGTCGATGGACCTGTCGAACGGCACCACCGCGCTCGGCATCGCCGTCGCCCTCGGCGAGATCGACATGCCGACTGACGAGGACGTCATGCACAACCGCGACCTGTACTCCGCCGTCGCGTCGTGCTCCTCCGGCGTGGAGCTGGACCGGGCCCAGGTCGTCGTGGTCGGCAACGCCCGGGGCGTCGGTGGCCGGTACCGGATCGGGCACTCGGTGATGCGCGACGCGCTGGACGCCGACGGGATCTGGGAGGCCATCCGGGACGCCGGCCTGGACCTGCCCGAGCGGCCGCACCCCAGCGACATCGGTGGCCGGCTCGTCAACGTGTTCCTCAAGTGCGAGGCCAGCCAGGACGGGACCGTTCGTGGCCGGCGCAACGCCATGCTGGACGACTCCGACGTGCACTGGCACCGGCAGATCAAGGCGGCCGTGGGCGGCGTGACCGCCGCGGTGACCGGCGACCCTGCCGTGTTCGTCTCGGTCTCGGCGGCGCACCAGGGCCCCGACGGTGGAGGCCCCGTCGCGGCCATCGTGGACCTGGGCGCAGGCGAGCCGACCGGGTACCGGGCGCCGAGCGCTCCCTCCGCCTGACCCCTCCTCGGTGATCATGCAATCCCGCCACCCTCGCCGCAGGGTGGCGGGATTGCATGATCACGAACAGGGGTTCTCGGGTGGTCGGGGGTGGATCGTGCAGGGTGGCGGGATTGCATGATCACGAACAGGGGGGTCTCGGGTGGTCGGGGGTGGGTCGTGCGGGGTGGCGGGATTGCATGATCACGGAGGGGTGGCGGTCAGGTAGACAGGTGGACGTCGGCGCGGTCGCGGGTGCCCTCAGCGGCGAAGTGTGCGGCCTCCTGCTCGGCCCACTGCTGCCAGTGCGGACGGAAGGCGTCCCCGTCGCGGGCCATCCCCCGGGCGAACCGGACGGCGCGCGGCGCCTCCACCCAGACGAGCAGGGAGAGGTACGGCGCGCACGCCCGGGCGCCGCTGCCGACACCCTCGACGACGAGCACGTCACCGGCCGGGACGTCGTGCGCCTCGGCGTACCGCCCGGCTGCCCAGTCGAACCGCCGGTAGCGGCCGGGCTCGCCCCGGGCGAGCGGCTCGAGCACCCCCTCGACGAGAAGCGGGACGGCGTCCGCCAGGCCGTCCCAGCCCGGGTACAGGTCGTCCATCCGGACCACCGGCACCGGACCGGCGGCGCCGCCGAGCGCCCCGGCGAGCGCGTCGGCCAGCGTCGACTTGCCCGACCCGCTCGGCCCGTCGACCGCGACCACCCGGGTCCGGCCGGCCCGCGGCGGGCTGCGGCGGACCCGCGCCGCGAGCGCGGCGACGTCTGCGGCTGGCACCGGCACAGGGTAGGCAGCCACCCGCGGCGCCGACCGTAGGCTGACCGCATGACTCTGGCGGTCCGCGTCATCCCCTGCCTGGACGTCGACGCCGGCCGGGTGGTGAAGGGCGTGCGGTTCACCGGTCTGCGCGACGCCGGGGACCCCGTCGAGCTGGCCCGCCGCTACGACGCCGAGGGCGCCGACGAGCTGACCTTCCTCGACGTCACCGCCTCCTCCGCGGACCGGGAGACCACCTACGACGTCGTCCGGCGCACCGCCGAGCAGGTGTTCATCCCGCTGACCGTCGGCGGCGGGGTGCGCACGGTGGCGGACGTCGACCGGCTGCTGCGGGCCGGCGCCGACAAGGTCGGGGTGAACACCGCCGCCGTCGCCCGGCCCGACCTGGTCGCCGAGATCGCCGACCGGTTCGGCTCCCAGGTGCTCGTCGTCTCCCTCGACGTCCGGCGGCGCACCGACGGCGGCGCCGGGTTCGAGGTGACGACCCACGGCGGGCGCACCGGGACCGGGATCGATGCCGTCGAGTGGGCCGCCCGCGTCGCCGAGCTCGGCGCCGGGGAGATCCTGCTCAACTCGATGGACGCCGACGGCACCCAGGAGGGCTTCGACCTCGAGCTGGTGCGGGCGGTGCGGGCGGCGGTCCGGGTCCCGGTGATCGCCAGCGGTGGCGCCGGCGCCGCCGGGCACTTCCCCCCGGCCGTCCAGGCGGGTGCGGACGCCGTGCTGGCCGCCAGCGTGTTCCACTTCCGGCAGCTGAGCGTCGGGGACGTCAAGGAGGCGCTGCGGGCCGCCGGCCACCCCGTGCGCTGACCCCGGATCCTGCGCAGACCTCAGATCCCCAGCGGCGTCCCGCGGAACCGGTCGACCGCGTCGTCCGGGCCGGTCACCTCGACGAGCGCGTGCCCGGTCCGCCCGAACGCGTGCAGCAGCAGCTCCTCCGGCTGGCCGGTGACCGCCACGGAGACGTCACCTCGGCGCACCCGGCGGCGCGGGCCGTCCGGGACGACGAGGACGACGCCGACGGGGGAGTGCCGGTACAGCATCGGCCCCTGCCGGCTCACGATCCGCCACAGCACGTTCCGGTCGGCCTCGGACAGCTCCCGCGGCCGCCAGTCCGGCACCGCGCGGCGCACGTCCTCGAGGTGGACGACGAACTCGCCGGTGTTCGCCGCGTCCCGCAGGCCGGGCAGGGCGAAGGGGCTCCACGCCGGCGGACCGGTGCGCACCTCCTCGACGAGCTCGGTGAACGGGCGGGCCGCGGCCTCACGCCGCACCCGCTCGGTCCAGCCGGCCAGCGGTGGTACGACGACGCCCACCATGCTGTCGGGGCGACGTTCCCGGACGACGAGGTGCGCGGCCAGGTCGCGCGCGTTCCACCCCTCGCAGAGGGTGGGGGCGTCGGGGCCGACGTCGAGCAGGGCGTCGGCCAGGGCGGCACGGCTGTCGCTGGCAAGGCTCACCGGGACATCGTGCCGTCCCCGGCACCGGCCGGCGAGTCGTCCCATGACTGTGCGAGGATGGGGACCCTCTTCGACTCTCCCTACCCCCGTCGGCCCGACGGAGAAGGACTGCCGCGTGCCCGAGACCGCCACCGCTGACCCGCCCCGCCCCGGCAGCCGCCCGCGGCGGCGCGGGGTGCTGCGTCGCGGGGTCCGGGTGCTGTGGCGCGGTATCCGGGACGAGCCGCTGCTGTTCTCGGTCGCCGTGGCCGGGTCGGCCGTCTACGGCGCGGCGACCGCCGCCACCGGGTGGGCGCTCGGCCGGGTCACCGAGGAGGTCATCACCCCCGCCCTCACCGGCGAGGCCACGGTCACCGCCGCGGACGCCTGGCGGGCAGGCGGCGTCCTCGCGCTCATCGCCGTGGTCACCGCGGTCGGCGTCGTCGTCCGGCGGGCTGGTGCCGGCACGACGATGTACGCGCTGCAGGCCCGCTACCGGCGCCGGATCACCCGCCAGTACCTGCGCCTCCCGCTGTCCTGGCACCACCGGCACCCGGCCGGCCGGCTGCTGAGCAACGCCAACGCCGACGTCGAGGCCACCTGGCAGGTGTTCGCGCCGCTGCCGTTCGCCCTGGGCGTGCTCGTCATGCTGCTCGTTGCGGGGGCGGCCATGGTCGCCGCCGACTGGGTGCTCGCGGTCATCGGCCTGCTGGTCCTGCCGGCCATCCTGCTGGCCAACCTCGTCTACCAGCGGTACATGTCGCCGCGGGTCATGCTCGCCCAGCAGCTGCGGGCCGAGGTCTCCGGCGTCGCCCACGAGAGCTTCGACGGCGCCCTGGTGGTCAAGGCCCTCGGCCGTGAGACCGAGGAGACCGAGCGGTTCCGCACCGAGGCCGACCGGCTCCGGCACGCCAACGTCGCGGTCGGGCGGATGCGGGGTGTCTTCGACCCGCTCATCGAGTCCCTGCCCACCCTCGGCACGCTCGCCGTCCTGCTCGTCGGCACGATCCGGATCCGCTCAGGGGCGGCCGGCCCGGGGGACGTCGTCCAGGTCGCCTTCCTGCTCACCCTGCTGGCGTTCCCGGTGCGGGCGATCGGCTGGGTGCTCGGTGAGCTGCCGCGCACCGTCGTCGGCTGGGAGCGGCTCTCGGAGGTCCTGGAGGCTCAGGGGAGCCTGCCGTTCGGGCAGCGGCGGGTGCCGGCGCACGGCCCGGCCGAGCTGCGGCTGCGCGGGGTGGACTACGCGTACACCGGCCCTGACGGCGAGGAGGCGGCCGTCCTGCACGACGTCACCGTCGACGTCGCAGCCGGGTCGACGGTCGCCGTCGTCGGGCCGACCGGCTCGGGCAAGTCCACCCTCGCGGGCCTGCTGGTACGCCTCGTCGACCCCCGTGACGGCCGGGTGCTGCTCGACGGCGTGGACCTCGCCGACCTGGCCCGCGGTGAGGTGGCCGGTACCGCCGCGCTCGTTCCGCAGGGCACGTTCCTGTTCGAGGACACGGTCCGCGGCAACATCACTCTCGGCCTCGAGGAGCAGGGGACCGTCACCGACGAGGACGTGTGGGCGGCGCTGCGGCTCGCCCAGGGAGACGGGTTCGTCGCCGCCCTCCCCGACGGGCTCGACACGCAGGTCGGGGAGCGCGGCGCCACTCTCTCCGGCGGGCAGCGACAGCGCATCGCGCTGGCCCGGGCCCTGGTGCGCCGCCCGAGGCTGCTCGTCCTGGACGACGCCACCTCCGCGGTCGACCCGCGGGTCGAGGCCGCCATCCTGGCGGGGCTGCGCACCTCCGGGCTCGGCACCACGGTCGTCGTCGTGGCCTACCGCCGGGCCACGATCTCCCTGGCCGACGAGGTGATCTACGTGGAGCAGGGCCGGGTCGCCGCCCGTGGAGCGCACGAGGAGCTGGCCCGCACCAGTCCTGGTTACGCCCGGCTCGTCACCGCCTACCAGCGGGACGCGCAGGAGCGGGCCGCCCAGCGGGACGCCGCCCGGGCCGCCGCGACGCAGGAGCCGGCATGAGCGCCGTCACGTCGCCGTCCGACGGCAGCCGGATCGGCTCCGCCGCTGTCCCCGGGATGATCGCCACCGTCCGTCGCGGCCTGCAGCTGTCGCCGGAGATGACCCGCGGCCTGAGCTGGACCCTCGCCCTGGCCGCGGTGAGCACGGTCGGTCGCGTCGTCGTCCCGCTGGCCGTCCAGCAGACCATCGACACCGGGGTGCTCGCCGACGGTGGCCCGGACGTCGCGCGGGTCGCCTGGCTGACCGGGGCCGCCGCGCTCGTCGTCGTGCTCGCCGGGGTCACCTCGTACCTGACGAACGTTCGGCTGTTCACCGCCACCGAGGCGGGACTGGCCGGGCTGCGCACCCGCGCCTTCCGGCACGTCCACGACCTGGCCGTGCTGACCCAGAACACCGAGCGGCGCGGGTCGCTCGTCTCCCGGGTGACCAGCGACGTCGACACGATCTCGATGTTCCTGCAGTTCGGCGGTCTCATCCTGCTGCTGTCGGTGGGGCAGATCGTGCTCGCGAGCGTGCTGATGCTCGTGTACTCCTGGCAGCTGACCGTGCTGGTCTGGCTGACGCTCGTGCCGTTCCTGCTCGCGGTGCGGCCGATGCAGCAGGTCGTCAGCCGCGCCTACGGCCGGGTCCGGGAGCGGGTCGGGGACATGCTCGGCGCGATCTCGGAGTCGGTCGTCGGCGCTGACACCATCCGCGCGTACGCCGTGGAGGAGCGCACCCAGCGCCGCGTCGACGCCGCGGTCGAGGCGCACCGCAAGGACGCCGTCCGCGCCCAGATCGTCACCGCACTGACCTTCTCCAGCGGCGTGCTCGTCTCCGGTCTGGCGATCGCGGTCGTCGTGGTCGGCGGCACCCTGCTGGGGGTGGCCGGTCAGGTCACCCTCGGGGAGCTGCTGGCGTTCCTGTTCCTCGCCCAGCTGTTCACCCAGCCGCTGGTGTCGGCCACCGAGGTGCTCAACGAGATGCAGAACGCGATCGCCGGCTGGCGGCGGGTGCTCGCGGTCCTGGACACCCCGGCGGACGTCGCCGACCCCGGCCCGGACGGCGAGGTGCTGGCGCGCGGGGAGATCACCGTCCGCTTCGAGGGCGTCGGGTACCGGTACCCGGGCGGCGCGGTCGCGCTGCGTGACGTCGACCTGACCATCCCGCCGCGCACGAAGGTGGCCGTGGTCGGGGAGACGGGGTCGGGCAAGACGACGTTCGCCAAGCTGCTCACCCGGCTGATGGACCCGACGACCGGGCGGGTCCTCCTCGACGGCACCGACCTGCGCCGGGTGCGGTTCTCCTCGCTGCGGGAGCGGGTCGTCATGGTGCCCCAGGAGGGGTTCCTGTTCGACGCCAGTCTCGCGGCGAACATCCGGTACGGCCGGCCGACCGCGACCGACACGGACATCCAGACGGCCCTCACCGAGCTCGGCCTGTGGGACTGGGTCGAGGGGCTGCCGCACGGCCTGCGCACCCCGGTCGGCCAGCGCGGGGAGTCCCTGTCGGCCGGGGAGCGCCAGCTCGTCGCCCTCGCCCGCGCCTACCTCGCCGACCCCGACCTGCTTGTCCTCGACGAGGCCACCTCGGCGGTCGACCCGGCGACCGAGGTCCGCATCGCGCGCGCCCTGGACGGCGTGACCGCCGGGCGCACGTCGGTGACCATCGCGCACCGGTTGTCCACGGCCGAGGCCGCCGACCTCGTCGTGGTCGTCGACGCCGGCCGGGTCGTGGAGACCGGACGGCACGAGGACCTCGTTGCCGCCGGCGGGGTCTACGCCCGGCTGCACGAGTCGTGGGCGGCGCAGCAGCGGACGGCATGAGAGCGGCCACGCCCGCGGTGGGAGGATGACCGCCGTGAGCCCGGCACCCCCCTCCGACCTGGACCCCGCGGTCGCGGCACGTCTGCGGCGCACCCCGGACGGCCTGGTCTGCGCCGTCGTCCAGCAGCACGACACCGGCGAGGTGCTCATGGTCGCGTGGATGGACGACGAGGCCCTGCACCGCACCCTGACCACCGGTCGGACCTGGTTCTGGAGCCGCAGCCGCCAGCAGTACTGGCGCAAAGGCGACACCTCCGGTGCCGTCCAGCACGTGCGCTCGGTGCACCTGGACTGCGACGGGGACGCCGTCCTCGTGCAGGTCGAGCAGATCGGCGCGGCCTGCCACACCGGCACCCGCAGCTGCTTCGACGGCCGGCGTCTCGACGCCTCCGGCGCCGACGACGCGGCCGGTGCCGACACCGGCCTGGACGACGCCGCCGGAGGCGACCGGTGACCGGGCCGGGCGACGTCCCACTGGGCCAGGTGTGGCCGGACCTGCCCACGTTCCGCGAGCTGGCCACCGACCGGCGGGTGATCCCGGTCGTGCGCCGGCTGCTCGCCGACGCCGAGACCCCGGTCGGCCTGTACCGCAAGCTGGCCGCGGACGGCCCCGGCACGTTCCTGCTGGAGTCCGCCGAGCACGGCGGGGTGTGGTCGCGGTACTCGATCGTCGGCGTGCGGGCCGGGGCGGTGCTCACCGCCCGGGACGGGCAGGCGGTGTGGCTCGGCGAACCACCGGTCGGCGTCCCCGTCGACGGACCCGTCCTCGACGCTCTCGCCGGCACCCTCGAGGCCCTCGCGACCCCGCGGCTGGCCGGCCTGCCGCCGCTGACCGGCGGGATGGTCGGCGCCGTCGCCTACGACGCCGTGCGGCACTGGGAGCGGATCGGGGACGACGCCCCGGACGAGCTCGGCCTGCCCGACCTGTGCATGTCGCTGGCCACCGACGTCGCAGTGCTCGACCACGCCGACGGCACCGTGCTGCTCGTCGCCAACGCGGTCAACCACGACGACACGGACGAACGCGTCGACGAGGCCTGGCAGGACGCCGTCACCCGGCTGCAGGCGATGACCCGCCGGCTCGCCGAACCGGCCCCCTCGACGGTCACCGGGTACGACCAGGCCGCCGAGCCGCGGCCGCGACGGCGGACCTCCCGGGAGGACTACCTGGCCGCCGTCCGCACCGCCCAGCAGGCGATCCGGGACGGCGAGGCCTTCCAGGTCGTCGTCTCCCAGCGGTTCGACGTCGACTGCCCGGCCGACGCCCTCGACGTCTACCGCTGCCTGCGGGCGTCCAACCCCAGCCCGTACATGTACCTCTACCGGGGACGCACCGCCGACGGCGAGGCGTTCGACGTCGTGGGCTCCAGCCCCGAGGCACTCGTCAAGGTCACCGGCGGCCAGCTGCTGGCCCACCCCATCGCCGGTACCCGGCCCCGCGGCGAGCACCCGGAGGAGGACGCCCGGCTGGCCGAGGACCTGCTCGGCGACGCCAAGGAGCGCGCCGAGCACCTCATGCTCGTCGACCTCGCCCGCAACGACCTGTCCCGGGTCGGCCAGCCGGGCAGCGTCGACGTCGTCGACTTCATGTCGGTGGAGCGGTACAGCCACGTCATGCACCTGGTGTCCACGGTGACCGCGCGGCTGGAGCCCGGGTGCTCGGCGGTCGACGTGCTGCGGGCCGCGTTCCCCGCCGGGACGCTGTCCGGGGCGCCGAAGCCGCGGGCGATGCAGCTCATCGAGCAGCTCGAGCCGGTGCGACGTGGCGTCTACGGCGGGGTCGTCGGCTACCTCGACCTGGCCGGCGACGTCGACCTCGCCATCGCGATCCGCACCGCGGTGATCCGCCACGGCGTCGCCCACGTCCAGGCCGGGGCCGGCGTGGTCGCGGACTCGGTACCCGAGCTCGAGGAGGCCGAGTGCCGGCACAAGGCCGCCGCCGTGCTGGCCGCGGTCGCCCGGGCGGCGACGATGGCGCCGCCCGCGCCGCTGCCCGAACCGATGGCGATGCCGGTCGCCCGGCCGCGCGGCGCCGCGGTCGGCGCCCCCGGGGACCCCCGGTGAGCGCGCCGGTCCGGACGCTGACCCGGGGCCGCGTCGTCCTGCTCGCCGCCCTGCTCGCCCTCGCCCTGCTGCTCGCCGCCGGCCGCCCCTGGCTGCACGCCGACCTCACCGGTCTGCTGGCCGGCACGCCCTCGGTCGCGGTCCCCGGGACGCAGGCCGCTCCGACGGTGCCCGCAGTCGCGGTGGTCGCGCTCGCCGCCGCCGCCGGCCTGAGCATCGCCGGGCGCGTCGGCCGGGTCGCGGCCGCGGTGGCGCTCGGCGCCGGCGGGGTGGCCGCTTCCGCCGCAGCCCTCGCCGCGGCGAACGACCCGGTCGCCCTGGCCTCCGCGGCCGTCGCCACCCGGACGGCCGGGGTACCACTGGCCGCCGAGCAGGTCACCGTGACGGCCTGGCCCGCCGTCGCGGCCGTCCTCGGGGCCCTGCTCGCCGTCCTCGGAGCGGTGGCGGCCGTCGCCGGCCGCGGGTGGGGCGGGGGACGCCGCTACGAGCCGGCCCAGCGGGCCCAGCCGGCCCAGGCGGCCCAGCCGGCCCAGTCCAGCGAGTCGCCCGAGCGGACGGCACCGGACGAGCGGAGCGGCGAGCCGGTCGACGACTGGGACGCCCTCACCCGCGGCGAGGACCCGACCTGACTGACACAATGCCAGTCATGACGACGGACCCACAGTCTCCCCTTCGCCGGCAGACCACGCTCAGCAGCCACCAGGACAAGCCCGCCGGCGGCGGGCACGGCGGCCACGGCCACAGCCTGGCCGCGTGGGTCGCGGTGGCCGTCATGCTCGTCGGGTTCGCGGTGATGTCCTTCGCCGTCGTCGGGACGTCGGTGGGCTGGTTCGTCGGCGGTGTGGTCGTCACCGTCATCGGCGCGGTGCTCGGCAAGGTCCTCTCGGCGATGGGCTTCGGCGCCGGCGGGCGCGACGAGGGCGGCGGCGTGCGCTGACCTCCGTGCGCACTGCCACAGGCCGGACTGCCAGAGGCCGGAGCGTCAGGGGCGGGACCGTCAGGGGTTGCCGAGCCGGTCCTCGATGCAGGCCTGCTGCTCCTCGCTGCTGAGGCTCGGGTCGGCGCAGTCCGCGATGCCCTGCCAGGTGTCGGACTGGAAGAACGTCAGCGCCACGACGGTCACCACGATCGACAGGACCAGCGCGATCGCCGACAGGACGATGCCGGTCAGGGCGACCCCGCCGTTGGTCGCCTCGCCGCGGCGGGCCTTGCCGCGGCCGACGACGCCCAGGACGATGCCGACGACCGCGAGCACCATCGCCACCACGTTCGCGAACGGGATCCAGAACCCGAGCAGGGCCAGGATCCCGAGCACGAGCGCGGCCACGCCGGTGCCGTTGCTCGGTCCCGGTCCTGACCCGGTGTAGCCGCCCGGGCCCGGCGGGTACTGCTGGCCGTACTGCGACTGGCCGTACTGCGGGGGCGCCCCGTACTGCGGCTGGCCGTACTGCGGCCCCCCGTACTGGCCCGGCTGGTACTGCGGCGGCTGGTCCGGCGCGGGCTGGTCCGGTGGCGGCCGGTACGGCTGCGGGTTGTCCGGCTGCTGGCCGTCCGGCTGCGGACCGTTCGGGGTGCTCATCCCCCCACGCTAGCCGCCGAGGGCCCCGGGCGGCCGGGAACGACGCGGTGACGGCGTCTAGCATCGGTGCCGTGACCGTCCTCGACGACATCATCGCCGGCGTCCGGGAGGACCTCGCCGACCGCGAGCGGGCCGTCGACCTCGACCGGCTCAAGGAGCTCGCCCGCCGCGCCCCGGAGGCCCGGGACGCCGTGGCAGCCCTGCGGCCGGTGGACGACGACGGCGCCGGGCGGGTCGCGGTCATCGCCGAGGTCAAGCGGTCCAGTCCGAGCAAGGGTGCGCTGGCCGCCATCGGCGACCCGGCGGGGCTGGCCCGGGACTACGAGGCCGGCGGCGCCTCGGTGATCTCCGTGCTCACCGAGCGGCGACGGTTCGGCGGCACCCTGCAGGACCTCACCGACGTGCGGGCCGCGGTCGACGTGCCGGTGCTGCGCAAGGACTTCGTCGTCACCCCCTACCAGGTGTGGGAGGCCCGGGCCCACGGCGCGGACCTCGTCCTGCTCATCGTCGCGGCCCTCGACCAGCCCACGCTGGTGTCCCTCGTCGAGCGCGTGCACTCACTCGGCATGACCGCCCTGGTCGAGGTGCACGACGCGCACGAGGTGCGGCGTGCCCTCGACGCCGGCGCCCGGGTCATCGGCGTTAACGCCCGCGACCTGCGCACCCTGGAGGTCGACCGGTCGACGTTCGGCCGGCTCGCCGACCTCGTCCCGGACGACGTCGTCAAGGTGGCCGAGTCCGGCGTCCGGGGCCCGCACGACGTCCTGGAGTACGCCCGGGCCGGCGCCCACGCCGTCCTCGTCGGGGAGTGCCTCGTCACCGGCGGTGACCCGCGCGAGGCCGTCGCCGACCTCGTCGCCGCGGGCGCCCACCCCGCGCTGCGGACGGCGCGGCGGTGAGCGCCGGGCTGTCCGGCGAGCGCGGACCGTACTTCGGCCAGTTCGGCGGCCGGTTCGTCCCCGAGGCGCTCATCGGCCCGCTGGCCGACCTCGAGCAGGCCTACGCCGAGGCCGTCGCCGACCCGGCGTTCACCGCCGAGCTCGACCGGCTGCACCGCACCTACACCGGGCGCCCGAGCATCCTCACCGAGGTGCCCCGGTTCGCCGAGCATGCCGGCGGCGCCCGGATCCTGCTCAAGCGGGAGGACCTCAACCACACCGGCTCACACAAGATCAACAACGTGCTCGGTCAGGCGCTGCTGACCCGGCGGATGGGCAAGCCGCGGATCATCGCCGAGACCGGCGCCGGCCAGCACGGGGTCGCCTCGGCCACCGCCGCCGCCCTGCTCGGCCTGGAGTGCGTCGTCTACATGGGCGAGGAGGACACCCGCCGCCAGGCGCTCAACGTGGCCCGGATGCGATTGCTCGGCGCGCAGGTCGTCCCGGTGACGACCGGTTCACGGACCCTCAAGGACGCCATCAACGAGGCCCTGCGGGACTGGGTGACGAACGTCGAGGACACCCACTACCTGCTGGGCACCGTCGCCGGGCCCCACCCCTTCCCGGTGATGGTCCGCGACTTCCACCGAATCATCGGCGTCGAGGCCCGCGCCCAGGTGCTCGACCTCGTCGGCCGGCTCCCGGACGTCGTGGCCGCCTGCGTCGGCGGCGGGTCGAACGCGATCGGCATCTTCCACGCCTTCCTCGACGACCCCGGCGTCCGGCTGATCGGCTACGAGGCCGGTGGCGACGGCGTCGACACCGGGCGGCACGCCGCGAGCATCACCGCCCACCAGGTCGGCGTCCTGCACGGCGCTCGCTCGTACCTGCTCCAGGACGAGGACGGGCAGACCGTCGAGAGCCACTCCGTCTCCGCCGGGCTCGACTACCCCGGCGTCGGACCCGAGCACGCCTGGCTCGCGGACACCGGACGCGCCAGCTACGAGGCGGTCACCGACGCCGAGGCGATGGAGGCCTTCCAGCTGCTGTGCCGCACCGAGGGGATCATCCCGGCGATCGAGAGCGCGCACGCCCTGGCCGGAGCGCTGCGCGTCGGCCGCGAGCTCGGCCCGGACGGCGTCGTCCTGGTCAACCTCTCCGGCCGCGGCGACAAGGACGTCGACACCGCGGCCCGCTGGTTCGGCCTGGTCAGCGACGCCGACCTCGTCCAGTCCGAGGTGGCCCGGGCCGGGGACCCGGCCGAGCACGGCGAGGGGAGCGGCTGGTGAGCGCGGACGGCGGCGGGCGCCGCAGCGGGCCCGCCATCGACGCCGCCACCGGCGCCGGCCGCGCCGCTCTCATCGGCTACCTCCCGGTCGGCTTCCCCGACCTGGCCACCTCCGTGACCGCCGCCCGGGCGATGGTGGCTGCCGGTGTGGACGTCGTCGAGCTGGGCCTGCCGTACTCCGACCCGGTGATGGACGGCCCGGTGATCCAGCAGGCCGCCGACGCCGCACTGCGTGGCGGCACCCGCACCCGCGACGTGCTCTCCGCGGTCGAGCAGGTCGCCGGCACCGGGGCGCCGGTGCTCGTGATGAGCTACTGGAACCCGGTGCTCCGGTACGGCGTCGAGGCGTTCGCCCGTGACCTCGCCGCGGCCGGCGGCGCCGGGCTGATCACCCCGGACCTCGTCCCGGAGGAGGCGGCGGAGTGGGTCGCCGCCGCGGACGCCCACGACCTGGACCGGGTGTTCCTCGTCGCGCCGTCCTCGAGCCCGCAGCGGCTGCGCATCACTGCGGCCGCCAGCCGCGGGTTCGTCTACGCCGCCTCGACGATGGGCGTCACCGGCGCCCGGGCCGCGGTCGGGACCGCCGCTGCCCGGCTCGTCGCGGACACCCGCGCCGCCGGGGCGCAGCGGGTCTGCGTCGGGCTCGGGGTGTCCACCGCCGACCAGGCGGCCGAGGTCGCCGCGTTCGCCGACGGCGTCATCGTCGGCTCCGCCCTCGTCACCCGGCTCGCCGACGGCGGACCGGACGCCGTCGCCGACCTCGCCGTCGACCTGTCCGCCGGTGTGCGCCGCCGGGCTGGAAAGGAGATCCCGTGCTGACCGGCATCCCCAGCCCGCCGGAGGCGGTCTGGTACCTCGGCCCGGTGCCGATCCGCGCGTACGCCCTGGCCATCATCGCCGGCATCGTCGTCGCCGTCTGGCTCGGTGAGCGTCGCTGGGTGGCCCGCGGCGGCGAGCCCGGCACGGTCGCCGACATCGCCGTGTGGGCGGTCCCGTTCGGGGTCGTCGGCGGCCGGCTCTACCACGTGGTGTCCAGCCCGGACGCCTACTTCGGTCCGGACGGCGACCCCGCCCGGATCATCCGGATCTGGGAGGGCGGCCTCGGCATCTGGGGGGCGGTCGCCCTGGGGGCCGTCGGGGCCGCGATCGGCGCCCGCCAGGCCGGCGTCCGGCTGGCGCCGCTGGCGGACGCGGTCGCCCCCGGCATCCTGCTCGCCCAGGCCGTCGGCCGGCTCGGTAACTGGTTCAACCAGGAGCTGTTCGGCCGGCCCACCGACCTGCCCTGGGGGCTGGAGATCGACCCCGAGCACCGGCCGGCCGGCTACGAGCAGGTCGCCACCTTCCACCCGACGTTCCTGTACGAGATGGTGTGGAACGTCGCCGCAGCCCTGCTGCTCATCTGGCTGGACCGCAGGTACCGGCTCGGGCACGGCCAGGTGTTCTGGGGCTACGTCGTCCTCTACACCCTGGGGCGGGTGTGGATCGAGGCGCTGCGGATCGACCCCGCCGAGCAGGTGCTCGGCCTGCGGCTCAACATCTGGACGTCGGTGCTGGTCGGCCTCGTCGGCGTCGTCGGCTTCGTCGTGAGCCGGCGCCGCCACGGCGCCCGCGGGCCGGACGGGCCGGAGGCGGTCCGCCGGGACGCCGTCGCGGCACCCGCTGACGAGGCGTCCGCATCCTGAGACGATTTGCCCGCGTGGTGGTACCCGACCACGGGCTTGTGATGTAAAGTCCTCGCCAAGTAACGGGGCCAGCGACGTCCCCACCCCTCTCGGGAGCCGGCCGGCTCCCCGCCAAACCGGACGTCGACCGTGCTGTTCCAGCCCTCGCCGGCGTCCCCGTCAGGACGGTGCTGATGGACCTCTCGGTGCACGACGACCCGACCCGATCCCCGGTCCGGCGGTTCTCCGCCGTCCCGCAGGCCCAGGGCCTGTACGACCCGGTCGCCGAGCGGGACGCTTGCGGGGTGGCCTTCGTCGCCACCCTGCGCGGCGAGGCCGGGCACGACGTCGTCGAGCACGCCCTCACCGCGCTGCGCAACCTCGACCACCGGGGTGCCGTCGGTGCCGAGGCGGACACCGGTGACGGCGCGGGCATCCTCACCCAGGTCCCCGACGCGTTCCTGCGCGAGGTGAGCGGCCTGGACCTGCCGGCGCGCGGCACCTACGCGGTCGGCACCGCCTTCCTGCCGGACGACGACGCCGAGGCCGCCGCCGCGGTGGCGGGGATCGAGCGGCTGGCCGACCAGGAGGACCTGCGGGTGATCGGGTGGCGCGACCTCCCGGTGGCCGCCGACCTCGTCGGCGCCGCCGCCCGCGCGTGCATGCCCCGGTTCCGCCAGGTGTTCGTGGCCGCCCGCCGGCTGCCGGTGCAGGGGATCGCGCTGGACCGGATGGCGTTCCGGCTGCGCAAGCGGGCCGAGCGCGAGCTCGGCGTGTACCTGCCCTCGCTGTCCTGCCGGACCCTGGTCTACAAGGGCATGCTGACGACCACCCAGCTCGAGCCGTTCTTCCCCGACCTGTCCGACCGGCGCTACGTCACCGAGCTGGCGCTCGTGCACTCGCGGTTCTCTACGAACACGTTCCCGTCGTGGCCGCTGGCGCACCCGTACCGGTTCATCGCCCACAACGGTGAGATCAACACCGTCACCGGCAACCGCAACTGGATGCGGGCCCGGGAGTCGAGCCTGGCCAGCGACGTGATCCCCGGCGACCTCGCCGACCTCGCCCCGGTGTGCACCCCGGGGGCGAGCGACTCCGCGACCTTCGACGAGGTGCTCGAGCTGCTGCACCTCGGCGGGCGGTCGCTGCCGCACGCCGTCCTCATGATGATCCCCGAGGCCTGGGAGAACCACGAGCAGATGGACCCCGCCCGCCGGGCCTTCTACGAGTTCCACTCGATGGTCATGGAGCCGTGGGACGGCCCGGCCGCCGTGGCGTTCACCGACGGCACCGTCATCGGCGCGGTCCTGGACCGCAACGGCCTGCGCCCGGCCCGGTACGTCGTCACCGACGACGGCCTGGTCGTGCTGGCCTCCGAGACCGGCGTCCTGGACCTCGACCCCGCCCGGGTGGTGCGCCGCGGCCGGCTGCAGCCGGGCCGGATGTTCCTCGTCGACACCGCGCACGGGCGCATCGTCGACGACGACGAGGTCAAGGCCGAGCTGGCCGCCCAGCACCCGTACGACGAGTGGCTGCACGCCGGGGTGATCCGGCTCGAGGACCTGCCCGAGCGTGAGCACGTCGCGCACACGCACTCCTCGGTCACCCGCCGCCAGCAGACCTTCGGGTACACCCAGGAGGAGCTGCGCGTCCTGCTGCGGCCGATGGCCGCCACCGGCGCCGAGCCGATCGGGTCGATGGGTACCGACACCCCGGTCGCCGTGCTGAGCGAACGGCCCCGGCTGCTGTTCGACTACTTCACCCAGCTGTTCGCCCAGGTCACCAACCCCCCGCTGGACGCGATCCGCGAGGAGCTCGTCACCTCGCTGGGCACCGTGCTGGGCCCGCAGCACAACCTCCTGGCCGCGGGACCGGCGCACTGCCGTCAGCTCGTGCTGCCGTTCCCGGTCATCGACAACGACGACCTCGCCAAGATCGTCCACATGAACCGCGAGGGCGACCTGCCCGGCTACGCGACGCTGACCGTGCGGGGCCTGTACCCGGTGCACGAGGGCGCCGCCGGCCTCGCCCGCCGGCTGGACGAGATCTGCGCCGAGGTCTCCGCGGCGATCGCGGACGGCGTCCGGTTCGTCGTCCTGTCCGACCGCGACTCCGACGCGCAGTGGGCGCCGATCCCGTCGCTGCTGCTCACCGGCGCCGTCCACCACCACCTCATCCGGGAGCGCACCCGTACCCAGGTGGGCCTGCTCGTCGAGGCCGGGGACGTCCGCGAGGTGCACCACGTGGCGCTCCTGGTCGGGTACGGCGCCGGGGCGGTCAACCCGTACCTGGCGATGGAGTCCGTCGAGGACCTGGCCCGCAGCGGCCGGCTCGGCGACGTCGCCCCCGAGCAGGCGGTCCGCAACCTCCTGCGAGCACTCGGCAAGGGTGTGCTCAAGGTGATGAGCAAGATGGGGGTGTCGACGGTGGCCTCCTACCGCGGCGCCCAGCTGTTCGAGGCCATCGGACTGGGGCCCGAGGTGGTCGACCGGTACTTCACCGGGACGACCAGCCGGCTTGGCGGCGTCGGCCTCGACGTCCTCGCCGAGGAGGTCCGCCGGCGGCACGCCACCGCCTACCCGGTCAGCGGCGTGAGCACCGCGCACCGCACCCTCGAGGTCGGCGGGGAGTACCAGTGGCGCCGCGAGGGCGAGCCGCACCTGTTCGACCCGGAGACGGTGTTCCGGCTCCAGCACGCCACCCGCGCCCGGCGCTACGACGTCTTTCGCGCCTACACCCGCCGGGTCGACGACCAGTCCCGCCGGCTGATGACCCTGCGCGGGCTGCTCCAGCCCGTCACCGGCCGCGAGCCCGTGCCGGTCGAGGAGGTCGAGCCGGTGTCCTCGATCGTCCGGCGCTTCTCCACCGGCGCGATGAGCTACGGGTCCGTGTCCGCCGAGGCGCACGAGACCCTCGCCGTCGCGATGAACCGGCTCGGCGGCCGGTCCAACACCGGCGAGGGCGGCGAGGACGTCGAGCGGCTGCTCGACCCGGCCCGCCGGTCGGCCGTCAAGCAGGTCGCCTCCGGCCGGTTCGGCGTGACCAGCGCCTACCTCACCTACGCCGACGACCTCCAGATCAAGATGGCGCAGGGCGCCAAGCCGGGGGAGGGCGGCCAGCTGCCCGGGCCGAAGGTGTACCCGTGGATCGCCCGCACCCGGCACTCCACGCCGGGGGTCGGGCTCATCTCCCCGCCGCCGCACCACGACATCTACTCCATCGAGGACCTGGCCCAGCTCATCCACGACCTCAAGAACGCCAACCCCGCCGCCCGGGTGCACGTCAAGCTCGTCTCAGAGGTCGGCGTGGGCACCGTCGCGGCCGGGGTCAGCAAGGCGCACGCGGACGTCGTCCTGATCAGCGGGCACGACGGCGGCACCGGGGCGAGCCCGCTCACCTCCCTCAAGCACGCCGGGGCGCCGTGGGAGCTGGGTCTGGCCGAGACCCAGCAGACGCTGCTGCTCAACGGCCTGCGGGACCGGATCGTCGTCCAGGTCGACGGTCAGCTCAAGACCGGTCGGGACGTGCTCATCGCCGCCCTGCTCGGCGCCGAGGAGTACGGCTTCGCCAGCGCCCCCCTCGTCGTCAGCGGCTGCGTCATGATGCGCGTCTGCCACCTCGACACCTGCCCGGTCGGGATCGCGACCCAGAACCCCGAGCTGCGGGCCCGGTTCAGCGGCCGGCCGGAGTTCGTCGAGACGTTCTTCGAGTACCTCGCCCAGGAGGTCCGCGAGCACCTCGCCGCGCTCGGGCTGCGCAGCCTCGACGAGGCGATCGGCCGGGTGGACCTGCTCGACACCCGCGCCGCCGTCGAGCACTGGAAGGCGGCCGGCCTCGACCTCGCCCCGGTGCTGCACCTGCCCGACCTGCCCGAGGGCACCCCGCTGCGCCAGACCGTGCCCCAGGACCACGGCCTGGCCAAGGCGCTGGACAACCAGCTCATCGCCCTGGCCGCCGACGCCCTGGAACGCGCCGAGCCGGTGCGGATCGACCTGCCGGTGCGCAACGTCAACCGGACGGTCGGCACCATGCTCGGCCACGAGGTGACCCGCCGGTACGGGCCCGACGGCCTGGCGGACGGCACGATCCAGGTCACCCTGCGCGGCTCGGCCGGGCAGTCGCTCGGGGCGTTCCTGCCCCGGGGGATCACCCTGCGGCTCGAGGGGGACGCCAACGACTACGTCGGCAAGGGCCTGTCCGGCGGCCGGGTCGTCGTCCGGCCGGACCCGGCAGCGCCGTACCCGGCCGAGCGCAACACGGTGGCGGGCAACGTCATCGGGTACGGGGCCACCTCCGGGGAGCTCTTCCTGCGCGGGGTCGTCGGCGAGCGGTTCTGCGTCCGGAACTCCGGCGCCACCGCGGTCGTCGAGGGGGTCGGCGACCACGCCTGCGAGTACATGACCGGCGGCACCGTGCTCGTGCTCGGCCCCACCGGCCGCAACGTCGGCGCCGGGATGTCCGGCGGCACCGCCTACGTGCTCGACCTCGACCCGGGCCGGGTCAACCCGCAGGCGCTCGCGGCGGGCGAGCTGCTGCTCGACCCGCTCGACGACGACGACCTCGCCGTCGTCGAGGACCTGCTGCGCCGTCACCACGAGGAGACCGGCTCCCCGGTCGCCGCCCGGCTGCTCGCGGACCTCCCCGGCTGCCGCGGCCGGTTCACCCGCGTGCTCCCGCGCGAGTACGCCCGCGTCCGCGCCGTCCGCGCGGCCGCCGCCGCCGAGGGACTCGACCCCGACGGCGACGTCGCCTGGTCCCGGATCCTGGAGGACACCCGTGGCTGACCCCCGAGGCTTCCTGACCTGGCGCGAGCGCGAGCTGCCGCCCCGCCGGCCGGTCCCGGTGCGCATCCGGGACTGGCGCGAGGTGCAGAGCGAGCAGCCCGAGGAGCAGCTGCGTCGTCAGGCCGGCCGGTGCATGGACTGCGGCATCCCGTTCTGCCACCACGGCTGCCCGCTGGGGAACCTCATCCCGGAGTGGAACGACCTGACCTGGCGCGGCGACGACCGGGAGGCCGTCGAGCGGCTGCACGCGACGAACAACTTCCCGGAGTTCACCGGCCGGCTGTGCCCCGCGCCGTGCGAGACCGCCTGCGTGCTGGGGATCAACCAGCCGCCGGTCACCATCAAGCAGGTCGAGGTGTCGATCGCCGACACCGCGTGGGAACGCGGCTGGGTGCAGCCCCAGCCCCCCGAGCGGCTGTCCGGGCGGACGGTCGCCGTCGTCGGGTCGGGTCCGGCGGGCCTGGCCGCCGCCCAGCAGCTCACCCGCGCCGGACACACCGTCGTCGTCCTGGAGCGGGCCGACCGCGTCGGCGGGCTGCTGAGGTACGGCATCCCCGAGTTCAAGATGGAGAAGCGGCACCTCGACCGCCGGATCGACCAGATGCTGGCCGAGGGCACCCGGTTCCGCACCGGTGTCGTCGTCGGCGGCGACGCCCCCGGTGACCTCAGCGGACGGCAGCTGCTCGACCGCTACGACGCCGTCGTCCTGGCGGTGGGGGCGACCGCCCGCCGGGACCTGCCGGTCCCCGGCCGGGACCTCACCGGGGTGCTGCAGGCGATGGAGTACCTGCCGCCGGCCAACCGCGCCGCGCTCGGCGAGGACCCCCCGGACCTCGTGTCGGCGGCGGGCAAGGACGTCGTCATCATCGGCGGCGGCGACACCGGCGCAGACTGCCTCGGCACCGCCCTGCGCCAGGGTGCCCGCTCGGTGACCCAGCTGGAGATCATGCCGCGTCCGCCGCAGGAGCGCCCAGCGGACCAGCCGTGGCCCACCTACCCGATGACGTTCCGGGTCTCCAGCGCCCACGAGGAGGGCGGCCGGCGGGAGTACGCCGTGTCCACCACCGAGCTCGTCGACGACGGCACCGGGGCGGTCGGGGCGCTGCGACTGGTGGAGGTCCGCCGGGGCGCCGGCGGGTTCGAGCCCGTACCAGGCACGGAGCGGGAGATCCCCGCCCAGCTGGTCCTGCTCGCCCTGGGCTTCACCGGCCCGGAGCGCTCCGGACTGCTCGACCAGCTCGGCGTCGAGCTCGACGAGCGCGGCGCGATCCGGCGCGACGAGTCCTTCGCGTCCACCCGGCCAGGGGTCTTCGTGGCCGGCGACGCCGGTCGCGGGCAGTCGCTCATCGTCTGGGCGATCGCCGAGGGGCGCGCCTGTGCCGCCGCCGTCGACACCTGGCTCACCGGCCGGCCCTCGCAGCTGCCGGCACCGGTCCGGCCGACGGACCGCCCGCTGAGCGTGTGACCGACCGGGCCTAGGGTTGGGGCATGCGCCGCGCCAAGATCGTCTGCACGCTGGGCCCTGCCACCTCCAGCCCCGAGCAGGTCCGTGCCCTGGTCGAGGCCGGGATGGACTTCGCCCGGCTCAACCTCAGCCACGGGGACTACGCCGACCACGAGCGCTCGTACCTCAACGTGCGCCGGGCCAGCGACGAGACGGGCCGGGCGGTGGGCATCCTGGCCGACCTCCAGGGCCCGAAGATCCGGCTCGGGCGGTTCGCCGACGGCCCGCACGAGCTCGCCGCCGGGGACACCTTCACGATCACCACCGAGGACGTCGTCGGCACCCCCGAGGTCGTCTCCACCACCTACCGCGGGCTGTCCGGGGACGTCGCTCCCGGGGACGCCGTCCTCGTCGACGACGGCCGGGTCGCCCTGCGGGTCACCGCCGTCGACGGGCCCCGCGTCGTCACCGAGGTGGAGGTGCCCGGCCCGGTCTCGAACAACAAGGGCATCAACCTGCCCGGCGTCGCGGTCAGCGTGCCGGCGCTGTCGGACAAGGACGCGCAGGACCTGCGCTGGGCGCTGCGGCGCGGCGTCGACATGGTCGCGCTGTCCTTCGTCCGGCGGGCCGAGGACGTCGAGGACGTGCGCCGGATCATGACCGAGGAGGGGGTGTTCGTCCCGGTCCTGGCGAAGATCGAGAAGCCGCAGGCGGTGGACAACCTCGCCGAGATCGTCGCTGCCTTCGACGGGATCATGGTCGCCCGCGGTGACCTCGGCGTCGAGCTGCCGCTCGAGCAGGTGCCGCTCGTGCAGAAGCGGGCCGTCGAGCTCGCCCGGCGCAACGCCAAGCCGGTCATCGTCGCCACCCAGATGCTCGAGTCCATGATCAGCAGCCCACGGCCGACCCGGGCGGAGGCGTCGGACTGCGCCAACGCCGTGCTCGACGGCGCCGACGCGCTCATGCTGTCGGGGGAGACCAGCGTGGGCCGCTACCCCGTCGAGGCGGTGCGCACGATGGCCCGCATCATCGAGAACACCGAGGAGCACGGCCTGGAGCGGATCGTGCCGCTGGGCACCCGGCCGCACACCACCGGCGGTGCCGTGACCTGGGCCGCCCGGGAGGTCGGCGAGCTGCTCGACGTCCGCTACCTGGTGACGTTCACGCAGTCCGGGGACTCCGCGCGCCGGATGTCCCGGTTGCGCTCACGGATCCCGGTGCTGGCGTTCACCCCGGAGCCGGCGGTTCGTTCCCAGCTCGCGCTGACGTGGGGGATCGAGACGTTCCTCGTCCCGCCCGTGCGGCACACCGACGAGATGGTCCGCCAGGTCGACCAGGCGCTGCTGTCGATCGGCCGGCTCGAGCGCGGGGAGTCCGTCGTCATCGTCGCCGGCTCCCCGCCCGGCGTGCCGGGGTCGACGAACGCGATGCGGATCCACCGGATGGGCGCGGCCGTGGACGGCGTGGCACCGGCCTACCGGGAGGCGTGACCGGCGGCTGCCACCACCGTCCCCGTCGTCGTCCTCGCTCCGCCCCTCTCGGTGATCATGCAATCCCGCCACCCACCCTCTTGTCGGTGATCATGCAATCCCGCCACCCTCTGACACCCCCTTGTCGGTGATCATGCAATCCCGCCACCCCGAGCAGGTGGCGGGATTGCATGAACGCCTCATGGCCTTGGTGGGCCACCCCGGAGCATGACAATGCGCCGTAGGCGCCCTGGCAGCTCTGGCAGTCCTGGCAGCCCGCGTCGGGTCATGGGCCTCCACCACACAATGCTGAGTTCCGCACAGCTTTGTCGGCGTGTCGCGCCACCAACCCAGCACTCTGCGGGTGTGCGCCACCCTGGGTGCGAGGAGCGGTTGGCAACACTGGGCGACCGGGTGGGTGGCGGGATTGCATGATCACCGAGGGGTGACAGGGCGCGGGGTGCCCAGCCCAGGGTGGCGGGATTGCATGATCACGAGCAGGGTTTTCTCGTACCAACCGGAGGTTCTCGTACCAACCGGGGGGTGCTCGTACCGTGGGCGGGCTCGTGCCGGGTGCGGGACTCGAACCCGCATGTCCTCGCGGACGGCGCATTTTGAGTGCGCTGCCTATGCCAATTCGGCTAACCCGGCCCACCGGCCCGCGACGGGCCGGCGACTCACTAGGCTACCGGCCGTGGCCCAGCCCGAGACCGTCCGCCGCCGGGTCGTCGTCGCCGAGGACGAGGCGATCATCCGGCTCGACGTCGTGGAGATCCTGCGGGAGGCCGGCTTCGACGTCGTCGGTGAGGCCGGTGACGGGGAGGCTGCGGTGCAGCTGGCCGAGGAGCTGCGCCCCGATCTCGTCGTCCTGGACGTCAAGATGCCCGGCCTGGACGGGATCACCGCGGCCGAGCGGATCGGCCGGGCCGGGGTCGCTCCCGTCGTGCTGCTCACCGCCTTCTCCCAGCAGGAGCTCGTCGAACGGGCTCGCGACGCCGGGGCGATGGCCTACGTCGTCAAGCCGTTCTCGGCGGCCGACCTGCTGCCGGCGGTGGAGATCGCGCTGAGTCGCTACGCCGAGATCCGCGCCCTGGAGCGGGAGGTGGCCGACCTCGCCGAGCGGTTCGAGACCCGCAAGCAGGTGGAGCGGGCCAAGGGCGTGCTCATGCGCCGGACCGGCCTGAGCGAGCCGGAGGCGTTCCGGTGGATCCAGAAGGCGTCGATGGACCGCCGGCTCAGCATGCGGGAGGTCGCCGACGCGGTGCTGGCCCAGATGGCGGACTGACGACCTGAACGGGGGCCACTGGCTCCCGAAATCGGACACTCGGGCCGGCCCAGGTCACGAGTCGACAACGACGTGACCTCGAACACGTGGCAGGGGTCCCCACGGAGGGGCCGCTGGACTAGGTTCCGACCACCGACATCGGTCCGGGGCCCCCGTGGGTTCCCCGTGCTTCTAAGGAGACGCTCCATGATCCGACCCTCGCGCGCCTGGCGCACCGCTGCGGTGCTGGGCGTGGCCAGTCTGACGCTGGCCGCCTGCGGCGGTAACGGCGACGAGCCGGCCGACGACACGACCGCCACCCCGACCGGCGACACCACCGAGACCGAGACGTCCGCCGAGACGGACGCCCCGGCGGCCAGCGGTGACGGCACCCTCACCATCGGCACGCTGCTCCCGCAGACGGGAAACCTCTCGTTCCTCGGCCCACCGGAGTTCGCCGGCGTCGAGCTCGCCGTCCAGGAGATCAACGAGGCCGGCGGCGTCCTCGGCCAGGACGTGCAGAAGTTCGACTCGGACTCCGGCGACACCTCGACGGACATCGCCTCGCAGTCCGTCGAGCGGCTGCTCAGCCAGGACGTCGACGTCATCGTCGGCGCCGCGTCGTCCGGGGTGTCCTTCACCGTCATCGACCGGATCACCGGTGCCGGTGTCCTGCAGATCTCGCCGGCGAACACCTCCCCGGACTTCACCACCTACGACGACGACAACCTCTACTTCCGCACCGCGCCCTCCGACGTGCTCCAGGGCCGGGTGATGGGCGAGCTGCTCATCGAGGACGGGTACCTCGACGTCGGCATCATGGCCCTCGACGACCCGTACGGCACTGGTCTGGCCGACAACATCGAGATGTCGGTCCAGGACGGCGGCGGCACCGTCGTCGACAAGATCATCTACAACCCGCAGGCGGCGAACTTCTCCGCCGAGGTGGGCCAGATGGCGGCGGCGAACCCCGAGGCGATCGTGCTCGTCGGCTTCGACGAGACGAAGAAGATCGTCCCCGAGCTCATCGCCCAGGGGATCGGGCCGCAGGACGTCCCGCTGTACCTCGTCGACGGCAACACCGCCGACTACAGCAACGACTTCGACCCCGGCACGCTGACCGGGGTCAAGGGCACCCTGCCCGGGGCCGAGGTCACCGACGAGTTCCGCAACCGGCTGCTCGAGGTGGACTCCACGCTCACCGTGTTCAGCTACGGGCCGGAGTCCTACGACGCCACGATCATCACCGCGCTCGCGGCGATCGCGGCCGGTGACGACAGCGGCCCGTCCATCGCCAGCAAGATGGTGGACGTCACCAGCGGCGGCGAGAAGTGCACCACGTTCGCGGAGTGCGCGGAGCTGCTCGAGGCCGGCGAGGACATCGACTACGACGGTGTCAGCGGCCCGATCGAGTTCGACGAGAACGGTGACCCGACCGAGGCCACCATCGGCATCTACGAGTACGCGGAGGACAACACCTACAGCGCGATCGACTTCCGGTTCGGGCAGATCTGACCCGAGCTGACGTCGTCCGCACGACGAGGAGGGGCCCGGCCGGTCGGCCGGGCCCCTCCCGCGTCTGCAGCCGTCAGGCCGTGGCGAGGGTGCCGAGGTACAGCTCGATCACCTTCGGGTCGTTGGCGAGGTCCTGCCCGGTGCCGGTGTAGGCGTTGCGGCCCTGGTCCATCACGTAGCCGCGGTCGGCGATCTGCAGGCAGCGCCGGGCGTTCTGCTCCACCATGACGATCGAGACACCGGCCCGGTTGATCTGCTTGGTGCGGATGAAGACCTCGTCCTGCATGATCGGGGACAGGCCGGCGGACGGCTCGTCGAGCAGCAGCACGGACGGCTCCATCATCAGGGCCCGGCTCATCGCGACCATCTGCCGCTCGCCGCCGGACAGTGACCCGGCACGCTGGTTGCGTCGGTCGCCCAGGGTGGGGAACAACGAGGTGACGAAGTCGAAGCGCTCCTTGAACCGCTTCGGCTTCTGGTACAGGCCCATCTCGAGGTTCTCCTGGATGGTCAGCGAGGGGAACACGTTGTTCGTCTGCGGGACGAAGCCGACGCCCTTGGCGACGAGCTTGTTCGCCTTGAGGTTCGTGATGTCCTCGCCGCGCAGGGTCACCGTGCCCGAGCCGATCTTCACCAGCCCGAACAGCGCCTTGAGCAGCGTCGACTTGCCGGCGCCGTTGGGCCCGATGACGCCGACGAGCTCGCCCTCGCGGCAGTACAGGTCCGCGCCGTTGAGGATGTTGACGCCCGGCAGGTACCCGGCGACGAGGTCGTCGGCGCGCAGCAGTGCGCCCTGCGCGGCGGCGAGGTGCTCGCTGCGGTCCACGGAGGTGCTGTCCTGGGGTGCGCTCACGGCTGCTCCTGACGGTTCGTGCGGTCGGTGCGGGCTGCCTCGATCCTCGCCTCCGCCTCGGCCAGCACCTGCTGCTCCTCCTCCTCGGTGAGGGGGGCGTCGTGGTGGCTGCCGAGGTAGGCGTCGATGACGGCCTGGTCGGACATCACGGCGTCCGGCGGGCCCTCGGCGACCACCGTGCCCTGGGCCATGACGATCACCCAGTCGGAGATGTCCCGGACCATGTCCATGTCGTGCTCGACGAAGAGCACGGTCATGCCCTGCTCGCGCAGGTCCTTGACGTGACCGAGCAGGGACTGGGTGAGAGCCGGGTTCACTCCGGCCATCGGCTCGTCCAGCATGACCATCTCGGGGTCGCTCATCAGCGCCCGGGCCATCTCCAGGAGCTTGCGCTGACCGCCGGACAGGCTCCCGGCGAAGTCGTCGCGCTTGGTGTCCAGGCTGAACCGGGCAAGGATCTCCTCGGCCCGCCGGGTGATCGACTCCTCCTGGGAGCGCCACAGCGGGGCGAACATCGCCGCCCACAGCCGCTCGCCGCTCTGGCCGGTGGCGCCGAGGCGCATGTTCTCCATCACGGTCAGCCGGGACAGCGCCTTGGTCAGCTGGAAGGTGCGGACCATCCCGCCCCGGGCCACCTTGTGAGCCGGGACGCCGGCGAGCTTGCGCCCGTTGAACGTCCAGTCCCCGCGGTTCGGCCGGTCGAAGCCGGTGAGCAGGTTGAAGAACGTCGTCTTGCCCGCCCCGTTCGGCCCGATGAGGGCGGTGATGGCGCCGCGCTGGATCTCGACGTGCTCGACGTCCACGGCGGTGAGCCCGCCGAAGGCGCGCAGGACGTGGTCGGCGACGAGGATCGGGTCCGGCTTGGGCGCGCCGGGGACCCGAGGCACGTCGGCCAGGGCCCGGGTCGCGGCCTCCTTGCGGGACGTCGTCTGGTCAGCGGGCATCGATCGCGAGCTCCCTCTTGTCGCCGAAGATCCCCTGCGGGCGGAAGATCATGAGCAGCATGAGCGCCAGCCCCACGAGCATGAACCGGACCTGGCCCACCTGGGTACCGGTCATGATCACACTGGGGATGTACCCGGCCGAGACGGCCTGGTTGAGGATGTTGTCGGTCAGCGACAGCACCACCCAGAAGATGGCGGCGCCGACGATCGGCCCGAGCACGCGGGCGGCACCACCGAGCAGCAGCACCGTGTAGGCGAAGAACGTGAACTCGGTGCCGTACAGGTCCGGTTGCACGGCGGCCCGGCCGAGGGCGAAGACGAACCCGGCGAGGGCGCCGATGATGCCGCCGATGACGAGCGCCTGGAGCTTGTAGGCGAAGACGTTCTTGCCGAGGCTGCGCACCGCGTCCTCGTCCTCCCGGATGCCCTTGAGGACGCGTCCCCACGGGCTGCGCATGAGCGCCCACACCACGAGGGAGCTGATGACCACCAGTGCCCAGCCGACGATGAGGATCCAGCTGAGCCGCTCACTGAACCGCCACGGCCCGAACCCGTAGGTGCCCGGGGACAGCGGGTTGAGGTCGTAGAAGCCGTCGGAGAACCCGGTCAGCCCGGTGGAGCCACCGGTGTACTCACGCAGGCTGCTCGAGCGGACCGTGATGCGCACGATCTCGGCGGTGGCGATGGTCGCGATCGCCAGGTAGTCCGCCCGCAGCCGCAGCGTCGGGATACCGAGCAGCAGGGCCAGGATCGCGGCCGCGACGAGGCCCACGACGAGCCCCAGCCAGAACGGCAGCCCCACGATGGTGACCGTGATCGCCAGGCCGTAGGCGCCGAGCGCCACGAACGCGGCCTGCCCGAAGTTCAGCAGCCCGGCGTAGCCGAAGTGCACGTTGAGGCCGATCGCGGCCAGTCCGTAGATGATCGTCTCCAGCCCGATCATCGAGCGGGCGGCGTTGGTGAGGATGTTTGCCCAGTCCACGGTTCAGGACTCCCTTTCGCAGCGCCTGCTGAGCCCGCTCAGCCGACTCGCTCGGCCCGGCCCAGGATGCCCTGGGGCCGGAACAGCAGGACGAGGATGAGGACGGCGAGGGCGCCCACGTTCTTCAGCTCGGTCGGGATGACCAGGGTGCTCACCTCGATGAACACCCCGACGATGATCGCCCCGAACAGGGCGCCGAACGCGGTGCCGAGCCCGCCGAGGACGACGGCGGCGAAGACGAGCAGCAGGATCTGCAGGCCCATCATGAAGCTGACCTGCTGGGCGAGCCCGAGCAGGACGCCGGACAGCCCGGCCAGGGCCGTGCCACCCACCCACACGGTCCGGATGACCCGGTCGACGTCGATGCCCGAGGAGGCGGCCAGTGCCGGGTTGTCCGCGACGGCGCGGGTGGCCTTGCCCAGCCGGGTGCGCAGCAGTGCCACGCCGACGGCGATGATGACGACGAGCGCGATCCCCATGCTGATCCAGTCGATCGGCCGCAGGGTCACCGGGCCGAACGCGACACCGGCCTGGCCCCGGTAGTCGGTGTAGCTCTTCGTCTGCCCGCCGGCCAGGTAGAGGAAGAAGTAGCGCAGCAGGATCGCCAGGCCGATGGACACGATCATCATGGCGATCAGTCCGGTGCCGCGGTTGCGCAGCGGGCCCCACAGCAGCCGGTCGTTGAGGTACCCGAAGATCCCGGCGGCGATCACGGTGAGCACCGTGGCCCAGATGAGGTGGATGCCCAGCACCGCGTTGAAGAAGTAGGCGGTGAGCGCCCCGAAGGTGACGAGCTCGCCGTGGGCGAAGTTCGTCAGCCCCGTGGTGCCGAAGATGAGCGACAGCCCGATCGCGGCCAGGGCGATGATGAGGCCGAACCGCAGCCCGCTGACGGTGAGCTGGGCGACCCGTTGCAGCTGGTCGCCGCCGGCCGCCGCCGTGGCCTCCCCGCCCTCGCCGACCCGGAAGGCCACCGTGCGGGGACTGCCGACGTTGACGGTCGTGGCGATCGGGTTCTGGCGTGGTGCCAGGCCCTCGGCCACCGTAGCGAGGGACTCCTCGTCGACAAACACCTCGTAGTCGCCGGCCTCCGGCACCGGGATCTCCGCGATCCCCGAGTCGTCGGTGGTGCCGGCCCCGATCTCGGCGCCCTCCTGCTCGACCCGGACGTCGACGCCGGCGAGGTCCTCGCCGTCCTCGGTCCGGACGCGGACCCGGATCAGCTCCCCGTCGCCGTCCCCGGTACCGGCGGCGAGGTGGGTGGGGGCGCCGGCCGAGGGTTCGGGGGCGGCTGCGGACGCGGTCGCCGTCCCCGCCAGCAGCGTCCCGACGGCGACGGCCAGGCCGATCAGGGCCGTGACGAGCAGGCGGAGCCGGAGCACGGCGGATCGGTGGAGGGCGTGGTGCACTCCGGTACCTCCGGTCGGTGGTGCGAGACGCCGAGGCCGACTCTGCTCGGTCGACGGACCCCGCAGGGGCGGGCGTGAGCATAGCCACACTGCGACGCTGCGGAAGGGTGTCGACGCGGTGAACGTGACGTCAGGACCTGACTGTCACCGTCTCGTTACACAGACGCGGACACAGAGCCCGCCGCCGAAACACCGTGTTGACCGACTTGCCCCGTAACCCCCTCACCCACCCCATCGCTCACCCCCTTCGTGATCATGCAATCCCGCCACCCTGCACGACGCGCCGTACTCACAGAGTGCTGGGTTGGCGGCGCGACACGCCGGCCAGGCGGGGGCGAAGCCAGCATTCTGCGAGCAGGGCCACGCCGCCGACCGCCGACCGCCGACCGCCGACCGGCGACTGTCGACCGGCGACTGTCGACTGTCGACCGGGTCACCCCGCTCGGGCGACGACCTCGACGAGCAGCGGGGCGACGAGCAGCGCCGGCAGCAGGTCGCCGACCGGCACGTCACGCAGTCGCAGCAGCCGGATCGCGACGCCGACCAGCAGCAGGCCCCCCGTCGCGGTGAGGGCCGAGACGTGCGCGTCCGGCAGGACGTCGCCGAGCAGGAAGCCGACGAGGGTCAGCCCGCCCTGGACGACGGCGACGGTGAGCGCCGAGGCCATCACCCCGACGCCGAGGGACGCCGCGAACGCCACCGAGGCGAAGCCGTCGAGGACGGACTTCAGCGCCAGCTGGTCGATCCCGAGCCCGAGGCCGTCGGACAGCGAGCCGAGGATGGTCAGCGGACCGACGACGAACAGCAGCGACGCGGTGAGGAAGCCCTGGACGAACCGCTCCCGGCGCTCGGCGGTGTCGGCGTCGCCGGGGAGGTGGCCGCCGGCCGCGCGGGGCCGACCCCCGAACCGGCGCTGCAGAACGGCCCCAAGTGCCCGCAACCGGTCCTCGACGCGGACCAGCGAGCCGACGATGCCGCCGATGAGGACAGCCCCGAGCACGATGAGCACAGGGGCGGAGTCGCCGACCTGGGCGGCGAGCCCGGCGTCCAGGACCGCGGCCGCGTTCAGCGCGGCGACGAGCAGCGTGACCAGGCCGAGGCCGTCGGTGACGACGTCCCGGGTCTGCTGCGGCAGCCGGTGGCCGAGGAGCAGGCCGAGGGTGGACCCGACGAGCACGGCCGCCACGTTGATCACGGTGCCGAGCCCGATCACGGTCACCTCCGTCGTCGCGCCGGGCGGCTCTTCCGTCCGGGGCAGGGGCCGACGTACCCTCCGGGGTCGGCGCCGGGCATCCTAGGGGCGCGCTGGAGGAGGAGGAGGCGAGGACATGCCCCGCAGCACCGTGGAGGTCGGTCGAGCCGTCCCCGAGGACGTCGACCTGCTGCTCACCCTGGTCCGGCAGGCCCGGGACCAGGACCAGCAGCCGTCGCGGGAGGACTCCGCGGCGTACCGGTCCCGGATGCGCTCGGCGCTGAGCCGGCCCGACGTCTCGGTGTACCTCGCCCGCTGCGGCGGCGACCCGGTGGGCGTCGTCGTGCTGCGGCTGGGAGAGACGGTTCCCCTCACCGGCCAGGAGGCCGTGCACGTCGACCAGCTCTACGTCGACCCGCGCTGGCGTCGGCGCGGGGTGGCCCGCCAGCTGCTCGCCGTCGCCGCGAACGCCGCCGAGCACTTCGGCGCCGGCGACATCGTCTGCTCGACCCCTCCCGGCGCCCGGGACGCCCAGCGCTTCCTCGCCCGGCTCGGGTTCACCCCGCTCGCCGTCCAGCGGGTGGTGCCGCTGGCGACGCTGCGCCGGCGCCTCGCCGGGGAGGGCGTCGGCCGCCGCCGCACGGGTGCTGAGCTCGTCCTGGCCCGTCGCCGACGGGAGGCCGCGCAGCGCCCGGTGACGGCCGCCGCCGGCTGAGTGGTCCCGGTCAGGCGGGCGCGGGTCAGGCGGGTGCGACTCAGACGGGCGGGGCGTCCCGCAGGGCGCAGGTGATCCGGCTGGTGCAGACCCGCCGGTCCTGCTCGTCGGTGACGACCACCTCGAAGCAGGCGCTCGTCCGGCCGGCCGACAGCCGCGTCGCCGTCCCGGTCACCACGCCGTCCCGCACGGCCCGGTGGTGGGTGGCGTTGATGTCGACGCCCACCGCGACCCGGCCCTCCCCGGCGGTCAGCGCCGCGCCGACGGACCCCAGCGTCTCGGCGAGCACGACGGAGGCGCCGCCGTGCAGCAGGCCGTAGGGCTGGGTGTTGCCGGAGACCGGCATCGTGCCCCGCACCCGCTCGGGGGTGGCCTCGACCAGCTCGATGCCGAGGCGCTGGGCCAGGGGTCCGACCGCGGACCCGGCTGTGTCGCTCATGAGCCCTAGGGTGACAGCCGTGAGCGAGGCGAGGACCCCCGGGGCGCCCCCCCGGCTGCTGCTGGTCGACGGGCACTCGATGGCCTACCGGGCCTTCTACGCCCTGCCGGTGGAGAACTTCTCCACGTCCACCGGGCAGGTGACGAACGCCGTCTACGGGTTCACCTCCATGCTCATCAACGTGCTGCGGGACGAGCGGCCCACCCACGTCGCGGTCGCCTTCGACGTCTCCCGCGACACCTTCCGGAGCACCGAGTTCACCGACTACAAGGCGACCCGGGCCAGCTCGCCGCAGGAGTTCGCCGGCCAGGTCGCCCTGATCCAGGAGGTGCTCGCCGCACTGCGGATCCCGGTCGTCACCAAGGAGGGGTACGAGGCCGACGACGTCATCGGCACCCTGGCCACCCAGGCGCGCCGCCAGGGCATGGAGGTGCTCATCTCCACCGGCGACCGGGACGCCTTTCAGCTCGTCGACGAGGGCACGACGGTCCTGTACCCGGTCCGCGGTGTCTCCGAGCTGTGGCGGATGACCCCCGCCGCGGTCCAGGAGCGCTACGGCGTGCCGCCGGCGCTGTACCCCGACCTCGCCGCCCTCGTCGGCGAGAGCAGCGACAACCTGGCGGGCGTGCCCGGCGTCGGCCCGAAGACGGCCGCTAAGTGGCTCACCACCTACGGCGACCTGGACGGCGTCATCGCCCACGTCGACGAGATCAAGGGCAAGGCGGGGCAGAGCCTGCGCGACCACCTCGACCTCGTGCTGCGCAACCGGCGGCTCAACGCGCTGGTGTGCGACCTCGACCTGCCGGTGACCGTCGACGACCTCGCCGTGCGGGCCTGGGACCGCGACGAGGTGCACCAGGTGTTCGACGGCCTGGAGTTCCGGGTGCTCCGCGACCGGCTGTTCGCCACGCTGTCCGCTCCCGAGCCAGAGGCCGAGACCGGGTTCGCCCTGGACGTCGCCCGCCCGGCCGGCGCCGAGCTCGGCGAGTGGCTGGCCCGGCACGCCACCGACCGCACCGGTCTCTGCGTGCTTGGGACGTGGGGAGCCGGGCACGGCGACGCGACCGGGCTCGCCCTGGCCGCCGGCGACGGCGCGGCCGCCTTCGTCGACCTCACCGACGTCGACCCGGACGCCGAACGGGCGCTGGCCGAGTGGCTCGCCGACCCGCAGCGGCCCAAGGTGCTCCACGACGCCAAGGGCCCCCTGCACGCCCTCGCCGGCCGCGGGCTGCCCCTCGCCGGGCTCGTCGACGACACCGCCCTGACCGCCTACCTGTGCCGGCCGGACCAGCGCAGCTACGACCTGGCCGACCTCGCCGTCCGGCACCTCAAGCGCGAGCTGCGCGCCGAGGAGCAGGAGAATTCCGGCCAGCTCACCCTCGACACCGGGGACGGGCCGGACGAGGGGGACGCCGCCTGCGTGCGGGCAGCCGCGGTGCTCGAGCTGTCCGCCGTCCTGGGCCGCGAGCTCGACGAGCGCGGGGGCCGGCGCCTGCTCACCGAGCTCGAGCTGCCGCTCGTCGCCGTGCTCGCCGAGATGGAGCGCACCGGTATCGCCGTGGACGTGGAGCGGCTGCGCGCCCTCGAGGAGGAGTTCGCTGTCGTCGTCGCCGGTGCCGCACAGGAGGCGTACGCGGTCATCGGCCGCGAGGTGAACCTGGGCTCACCCAAGCAGCTGCAGGAGGTGCTGTTCGACCAGCTCGGGATGCCCCGCACGAAGCGCACCAAGACCGGCTGGACGACGGACGCGGAGGCCCTGCAGGACCTCTACGTCCGCACCGAGCACCCCTTCCTCCTGCACCTGCTGCGCCACCGGGACGCCAGCCGGCTCCGGCAGACGGTCGAGGGCCTGCTCAAGACCGTCGCGGACGACGGCCGGATCCACACCACGTACCAGCAGACGATCGCGGCGACCGGACGGCTCAGCTCCACGGACCCCAACCTGCAGAACATCCCGATCCGCACCGAGGAGGGGCGCCGGATCCGGGAGGCCTTCGTCGTCGGCGAGGGCTTCGAGTGCCTGCTCACCGCCGACTACAGCCAGATCGAGATGCGGATCATGGCCCACCTGTCCGGTGACGAGGGGCTGATCGAGGCGTTCCGCTCCGGTGAGGACCTGCACCGCTTCGTCGGGTCCCGGGTTTTCGGGGTGGCGCCGGAGGAGGTCACCCCGCAGATGCGCGCGAAGATCAAGGCGATGTCCTACGGGCTGGCCTACGGGCTGTCCGCCTTCGGGCTGTCCCGCCAGCTCACCGTCCCGGTCGAGGAGGCCCGGGGGCTCATGGAGGACTACTTCGCCCGCTTCGGCGGAGTGCGGGACTACCTGCGCGGGGTCGTCGAGGAGGCCCGGCGCACCGGTTACACCGAGACGATCCTCGGCCGTCGCCGCTACCTGCCCGACCTCGTCAGCGACAACCGGCAGCGCCGGGAGATGGCCGAGCGGATGGCGCTCAACGCGCCGATCCAGGGCTCGGCCGCCGACGTCATCAAGGTCGCCATGCTGGGCGTCGACCGGGCGCTGCGCGAGGAGGGGCTGCGCTCGCGGATGCTGCTGCAGGTGCACGACGAGCTCGTCCTGGAGGTCGCACCCGGTGAGCGGGACCGGCTCGAGGCCCTGGTCCGCCGCCAGATGGCGGGCGCCGCGGACCTGTCCGTGCCGCTCGAGGTGTCCGTCGGCATCGGCACCTCCTGGCACGAGGCCGGTCACTGACCCCCGGGTCGTCACGTTCCCGGGGTGGTCAGGATCCCGGGCTGGTCAGCGCCGGTCGGTGACCAGGACGGCCGTGCCCGGCAGCAGCCGGCCGCGGGTGGGGCTCCAACCACCCCAGACGTGCTCGTGCCCGGGCGGCCACGGCGGCTCGACGAGGTCGATGAGGTCGAACCCGGCCCCGACGACGAGCCGCACCCAGTCTCCGAGCGTCCGGTGGTACTCGGCGTACAGCACGGTGCCGTCCGCGGCCACCTCGGCGTACGGCGTCCGGTCGAAGTACGAGCGGACGGCGGTCAGCCCCGCGGGCCCCGGGTCGTCGGGGAACGCCCACCGGACGGGGTGGGTCACCGAGAACACCCAGCGCCCGGCCGGGCGCAGCACCCGGTGCACCTCGGCGAGGACGCCGGCGGCGTCCGCGACGAACGGCAGCGCGCCGTAGGCGGAGAACGCCACGTCGACGGACCCGTCGGCCAGCGGCAGCCGCCCGGCGTCCGCCTGCACCACCGGCACCCCGACGCCGGTCCGGGCGTCCAGCTCCCGGCTGCGCGCCAGCATCCCCGCGGACACGTCGACACCGAGCACCAGCGCACCACGGGCCGCGGCCCAGCGGGCGCCCTGAGCCGCTCCGCAGCCGACCTCGAGCAGCCGGCGGCCGGTGACGTCGCCGAGCAGGCCCGCGTCGTCCTCGTCCAGCCCCTCCGGGCCCCAGCGCAGGCGGGCGTCCCCGAGGAACGCGCCGTGCTCGGCGAGGTAGGCGCCGGACTGCTCGTCCCACCAGCGGCGGGTGCCCCGGCCCGCGGCGTCCGGGTCCACCGGCAGGTACCCGGCCCGGGCCAGGCGGCCGGCGGCGGGAAGGTCGGTCGGGGGAGTGCTCACCGGACCAGTGTGGGCTTTTGACCGGCCCCTGGTCCGGCAGTAGGCTGACTGAGCGCGTGTCGTGTGCGCGGGTTACTCCTGCGCACCTCCTCCCGCACCGTCCCTGCCCCTTCCAACCAGTCCGTATCGGAGCCCCTACTACATGACCGCCACCACCGAGCAGTCGACCACCCCGCAGGTCGCCGTCAACGACATCGGCTCGAGCGAAGACTTCCTCGCCGCCATCGACGCGACCATCAAGTACTTCAACGACGGGGACATCGTCTCCGGCCAGATCGTCAAGGTCGACCGTGACGAGGTCCTGCTCGACATCGGGTACAAGACCGAGGGCGTGATCCCCTCCCGCGAGCTGTCGATCAAGCACGACGTGGACCCCTCCGAGGTGGTCCAGGTCGGCGACGAGGTCGAGGCCCTCGTCCTCCAGAAGGAGGACAAGGAGGGGCGTCTCATCCTGTCCAAGAAGCGCGCGCAGTACGAGCGGGCCTGGGGCACGATCGAGAAGATCAAGGAAGAGGACGGCGTCGTCACCGGCACCGTCATCGAGGTCGTCAAGGGCGGCCTCATCCTCGACATCGGCCTGCGGGGCTTCCTGCCGGCGTCGCTGGTCGAGATGCGGCGGGTCCGGGACCTGCAGCCGTACGTCGGCCAGGAACTCGAGGCGAAGATCATCGAGCTGGACAAGAACCGCAACAACGTCGTGCTGTCCCGCCGGGCCTGGCTCGAGCAGACCCAGTCCGCGGTCCGGCAGAACTTCCTGCAGACCCTGCAGAAGGGCCAGGTCCGCACCGGCGTCGTGTCGTCGATCGTCAACTTCGGGGCGTTCGTCGA
Source organism: Quadrisphaera sp. GCM10027208 (assembly GCF_042658805.1). NCBI lineage: Bacteria > Bacillati > Actinomycetota > Actinomycetes > Kineosporiales > Kineosporiaceae > Quadrisphaera > Quadrisphaera sp. GCM10027208. The sequence continues at coordinate 61,483 of NZ_JBHSRC010000007.1, forward strand.
CCTCGGCGGCGTCGACGGTCTCGTGCACGTGTCCGAGCTGTCCTGGAAGCACATCGACCACCCGAGCGAGGTCGTCGAGGTCGGCCAGGAGGTCACCGTCGAGGTCCTCGACGTCGACATGGACCGTGAGCGGGTCTCCCTGTCCCTCAAGGCGACGATGGAGGACCCGTGGCAGCAGTTCGCCCGGACCCACGCCATCGGCCAGGTCGTCCCGGGCAAGGTCACCAAGCTCGTCCCGTTCGGCGCGTTCGTCCGGGTCGAGGACGGCATCGAGGGTCTCGTGCACATCTCCGAGCTGGCGGTGCGGCACGTGGAGGTCCCCGAGCAGGTCGTCCAGGTGAACGACGAGATCTTCGTCAAGGTCATCGACATCGACCTCGAGCGTCGCCGGATCTCGCTGTCGCTCAAGCAGGCCAACGAGGGCGTCGACCTGACCTCCGAGGACTTCGACCCGTCGCTGTACGGCATGGCGCAGGAGTACGACGAGGCCGGCAACTACAAGTACCCCGAGGGCTTTGACCCGGAGACCAACGAGTGGCTCGAGGGGTACGAGACCCAGCGCGAGGAGTGGGAGCGGCAGTACGCCGAGGCCCACGCCCGCTGGGAGGCCCACAAGAAGCAGGTCGAGGCCGCCGCCAACGCCGAGGCCGAGGCGCAGAACGAGACGAAGACCTCGTACTCCTCCGAGGGCTCGGCGCCTGCGCCGGCCCCGAGCGCCGGGCCGACTCCGGCGGCCCCCGCCAACGAGGGCACGCTGGCCTCCGACGAGGCGCTCGCCGCGCTGCGGGAGAAGCTGACCGGCAACGGCTGATCCCTCCGCTGTCACGACGGGGCCCGGTACCGCGAGGTGCCGGGCCCTGTCGCTGTCCCGGGCTCTGTCGCTGTCCCGGGCTCTGTCGCCGTTTGGGCCCAGTCACCGGGGCGGCGGCGCGGCACCGGTCAGCCGGTCCGCGAGCTCCAGACGGCGGACCTTCCCGCTGGAGGTCCGGGGCAGGTCCCCTTCGTCGAGGACGTGGACGTCCTTGGGACGTCGCGCCGGGGGCAGGTGCTCGCGGGCGAACGCGGTCACGTCGCCGGCCGTGGCGGGGGACCGGTCCGTCGGGACGACGACCGCCTCCAGCCGCTGCCCCCACCGCTCGTCCGGCACGCCGACGACGACCACCTCCCGGACGCCGGGACACCGAGACAGCACCCGCTCCACCTCGAGCGGGTAGACGTTGACCCCGCCGGTGATGACGAGGTCCTCCCGTCGTCCGGTCAGGTAGAGGAACCCGTCGGCGTCCAGGCGGCCGTGGTCCCCGACCGTGAACGCGGGACCAGCCGGGGTGTGCCGCCACGCCTGCGCCGTCCGCTCGGGGTCGCCCCAGTAGCTGAACCGGGCCCAGGGCGGCACCGCGCACCAGATGGTGCCGTCCGCGTCGACCGACAGGGTCCGTCCGGCGCGGGCCCGCCCCACGGTGCCCGGTCGCTCCAGCCACTGCGCCGCCGGGCAGGCGGTGAACTGACCCTCGGTGGCACCGTAGAACTCCCACACCGGCTCGGTGCCGACGACGTCGATCAGCCAGCGCCGCACCGGGTCCGGGCACGGGGCCCCGGCGTGCGCGACGAGCCGGAAGCCGCGCAGCGCCTCGCGCACCGGGCCGGGGTCGGTGACGGCGCGCTCGTGCAGCCGTTGCAGCTGGGCGGGCGCGGTGAACAGGGTGGTGGGCCGGTGGTGCCGACACGCCTGCAGGAAGCCGTCCACGGTGAACCGGCCGGGGACCACCACCGACCCTCCGGCGTGCAGCGTGGCGAGGGCGAACCGCAGCGGCGCCGAGTGGTGCAGCGGGGAGACGACGAGGTGCACGTCGGCCGGGCCGAGCCCCCACTGCTCGATCTCCTCGCCCCACAGCCGCCGGGCGTCGTCCTGCGTCAGGACCCCGCTCCACACGCCCTTGCGCCGGCCGGTGGTCCCGGAGGTGTAGTGCATCGGGCGGGCGAGCGGGACGGGGGACAGCGGAAGGGGCGACGCGGTCGACGGCACGGCCGGGTGCTCGCCGGCGCGGACGAGCCCGGCCAGGTCGTCCCCGTCCCGGACGACGAGGGCCGGGTCAGCGTCCGCCAGCACCTCGGCCAGCTCGTCCGCCGGCGTCCCGGGGTCGAGCACCACCGGCACGACCCCGGCCCGTAGCGCCGCGAGGGCCACGGCGACCAGGGCGGGCGACCCGGGGACGACGAGCGCGACCCGGTCCCCGCGGCGCACTCCGGCGGCGTGCAGGGCGCCGGCGACATGGCCGGCCACGGCATCCGCCTGCGCCGCGGTCACCACGTCGCCGACCTCCACGCCGAGCCCCACGCCGACCTCCACGCCGGCATGCTGCCACGCTCCACGGCCCCGCGCCCCAACCCCTTCGTGATCATGCAATCCCGCCACCCCGCTGCCACACCCCTTGGTGATCATGCAATGCCGCCACCCGGTTCTAGAACAGGCGTTCGACTGTGGCGTACGCTCACGTCATGCCGGCCCTGCTGCAGACCTCGTTGCTCGACGGCCTCGCCAGCTCGGAGGAGCCCGTGCTCGGTGACCTGCGCGCCCTGCGCCGCACCGAGCTCGGCCGTGGTGCCTGGGTCGACGTCCTGCCCGGCTGGGTGTCCGGCTCCGACGACGTGTTCGTCGACCTCGTCACCGGTGTGCCGTGGCGGGAGGAGCAGCGCCGGATGTACGACCGGGTCGTCGAGGTGCCCCGGCTGCTGTGCTGGTACGGCGAGGGCGCCGCGCTGCCGGCCCCGGTTCTGGCCGAGGCGCGGGACCGGCTCTCGGCGCACTACGCCGCCGAGCTGGGGGAGCCGCTGCGCACCGCCGGCCTCTGCTACTACCGCGACGGCCGGGACAGCGTGGCCTGGCACGGGGACCGGATCGGCCGCGGCCGCACCAGCGACACGGTGGTGGCCATCATCTCCTTCGGGGCGCCGCGGCGGCTGCTGCTCCGCCCGACCGGAGGCGGTGGCGCCACCCACGGCTTCGCCCTCGGCCACGGGGACCTGCTCGTCATGGGCGGGTCGTGCCAGCGGACCTGGGAGCACGCGGTCCCCAAGACGGCGTCACCGGTCGGGCCGCGGATCAGCGTCCAGCTCCGGCCCCGCGGCGTCCGCTGAGCCGCCGGGCCTACCCTGGCCGGCGTGCTGCGAGTGGGACTGACCGGGGGGACCGGGGCCGGCAAGTCCTCCGTCGCCCGACGGCTCACCGAGCTGGGTGCCGTCGTCGTGGACGCCGACGCCCTGGCCCGGGAGGTCCTCGCGCCCGGGTCCGAGGGGCTGGCGGCGGTGGTCGCCGAGTTCGGCCCCGAGGTGCTGGACGGCGACGGCGGGCTCGACCGAGCGGCCCTGGCCCGGGTGGTCTTCGCCGACGCCGACCGCCGGGCCGCCCTCGAGCGCATCACCCACCCCCGGATCGCCGCCCTCACCGCACAACAGGTGGCGGCGGCGCCCGCGGACGCCGTCGTCGTCCACGACGTCCCGCTGCTCGTCGAGAAGCGGATGGGCGCCGGCTACCACCTCGTCGTCGTCGTGCACGCCCCCGCCGCCGAGCGGGTGCGCCGGCTGGTGACGCACCGGGGGATGACCGCCGAGGACGCGTGGTCACGGGTGCGGGCCCAGGCGAGTGACGACGAGCGCCGGGCGGCCGCGGACGTGTGGCTGGACAACTCCGGGACGCCGGCTGACCTCGCTGCGGCGGTGGACGACCTGTGGCGCGCACGGCTGGTGCCGTACGAGGAGAACGTCCGCCTCGGGCGCCCCGCGCCCGGCTGGGTCGACGGCGGGACGGGTCAGCGGCCGGACCCGGGAGCCGGTGCCCGGGTGGCGGCCCGGGTCGCACACGCGGTGCGAGCGGTGCTGCCGGACGCGGAGGTCCGGGTGGACGCCGCCGCCCCGCTGACCGTCGTGGTCCGCGGCGGCGTGGCCGCCGGCTCACCGGACGACGCGGCGCTCGCCGCAGCCCTTCGCGCAGCCGGGTTCCCCCCGGTGGCCGAGGGGGTGCACGCCTCGGCGGACCCCGGACTGCCGGCGCGGGTGCTGCTGGCGCGGCTCCCCGGTGCCCCGGCTTACCGTTGACCCATGCGCCCCAGCACCGACCTCCAGCGACGCGTGGCACCCTTCACCGTCGTCTCGGACTTCCAGCCGTCCGGGGACCAGCCCGCCGCGATCGCCGAGCTCACCCGCCGGATCCAGGCCGGGGAGCAGGACGTCGTGCTGCTGGGCGCGACCGGCACCGGCAAGTCCGCGACCACGGCGTGGCTGATCGAGAAGGTCCAGCGGCCCACCCTCGTCATGGCGCCGAACAAGACGCTCGCGGCCCAGCTGGCCAACGAGTTCCGCGAGCTCCTGCCGCACAACGCGGTCGAGTACTTCGTCTCCTACTACGACTACTACCAGCCGGAGGCCTACGTCCCGCAGACGGACACCTACATCGAGAAGGACTCCTCGATCAACGACGAGGTGGAGCGGCTGCGGCACTCCGCGACGAACTCGCTGCTGACCCGCCGGGACGTCGTCGTGGTCGCCTCGGTCTCCTGCATCTACGGCCTGGGCACCCCGCAGGAGTACGTCGACCGGATGGCGCGCCTGCACGTCGGGCAGGAGGTGGACCGTGACGAGCTGCTCCGCCGCTTCGTGCAGATGCAGTACACCCGCAACGACCTCGCGTTCACCCGCGGCACGTTCCGCGTCCGCGGCGACACCGTCGAGATCATCCCGGTGTACGAGGAGCTCGCCGTCCGGATCGAGTTCTTCGGTGACGAGGTGGACCGGCTGTACACCCTGAACCCGCTGACCGGGGAGGTGGTGCGTGAGGAGCAGGAGATGTACGTGTTCCCCGCCTCGCACTACGTCGCCGGCCCCGAGCGGATGGAACGCGCCATCGCCGGCATCGAGGCCGAGCTCGAGCAGCGGCTCGCCGAGCTTGAGCGGCAGGGCAAGCTGCTCGAGGCCCAGCGGCTGCGCATGCGGACCACGTACGACATCGAGATGATGCGGCAGGTCGGCTCCTGCTCCGGGATCGAGAACTACTCCCGGCACATCGACGGCCGCGGCCCCGGGACGGCGCCCAACACCCTGCTCGACTACTTCCCGGACGACTTCCTGCTCGTCATCGACGAGTCGCACGTCACCGTGCCACAGATCGGTGCCATGTACGAGGGGGACATGTCGCGCAAGCGGACCCTCGTCGAGCACGGCTTCCGGCTGCCGAGCGCGATGGACAACCGGCCGCTGAAGTGGGAGGAGTTCCTCGAGCGGACCGGGCAGACCGTGTACCTGTCCGCGACCCCCGGGCCGTACGAGCTGTCCCGCGGGAACGGCGTGGTGGAGCAGATCATCCGACCGACCGGCCTCATCGACCCGCAGATCGTCCTCAAGCCGACGAAAGGTCAGATCGACGACCTGCTGCACGAGATCCGGACCCGCGCCGACAAGGACGAGCGGGTGCTCGTCACGACGCTCACGAAGAAGATGGCCGAGGACCTCACCGACTACCTGCTCGACCAGGGCGTCCGGGTCCGGTACCTGCACTCCGAGGTCGATACGCTGCGCCGGGTCGAGCTGCTGCGCGAGCTGCGGACCGGGGAGTACGACGTCCTGGTCGGGATCAACCTGCTCCGCGAGGGGCTCGATCTGCCCGAGGTGTCGCTGGTCAGCATCCTGGACGCCGACAAGGAGGGCTTCCTGCGCTCGGAGCGTTCCCTGATCCAGACCATCGGCCGAGCCGCCCGCAACGTCTCCGGGCAGGTGCACATGTACGCCGACACCGTGACGCCGTCGATGCAGTTCGCGATCGACGAGACGAACCGGCGCCGGGAGAAGCAGATCGCCTACAACCGCGAGCACGGGATCGACCCCACCCCCCTGCGCAAGCGGATCGCCGACATCACCGACCTGCTCGCCCGGGAGGACGCGGACACCGCGACCCTGCTCGGCGGGGCGGGGCGCCAGCAGTCCCGCGGCAAGACGCCCGTGCCCGGAATGGGGTCCCGGCGCGGCGCCGACCGGCCGGCGCGGCTCGCCGAGCTGCCCGCCGCGGACCTGGCGGACCTCATCGGCCAGCTCACCGACCAGATGCACACCGCCGCAGGCGAGCTGCAGTTCGAACTGGCCGCGCGACTGCGGGACGAGATCGCCGACCTCAAGAAGGAGCTGCGGGGCATGCAGCGGGCTGGTCACGCCTGACGGTGAGCGGCCCGACGGGCGCATCCCGGCATCTCGGGTAGAGTGGCAGCACTCGGAGGGGAGTATCCCCATCGCAGTGCCCTCGTCATCCCGGTGCCTGCCACGGCGCCCGGGGGCACGGTCCGTCCCATGGGCGGGAGAGACCTCCGGCTGCTGTCCGCGCGCGGTGCCGCGTGCCCGACCGAGCTCCGGAGACCGATGTCCTGATGTCCATGACCTGGTGGCTGTCCACCGTCGCCGTCGTCATCGCCCTGCTCGTCCTCGACTTCGTCGTCGCCTCACGGCGCCCGCACCACGTCGGCATGCGGGAGGCGGCGATCTGGTCGACGTTCTACATCGCCATCGCCATCCTCTTCGGGATCTTCTTCTGGGTCGTCGCGGGGTCGCAGCAGGGCACCGAGTACTTCACCGGCTACGTGGTCGAGAAGAGCCTGTCGGTCGACAACCTCTTCGTCTTCGTGATCATCATGGCGAAGTTCTCGGTGCCGGACGTGCTGCAGCAGCGGGTGCTGCTGTTCGGCATCGCCGCAGCCCTCGTGCTGCGCGTCATCTTCATCGCCCTCGGCGCGGCGGCCCTCAGCGCCTTCTCCTGGGTGTTCGTGATCTTCGGCCTGTTCCTGATCTACACCGCGGTCCAGCTCTACCGGCACCGCGACGAGGACCCCGAGGCAGGGGACAACCCCGTGCTGCGGTGGGTGCAGAACCACCTTCCGGCGACCGACGACTACCAGGGCACCAAGCTCGTCGTGCGGCAGAACGGGCGCCGTGTGATCACGCCGCTGTTCATCGTGTTCGTGGCGATCGCCAGCACCGACGTGCTGTTCGCCCTGGACTCCATCCCGGCGGTGTTCGGCATCACCCGGGACCCGTTCATCGTCTTCGCCGCCAACGCGTTCGCCCTGCTGGGCCTGCGTGCCCTGTACTTCCTCATCCACGGGCTGCTCGACCGGCTCGTCTACCTGTCGACCGGCCTGTCCGTCATCCTCGGCTTCATCGGCGTCAAGCTCATCCTCACGTTCCTGCACGAGGACGTGAACGAGGCGATCCCGCACGTGCCGACGGAGGTCTCCCTCGTCGTCATCCTCGGCGTCCTGGCCGTCACCACCGTGGCGAGCCTGCTGCGGGTCCGCAGCCACCCCGAGGAGCGGGCCCACGCCGGGCGGGTGCTCGGCGGCGAGCACGACCGCGCCCCGCAGCGGTCGGCAGGGGACCGGTGAGCCGGTGACCCTGCCCGTCTGGTTCGAGGTCGCCACCTTCGCCGGGATCAGCCTGCTGCTGCTCGCCGACCTGCTGATCGTCGCCCGGCGGCCGCACGAGCCGTCCATGCGGGAGTCCACCGTGTGGGTGAGCGTGTACGTCGTCCTGGCCCTGCTCTTCGGCCTGGTGATGCTGGCGTTCGGCGGCGGCCAGGCCGCCGGCGAGTTCTACGCAGGCTGGCTCACCGAGTACAGCCTGTCGGTCGACAACCTCTTCGTCTTCGTGATCATCATGGCGAGGTTTGCCGTGCCCCGGCGCAACCAGCAGCAGGTGCTGATGATCGGCATCATCATGGCGCTGGTGCTGCGCGGGATCTTCATCCTCGTCGGCGCCGCCGCCATCAACCAGTTCGCGTGGCTGTTCTGGATCTTCGGCGGCTTCCTCATCTACACCGCGGTCACCCTCGCCCGGCACTCCGAGGCGGAGGAGGACGAGTTCCAGGAGAACGTCGTGATCCGGCGGCTTCGCACGGTGCTGCCGATGCACTCGGAGTACGACGGCGCCAAGATCCGAACCGTCGTCGACGGGCGGCGCCTGTTCACGCCGATGGTCGTCGTCCTCGTCGCGATCGCCACCACCGACCTGCTGTTCGCGCTCGACTCGATCCCGGCGATCTTCGGGCTCACCCAGGATCCGTTCATCGTGTTCACGGCGAACGTGTTCGCGCTCATGGGTCTGCGGCAGCTGTACTTCCTGCTCGGCGGGCTGCTCGACCGGCTCGTCTACCTCTCCAAGGGGCTGGCGGTGATCCTGGGCTTCATCGGCGTGAAGCTCATGCTGCAGGCCCTGCACGAGAACACGCTGCCGTTCATCAACGGCGGGCAGCCCGTGCGCTCCGTCCCGGAGGTGCCGATCTGGCTGTCCCTGGGCGTCATCCTCGCCACGCTGGCCGTCGCCACCGTCGCCAGCCTGTCCCGTACCCGGGCGGTCGATGCCGAGGCGCCGGCCCGGCAGCGGGACGAGCTGGCCCCCGAGAACGTCGGCGGGGAGCCGCCCGACCAGCGGTGAGCGGCAGCCTCACCAGCCGCGCTCGCGCCACTCGCTCAGGTGCGGCCGCTCGGTGCCGAGCGTGGTCGCCGCCCCGTGCCCCGGGTGGACGACGGTGTCGTCAGGCAGGACGTCGAACACCCGCCGCTCCACGTCGTCCATCAGCGAGGTGAACCGGACGGCGTCACCGCCGGTGTTCCCGACCCCGCCCGGGAACAGGCTGTCCCCGCTGAACAGGTGCGTGGACCCGTCTCGGCCCCGGTGCACCAGGGCGACCGATCCCGGGGTGTGCCCACGCAGGTGGATGACGTCCAGGTCCACCTCCCCGACCCGGACGACGTCCCCGTGCTGGAGCAGGACGTCCACCGGCACCGGCAGGTCCGGGGCGTCCTCCTCGCCGGCGGCGGTGCGGGCGCCGGTCGCGGCGACGACCTCGGCGAGGGCCCGGTGGTGGTCCCAGTGCCCGTGCGTGGTGACGACGGTGTCGAGCCGTCCGGTCGGAGAACCCTCCCGGACCAGCGCCAGCAGCGCCTCGGCGTCGTCCGCGGCGTCGACGAGCAGCTGCCCGCCGGTGCTGCGACACGTCAGCAGGTAGCAGTTGTTGTCCATCTCAGAGACGCTGGTCCGCCGGATCGTCAGCGAACCCGTCTCGATGACCTCGTCCGCGGGCATGGCTCCGACGCTAGACCAGCGCGCTCACCGCTGCATCGTGTGCCGGCCCGCCTGGTCGAGGGCGTCCGCGGCCCGCACCAGGGCCAGGTGCGACAGCGCCTGCGGCACGTTGCCGAGCTGGCGGCCGAGCGCGGGGGCGTACTCCTCGGACAGCAGGCCCAGGTCGTTGCGCAGCCCCAGCAGCCTGTCCATCAGTGCCCGGGCGTCCTCGAGCCGGCCGCTGAGCGCGTACTGCTCGACGAGCCAGAACGAGCAGGCCAGGAACGGGTTCTCCCCTGGTGGCAGCCCGTCCACGCCGGTCTCGGTCCGGTACCGCAGCAGCAGTCCGTCGACCATGAGGTCCTCCTCGATGGCCGCGACCGTGCCGAGCATCCGGTCGTCGTCCGGGCGGCAGAACCCGACCTGGGGCAGCTGCAGCAGCGACGCGTCGACGGTCTTCCCCCCGTAGTACTGGGTGTAGGTGCCGCGCTGCCGGTCGAAGCCCTCGGTCTCGATCCGGTCCCGGACCCGCTCGCGCAGCTCCTCCCAGCGCTCGGCGTCGCCGTCCAGCCCGTGCTCCCGGACGGCGCGGACCCCCCGGTCGAGGGCGGCCCAGACCATCACCTGGGAGTGGGTGAAGTGCCGCAGCGGGCCGCGGATCTCCCAGATCCCGTGGTCGGGGTCCTCCCAGCGCTCGCCGACGTACCGCAGCAGCTCGCGCTGCAGCGGCCAGGAGAACTCGCTCTCGGTGAGCCCCTCCCGGCGGGCCCGGTCGAGGGCGACCATGACCTCCCCGAGGACGTCGGCCTGGTACTGGTCGTAGGCGCCGTTGCCGACCCGCACCGGGCGGGAGGACTCGTAGCCCGGTAGCCAGTCGAGCTCGGCCTCCGCGAGCTCCCGCTCCCCGGCGATGCCGTACATGATCTGCACCTGCTCCGGGGAGCCGGCGATCGCCCGCAGCAGCCAGTCCCGCCACTGGCACACCTCGTCGTGGTAGCCGTGCGACAGCAACGCCTCGATCGTCAGCGCGGCGTCCCGCAGCCACGAGTACCGGTAGTCCCAGTTCCGCTGCCCGCCGAGCTCCTCCGGCAGCGAGGTCGTCGCGGCCGCGACGATGCCGCCGGTGTCCGCGTGGGTGAGGCCCCGCAGCACCAGCAGGGACCGGGTGACCGCCTCCTCGTACGGCCCCTCGCAGCTGCTATGGGCGGCCCACTCCTCCCAGCGCCGCACCGTCTCCTCGACCCGGGACACCGGGTCCAAGCGCTCCGGCGCCGGCCGGTGGGACGGGAACCACGTCAGCACGTAGTCGACCCGTTCGCCGGCGCGAACGGTGACCTCGCCGACGTGCCGGTGGTCGGCGCGCGCGGGCAGCGGCCCGCCCCGCAGCAGCACCGCGTCCGGGCCGGCGGTGGCGAGCAGCCCCTCGCCGTGCCCGTCGTCCTCCACCCGGCGCACCCAGGGCAGGTACCGGCCGTAACCGAACCGCAGGACGAGCTCGTTGCGCAGCGTCACCTCGCCCTCGAGGCCCTCGACGCTGCGGACGACGTCGGCGCGTCCGTCAGCGACCGGCATGGCGTCCACCACCCGGACGACGCCGTCCGGCGTCCGCCAGGTGGTCTCCAGCACGAACGAGGCCCCGACGTAGCGCCGGGACGCCGAGACGTCGTCGCCGACGGGGGACAGCAGCCAGCGGCCGTGCCCGCTGTCACCGAGCAGCGCCGCGAACACCGACGGGCTGTCGAACCGCGGCAGGCACAGCCAGTCGATGCTGCCGTCGATCCCCACCAGGGCGCCGGTGTGGCCGTCGCCGATGAACGCGTAGTCCTCGATCCGCAGAGCCATCCCCCCATCCTGCCCGTGCGCCCAGAGCGCCGCCGCGGCAGGCTGAGCGGGTGACCGCGATCTCCGAGACCGACGCCGACGTCCGCGACCACCGACCCGGGGCGAGGGCCCCGCACGCCGAACCCGTCCGCAGCCTGCTGGTCCTGGGCGCCAGCGGGGACCTCGCCGGCCGGCTCCTGCTGCCGGGCCTGGCCCGGCTGCTGGCCAGCGGACGGGCGCACGACGTCCAGCTCGTCGGCTCCGGGGTCGACGACTGGGACGACGACCGCTGGCGGGCCCGGCTGCGGGAGTCCTTCGCGGCCGCCCCGAGCATCGAGGTCGCGCCGCAGGAGCGGACGGCCGCCCCGCCGGACGCCCCCGGCGCGGCGACGCTGCGCCGGCTCGAGCGGGAGTCGGTGTACCGGCAGGCCGACGTCACCCGCGCCGAGGACCTGCGCGGGCTGCTCGCGCTGTGCGAGCAGCCCGTGGCGATCTACTTCGCCCTGCCGCCGGCGGTCACCGAACGGGCGTGCGAGGCCCTGCTGGAGATCGGCGTCCCGCCCGGCACCCGGCTGGTGCTGGAGAAGCCGTTCGGCACCGACGGCGCCTCGGCCCGGCGCCTCAACGACCTCGTCGCCCGCATCGTGCCGGAGGACCAGGTGCACCGGGTCGACCACTTCCTCGGTAAGCACACGGTGCTCAACGTCCTGGGGTTCCGGTTCGCCAACCGGCTGTTCGAACCGCTGTGGAACGCCACCCACATCGACCGGGTGGACATCGTCTACGACGAGGCGCTCGCCCTGGAGGACCGGGCGCGGTACTACGACGGCGCCGGGGCCCTGCGGGACATGGTGCAGAGCCACCTGCTGCAGGTCCTCGCCGTGCTCGCCATGGACCCGCCGGCCACGATGCAGGCCCGTGACGTCCGGGACCGCAAGGCGGAGGTGCTGCGGGCGACCCGGGCCGGGGAGGACGTGACCCGGCACAGCCGGCGAGCCCGCTACACCGCCGGCCGGGTCGGGGACCGCGACCTGCCCGCCTACGTCGACGAGCCCGGCGTCGACCCCGCCCGCGGCACCGAGACCCTCGCCGAGGTCACCTGCTTCATCGACAACTGGCGGTGGAAGGGCGTGCCCTTCCGGCTGCGCTCCGGCAAGGCCCTCGGCAACCCGCGCAAGGAGGCCGTCATCACGTTCAAGCCGGTGCCGCACCTGCCGACCGGCCTGCACGGGACCTCGACCCCGGCCCGGCTGCGGATCGGGTTCGGCCCGGACTGCCTGCACCTCGAGCTCGACGTCAACGGCCCCGGGGACCCGCGCGAGCTGGAGCGGGTCGAGCTCAGCACCGAGTTCGGCGCCCCGGAGCTGCCCGCCTACGGGGAGGTGCTCGCCGGCGTCCTGGACGCCGACCCGCTGCTGTCGGTCCGCGGGGACGTCGCCGAGGAGCTCTGGCGGATCGTCACCCCGGTGCTCGAGGCCTGGCAGGCCGGTGAGGTGCCGCTGGAGGAGTACCCCGCCGGCAGCCAGGGGCCGGGGTGGACCACCGACTTCCCGGAGTGCTGAGTCAGCCCCAGCTCGGGACGGGGGGCAGCGGGCCTGGGGAGGCCAGGGCCGCGCCGTCCTCACGGCCGGTCAGCCAGCCGAGCAGGGCGGCCGGGTCGCCGTGGACCCCGACCGCCGCGGGGTCCACCCCGGTCCGCTGCACCGCCTCCGCCAGCCCGCGGGCCACCACGGGCCCGGGGAGGTCGGCGAACCGTCGCCCGGTGCCGAGGTCGACGTGGTGGTAGGCGACCTCGCGGATCCGGTTCCACAGCACGTCCGCCGCCGGTATCGGATGCCCCTGGGCCGCCGGTCCGGGCCGGACCTCGACGTCCCGGCGGTCCACCGGCAGCTCGGCCGCCGCGGCGAGGAACCGCTCGGCGCTGGACTCGACGTCCGCCTCGAGGTCGGCCGGGGCGAGTCGGGTGCCGGCCTCGATCTCGGCGTCCCGCTGCTCGCGGTCGGCGTACATCGGCCGGGGCTGCCCGGTCCGGGCCCAGGTGAGCAGGTTGACCAGGGCGTCGGCGTTGCGGGCCACGTGCGCGAGGACGTGCGCCCGGGTCCAGCCGGGCAGCAGGGACGGCGCGGCCAGGCCGGCGGCGTCCAGGGTGCGGACGTCGTCGAGCAGGTCGTCGGTGAGAGCGGCCAGCAGCCGGACCGCCTCGTCGTAGGTGGCGGGGTCGTCGAGCCGGGACAGGTCCATGGCGGGCACGGTAGCCCGCGCCACCTACCATGGGGCGAGTGGCTGACCGGCTGATCGTCCGGGGTGCGCGCGAGCACAACCTCAAGGACGTGTCCCTCGACCTGCCCCGTGATGCGCTCATCGTGTTCACGGGGCTGTCCGGCTCGGGCAAGTCGTCGTTGGCTTTCGACACGATCTTCGCCGAGGGGCAGCGGCGCTACGTGGAGTCACTGTCCGCCTACGCCCGCCAGTTCCTCGGCCAGATGGACAAGCCGGACGTCGACTTCATCGAGGGCCTGTCACCGGCGGTGTCCATCGACCAGAAGTCCACCAGCCGCAACCCGCGCTCCACCGTCGGCACGATCACCGAGGTCTACGACTACCTGCGGCTGCTGTGGGCCCGGGTCGGACGGCCGCACTGCCCGGTCTGCGACGAGCCGATCGGCCGGCAGACCCCGCAGCAGATCGTCGACCGGCTGCTCGAGCTGCCCGAGGGCACCCGGTTCCAGGTGCTGGCCCCGGTGGTCCGCGGCCGCAAGGGCGAGTACGCCGACCTGTTCCGCGAGCTGCAGGGCAAGGGTTTTGCCCGGGCCCGGGTGGACGGCGAGGTCGTCTCGCTGGCCGAGCCGCCGGCGCTGGAGAAGAACCTCAAGCACACCATCGACGTCGTCGTGGACCGGCTCGTCGTCAAGCCGTCGGCCAAGCGCCGGCTGACCGACTCGGTGGAGACCGCGCTGGGCCTGTCCGGCGGCATGCTCGTCGCCGAGCTCGTCGACGCCGCCACCGACGACCCGGGGCGGGAGCGCCGGTTCTCCGAGCGGATGGCGTGCCCCAACGACCACCCGCTGGCGCTCGACGAGATCGAGCCCCGGTCGTTCTCGTTCAACGCGCCCTACGGTGCCTGCCCCGAGTGCCACGGCATCGGCACCCGTCTCGAGGTCGACCCCGACCTCGTCGTCCCGGACCCCGACCTGTCCCTGGCCGAGGGCGCCATCGCCCCGTGGGGCAGCGGGTCGGGGTCGGGGGACTACTACATGCGGTTGATGTCCGGGCTGGCCGACCAGCTCGGGTTCACCATGGACACCCCGTGGCGGGCACTGCCCAAGCGCGCCACCCAGGCCCTGCTGCACGGCCAGGACTACAAGGTGCACGTCCGGTACCGCAACCGGTTCGGCCGCGAGCGCTCGTACACGACCGGGTTCGAGGGCGTCGTGCCGTTCATCAAGCGCCGGCACGCCGAGACCGAGTCCGACTGGTCCCGGGAACGGTACGAGGGCTACATGCGCGAGGTGCCGTGCCCGGCGTGCGGCGGCGCCCGGCTCAAGCCCGAGGTGCTCGCGGTCCGGGTCGGCGGCAGGTCGATCGCGCAGGCCGCGGCGCTGCCGATCGCGGAGGCCGCCCGCTTCCTCGGCGACCTGGAGCTGTCGGCGCGGGAGAGGCAGATCGCCGAGCGGGTGCTCAAGGAGATCAGTGCCCGGCTCGGGTTCCTCCTCGACGTCGGGCTCGACTACCTCTCCCTGGACCGGGCCGCGGGCACGCTGTCCGGCGGGGAGGCCCAGCGCATCCGCCTGGCCACCCAGATCGGCTCGGGTCTGGTCGGCGTCCTGTACGTGCTCGACGAGCCGAGCATCGGCCTGCACCAGCGGGACAACCGGCGGCTCATCGAGACGCTGACCCGGTTGCGGGACCTCGGCAACACCCTCATCGTCGTCGAGCACGACGAGGACACCATCCGCACGGCGGACTGGGTCGTCGACATCGGCCCCGGTGCCGGGGAGCACGGCGGCCAGGTCGTGCACTCCGGGCCGGTCGACGGGCTGCTCGACCACCCGGACTCGATGACCGGCCAGTACCTCTCCGGACGCCGGGAGATCCCGCTGCCCGCCCAGCGGCGTCCCCGTTCACCCGGGCGTGAGCTGACCGTCGTCGGGGCCCGGGAGAACAACCTGCGCGGGATCGACGTCACCTTTCCGCTCGGCACGTTCGTCGCCGTGACCGGGGTCTCCGGGTCGGGCAAGTCCACGCTCGTCAACGACGTCCTCTACAAGGTGCTGGCCAACCAGCTCAACGGCGCCCGGCAGGTGCCCGGCCGGCACAAGACGGTCCGTGGCCTGGACCAGCTCGACAAGGTCGTGCACGTCGACCAGAGCCCGATCGGGCGCACCCCCCGGTCCAACCCGGCGACGTACACCGGCGTCTTCGACCATGTCCGCCGGTTGTTCGCCGAGACCACCGAGGCGAAGGTCCGCGGGTACATGCCCGGCCGGTTCTCGTTCAACGTCAAGGGGGGCCGCTGCGAGGCCTGCCAGGGCGACGGCACGATCAAGATCGAGATGAACTTCCTGCCGGACGTCTACGTGCCCTGCGAGGTGTGCCACGGTGCCCGGTACAACCGGGAGACGCTGGAGGTGCACTTCAAGGGCAGGACGATCGCCGAGGTCCTCGACATGCCGATCGAGGAGGCCGCGGAGTTCTTCGCCGCGGTGCCGGCGATCGCCCGGCACCTGCGCACCCTCGTGGACGTCGGACTCGGTTACGTGCGGCTCGGCCAGCCCGCGCCGACCCTGTCCGGCGGCGAGGCGCAGCGGGTCAAGCTCGCCAGCGAGCTGCAGAAGCGCTCCACCGGCCGAACCGTCTACGTGCTCGACGAGCCGACGACCGGACTGCACTTCGAGGACATCCGCAAGCTGCTCGCGGTGCTGCAGGGCCTGGTCGACAAGGGCAACACGGTCATCGTCATCGAGCACAACCTCGATGTGATCAAGAACGCGGACTGGATCGTCGACATGGGCCCCGAGGGAGGCTCCGGCGGCGGCACGGTGGTCGCCGAGGGAACTCCCGAGGACGTCGCGGCCGACCCGGCTAGCTACACGGGCCAGTTCCTCGCCCCGGTCCTGGGCGATCGGGTACCGAGCGGTCGGGTACCAGCCGGTCCGGCGACGGCCCACCCGCCGGCGAGGGAGGCGTCAACGAAGCGGAGGGCACGGGGAACTCCGGTGCGGCGCTCCGGTCGCACGGCGGGTTGAGCCGCGCAAAGGGCCTGCTCCACCGGACTACCCCGGTGTCTCGCGGCTACGCGCGTGTCGGGTTCTCGGAAGGGACGGTGCGGTGGAGACAATGGGACAATGAGGAAGTGAGGGCCGTCTCTTGTCGGGCGAAGCCTTCCCGAGTAGCGTTCTGAGCACTCTTCGAGTCCGAGGAGGGGGTTACCTCCCCAAGAGGTTGGCGTCGGGGGTCTACGATGCGAAAGCCGCTCATCGCGCTTGTCACAGCTGCAGGTGTGACCTTCACCTCGAGCCCTGCATGGGCGGTGGAGGAAAGTGGAACGCTGTACTGTCCAGAGATCTTCCAGACGGAGACTGCCCGGGCGAGGGCTTACGGGTACCTGGGCCTCCGCGGCCCAGGCGATTCCTCCTATACGTACTACTACGGTGATGGTTGGTACGTCCGCGAGAACACCGGGCCTGGCGGGTACTGGCGAGCCTACAACAACGGCCCGGGCGGGATGGACAACGGCGGTACGTACGCATACTGCCGCAACTGATGTGCCAGTTCGGACGTGGTTACGGCGCCATAGCCCTGCCGCTCGCGTTGCTGGTCGCACTGACTGCGTGTGGCACCACCCCGCCAGGTAGGGGGTTGTCTACGAACAGTGCCTCCGCTGAGCCTCGTGCGACGACCACCGCTTCGCAGCAGCCTGACCGAGCCGCGGAGCACCAGAGTGCCATGGAGCATCTCGACCGCTTCATGTCCTGTCTGCAGGAGCAGGGCTGGACGGTAACCTCAACCGAGGACGGCTTCGAGGTGGATGTGTCTCAAGGCAAGGAGAAGGCGTTTCAGGCGAGCGAAGCGGTGTGCAAGGAGCGAGTGGGTGACTTCCCGACTCCAGCCCCGCCCACGGAGCAGGAGATCGAAGGCCTCTATGCCTTGAACCTGAAGGCGGTGCAGTGCCTGAAGGAGCAGGGAATCACCGTAGAACCTCCGCCGTCCTTGGAGCTGTACGCCCAGCAGTATCGGCAAAGCCTTCAGGGCGGGCCCGCGCCGTGGTCCCCGTACGCGAACGTGGAGAACCTGGCGGCCGTTGAGGGGGCATGTCCTCAGCCCCAGCTCGAGGACCTGTGACCCCGAGGAACCGCCGAGTCCTGCACGGCGTCGTGGTGGTGACGGCGGCTGTCGCGTTGCTCGGCCTGGGGTGGTGGGCAGGTCGCACGGCTCTGCAGCCGCCCAGGGATCCGCTGGTCGCCGCGCAACCCGTGACGGTCCCGGTGGAAGTGGAGACGGTCGGTCGGTCACTGACTCTCTCCGCGACGGCGCGGTGGCGACCGGTGAGGACCGTGCTGGCGGTCCGACCCGGTGTCGTCACCGGCGCGGGGACGGTCGACGACGTCGCCGACTCGGGGGACGTCCTGCTCCAGCTCGATCTCCTCCCCGTCGTGGTGGTGGCCGGAGAGGTCCCCGCCTTCCGAGACCTGCAGCGAGGGGTGCGCGGGCCGGACGTCCAGCAGCTCCAGGAGTTCCTGGACGGGGCTGGTTTCGATGTCGACGACGAGGAGGGGGAGTTCTCCGATGGGACCGAGCAGGCGGTCCGGGCGTGGCAGCGGGCACTGGGCCAGGAAGCTACCGGTGTCGTGCCGTACGGGGCGCTGGTCTTTGTTCCGGAGCTGCCGGCTCGGGTGCGGATTGCGGCCAGCGTCGCCCAACCGGTGGCACCCGGTGACCTGTTGGCCGAGGTCCTGGCACCCACGCCCGACTTCGTCGTCCCGGTCACCGACGAGCAGAGCGCTCTCATCCCGCCGTCGACGGCGGTTGCCGTCACAGCCGGGGACGGGCAGACTTGGCAGGCGCGGACCGCTGACGTGGTTGAGACCGAGGACGGCGGACAGGGCCTGCGTCTGGTCGGAGCGGACGGGTCCGGCGTCTGCGCCGGATCGTGCGACCAGGTGCCGCGGGACACCGCGAGCACCTGGCGCGCAGAGATCCTTCTCGTGCCGGAGTCCACGGGGCCTGCGGTGCCGGTCGCCGCCGTCCGTACCGGTGCGGACGGCCGACGGTTCGTGCGCACCATCGACGGGACCGAGATCGATGTCGAGGTCGTCGCCACGGCGAACGGACTGGCCGTGGTGGACGGCGTGGATGCGGGCACAGAGGTCGTCCTACCAGGGAGGCCGGAGTGATCGCGCTGCGCGGGGTGGACTTCACGTACGGTTCCAGTCCGCCGGTTCTCCGGGACATCGACCTGGACATTCCCGAGGGTCGGATCACGGCCATCACCGGACCGTCCGGCCGGGGCAAGTCGACGCTCCTGTTCATCGCCGGCCTGTTGCTGCGGCCGACCGGAGGGCAGGTGGTCGTGGGCGGTACGGACGTCGCCAGGCTCCCGGACCGAGCTCGGTCGCGGATCCGCGGACGGCTGATCGGCTTCGTGTTCCAAGACGCCGCGCTGGACGCCAGCCGCTCGGTCCTCGACAACGTGATCGAGAGCACGGACTACAGCGGAGCGTCACGGCGTCAGGCGTCAGACCGTGCCCGGGCGCTGTTGGCTGACCTCGGTGTCCAGGTGGACACCCGGCGCCGACCTGTGCAGATCTCGGGTGGCCAGGCACAGCGGGTTGCAGTCTGCCGGGCACTGCTGCCCGAGCCTGCGGTCATCCTCGCCGACGAGCCGACGGGCAATCTCGACGAGGAGTCGGCGCGGGCCGTGATGCACCAGCTGAGAGCCGAAGCCGATCGTGGTGTCGCCGTTGCTGTCGCCACGCATGACGACAGGGTGATCCGTGCGTGTGACTCGCGCTTCGATCTCTCCTGAGCCGTCCGGTGCCGGGCTGGTCCGGCTGCTCGGCGCCGCGGCGCGGATCGCCACGAGCCAGCGTGTTCTCAGCCTCGCCATCGGGCTCATCAGCGCCGGCGTGGTGGTGACGACCCTGGCGACCGCGGGACGCGTGGTGAGCGCCGAGCGCGCCGTCCTCGAGAGGATCGACGACGCCGACGTGACCGTGATCCAGGTGGTGGACGACGAGGGTGGCGCCGGACTCGACGCCGTAACGGTGCGACGCCTCGAGTCGATGAGCACTGTGGCGTGGGTGGTGGGGCTGGGTCCGGTAGAAGACGTTCGCCCGTCCGGCCTACCAGGTGCCGAACCGGTTCCAGCTCGGTACGTGGTCGGCTCCTCGCCGGCCCTGCGGCTGCCCCCGGACTCCGGCTTCCGCCCCCAGGCGGTCGTCGGCGACGCGAGCCGCGACCGGCTGGGCCTGGTCGACTCCTCAGGTGCCGTCGACCTGACCAGTGGGGTCCAGCTGCCCGTCGTCGGCACGTTCACAGCCTCCCCGCCGTTGTCGTCGCTGCGAGAGCTCGTGCTCATCGTCGAGCCGTCATGGACCGGTCCGCTGCGGCGAATCCACGTGCAGGTCCGGAACCCGGAGGACGTGCTCGTCACTGCGGAAGCGGTGCAGGCAGTCCTTGGTGACGGTGACAACGCTGCGGCACGAGTCGAGGTGGCGCAGGACCTCGCCCTGGTTCGCGCTGCTGTCCAGGGCGAGCTCGGGGGAACCGGACGCGCCACAGTGCTCCAGACGCTCGCGGCCGGCCTGCTCCTGGCGACCTTGACCATCTTCGCCGGCCTCCAGGGCCGTCGGCGGGACTTCGGTCGTCGACGCGCTCTCGGAGCCACCAGGGTCCAGCTCACCGGCGTGGTCGTCCTGCACGTCCTCCTCGCGGCCGTCCCGGGCGCACTGCTGGGCGCGGTCGGAGGCTCGGTGGCCGTCGTGGCGCTGTCCGGGTCGGGGCCCGGGTGGCAGTATCCCGTTGCCGTGGCGCTGCTGACCGTCGCCGCGATGGTGCTGGCTGCGGCACTTCCCGCGGTGACCGCCGCGTGGCGCGACCCCGTAGCGGCCTTGCGTGTGCCGTGACGGCCGGCGGGTCCCCGGTACGGCGCTCCGGTCGCACGGCGAGCTGAGCCGTGCAGAGCCCCTGGCGGGCGTTTGCACGCCCTGCACGGGCGTGCTACCCAGGAACGCGGAGGCGCGTCGCGTCGTTCGCACCGGCGCTGCCGGCAGGTAGTGGGTCAACCGGACACCGACGAGATCAGGGAGTAAGTCATGCGGTACGACGAGTTCCTGGCCCAGGTGCGCGACCGAGGCAGCTACGCCGACCAGGCGGAGGCGGAGCGGGTCACCCGCACGGTGCTCGACCTGCTCGGGGAGCGGCTCGCCGGCGGTGAGGCCAAGGACCTGGCGTCCCAGCTCCCGGCGGAACTCCAGGACTCCCTGCTGAGCGCTGCCGACAGCGCAGAGGGGTACGGCGTCGAGGAGTTCCTCCGCCGACTGGCGCAACGCCTCGACGCGACCGAGGAGACGGCGCGGTGGGACGCCAGCGCGGTGCTCACCACGGTCGCCGACGCCATCAGCGGCGGTGAGCTCAACCAGGTGCTCTCGCAGCTGCCGAGCACCTACGCGGAGCTGTTCGGCAAGCCCGAGCTGGCCTGAGAACCCCCACGGACGGGCTGCGGGACGCCGGCCGGCGGCAGCCGGCGCGTCCCGCTCCTTAGGCTGGGTCCGTGGCCGACCCGTCGACGTACCGCCCGAAGCCGGGCGAGATCCCCGACGAGCCCGGCGTGTACCGGTTCACCGACGCCGCCGGGCGGGTGATCTACGTCGGCAAGGCGAAGAGCCTGCGCCAACGGCTCAACAGCTACTTCGCCGACGTGGCCTCGCTGCACCCGCGCACCCAGCAGATGGTCACCACGGCGACCGCCGTCCAGTGGACCGTCGTGGCCACCGAGGTGGAGGCCCTCCAGCTCGAGTACTCCTGGATCAAGGAGTTCGACCCGCGCTTCAACGTCAGGTACCGGGACGACAAGTCCTACCCGTACCTGGCCGTCACGATGGGGGAGGAGTTCCCCCGGGTCCAGGTGATGCGCGGACGCAAGAGGCCCGGCACCCGCTACTTCGGCCCGTACGCGCACGCGTGGGCGATCCGGGAGACCGTCGACCTGCTGCTGCGGGTGTTCCCGGTCCGCACCTGCTCGGCGGGGGTGTTCAAGCGCGCCGGCCAGGTGGGCCGGCCGTGCCTGCTCGGGTACATCGACAAGTGCTCCGCGCCCTGTGTCGGGTCGATCAGCCCCGAGGACCACCGGGCCCTCGCCGAGGACTTCTGCGACTTCATGGCCGGGTCGACCGGCCGCTTCGTCCACCGGCTCGAGCGGGAGATGCGCCAGGCCGCCGCCGACCTCGACTTCGAGCGGGCCGCCCGGCTGCGCGACGACGTCGAGGCCCTGCGCCGGGCGATCGAGAAGAACGCCGTCGTCCTGCCGGACGCCACCGACGCCGACGTCTTCGCCCTCGCCGAGGACGAGCTCGAGGCCGCCGTCCAGGTCTTCCACGTGCGCGGCGGCCGGGTCCGCGGCCAGCGCGGCTGGGTGGTGGAGAAGGTGGAGGACCTCGGCACCGGCGAGCTCGTCGAGCACCTGCTCCAGCAGGTCTACGGGGACGCCGCGGACGCCGTCCCGCGGGAGGTCCTCGTCCCCGAGCTGCCGCCGGACCTGGCGGAGGTGACCGCCTGGCTGACCGGCCTGCGTGGCGGGCGCGTCGACGTCCGGGTGCCGCAGCGGGGCGACAAGCGCGCCCTCGCCCAGACCGTGCAGCGCAACGCCACCCAGGCCCTCGCCCTGCACAAGACCCGGCGCGCCGGGGACCTCACCACCCGCAGCCAGGCGCTGCAGGAGATCCAGGACGCTCTCGGGCTCGCCGACGCCCCGCTGCGGATCGAGTGCTTCGACGTGTCCAACCTGCAGGGCACCGAGGTGGTCGCCTCGATGGTCGTGTTCGAGGACGGCCTGCCCCGCAAGTCCGAGTACCGGCGGTTCGCCGTCCGCGGGACCGGCGGCCAGGACGACGTCGCCGCCGTGCACGAGGTGATCGGCCGCCGGTTCCGTCGCTACCTCGACGAGCGGGTGGAGTCCGGGGAGCTCGTCGCGGAGGGCGAGCAGGGCCGTCGGTTCGCCTACCCGCCCAGCCTCGTCGTCGTCGACGGCGGGCAGCCGCAGGTCGCCGCGGCCGCCCGGGCGCTGGAGGAGCTCGGCGTCACCGACGTCGCCCTGTGCGGCCTGGCCAAGCGGCTCGAGGAGGTGTGGCTGCCCGGTGAGGACCACCCGGTCGTGCTGCCGCGCACCAGCCAGGGCCTCTACCTGCTGCAGCGGGTGCGCGACGAGGCCCACCGGTTCGCCATCACCTACCACCGGCAACGGCGCAGCTCGGCGATGACCCGCAGCGTGCTGGACGACGTCCCCGGCCTGGGCCCGGCGCGGCGTGCCGCGCTGCTCAAGCGGTTCGGCTCGCTCAAGCGGCTGCGCGCCGCCACCGCGGAGGAGATCGCCACGGTGCCCGGCATCGGACCGGCCACCGCGCAGGCCGTCGTCGACGCGCTGCGGGAGCCGGCGGGGGCCGCTCCCGCGGTCAACCTCGCCACCGGCGAGGTGCTCGAGGGCTGAGCGGCCCACCGGCTGCCATCATGGGCGCCGTGACGAGCCCGACGCCCGACCCGCCGCCCGTGCAGCACGCCGAGCAGCAGGGTGAGCAGCTGCCCGACGTCACCGGCCCGGAGATCCTCATCATCACCGGGATGTCCGGGGCCGGTCGGACGACCGCCGCGAACGTGCTCGAGGACCTCGGCTGGTACGTGGTGGACAACCTGCCGCCGCAGATGCTCGCGCCGCTGGCCCTGCTGGCCGCCCGGGCCGGCGGCAAGGTTCCCCGGGTCGCCGTCGTCGTCGACGTCCGGGGGCGCACCTTCTTCACCGACCTCACCGAGTCCCTCGCCGAACTGCGCCGGCGGGCGATCGACCTGCGGGTGCTGTTCCTTGACGCCAACGACGAGACCCTCGTCCGCCGGTTCGAGTCCGTCCGGCGACCGCACCCGCTGCAGGCGGACGGCCGGATCCTCGACGGCATCGCCCGCGAGCGGGAGCTGCTCGGGGACCTGCACGCCACCGCCGACGTCGTCGTGGACACCAGCGCCCTCAACGTCCACGAGCTCGGGGCGAAGATCTCGGAGCTGTTCGCCGAGCCGCAGGCCTCCGGGCTGCGGGTCACGGTCATGTCGTTCGGGTTCAAGTACGGCCTGCCGGTCGACTCCGACCACGTCGTCGACGTCCGGTTCCTGCCGAACCCGCACTGGATCCCCGAGCTCGAGCCGTTCACCGGGCAGGACGAGAAGGTCGCCGACTTCGTGCTGAGCCGGCCCGGCGCCGCGGAGTTCGTCGACCGGTACGTCGCCGCGCTCGAGCCGGTGATGGCGGGGTACCGCCGGGAGAACCGGCACTACGTCACCATCGCCATCGGGTGCACCGGCGGCAAGCACCGGTCCGTGGCGCTCAGCGAGGAGATCGCGCGGCGCCTCGCGGCCACCGGCGTCCGGGCCCGCGCCGTGCACCGTGACCTGGGGCGCGAGTGAGGCCGTCGCCGCGCGTCGTCGCGCTCGGCGGCGGGCACGGTTTGGCCGCCTCGCTGCAGGCGCTGCGCCACCTCACCGACCGGCTCACCGCCGTCGTCACCGTCGCCGACGACGGCGGCTCCAGTGGGCGGCTGCGCCGCGAGCTCGACGTGCTGCCGCCCGGGGACCTGCGGATGGCGCTGTCCGCGCTGTGCGACGACGGGGAGTGGGGGCGCACCTGGCGGGACGTGCTGCAGCACCGGTTCCGCAGCGACGGCGGCCTGGACGACCACGCCGTCGGCAACCTACTCATCGTCGCCCTGTGGGACCTGCTGGGGGACCCCGTCGCCGGCCTGGACTGGGTGGCCCGGCTGCTGGGGGCCCGCGGGCGGGTGCTGCCGATGGCGCTCGTCCCGCTCGACATCGAGGCGGACGTGACCGGCCTGGACCCCGACCACCCGGACGACGTCCACGTCGTCCGCGGGCAGGTCGCCGTCGCCACCACTCGCGGCCGGGTGGTCGGGCTGCGGCTCACCCCGGCCGAGCCGCCGTCCTGCCCCGAGGCCCTCGACGCCGTCCGCGACGCCGACTGGGTGGTCCTCGGTCCCGGCTCGTGGTTCACTAGCGTCACCCCGCACCTGCTCGTCCCCGACCTGGCCGCCGCGCTGACCACGACCCGGGCCCGGCGCTGCGTCGTGCTCAACCTCGAGGCGGACGCCGGGGAGACCGCCGGGCTCACCGCACAGGAGCACGTGGAGGCGCTGCGTGCGCACGCACCGGCGATGCGGCTGGACGTCGTGCTCGCCGACCCCACCGCGGTGGACGACGTGGACGCGCTGGCCGCCGCTGTCGCCGCGGCCGGCGGCCGCCTGGTGCTGCGTCAGGTCAGCCTCGGCGACGGGACCGCCCGGCACGACCCGCTGCGGCTGGCCGCCGCGTTCCGGGACGTCTTCGACGGGGTGCTCGGGGACGTCGGCACGTGAGCGCGGTGGCAGGATGTCCGCCATGGCGCTGACCGCACAGGTGAAGGACGAGCTCAGCCGCCTCGATGTCACCCGGACCTGCTGCCGCAAGGCGGAGGTGTCGTCGCTGCTGCGGTTCGCCGGCGGGTTGCACATCGTCTCCGGCCGGGTGGTCGTCGAGGCCGAGCTCGACACCGGGGTGGCGGCGCGCCGGCTGCGCAAGGACGTCGCGGAGGTGTTCGGCAAGACCAGCGAGATGCTCGTTGTCTCCGGCGGCGGGCTGCGCCGTGGCTCCCGGTACGTCGTCCGGGTCGTGCGCGAGGGCGAGGCCCTGGCCCACCAGACCGGGCTGCTCGACCCGCGCGGCCGGCCTGTGCGCGGACTGCCCCCGCAGGTCGTGTCCGGGGCCACCTGCGACGCCGAGGCGGCCTGGCGCGGCGCCTTTCTCGCGCACGGCTCGCTGACCGAGCCCGGTCGCTCCTCCGCCCTGGAGATCACCTGCCCCGGCCCGGAGGCGGCCCTCGCGCTCGTCGGTGCCGCCCGGCGGCTCGGCATCCCGGCCAAGGCCCGCGACGTCCGGGGCGTCGACCGGGTCGTCATCCGGGACGGCGACGCGATCGGCGCGATGCTGACCCGGCTCGGCGCCCACGACGCGGTGCTGACCTGGGAGGAGCGGCGGATGCGCCGGGAGGTCCGGGCGACCGCGAACCGGCTGGCGAACTTCGACGACGCGAACCTGCGCCGCTCGGCGCGGGCCGCGGTGGCCGCCGGCGCCCGGGTGGAGCGGGCCCTGGAGATCCTCGGGGACGAGGTGCCCGAGCACCTCCAGGCCGCCGGACGGCTCCGGCTCCAGCACCGGCAGGCGTCGCTGGAGGAGCTCGGCCAGCTGGCCGACCCGCCGATGACCAAGGACGCCGTCGCCGGGCGGATCCGCCGGCTGCTCGCCATGGCCGACCGCCGGGCCGCCGAGCTCGGCGTCCCCGGCACGGACGCGAGCATCACCCCGGACATGCTCGAGGGGTGACCAACGGCCCACCAGGGGGGACCGAGGACCTCTGGTGAGCGTCGACCTGCGGGTATCCCCTAGGGTCGAAACCAGTACCGAGCACGTGACACCAACCAGCGCCGGTGCGTCCGGCGCGTGCCGAGGAGGGCACCCGTAGTGACCACCCGAGTAGGTATCAACGGCTTCGGCCGCATCGGCCGGAACTTCCTGCGTGCCGCGATCGCCAACGGCGCGGACATCGAGATCGTCGGCGTCAACGACCTCACCGACAACAAGACGCTCGCGCACCTGCTGAAGTACGACTCGATCCTCGGGCGCCTCGACGACGTCAGCTACACCGACGACGACATCTCCGTCGGTGGCAGGACGTTCAGGGCCATGGCCGAGACCGACCCGACCAGGCTGCCGTGGGGCGAGCTCGGCGCGGACGTCGTCATCGAGTCCACCGGCCGGTTCACCGACGCGACCAAGGCCAGGGCGCACGTCGACGCCGGCGCCAAGAAGGTCATCATCTCCGCGCCGGCGAAGAACGAGGACGTCACCGTCGTCCTCGGCGTCAACGACGGCGACTACGACCCGGCGCGGCACACGGTCATCTCCAACGCCTCGTGCACGACGAACTGCCTGGCCCCGATGGCCAAGGTGATGTACGACTCCGTCGGCATCGAGCGCGGCCTGATGACGACCGTGCACGCGTACACCCAGGACCAGAACCTCCAGGACGGCCCGCACAAGGACCTGCGCCGTTCCCGCGCCGCCGCCATCAACATCGTGCCGACGTCGACGGGCGCCGCCAAGGCCATCGGGCTGGTGATGCCGCAGCTCAAGGGCAAGCTCGACGGCTACGCGCTGCGTGTGCCGGTGCCGACCGGGTCGGCCACCGACCTCACCTTCACCGCGAGCCGCGAGACCTCCGTCGAGGAGGTCAACGCCGCCGTCAAGGCAGCCGCGGAGGGGCCGCTCAAGGGGATCCTCAAGTACACCGAGGACCCGATCGTGTCGTCCGACATCGTCACCGACCCGCACTCGTGCATCTTCGACGCAGGCCTCACCAAGGTGCTGGGCGACCAGGTCAAGGTCGTCGGCTGGTACGACAACGAGTGGGGCTACTCCAGCCGGCTGGTCGACCTCGTCCAGCTCGTCGGACGCGACCTGTGACCCAGGGGCCCAGGGCGTGAAGACCATCGACGACCTCGGCGACCTGCGCGGGCGCCGCGTCCTCGTGCGCAGCGACCTCAACGTGCCGCTCGACGGGACGACCATCACCGACGACGGCCGGATCCGGGCGTCGCTGCCGACCTGGCAGCGACTGCTCGGGGCCGGCGCACGGGTGGTCGTCGTCGCCCACCTCGGCCGGCCGAAGGGTGCACCGGACGAGCGGTACTCGCTGCGGCCCGTGCACGAGCGGGTGACCGAGCTGCTACCCGGCACGACCGTCCGGTTCGCCGGCGACACCGTCGGGGAGCAGGCCCGCACGGCCGTCGCCGCCCTGCGCGACGGTGAGCTGCTGCTGCTGGAGAACCTGCGGTTCAACCCGGGGGAGACGAGCAAGGACGACGACGAGCGCGGCGCGTTCGCCGACCAGCTCGCCGCCCTGGCCGACGTCTACGTCTCCGACGGGTTCGGTGTCGTGCACCGCAAGCAGGCCAGCGTCTACGACGTCGCACAGCGGCT
This sequence comes from Quadrisphaera sp. GCM10027208, assembly GCF_042658805.1. Lineage (NCBI taxonomy): Bacteria > Bacillati > Actinomycetota > Actinomycetes > Kineosporiales > Kineosporiaceae > Quadrisphaera > Quadrisphaera sp. GCM10027208. The sequence continues at coordinate 88,687 of NZ_JBHSRC010000007.1, forward strand.
GCCGCACGCCGCGGGCGGACTCGTGCTCGCCGAGGTGGAGGTGCTGCGGCGGCTGACCGAGAACCCGCAGCGGCCCTACGTCGTCGTCCTCGGTGGCGCGAAGGTCTCCGACAAGCTCGGTGTCATCGAGAACCTGCTCGGTACCGCCGACCGGATCCTCGTCGGTGGCGGCATGGCCTTCACCTTCCTCGCCGCGCAGGGCCACGAGGTCGGCTCGAGCCTGCTGGAGGCCGACCAGGTGGACGTCGTGCGCGGCTACCTCGAGACGGCGAGCGAGCGCGGCGTGGAGTTCGTGCTGCCCACCGACGTCGTCGCGGCGACCGCGTTCAGCGCGGACGCCGAGCACGAGGTGGTCCCGGCCGACGCGATCCCGGCCGACCGGATCGGCCTGGACATCGGCCCCCGGTCGGCGTCCGAGTTCGCCCGGCACGTCGGCGAGGCCCGCACCGTGTTCTGGAACGGGCCGATGGGCGCGTTCGAGATGGCGCCGTACGCCGAGGGCACCCGGGCGCTGGCCGAGGCGCTGGCCCGCTCCGAGGCGTTCAGCGTGGTCGGCGGCGGGGACTCCGCCGCCGCCGTGCGGCTGCTCGGGTTCTCCGACGACGACTTCGGGCACATCTCCACCGGCGGCGGTGCGAGCCTGGAGTACCTCGAGGGCAAGACGCTGCCCGGGCTGGAGGTGCTCGCCTGATGGCCGTCACCCGGACCCCGCTGATGGCGGGGAACTGGAAGATGAACCTCGACCACCTCCAGGCGACCCACCTGGTGCAGAAGCTCGCCTGGACCCTGCAGGACGCCAAGCACGACGTCGCCGAGGTCGAGGTGGCCGTGCTGCCGCCGTTCACGGACCTGCGCTCGGTGCAGACGCTCGTCGACGGCGACCGGCTCGCCGTCCGGTACGGGGCGCAGGACTGCTCCCCGTACGACGAGGGCGCCTACACCGGTGACGTCTCCGCCCGGATGCTGGCCCGGCTGGGCTGCACCTACGTCGTGGTCGGGCACAGCGAGCGCCGCCAGCACCACCACGAGGACGACGCCCTCGTCGGCGCCAAGGCGCACGCCGCGCTCCGGCACGGCCTGACCCCGATCGTCTGCCTCGGTGAGGACCTCGCCGTCCGCCAGGAGCAGCGGCACGTCGAGCACTGCACCGGTTCCCTCGACGGCGTCCTGGACGCGCTGGTCGCGGCGGGCGCGACCGAGGAGCAGCTCGCCGGTCTCGTCGTGGCCTACGAGCCGGTCTGGGCGATCGGCACCGGTGAGGTCGCCTCCCCGCAGGACGCCCAGGAGGTCTGCGCAGCGTTGCGCGGGCGGCTGGCCGAACGCCACGGCGACGCCGTGGCCCAGGGCGTGCGGGTGCTGTACGGCGGGTCGGTGAAGTCCGGGAACGTCGCGTCGATCATGGCCCAGCCGGACGTCGACGGGGCGCTGGTCGGTGGGGCGAGCCTGGACGCCGAGGAGTTCGCCGCGATCTGCCGCTACCGGCATCACCAGGTCGGCCTGTGACGCCGGAGCACGTATCCTGTCCGGCGTCCGGACCGACCGACGGCTCGAAAGGCCCGCTGTGACCGCTCTGCGCATCACCCTCCAGGTGCTGCTCGCCCTGACCAGCCTGTTCCTCGTGCTGCTGATCCTCATGCACAAGGGACGCGGCGGCGGTCTGTCGGACATGTTCGGTGGCGGGATGTCCTCCGGGGCGGCGAGCTCCGGTGTCGCGGAGCGCAACCTCAACCGGTTCACCATCGGGGTGGCCGTCGTCTGGTCCGTGGTGATCGTGCTGCTCGGCGTCATCGAGCGGTTCTTCCCGCAGGGCTGACCGGGGGTCAGGACGCCGGGCACGGCAGGTACCACGAGGACGACGAGCACGACGAGCACGACAGGGAGCGAGGAACGGTGGCTGGTGGCAACGCGATCCGGGGGAGCCGGGTCGGAGCAGGCCCGATGGGTGAGGCCGAGCGGGGCGAGGCCGCCCCGCGGTTCTTCGTCTCGTACTGGTGTGCGAACCAGCACGAGACGCGACCCAGCTTCGCCGAGGAGGAGGGGCTGCAGGTCCCCGAGACCTGGGACTGCCCGCGCTGCGGCTTCCCCGCCGGCCAGGACCGGGACAACCCACCGGCGCCGCCGCGCAACGAGCCCTACAAGACCCACCTCGCGTACGTGAAGGAGCGTCGCAGCGACGCCGACGGCGAGGCCATCCTCGCCGAGGCCCTCGAGGCGCTGCGCGCCAAGCGGATCGTCCGCTAGCAGCCGGCGCTAGCAGCCAGCCCGGTCAGCCGGCCAGGTCACCGGGCAGCCCACCGGCCGCGGCGCGGTCGAGCAGCCACAGCGTCCGGCGCCGCCCGCGCGGACCGGCCGCGGGCACCTGCACCCGCCCCGCACCGCTGAGCGCCATCGTCACCGCGGGTGCCTTGTCGGCACCGGACACGACGAACCAGACCTCCTGCGCGGCGTCCAGCGCGGGGAAGGTCAGGGACACCCGCGTCGGCGGGGGCTTCGGCGCCCCGTGCACGCCGACGACCGTCCGCTGCGTCTCGTGCACGGCCGGGTGCTCAGGGAACAGCGAGGCGCAGTGCCCGTCCGGCCCGACCCCGAGGAGCACGACGTCGAACGCCGGTACTTCGGCGGGGTCCTCCGGCCGGCTCGCCGCCCGCAGCTCCTCGGCGTAGCGGGCGGCCGCGGCCTCGACGTCCTCGCGGGGCTCGTCGTCGGAGGCGGGGACCGGGTGGACCCGCGCCGGGTCGAGGTCGAGCCGGTCGAGCAGGGCGCGACGGGCCTGGGTCTCGTTGCGGTCGGCGTGCCCGGCCGGCAGGTACCGCTCGTCGCCCCACCACAGGTGCACCCGGCGCCAGTCGACGGCGTCCCGGGCCGGTGAGCCGGCGACCTCGGCGAGCACCCGGGTACCGATGCTCCCGCCGGTCAGCACGAGGTGCGCCTCCCCCTGGGAGGTGACGGCGTCGACGAGGCGGGTGACCAGCCGGGCGGCCGCTGCCGCGGCCAGCACGTCGGCGCCGGGGTGCACGACGACCGTCGGCGGGCTCGGGTTCACAGGACCTCCTCCAGGCCACGGGTCAGCACCTGGCCGTAGACGTCGTCAGGGTGCAGCCGGCGCAGCTCCTCGGCGAGGCAGTCGCTGTCACTGCGGCGGGGCAGGGAGACCCGCTGGTCGGGTCGGCCGGGGTGGGTCAGCACGGCGACGTCCCCCTGGCCCCGCTCGATCGCGACCGGGCCGGTCGGGCGGTCGAGGCGAACCGCCTCCAGCCCGTTGCCGCGCCCGGTGCGGACCCGGCGCACCGGGCAGCGCAGCCGGGAGCCGAGCCAGGCGGCGAGCAGGTCCGCGCTCGGGCTGTCGCTGGCCCCGGTGACGGTGACCCGCTCCACCGGCTCGAACGGCGGCTGGTCGAGCGCGGCGACGAGCAGCGCCCGCCACAGCGTCACCCGGGTCCAGGCCAGGTCGGTGTCACCGGGGGTGTAGCCCGCGGCCAGGCGACGCAGCGCGGCCCCGGGTCGGGCGGCGGTGGCGGCGTCGGTGATCCGCCGCTGGGCCATCGCCCCGACCTGGTCCGCCGCGGGCCGGTCCGGGGGCGGGCCCGGCCACCAGGCCACGACCGGGGCGTCGGGCAGCAGCAGCGGGACGACGAGGGCGTCGAGGTGGTCGCCCACCTGGCCGTAGGTGCGCAGCACGACGACCTCGCTGGCGCCGGCGTCCCCGCCGACCCGCAGCTGGCCGTCGAGACGGTCCGAGCCGCGCCGGGTTCCCCGGGACAGCACGATGACCCGGCACGGGTGCTCCCGCGAGGCGTCGTTCGCGGCCCGCACGGCGCCCTCGACACCGTGCTCGTCGGTCGGGACGACGAGGGTGAGCACCCGGCCCAGCGCCACCGCCCCGCCGCGGTCGCGCAGCTCGACCAGCGCCCGGGCGACGGCGCCGGTGGTCGTCTCCGGCAGGTCGACGATCACGGGCGCCGCCAGGCACGCCCGTCACGGGCCATCATCCGGTCGGCGGAGGCCGGCCCCCAGCTGCCGGCGGGGTAGTCCTCCGGCTCCCCGCGGCGTTCCCAGTGCCGGATCACCGGGTCGAGGATCTGCCAGGACAGCTCGACCTCCCGGTGCCGAGGGAACAGTGGGGGCTCGCCGAGCAGCACGTCCAGGAGCAGCCGCTCGTAGGCCTCCGGTGAGGACTCGGTGAACGAGTGCCCGTAGCCGAAGTCCATCGTCACGTCCCGGACCTCCATCGCCGTCCCGGGCACCTTGGAGCCGAACCGGATCGTCACCCCCTCGTCCGGCTGCACCCGGATGACCAGCGCGTTCTCCCCGAGCTCCTCGGTGGCGGTGTGCTCGAACGGCAGGTGCGGGGCCCGCTTGAAGACCACAGCGATCTCCGTCACCCGGCGACCGAGCCGCTTGCCGGTCCGCAGGTAGAACGGCACCCCGGCCCAGCGCCGGGTGTCGACGGTGAGGGTCAGCGCGGCGTAGGTCTCCGTCGTCGACCCGTCCGGGACGCCGTCCTCCTCCAGGTACCCGCGGACCTGCTCACCGCCCTGCCAGCCGGCCGCGTAGCGGCCCCGGGCGGTGCCGCGGGACAGGTCCGGGGGCAGCCGGACGGCGGAGAGCACCTTCTCCTTCTCCGCCCGCAGGTCCTGGGCGTCGAACGACACCGGCTCCTCCATCGCGGTGAGCGCCAGCAGCTGGAGCAGGTGGTTCTGGATGACGTCCCGGGCCGCGCCGATGCCGTCGTAGTAGCCGGCCCGCCCGCCGATCCCGATGTCCTCCGCCATCGTGATCTGCACGTGGTCGACGTAGTGGGCGTTCCAGACCGGCTCGAACAGCTGGTTGGCGAACCGCAGCGCCAGCAGGTTCTGCACCGTCTCCTTGCCGAGGTAGTGGTCGATCCGGAACACGGCGTCCGGCGGGAACACCGACTCGACCACCTCGTTGAGCTCTCGGGCGCTGGCCAGGTCGTGACCGAAGGGCTTCTCCACCACGACCCGGCGCCACTGGCCCCGCACCGGTGTCGACAGCCCGGACGCCGCGAGCCGGCGGGTGACCTCGGCGAAGTACCGGGGCGGCACGGACAGGTAGAACGCGTGGTTGCCGCCGGTGCCGCGCTCGGCGTCCAGCTCGGCGACGGTGCGCGCCAGCCGTTCGTAGGACTCGTCGTCGTCCAGCTCGCCCGGCACGAACCGCAGGCCCTCGCAGAGCTGCTGCCAGACGCTCTCGGAGAACGGCGTCCGGGCGTTCTCCCGCACGGCGTCGTGGACCACCTCGGCGAAGTCCTGGTCCGCCCACTGCCGGCGGGCGAAGCCGACGAGGCCGAACCCGGGGGGCAGCAGGCCGCGGTTGGCGAGGTCGTAGACGGCAGGCAGGAGCTTCGAGCGGGCCAGGTCACCGGTGACGCCGAACAGGACCAGGCTCGACGGGCCGGCGATGCGGGGGAGCCGCTTGTCCCGGGGGTCGCGAAGCGGGTTGCGGCCCGGGGCGACCCGGGCCGGGCTCACCCGCCGCCCAGCAGCGTCCGGACCCGGTCCAGGGCCGCGGGGGTGGTGGCGTGCAGGCGCAGCACCGGGCGGCCGGCGGCGGCGAGCACGTCGGCGTCCCCGGCGGCCTGGGCGGCGATCAGCTCGCCGAAGGTGAACGGCAGCCCGGGGACGGGCAGGTCCTCCGGCACGCCGGAGGTGACCTGCAGGTAGCACCCGGTCGCCGGGCCGCCCTTGTGGTACTGGCCCGTGGAGTGCAGGAACCGCGGCCCGTACCCGAACGTCACCGGCCGCCCGGTGCGGGCCGCCAGGGCGTCCCGGACGGCGTCCAGGCCGGTGCCGCCCTCGCGGTCCACGTACGCCATCACCGCCAGGTAGCCGCGCTCGGTGTCGAGCCGGGACAGCAGGGCGGCCAGCGCGCCGTCGAGGTCCTCCACCCCGTCGAGCAGGCCGCCGCTGCCGCGCACCTCGACACCGTCCTCGGTCAGCGCCGGCGGCGCCGGCGCTGACCGGGAGTCGAGCAGGCCGCGGGCGGCCTGCTTGGCGGACTCGACGTCGGGCTGGTCGAACGGGTTGACCCCGAGCAGCCGGCCGGCCACCGCCGTGGCGTACTCCCACAGCAGCAGCTGCGCGCCCAGCGGGCCGCCGGTGCCCACGTGGGCGGGACCCGGGTCGGTGCCGGCGAGGCCGCCGCCTCCGCCCGGCTCCAGGTGGACGACGAGCAGGTCGTCGGCCGGGTCGTCGAGCTCGGGCGCCCCGGGTCCGACGACGACGGGCAGCAGTCCGGTGCCCTGCTTGCCGGTGGACTCGGCGAGCAGCTGTTCGGCCCAGTCCCCGAAGCCGGGCAGGCCCGCCCCGGCGTCGACGAGCACGACCTTGTCGCGCAGCGGGTCGGTGCCGCCCAGGGCGGCCCCCAGGCGCAGCGCCGGGTTGTCCGGGGTGTCGGCGGACAGCAGCGGGTCCGCCGCGGCGGCCTCGTCGAGCAGGGCGGCCACGTCGGCCCCGGCCAGCCCGGCGGGCACCAGCCCGAACGCGGTCAGCGCGCTGTACCGGCCGCCGACGTCCGGGTCGGCGAGGAAGACGGCCCGGTAGCCGCCGTCCCGGGCGGTCTGCTCGAGCCGGGAGCCGGGGTCGGTGACGACGACCAGTCGCCGGGCCGGGTCCACCCCGGCCTGGCGGAGCGCGGCCTCGGCGGCCCGGCGCTGGCTGTCGGTCTCCACGGTCGTCCCGGACTTGCTCGACACGACGACGACGGTCGCCTCGGGGCGCTCCGCCAGAGCGCGGCGGACCTGGTCCGGGTCGGTGGAGTCCAGGACGGTGAGCGGCACGCCGGCAGTCGCGGTGATGACCTCGGGGGCGAGGGACGAGCCGCCCATCCCGCACAGCAGGACCCGGTCGACGCCCTCGGCGCGCAGCTCCTCGCGCAGCCGGGTGATCGGCTCGACGAGCTCGCGCGACCGCTCGTGGGCGGCCACCCAGCCGAGCCGGACCGCTGCCTCCTGGCGCGCCCCAGGGCCCCACAGGTCGGGGTCCTGACGGCGTACGCCGGAGGCCACGCCGTCCGAGACGAGGCGGGGGACGTGCCGGTCAGCGGCGTCCCGGGCCGGTCCGGCGACGGTGACGTGCAGGTCGGTCACGACCGCGCCTGAGGTGCGTCGTCCATCGCCGCGCGGGCCTTGTCCATCTCCATACGGGCTTTGTCCATCTCCGCACGGACGGTGGCCAGCAGCTCCTCCCACGACTTCTCGAACTTCTCGACGCCCTCGCGCTCGAGTTGGTCGGTGACGTCGGTGTAGGAGACCCCGAGCCGGGCGAGGGCGTCGAACACCCGGGCGGACTCCGCCTCGGTGCCGGTCACGGTGTCCCCGACGACCTCGCCGTGGTCCGCCACCGCCTCGAGGGTCTTCAGCGGCATCGTGTTGACGGTGCCCGGGGCGACGAGCTCGGTGACGTAGAGGGTGTCGGGGTAGGCCGGGTCCTTGACCCCGGTCGAGGCCCACAGCGGCCGCTGCGGGTGCGCGCCGTCCTCGGCCAGCACCTGCCAGCGCGGGGTGGAGAACACCTCCCGGTGGGCGTGGTAGGCGAGCCGGGCGTTGGCGAGTCCCGCGCGGCCGCGCAGCTCGGCGGCCTCGGGGACGGTCATCGCGTCGAGCCGGCCGTCGACCTCGGAGTCCACCCGGCTGACGAAGAAGCTGGCGACCGAGTGGATGGTGGACAGGTCACGCCCGGCCTCACGGGCCTGCTCGAGCCCGGTGAGGAAGGCCTGCATCACGGCGCGGTAGCGGTCCAGGCTGAAGATCAGCGTGACGTTGACGCTGATCCCCTCGCTGAGTGCGGTCGTGATCGCCGGAAGTCCCTCCACGGTGGCCGGGATCTTGATGAAGAGGTTCGGCCGGTCCACCGCCTTCCACAGGGTGCGTGCTGCCTCGACGGTGGCGTCGGTGTCCCGGGCCAGCCGCGGGTCCACCTCCAGGCTGACCCGGCCGTCGACACCGCCGGTGCGCTCGTGCACCGGCCGCAGCAGGTCGCACGCGTCCCGGACGTCGGTGGTGGTGATCTCGTGGACCACCTCCTCGACGCCCGCACCGCGGGCGACGAGCTCACGGACCTGGTCGCTGTACTGCTCGCCCTCGGCGAGCGCCGAGGCGAAGATCGTCGGGTTCGAGGTGACGCCGACGACGTGCCGCTCGTCGACGAGACGCTGCAGGTCGCCGCCGGCGATCAGCTCGCGGGACAGGTCGTCGAGCCAGACGGCGACGCCGGCCCGGCTCAGGTCGGCCAGTGCGGTGCTCATGGGTGCTGCCTCCAGGTGGGGGTCTTCAGGGTCGGTCGGCGGCGCCGCCGTCCGCCGGGGCGGACGTCGTCCCGCCGGGGGAGTCCTCGCCGCGGACGGCGGCGAGGGACTGCCGGGCCGCCTCGACCACGGCGTCCGCGGTGACGCCGAGCTCACGGAACAGGGTCTGGTAGTCGGCCGAGGCGCCGAAGTGCTCGACGGACACGCTGCGGCCCGCGTCACCGACGACGTCCCGCCAGCCCTGGGCCACGGCTGCCTCGACCGAGACCCGGGCCCGCACGGCCGCCGGCAGCACGGACTCGCGGTACTCGTCGTCCTGCTCGGCGAACCACTCGCGGCAGGGCATCGAGACGACCCTGGTGGGCACCCCGTCGGCCTGCAGGCGGTCACGGGCCTGCAGCGCGAGCTGCACCTCCGACCCGGTGGCCACGACGATCACCTCGGGGTCGCCGCCGGTGGCCTCGGCCAGGACGTAGCCACCGCGGGCAGTGCCGTCGGCGGCGGCCAGCGTGTCACCCCGGGCGGGCCCGTCGCCGCGCTCGAACGTGGGGACGTTCTGGCGGGTCAGGCACAGCCCGGCGGGTCCGTCGGTGCGCTCGAGCACCGTGCGCCAGGCCCACACCGTCTCGTTCGCGTCGGCGGGCCGCACCACGGCCAGGCCCGGGACGGCGCGCAGGGCGGCCAGGTGCTCGATCGGCTGGTGGGTGGGCCCGTCCTCCCCGAGACCGATCGAGTCGTGGGTCCACACGTAGATGGTCGGGATCTGCATGAGCGCGGCGAGCCGGACGGCGGGGCGCATGTAGTCGCTGAACACCAGGAAGGTGCCGCCGTAGGCACGCGTCCCGCCGTGCAGGGTGATGCCGTTGAGGACGGCACCCATCGCGTGCTCGCGGACGCCGAAGTGCAGGACCCGGCCGTACCGGTTGCCGGGGAACATCTGGGTCGCGTGCTCCTCCGGGACGAAGGACGGCTCACCCTCCATCGTCGTGTTGTTGCTGTCGGCGAGGTCGGCGGACCCGCCCCACAGCTCCGGCAGCACCGGCGCCAGGGCGGACAGGACCGCGCCCGAGGCCTTGCGGGTGGCCATGTCCTTCCCGGCCGGGAACGTCGGCAGCGCCTCGGTCCAGCCGGCCGGAAGCCTCCGCTCCCGCATCCGGTCGAGCAGGTCGGCGCGCTCGGGGTTGGCCGCCCGCCAGTCGGCGTACTGCTGGTCCCAGGCGTCCCGGGCGGCTCGGGCACGGTCGGCGACCCGCCGGGTGTGGTCGAGGACCTCGTCCTCGACGACGAACGTGGCGTCCGGGTCGAAGCCCAGGATCTCCTTGACCGCCCGTACCTCCTCCTCGCCGAGGGCCGAGCCGTGCGCCTTGCCGGTGTCCTTGAGGTTCGGGGCCGGCCAGCCGATGACCGTGCGCAGCGAGATGATCGAGGGCCGGTCGGTCTCGGCGACCGCCGCCTGCAGGGCGGCGTGCAGCGCCTCGACGTCCTCGACGTACTCGTGGCCGTCCCGGCCGCTGCGCCAGTCGACGCGCTGGGTGTGCCAGCCGTAGGCGGCGTACCGGCCCAGCACGTCCTCGGTGAAGGCGATGTCGGTGTCGTCCTCGATCGAGATCTCGTTGTCGTCGTAGAGGACGACGAGGTTGCCGAGCCGCTGGTGCCCGGCGAGCGAGGACGCCTCGGCGGACACTCCCTCCTGCATGTCGCCGTCGGAGGCGATGACGAACACCCGGTGGTCGAAGGGGCTCTGCCCGGGGGCGGCGTCCGGGTCGAGCAGCCCCCGCTCCCGGCGGGCCGCCATCGCCATGCCGACCGCCGAGGCCAGGCCCTGGCCCAGCGGACCGGTGGTGATCTCGACGCCGTCGGTGTGCTGGTACTCCGGGTGCCCGGGCGTCCTGGAGCCCCACGTCCGCAGGGCGGCGATGTCATCGACGGTCAGGCCGTAGCCGGACAGGAACAGCTGCAGGTAGAGCGTCAGGCTGGTGTGCCCCGCCGAGAGCACGAACCGGTCGCGCCCGAGCCAGTGCGGGTCGGCGGGGTCGTGGCGCATCACCCGCTGGAAGAGCAGGTAGGCGGCCGGCGCCAGGCTCATCGCCGTCCCGGGGTGGCCGCTGCCGGCCTTCTGGACGGCGTCCGCGGCCAGCACCCGGACGGTGTCGACCGCCCGCCGGTCCAGGTCCGTCCACTCCAGCGTGCTCGTCTCGAGCCCGCTCGTTCCGGGGTTGCTCGTTCCCGTGCTGCCGACTGCGCTCACCAGACCCCATCTCCGGCCGCGGGACCGGTGCCCTGCGCGGCCTTCGTCTGCGTCATCCGTTGCGTCATCACCGGTCCGTTCGAGCCTACCGACGCGTGCCGGGAGCGCGACCCGGCGCCGCCACGGTCGCCGTCGGGGGCGGGCGTAGACTCCTGCTCTCGTGCACCTGCGACCCGAGGGACTGATCAACGTCGTGACCGCCGACTCGGCCGCGGGCCCCCAGGCGCCGCGGCGCCGCGCGGCAGGAACCGGACGATTCAGCACCAGAGAGCGCGTCCTGGGCTTCGTCGGTCTGCTCAAGCCGCGGATCATCGAGCTGCTGCTGGTGACGACGGTGCCGACGATGATCCTGGCCGCCGGCGGGTTCCCGCCCGTCGGGCTCGTGCTCGCCACCCTGGTCGGCGGCACGCTCGCCGCGGGCGGCGCGCACACCCTGAACTCCTACCTCGACCGGGACATCGACCGGCTCATGCACCGGACCAGCTCGCGTCCGCTGGTCACCGGCGTCGTGCGGCCACGGGAGGCGCTGTGGTTCGGCGTCGCCTTGTCCGTCGTGTCGGTGCTGTGGTTCGCGGTGCTCGTCAACACGTTTGCCGCCCTGCTGACCGCGGCCGCCGTGCTGCTCTACGTGGTCTTCTACACGATCGGGCTCAAGCGGCGGACCCGGCAGAACATCGTCTGGGGCGGGGCCGCCGGGGCGATGCCCGTGCTCATCGGGTGGGCCGCGGTGACCGAGAGCCTGACCTGGGCGCCGTGGCTGCTGTTCCTCGTCATCTTCCTGTGGACGCCGCCGCACTACTGGCCGCTGTCGATGAAGTACCGGCGGGACTACGAGGCCGCTGGGGTGCCGATGCTCGGGGCGGTCGAGGAGCCGACCGTCGTGGCCCGCCAGGTGGTCCGCTACAGCTGGGCGATGGTCGCCGCGACCCTGCTGCTGGTGCCGCTGGGCCCGACGGGCGTGGTGTACGCGGTGGCCGCCGTCGTCCTCGGCGCCTGGTTCCTCGTCGAGGCCTACGCCCTGCAGGCCCGGGCGCGCCGCGCCGAGCGGGCCGACGAGGTCCGCGCGATGCGGCTGTTCCACGCGTCGATCACGTACTTGACGCTGCTGTTCGTCGCGATCGCGGTGGATCCGTTCGTGCCGTCCCCCTGGTGAGCCCTGGGTCCGTCTCGGGTAGCGGGGTCCGCTCCCGCAGCGCGGCCAGCAGCGCGGTGAGGGTGACGACGAGCAGGACGGCGCCCAGCATGTGCAGGGCGACCAGCACCTCCGGCAGCCCGGTGGCGTACTGCACGTAGCCGACGAGTGCCTGGGCGAGCGTGACCAGGAGCACCCAGCGAGCGCGTTCGCGCACCCGCTGCGGCGCGCCGGTCGCGCTCAGCGCGACCATCAGCCCGACCAGCAGGCCGACGAACAGCAGGACGAGGTCGGCGTGCACCCAGCTCACCGTGCGCGGGTCGAGGTCGAAGCGCGCCGGCGCCTCGGCGTCCCCGGAGTGCGGCCCGCTGCCGGTGACGACGGTGCCGACGACGAGGACGGCGGCGCCGACCGCCGCGAGCAGCAGCGCGAGCCGGTGGACGACCGGCGCCACGACGAGGCGGGCCGGACCGTCGGGGGAGTGCACCCGGACGTAGAGCCAGACCGACAGCGCGATGATGACCATGGACACTAGGAAGTGCGCCGCCACGGTCACCGGGTGCAGCGAGGTCAGCACGGTGACACCACCGAGGACCGCCTGGGCGACGACCCCGAGCAACGGGGCCGCGGCCAGCGGGCGCAGGTGCCGGCGGCCGGTCCGCCACACCAGCATGAGCGCGGCCAGCGCGGTGAGACCGACGACGAAGGTCAGCAGCCGGTTGCCGAACTCGATGTAGGGGTGCCAGCCGTCCGCCTGCTCGACCACCGGCGTGTAGCTGCCCGGGACGCACTGCGGCCAGGTCGGGCAGCCCAGCCCGGAGCCGGTGAGCCGGACGAGGCCGCCGGTGACGACGATGCCGGACTGGGCGACGACGTTCGCCCCGAGCACGAGTCGGGAGAGCTTCACCGGACCAGGGTGCCTTACGTACCCAGCGAGCCCCGCAGCAGGCTGTTCCCGGAGTGGGCGGGGTCGCCGTCCAGCGGTTCGACGGAGACGTCGACGACCGGGAACTCGCCGAGGTCCAGACCCGCAGGGAGGGCGAAGTCGCCCTCCGCCCCGGCGAGGATGCCCAGCGGGACCATCCGCTGGGCCTGCTCGTCGAGCAGCCACACCTCGTAGAAGCCGTCGTCGTCCTCCGGCAGGGACGCGGCGCTGAGCCGCAGCACGAGCCCGTCGTCGGTGCGCACGACGCGGGCGTCGCCGGTCCCGGCGCTGTCGACGAGCGCCTCGAGCTCGGTGGCGGCGACCGCCTCCCGGGTGACGTCGCCGTCGCCGGTGCTGCCCACGGCGGCGACGACAGCCCCGCCGGTCAGGGCCCCGACGACGGAGGCGGCGACCAGGGCCCACGTCGACCAGCGCCCGGCACGGGCCGCGGACGAGGCCGGCGAGTCCGGGGACGTCGGCGGGGTCGGGGGAGCAGACGTCACCGCCGGGGACGGGGTGGCAGCAGCCGTGGCGGCCGCGATCCCGGCCCACACCTGAGGGGGCGGGTCCGCCCGGTCGACGTCACCGCCGCGGGCTGCGGCCACGACCGAGCGCAGGGTGTTGAGCTCGCCGGCGCAGACCGGGCAGCGGGCGAGGTGGTCGGTGTCGACCGGGACCTGCTCGCCGAGCGCGAGCAGGGCGAGGTCCTCGGGGTCGACGTGAGGTTCCCCGGTGCGGGCGGCGTCAGAGGGCTGCACCGGTCACCTCCAGTCGAGTGCGCAGCCGGCCGAGCGTGCGCCGGATGTGGCTCTTCACGGTGCCGAGCGGCAGGTCCAGGCGCTCGGCGATCTGCTGGTGGGTCAGGTCGGCGTAGAACGCCAGCTCGACGATGGTCCGCTGCGGCTCGCCGACGCGGGCCAGCTCGTCGTCGATGACCAGCCGGCGGGCCACCTCGTCCTCGTGCCCGGCGTGCTGGGCGTGGTCGGCGCCGTGGACGTCGGCGGGGTCGGTGAGGACCTCGCTGCGGCGGGGCCGCCCGCGCAGTGCGTCGGTCACCTTGTGTCGGGTGATGCCCACCAGCCAGGCCGGCAGCACCCCGGCGTCCGGCCGGAACCGGTCCCTGGACTGCCAGGCGGCGATGAACACCTGCTGGGTGACGTCCTGCGCCTCGTCCGGGCCCACCGCCCGGACGGCGAGGCCGTGGACCAGCGAGGCCCAGCGGGCGTAGGCGAGGGCGAGGGCCCGTTCGTCACCGGCGGCGAAGAGCCGGCCCACCTCGGCGTCGTCCACGCCGGGGTCGTCGACCGGGACGGCGGGCGGCTCCGCGCGGCGCCGGAGCGGGACGACGGGTGCCGCGGCAGCGGTGTCGTCTCCGGTCACGCGCACCACGCTAACCGTGCTCACCCGGTGTCGCCCGCAGGCACGGCCGTGATGACCACGTTGTCCCGGTAGGAGCGGGTCTGCTCGATGAACGGGCCGCCGCAGGTCACGACGGTGAGCCGGGGCGGGCCGGCCCGGTCGAAGATCACGTCGGTCGGCAGCGCCGCCTTCGTGATCGTCTCGCGGCCCACCACGGTGAACGGCGCCACCGTTCCGTCCGTGCGGCGGACGAGCAGCTCGTCGCCGGGGGCGAGGTCCTGCAGGGCGAACAGGGCGCCGGGCCCGCCGGCCCGGGTGTCGACGTGCCCGGCGAGGACGGCCGACCCCTCCGCTCCCGGGGCGGGACCGAACCGGTACCAGCCGACCCGTGCGCCGTCCGCCGGGATGGTCATCGAGCCGTTCGGCTCGACCCCGACGGGGTCCACCGGGGCGACCACCCCGAGGGACGGCACGTTCAGCTCGACCGGCACCGGCACCGGCTCCGGCGCCGCCGGCGTGGTGGTCGGCAGGGTGGCCGGCAGGGTGGCCGGCGCAGTGCTGGGCGCCAGCGGTGGGACGGCCGCGGCCGGGGAGTCGTCAGCCTCCCCGGCCGCGACCTCGGCCGCCCGGACGCCGGCGTCGGGAGGAGGTGCCGGCGTCCGGGCGGCGGTCAGGGCGACGCCCGCGACGACCAGGCAGCCGACGAGCGCGGCGACGGTCAGCGGACGTCCCACGCTCAGCCTCGGGAGCTGGCGCGGGCGGGGAGCAGGCGGCGTCCGGCCAGGGCGGCGCCGGCCAGGGCGCCGGCGCCCAGGACGAGCAGCCAGGGCTCGGCGGGGTCGGCCAGGCCCGCCTCGCCCGAGGGGATCCCGGACGGCGCGCCGTGCAGGCCGTCGATGGTCTGGACGGCCAGCGCGAGCGAGTTCTCCTCCGCCGAGCCCCAGGCGTAGACGATCGTCGCGACGCCCTCGGCCACGTCCACGTCGGCCGGGCCGATCGCCACGGTGTCGGTGCCGGCCAGGACGACGTCGGCGCTCACCGTGCCGGCCGGCAGCTCGAGGGTGGCCTCGTCGGGGTTCTCCAGGCCCGGGACGACGACCTCGCCGCCGGCGCGCACGTCGACCGCCGGGGCGGCTGCGGTGTGCCGGACCGTCAGCCGGCCCTCACCCGCCGCGAGCGTGGAGACGTCGTTGACGAACGGGGTCAGCACCGGCGTCCCGTCGGCGCTCAGGTGCGCGACGACCGTGACGTTCGCGCCGCCGGGCACCGCGACGTCGTCGGCCTGGATCGCCGGGTCCGCGGCGTCCGGGTCGGCGCCCGCCTCGTAGACGGCGAGGTCGTACTCGCCGGCCGGCAGCTGGAGCGGGTCGGTCAGCGTCCCGGGGGCGAAGTCGGGCAGCAGCACCTCACCGTTCGCGTAGACGTCCACGGTCAGGCCGGGGACGCCGTGCAGCACGGACACGGTGGCCTCGCCGGTGCTGGCGGAGGCGGGGGCGGCGAGGGCGAGGCCGGCGAGGGCCAGTGGAGCGGCGGCCAGGGTGACGGCCGCGGGGGTCCTGCGCATGAGTGGCTCCTGAGGCTGGTGGGTCCGCCCGGTGCGGACCTCGTGCCCTCTCTTCCGCCGCCGGCCCGGATCCGGATGCACCGGTCACCCCCAGCGGAACCAGCGGGCCGCGGCGGTGCCGGCGACCAGCGCCCAGCCGGTGAGCACCGCCAGCGCGGCGACGTCCGGACGGCCGTCGACGAGGGCCGTGCGCATCCCTTCGCCCAGAGCGCCCGACGGCAGCCAGGGGGCCGCCGCGGCCAGCGGGCTCGGCAGGTGCTCAGGCGGCACGACGACCCCACCGCCGGCGAGCAGCAGCACCCAGACCAGGTTCGCGACCGCGAGCACCGCCTCGGCTCGTAACGTGCCGGCGAGCAGCAGTGCCAGGGCGGTGAACGCGGCGGTGCCCGCGACGACGACGAGCAGGGCCGGCAGCACGCCCGCCGGGTCGGGCGCCCAGCCGAGCGCGAGCGCGACCCCGCCGAGCACGAGCACCTGCAGCGCCTGGACGACGAGGACGGCGAGCACCCGGCCGGCGAGCAGGCCGCCGCGGCCGAGCGGTGTGGTGCCGAGCAGCCGCAGCACCCCGGCCCGCCGGTCGAACCCGGTCGCGATCGCCTGCCCGGTGAAGGCCGTCGACATCACCGCCAGCGCCAGCACGCCGGGGGCGACGACGTCGACCCGCTCCCGCCCGGGCGGCACGGTGAGGTCGACGAGCCCGCCCACGGTGAGGGCGAGCAGGACGAGCACCGGCAGGACGAGGGTGAGCAGCAGCTGCTCGCCGTTGCGCAGCAGCACCCCGGCGTCCCACCGTCCCTGGGCCAGCACCCGGGCCGGCCACGGCGCCGCGCTCACCGCAGCCCCCGGCCGGTCAGCTCGAGGAACACGTCCTCGAGGGTCCGCCGGCCCAGGGTGAGCCGTTCGGGCATCACGCCCTGCGCGGCGCACCACGACGTCACCGTGGCCACCACCTGCGGGTCGACGTGGCCGGCGACGAGGTACCGGCCCGGCGCCGGCTCCTCGGCCGTGGTGCCCGCGGGCAGCGCCTGGGCCAGGCCAGCGAGCGGGAGGGCCGGCGGCGCCTCGAACCGGATCGTCGCTGCCGCCGTGCGGGAGCCGGTGAGGTCGGCGGGTGTCCCGGCGGCGACGACTCGGCCGTGGTCCACGACGACGACGGTGCCGGCGAGCCGTTCCGCCTCCTCCATGTCGTGGGTGGTCAGCACCACGGCGACGCCGTCGGCGACCAGACCGCGGACGACGTCGTGCACCGCCAGGCGGGCCTGCGGGTCGAGGCCGGCCCCGGGCTCGTCGAGGAAGACGAGCTCGGGGCGGCCGACGAGGGCGGCGGCCAGGGCCAGGCGCTGGCGCTGGCCCCCGGACAGCCGGCGGACCGGGGTCCGGGCGAAGGCGTCGATGCCGAGCCGCTCGGCCAGCGGTTCCACCGGCGCCGCCGACGCGTGCAGCCGGGCCAGGTGGCGCAGCAGGGCCAGCGGCCGGGCCGCGGTCGGCAGGCCACCGTCCTGGAGCATCACGCCGACCCGCGAGCGCAGCTGCGCGCCGCCACGGCGGGGGTCCTGGCCGAGGACCCGCACGCTCCCGGCGTCCGGCGTGCGCAGTCCCTCGCAGCACTCCACGGTGGTGGTCTTGCCCGCCCCGTTGGGCCCCAGCACGGCGGTGACCGCGCCGAAGGAGGCGTCCAGGTCGAGTCCGTCGACGGCGACGGTGCGCCCGTAGCGCTTGACCAGCCCGCGGATCTCCAGCGCCGGCGGTCCGGCAGGGGGCAGGGGCACCCGGCGAGTCTAGTTTTGCCTCACGGGGACTAATTACGGCATCATCGTGTTGTGCAATACGTGACCTCGTCCGTCCGCGAGAGCGACGCCCGGACCCGTGACCGGGTCGCCCGCGCCGTGCTCGAGCACGGACCCGTCACGGCCAGCGAGCTCGCCGTCCGACTCGGCGTCACCGCCGCCGCCGTCCGCCGGCACCTCGAGCGCATGCTCGCCGACGGCCTCGTCGAGACCCACCAGGGGCCCTCCTACGGCCGCCGGGGGCGGGGCCGCCCGGCCCGCCGGTTCGTCCTCACCGACGCCGGGCACGCCGCGATGACGACCGCGTACGACGACCTGGCCACCTCGGCGCTGCGGTTCCTCGCCGAGCGACAGGGCCGGCAGGCGGTCGAGGCGTTCGCCCGGGCGCGGGTCGCCGAGCTCGAGCAGCGCTACGCCCCTCGGGTGGCGGCCGCCGGGGAGGACGTACCCTCGCGGGCGGACGCCCTCGCCGAGGCCTTGTCCGCCGACGGGTACGCCGCGAGCACCCGGCCGGTCGGCGCCGGACCCGGCGCCGGCGTCACCCAGCTCTGCCAGGGGCACTGCCCGGTTCAGCACGTCGCCGCGGAGTTCCCCGAGCTGTGCGAGGCCGAGACCGAGGCGTTCTCCCGCCTGCTGGGCGTGCACGTCCAGCGGCTGGCGACACTCGCCCACGGTGAGCACGTCTGCACCACGCACGTTCCTGCCGTACCGGCACCCGCCGCCGCAGCAGAACCCCAGGGAAGGAACAGCTGATGACCACCTCCGACATCGAGGCCCGTAACCCCGAGCTCAAGGGGCTGGGCACCTACGAGTACGGCTGGGCCGACCCCGACGCGGCCGGCGCCTCCGCCCGGCGGGGGCTGTCCGCCGAGGTCGTCGAGGACATCTCCGGGCGCAAGAACGAGCCGGAGTGGATGCTGCGCACCCGGCTGAAGGCCCTGCGCCTGTTCGACAAGAAGCCGATGCCGACGTGGGGCAGCGACCTCACCGGCATCGACTTCGACAACATCAAGTACTTCGTGAAGTCCACCGAGAAGCAGGCCACCTCCTGGGAGGAGCTGCCGGAGGACATCCGGAACACCTACGACCGGCTCGGCATCCCGGAGGCGGAGAAGCAGCGGCTGGTCGCCGGCGTCGCCGCGCAGTACGAGTGCCTGGACGGGGAGAGCCTCGTCTGGACGGCGAACCGCGGCCAGGTCCGGATCAAGGAGATCGAGCCCGGGGACCGGGTCTTCGCCTACGACGAGCAGGCCGAGGGCTTCGTCGTGGCTCCGGTGCGCGCTGCGGCCCAGACGGACACCAGGCAGGTGTACGAGGTGCGTGTCGGTGGACGGTCGATCAAGGCCACCGACAACCACCCCTTCCTCGCCCTGAGGGACGAGCGCAAGGAGGGGCGGCAGCGTGCCCGCTACCACCGTCGTTGGGTGACCCTCGGTGACCTGCGTCCTGGCGACCTCGTGGCTGTGCCGCGCTCCCTGCCGGACTTCGGCTCGCCGTACGCGTTGCCGCCCGCCCACGGCATGACGGCTCCTGAGGAGACCACGGTCGACCTCATGTGGCTGCTCGGCTTCCTCGTCGGCGACGGCACCCTGCAGAGCTCCGGGCGGACCCACCGGGTGCAGTTCGCCGTGCACGAGGACGACGCTGCGGTGCGGGCCGAGATCGCCCGCGTCGTCGGGGACCTGTTCGGTCTGCGCGCCGTGGAGGCCGACCCGTACCGGGTCGTCGTCAACTCCCGGGCCCTGGTCGACTGGCTGTGGGCCCTCGGGATCTCCGGCGCCTCCCACACCAAGTCGGTGCCCGAGTGGGTCTTCGGACTGCCGCGTGACCAGCGGCTCGCCTTTCTCGGCGGCTGGGTGGACGCGGACGGCTACGTCCGTCCCGACGACGACGGCGGTGTGGTGCTGACGTCCGTCAGCGCTCCGCTGATCGAGCAGGCAAAGGCGCTCGCGGAGCTGAGCGGCCTGCGTGCCGGTGGACCGTGGGGCTTCACCCAGCCTCACCGGCACGACCCCAGTCGTCTCGGCGGGGCGTTCCGGCTCGGCATCACCGGCGGCTTCGAGGCGCTCGGCTGCCGCAACCCCAAGCGGCTCGAGCGGTTCGGCCGCCGCCGGTACGGCCAGTCGGCCACCTCGGCCCGCGGGACCACGTTCCGGTCCCACGTCACCGAGCACCTGGGCTTCGCCAGGGTCGACTCCATCACGCCGGTGGACGTGGCGCCGGTCTACGACATCGAGGTCGACGGCCCGCACAACTTCATCGCCGAGGGCCTCGTCGTGCACAACTCGGAGGTCGTGTACCACCAGATCCGCGAGGACCTGGAGGCCAAGGGCGTCATCTTCGTCGACACCGACACCGGCCTGAGGGAGCACGAGGACCTCTTCAAGGAGTACTTCGGCTCGGTCATCCCGCCCGGCGACAACAAGTTCGCGGCGCTCAACACGGCCGTGTGGTCCGGCGGGTCGTTCATCTACGTGCCCCCGGGCGTCCACGTCGACATCCCGCTGCAGGCCTACTTCCGGATCAACACCGAGAACATGGGCCAGTTCGAGCGGACGCTGATCATCGCCGACGAGGGCTCGTACGTGCACTACGTCGAGGGCTGCACGGCGCCGATCTACAAGACCGACTCGCTGCACTCCGCGGTCGTCGAGATCGTCGTCAAGAAGAACGCCCGGGTGCGGTACACGACGATCCAGAACTGGTCGAACAACGTGTACAACCTCGTCACGAAGCGGGCCACCGCCGCCGAGGGCGCCACGATGGAGTGGGTCGACGGCAACATCGGCTCCAAGGTGACGATGAAGTACCCGGCGGTCTTCCTGCTCGGCGAGCACGCCAAGGGGGAGACGCTGTCCATCGCCTTCGCCGGTGAGGGCCAGCACCAGGACGCCGGCGCCAAGATGGTCCACGCCGCGCCGCACACCTCCTCGACCATCGTGTCGAAGTCGGTCGCCCGCGGTGGTGGCCGGACCTCCTACCGAGGCCTGGTGCAGGTGCTCGAGGGCGCCCACCACTCGGCGTCCACGGTCCGGTGCGACGCGCTGCTCGTCGACACGATCAGCCGGTCCGACACCTACCCCTACGTCGACGTCCGTGAGGACGACGTCTCCATGGGTCACGAGGCGACGGTCTCCAAGGTCAGCGAGGACCAGCTCTTCTACCTGATGTCCCGCGGGATGAGCGAGGAGGAGGCGATGGCGATGATCGTCCGCGGCTTCGTCGAGCCCATCGCCCGCGAGCTGCCCATGGAGTATGCCCTCGAGCTGAACCGGCTCATCGAGCTGCAGATGGAAGGAGCCGTCGGCTGACGATGGCGGACACCACGACCACCACCGAGAGCACCGCGCCAGGGCGGGACGTGCCCGCCGAGGACCTACGGCAGGAGCACGCCGTCGACCACGCCGCCGAGGCCCCCGCCCCGGTCACGCTGGACTCCTCGGCGACGCCGGGACCCGGCGGCGACGTCCAGCACGGCCTGGCCGCGCACTCCCACGGCGCCGGGGTGCCGGAGCAGTCCCGGGCCGAGCGGCGCACCTCGTTCTCCCCGGCGGACTTCCCGGAGGTCACCGGACGCGAGGAGGACTGGCGGTTCACGCCCGTGGACCGGATCGGGCCGCTGCTCACCGAGGGCCCCGCGGACGCCGACGCCGTGCGCGTCGAGGTCCAGGCCCTCGACGGCGTCCGGCACCGGAGGGTGCCGCGCGAGGACGGCGCGGTCGGCACGGCCTTCGTGCCCGGTGACCGGGCCGCCGCGGTGGCCTGGGCGGGCACCACCCTGGCGGACGTCGTCGAGATCCCCGCGCAGGCCGAGCTCGTCGAACCGGTGCGGGTCCGGCTGCACGGCCAGGACGCCGGCCGCCGCGGCCACGGCCACCTCGTCGTCGACGCCGGCCCGTTGTCCGCGGCGACCGTGCTCATCGACCACGACGGCAGCGCCCGCTGGTCCGGCAACGTCGAGATCCGGGTCGGGGACGGGGCACGGCTCACCGTGGTGACCGTGCAGCAGTGGGACGACGACGCCGTCCACCTCGCCCAGCACGACGCGCTGGTGGGCCGGGACGCGCGGTTCACCCACGTCGCCGTCACCCTCGGCGGTGCCGTCGTCCGGATGAACGCGAACGTTCGTTACGGCGGGCCGGGCGGCGAGGCCACCCTGCTCGGCGTGTACTTCGCCGACGCCGGTCAGCACCTCGAGCACCGCTCCTTCGTCGACCACGGGCCGGCGCACTGCCGCAGCAACGTGGTCTACAAGGGGGCCCTGCAGGGCGACACGGCCCACACGGTCTGGGTGGGTGACGTGCTGATCCGCGCCGAGGCGGAGGGCACGGACACCTACGAGCTCAACCGCAACCTCGTCCTCACCGACGGCGCCCGCGCCGACTCCGTGCCGAACCTGGAGATCGAGACCGGTGAGATCGTCGGAGCCGGGCACGCCAGCGCCACCGGCCGCTTCGACGACGAGCAGCTGTTCTACCTGCAGGCACGCGGCATCCCCGAGGACGAGGCGCGCCGGCTCGTCGTCCGCGGGTTCTTCGCCGACGTCGTCCAGCGGATCGGGGTCCCGGAGGTCGTCGACCGGCTGATGGCCGCCATCGACGACGAGCTCGCCGGCTCGGTGCAGTCCGGGAGCCGCCGGTGAGCGCCCAGCGCGTCTGCTCGGTCACCGACGTGCCCGCGGACACCAACGTGCTGCGGGTGGAGGTCCCCGGACCGGCCGGCACCGTGCCCGTCGCCGTCGTCCGGGACGAGCACGGCGACCTGCACGCCGTCTCCGACATCTGCTCCCACCAGGACGTGTCGCTGTCCGAGGGAGAGGTCGACGACTGCACCATCGAGTGCTGGCTGCACGGGTCGCGGTTCGACCTGCGCACCGGGCGCCCCACCGCGCTGCCGGCCACCCGCCCGATCCCCGTCTACCGGCTCACCGTCGAGGGGGAGGACGTCCTCGTCGACGTCACCGCCCCCCTCGGCGCGGACGCCGCCGAGTCCGCCACCAGCAAGGAGCGCTGAGAAGCACCCATGTCCACACTCGAGATCCACGACCTGCACGTCAGCGTCGACGCCGACGGCGAGGCCAAGGAGATCCTCAAGGGGGTCGACCTCACCGTCCGGCAGGGCGAGACCCACGCGATCATGGGGCCCAACGGCTCCGGGAAGTCCACCCTCGCCTACGCCCTGGCCGGGCACCCGAAGTACACCGTCACCAGCGGCAGCGTGACCCTCGACGGCCAGGACGTGCTCGAGATGAGCGTCGACGCGCGGGCCCGAGCCGGGATGTTCCTCGCCATGCAGTACCCGGTCGAGGTACCCGGGGTCACCGTCTCGAACTTCCTGCGCACCGCGAAGACCGCCGTCGACGGCAAGGCGCCCGCCCTGCGGCACTGGGTCAAGGACGTCCGCACCGCGATGGAGAACCTCAGGATCGACCCGGCGTTCGCCGAGCGGAACGTCAACGAGGGCTTCTCCGGCGGTGAGAAGAAGCGGCACGAGATCCTCCAGCTCGAGCTCCTCAAGCCGCGGATCGCCATCCTCGACGAGACCGACTCCGGCCTGGACGTCGACGCCCTCAAGGTGGTCTCCGAGGGCGTCAACCGGGTCCGCGCCACCGGCGAGGTCGGCGTCCTGCTCATCACCCACTACACCCGGATCCTGCGGTACATCCAGCCCGACTTCGTGCACGTCTTCGTCGACGGCCGGATCGTCGAGGAGGGCGGCGCCGACCTCGCCGAGCGGCTCGAGGCCGAGGGCTACGACCGCTTCACCACCCAGACGGTCTGACGGTGGGGGACGTGGGCGACCGGCTGGACGTGCAGGCCGGGCTGGACGTCGAGGCGGTGCGCAAGGACTTCCCGATCCTCGCGCGTCGCCTCGACGGCGACCGCCCGCTGGTCTACCTCGACTCGGCCAACACCTCGCAGAAGCCCCGGGCGGTCATCGACGCGGTCGCCGAGCACGACGCGTGGCACAACGCCAACGTCGCCCGCGCCGTCCACCAGCTGGGCGGTGAGGCGACGGCCGCCTACGAGGGGGCCCGGCAGGACGTCGCCCGGTTCATCGGCGCCGGACGCGCCGAGGAGGTCGTCTTCACCAAGAACGCCTCCGAGGCGCTCAACCTCGCCGCCGCCGTCCTCGGCTGGGCCGACCCCCCGCTGCGGGTCGGTCCCGGCGACGAGGTGCTCGTCACCGAGATGGAGCACCACTCCAACCTCGTGCCCTGGCAGCTGCTGTGCCGGCGCACCGGCGCCACCCTGCGGTGGATCGGCGTCACCGACGACGGCCGGCTCGACCTCGACGGGCTGGACGACCTGCTGACCGAGCGCACCAAGGTGCTCGCCGTGACCTGGGTGTCCAACGTGCTGGGCACCGTCAACCCGGTCGCCGAGCTCGTCCGGCGGGCCCGCGAGGTGGGCGCGCTCACCGTCGTTGACGCCAGCCAGGCCGTCCCGCAGATGCCGGTCGACCTCGCCGGTCTCGGTGACGGCCGCCCGGACCTGCTGGCCTTCACCGGGCACAAGATGCTCGGCCCGACCGGGATCGGCGTCCTGTGGGGCCGCTACGACCTGCTCGAGCAGCTGCCCCCCTTCCTCGGCGGCGGCGAGATGGTCGGCGTGGTCGAGATGGCCGGGTCCACGTACGCGGCGCCCCCGCACCGGTTCGAGGCCGGCACCCCGCCGATCACCCAGGCCGTCGGTCTGGGCGCCGCGGTGCGCTACCTCGAGGGCCTCGGCATGGAGGCCGTCGCCGCGCACGAGCAGCACGTCACCGCGCGGCTGCTCGAGGGCCTCGCCGACGTGCCTGGTCTTCGGGTCCTCGGCCCGGCGGAGCCCGTCGACCGCGGCGGGGCAGTGAGCTTCACCCTCGACGGCGTCCACCCGCACGACGTCGCCCAGCTCCTCGACTCCTACGGCATCGCCGTGCGCGCCGGGCACCACTGCGCCCGCCCGCTGCACGTCCGGTTCGGCGTCCAGGCGTCGAACCGGGCCTCGTCGTACCTGTACACGACCGACGCCGAGGTCGACGCCCTCGTCGACGCCCTGCACCGCACCCGCGCCTTCTTCGGAGCCGCCCGATGAGCATGGACCAGCTGTACCAGGAGCTCATCCTCGACCACGCCCGCTCCCCGCACCGGGCCGGGCTGCGCGAGCCCTACGACGTCGAGGTCCACCACGTGAACCCGACCTGCGGCGACGAGATCACGCTGCGGGTCCGGCTGGCCGGGGACCGGGTGGAGGACGTGTCGTACGAGTCCGCCGGCTGCTCGATCAGTGTCGCCGGCGCCTCGGTGATGGCCGACGAGGTCACCAGCGCGACCGTGGACGGCGCGATGCAGCGGTACGCGGCCGTGCTCGACGTCCTGCAGGGCCGGGCCGACGCCGACCCCGAGCGGGACGGGGACGTCGCCGCGTTCGCCGGCGTCCGGCGGTTCCCGGCCCGGGTGAAGTGCGCCCTGCTCGGCTGGGCGGCGATGCGGGACGCGGTCTCGCAGGCCGTCGCCGCTGCGGGTGACAATGGCAGTGCGACCGACGACAGTGCGACCGACGACAGTGCGACCGACGACAGTGCGACCGACGACAGGGAGAGGTCATGACCGACACCACCACCGCGAAGCAGACCGACGCGGCCGACGTGGAGGAGGCGCTGCGCGACGTCGTCGACCCAGAGCTCGGCATCAACGTCGTCGACCTGGGGCTCGTCTACGGCATCACCGTGGACCAGCACCATCACGCGGTCATCGACATGACCCTGACCTCGGCGGCCTGCCCGCTGACCGACGTCATCGAGGAACAGGTCACCCAGGTGCTCGACGGGCTCGTCGCAGGACACCGGATCAACTGGGTCTGGATGCCGCCGTGGGGACCGGACAAGATCACCGAAGAGGGCCGCGAGCAGCTGCGGGCACTGGGCTTCAACGTCTGAACCGGCCCTGGACACCGCCCCGGCCGGGACCCACCGGCTCCTCGAGCTGCCACCTGAGCGGCTGGTCCGCTGGGTCAGCGGTTTCGGTGAACGGCACGGGACCGAGGAGCTGACGGTCGTCCGGGAGCCGGGCCGGCCCGACGTCGTCCGGGTGACCGGCGCCGACGGGGCCCGGGCGGACCTCGAGGTGCCGTGGTCGTCGCTGCCCGCCGGCGACGACCCGCTCGCGGCACTGGTCGAGCACGCCGCCCGGCCGCGCACCGCGTTCCTCCTGCTGGTGCGGCGCGGCGGCTTTGCCGCGGGGGTCGCGCGCACGGGTCATCTGCTCGACCACAGCGTCGGCAGCCGGCACGTGCAGGGCCGGACGGCGGCCGGTGGCTGGTCGCAGCAGCGGTTCGCCCGACGCCGCGCCGGTCAGGCGGCCGTCCTCGAGGACGCCGCCGTGCAGACCGCCCGCAGACTGCTGGACCGGCTCCCCGCGGCTGACCTTCCGGAGGTGGTCGTCCGCGGCGGGGACCGCCGGCTCGTGGACGCCGTGCTCACCGATCCCCGGCTGCGGCCGCTGGCGGACCTGCCGCGCTCCCCGCTCCTCGACGTCCGGGACCCCCGGCTCGCCGTGCTCGAGGACACCGCTCAGCGCGCCCGCGCCGTCCGCGTCCGCCTCACCGACCCCCCACCCCCCACTTCGTGATCATGCAATCCCGCCACCCCGCCCGGCCCACTTCGTGATCATGCAATCCCGCCACCCCGCCCCCGGTCACAGCCGCGCGCCACAGAATGCTGGATTTGGGGCAGCTTTCCCGGCGTGTCGTGCCAACAACCCAGCATTCTGCGAGCTGGACGGTGGACGGTGGGGTGGGGGGTGGTGGTCAGTCGTCGACGCCGCGGGCGGCCAGCGCCTCACCGAGGCGGTCGGCGTGCCGGACGCCGCGCACGGCCACCGGGACGAGCAGGGCCCGGAGCGAGTGCTCGAGGCCCCGGGACCGGCGCGCGTCGCGCACCTCCGCGACCAGACCGGCCAGAACCGGCACCGACCGGATCGTCAAGGCCAGGACGAGGCCGACCCGCTCGGGGTCGACGCCGGCCCGGCGCAGCGGGGCCAGCAGCCGGACCAGGACGTCGAGCAGGTCGGACACCCGGGTGGTGACGGTGACCAGGCCCGCCGCGGCCACCGCGACGAGCAGCGTGCCGACGACGGCCACGGCAGCGCGCCAGCCGCTGGTCAGCACCTGGAAGACGACGAGCACGACTGCGACCCAGCGCAGCGGCCGCAGCTGAGCCACCACGGCGCCCGCCGGAACCCGGCCGAGCACCGTTGCCGCGGCGACGACGAGTGCACCGCCGCCCACGGCGAGCGGTGAGCGCAGCGCGACGAGCACCGTCGTCAGCAGCGCGAGGGCGAGCAGCTTCGCCCCGGGCGGGGCGCGGTGCAGCAGACCGGACCCCGGCAGGTAGAAGCCCGTCATCCGAGGAGGGTCTGCTCGTAGGCGGGCACGGCACGCTCCGGAGGCCCGTCGGCCACCACCCGGCCCTCGTCGAGCACGAGCACCCGGTCGAAGCCCTCCAGCAGGTCGAGGTGGTGGGTGACCAGGACGATCTGCTGCGGCAGTCCCGCGACGAGGTCCCGGATCCGGCGGGCGTTGCGCAGGTCGAGCAGGGTCGTCGGCTCGTCCAGGACGAGCACCTCGGGCTCGGTGACGAGCACAGCGGCGAGGGCCAGCAGCTGCTTCTGCCCACCGGACAGCAGGTGGCACGGGTGGTCGGCGTGCCCGGCGAGACCGAACCTGTCCAGCACCGCGGCGACTCGCTGCGCCCGCTGCGCCGGGCTCAGGCCGCTGCGGCGCAGCGAGAAGCCGACGTCCTCGGCGACTGTCGGCATGACGATCTGCGCGTCGGGGTCGGTGAAGACGAACCCGACCCGCCGTCGCACCGCCGGCCCGTCCCGGCGGGTGTCGAGCCCGTCCACGGTCACCGTCCCGGCGTCCGGGACGACGAGTCCGTTGAGCGTGCGGACCAGGGTGGACTTGCCCGAGCCGTTGGCCCCGACGACACCGACCCGCCGCTCGGCGATGTCGAGGTCGATGCCGTCCAGGACGGTGCGCTCCCCGAACCGGTGGCGCACCCCGCGCAGCCGGATCACGACGGGGCGGACCTCAGCGTCGGGCGGCGAGCTCGCGGCGGGGCGCAACCGCCGGGTAGCCGCGGTGGATGCCCGCCGCCACCGTCGTCGCGACGAGCGCCTTGAGCAGGTCGCCGGGCAGGAACACCAGGGACGCGACCGCGATCGCGAGCAGGTTCGACGTGCCTGTCACCGCGGCCTGCACCGGCACCCCGACCGCGTAGACGACGGCCACCCCGCCGACGAGGTTGGCCACGAAGCCGGTGACGGGGGAGTACCGCGGCAGCCGGCGCTCCACGATCCACCCGGTCACGGCGGCACCGAGCGGCCAGGCGAGCAGGTAGCCGACGGTCGGGCCGGCGAAGACGGAGAGCCCGCCGCGGCCCCCGGCCAGGACGGGCAGCCCGGCCGCGGCCAGCACGATGACGACGAGGGTGGCCAGCGCGCCCCGGCGCCAGCCGAGCACCGACCCGGCGAGCATCACCCCGAGCGTCTGCAAGGTGATGGGGACGGCGTTGCCGAGGACGTACAGCTGCCCCGGGATCCCTAGGACGGCGATGAGCGCCGCGAAGGTGGCGACGAGGGCGAGGTCCCGGGCTGCCAGGCGACGGGGGGTGCGACGGCTCACCCGGGCGATGGTACTGCTGCCGTTCTCACCGGCCCTCCGTCGCACGTGGCGTGGACGCGCGACCGGCCCCGTCCAGCGGCGACCTAGACTGGTACCTCTCATGATCACTGCCACTGACGTCGAGCTGCGCGCTGGAGCCCGGCTGCTCCTGGAGCGAGCGAGCTTCCGGATCGGCCCGGGCGACCGGGTGGGCCTCGTCGGTCGTAACGGCGCCGGCAAGACGACGCTCACCCGGGTGCTGGCCGGGGAGGGGCAGCCCGCGGCCGGCACGGTCACCCGCTCCGGGGAGGTCGGCTACCTGCCGCAGGACCCGCGGACCGGCGACCTCGACGTGCTGGCCCGTGACCGGATCCTGTCCGCCCGGGACCTGGACGCCGTCCTGCGCCGGATGCGGGAGACGGAGGCTGCGATGGCCAGCGCCGACGAGGACACCCGCGACCGCGCGATGACCCGCTACGCGCGGCTGGACGCCGAGTTCGCCAGCGCCGGCGGGTACGCCGCCGAGAGCGAGGCCGGTCGTATCGCCAGCAACCTCGGGCTCGACGAGCGGGTGCTCGACCAGCCGCTGCGCACCCTGTCCGGCGGTCAGCGACGCAGGGTCGAGCTGGCCCGGATCCTGTTCTCCGGCGCTCCCACACTGCTGCTCGACGAGCCGACGAACCACCTCGACGCCGACTCGGTCTCCTGGCTGCGGGACTTCCTGCGCGGGCACGACGGCGGACTGGTCGTCATCAGCCACGACGTCGGACTGCTCGAGGCGACGGTGACCAAGGTCTTCCACCTCGACGCGAACCGCGCCGTGCTCGACGTCTACAACGTCGGCTGGTCGGCGTACCTGCAGCAGCGGGAGACCGACGAGCGACGCCGGCACCGCGAGCGCGCCAACGCCGAGAAGAAGGCCGCTGCGCTGATGGCCCAGGCCGACAAGATGCGCGCCAAGGCCACCAAGGCGACGGCGGCGCAGAACATGGCCCGCCGCGCGGAGCGGCTGCTGTCCGGCCTGGAGGCGCAGCGCCAGCAGGACAAGGTGGCCAGGCTCCGCTTCCCCACGCCGGCTCCGTGCGGCCGGACGCCGCTGACCGCCAGCGCGCTGTCGAAGTCGTACGGCTCGCTGGAGGTGTTCACCGACGTCGACCTGGCCGTGGACCGTGGCAGCAGAGTCGTCGTCCTCGGCCTCAACGGCGCCGGCAAGACGACCCTGCTGCGGATGCTGGCCGGTCTGGAGCAGCCGGACACGGGCGTCGTCCAGGCCGGGCACGGGCTGCGGCTCGGGTACTACGCCCAGGAGCACGAGACGCTGGACGTGCAGCGGACCGTCCTGGAGAACATGCGCAGCGCCGCACCGGACCTGGCCGACACGCAGGTACGGTCCGTGCTGGGGTCGTTCCTGTTCAGCGGGGACGACGTCAGCAAGCCGGTGCGGGTGCTCTCCGGTGGGGAGAAGACCCGGCTCGCCCTGGCCACGCTCGTCGTGTCCGCGGCAAACGTCCTGCTGCTCGACGAGCCGACGAACAACCTCGACCCGGCGAGCCGGGAGGAGGTCCTTGGTGCCCTGCGGCGCTACGAGGGCGCCGTCGTCCTCGTCACCCACGACGAGGGCGCCGTCGAGGCTCTCCAGCCGGAGCGGGTCGTGCTGCTGCCCGACGGGGACGAGGACCTGTGGAACCCCGGCTACCTCGAGCTCGTCTCGCTCGCCTGACCCAAGGAGCACGTGTGGACCTACTCGCCCCCGGTGGGCCTGTCGCCGAGCAGGCGGCCGCCGCCGGCATCCGGGTCGAGCGCGACGGGAGACGGCTGACCGTCACCCTGGCCCGCCCCGACCGGCGCAACGCCATGACCCCGGCGACGTGGCGGGCCCTGGCCGCCGTCGGCGACGCGGTGCCCGGCTCGGACGTCGCGGTGGTCGTGCTGCGGGCCGAGGGACCGTCGTTCTCCGCGGGTCTGGACCGCGGCATGTTCGGGGAGGGCACCGACGGCGAGCCCGGGCTGGCCCGGCTCGCCGCGCTGCCCCCCGCCGAGATCGACGCGGCGATCGCCGGGTTCCAGCGCGGCTTCTCGTGGTGGCGGGAGGTCGACGCGGTGAGCATCGCGGCCGTCGGCGGGCACGCCGTGGGCGGCGGGTTCCAGCTCGCGCTGGCCTGCGACCTGCGGGTGCTCGCGGACGACGCCGCCCTGGCCATGCGGGAGCCCTCGCTGGGCATCGTCCCGGACCTCGGCGGGACCTCCCCGCTGGTGCGGACCGTCGGCTACTCCAGGGCCCTGGAGATCTGCGCGACCGGACGCTGGGTGGGGGCCCAGGAGGCCGCGGCGCTCGGCCTGGCCGAGGTCGTCGTCGCGCGTGCCGAGCTCGACGCTGCGGTCGACGACCTGGCCGGCGCCCTGCTCGCGGCGCCGCAGGGAGCCCTGGCGGCGACCAAGCACCTGCTCGCCGGCGCCCTCGACCGCTCACCGGTCGACCAGCGCGCCGCCGAGCGGGCCGCCCAGGTGCCGCTGCTGCGGCGACAGCTGGGCGGGCACCTGGGCCGACACCCGGACGGGAGCTGAGTCCGGTGTCCATGCCGATGTCCGGCTTCCACATGATGCGCTCCTACCGGCGCGACGAGAGCGTCGCGCAGCGCCGGCTCGCTCCGGGCACGGTGCGACGGGTGGCCGGGTTCGCCGAGCCCTACCGGGGGCTGCTGGCGGGCTTTCTCGCCCTGGTCGTCGTCGACGCCCTGCTCGTCGTCGTCACCCCGCTGCTGCTGCGGCGGGTCATCGACGACGGCGTCATGCAGGGGGACCGGGGACTCGTCGTCGGTCTCGCGTCCCTGGTGGCCGTGGTGGCCGTCGGGGAGGCCGTGGTCATGCTCGGCCAGCGGTGGTTCTCCGCCCGGATCGGGGAGGGGCTGATCCTCGACCTGCGCACCCGGGTGTTCGAGCACGTCCAGCGCCAGCCGATCGCGTTCTTCACCCGCACCCAGACGGGGTCCCTCGTCACCCGGCTCAACAGCGACGTCATCGGCGCGCAGCAGGCGTTCACCTCCACCCTGTCCGGGGTGGTGTCCAACGTCATCACCCTCGCCGTCGTCCTCACCACCATGGCCCTGCTGTCGTGGCAGATCACCCTGCTGGCGCTGCTGTTCGTCCCGCTGTTCCTGCTGCCCGCCCGGCGGGTCGGGCGCCGGCTGGCCGGGCTGAGCCGGGAGGGCATGCAGCTCAACGCCGAGCTGGGGAACCGGATGACCGAGCGCTTCAACGTCGCCGGGGCCCTGCTCGTGAAGCTCTTCGGCAGCGCCGACCGGGAGGACACCGAGTTCCGGGAGCGGGCCGCGCGGGTCCGCGACATCGGCGTGCGGATCGCGATGAGCAACCGGTTGTTCTTCGCCTCGCTCACCGCGGTCGCCTCCCTGGCCACCGCTGTCGTCTACGGGGTCGGCGGTGTGCTCGCCATCGAGGGAACCGTCACCGTGGGCACCCTCATCGCCCTGACCGCCCTGCTCGCCCGGCTCTACGGCCCGATCACCGCCCTGAGCAACGTCCAGGTCGACGTGATGACCGCGCTGGTGTCCTTCGAGCGGGTCTTCGAGGTCCTCGACCTGCCCCCGCTCGTCACCGACCCGCCGTCGCCCCGCCCGCTGCCGGCCGGCCCCCTGTCGGTCGAGCTGGACGACGTCCGGTTCGGCTACCCGGCGGCCACGGACGTCTCGCTGGCGTCCCTGGAGGAGACCGAGTCCCTGGACCGCCGCAGCGGCGACGAGGTGCTGCGCGGAGTCGACATCCGCGTCGAGCCGGGCCGGATGGTCGCCCTCGTCGGCCCGAGCGGAGCGGGCAAGACGACGGTCACCGCGCTGGTCGCCCGGCTGTACGACGTGACGTCCGGGTCGGTGCGGGTTGGCGGGGTCGACGTCCGGGAAGTGGCGCAGGAGGAGCTGCACTCGAGGGTCGGGGTCGTCACCCAGGACGCGCACCTGTTCCACGACACCATCCGCGCCAACCTGCGGTACGCCCGGCCGGACGCCTCGGACGCCGAGGTCGAGGCCGCGCTGCGGGCGGCGCAGGTGTGGCCGCTCGTGCAGCAGCTCCCGGAGGGGCTCGACACGGTGGTGGGGGACCGCGGTCACCGGCTCTCCGGCGGGGAGAAGCAGCGGATCGCCCTGGCCCGGCTGCTGCTCAAGGCCCCGGACGTCGTCATCCTCGACGAGGCGACGGCGCACCTGGACTCCGAGTCCGAGGCAGCGGTGCAGCGGGCCCTCGACACCGCGCTGGAAGGCCGCACCTCCCTGGTCATCGCCCACCGGCTGTCGACCGTCCGGCAGGCCGACGAGATCGTCGTGCTCGAGTCCGGGCGGGTCGTCGAGCGGGGCCGGCACGCCGAGCTGCTCGCCCGTGGCGGGCTGTACTCGGAGCTCTACCGGACCCAGTTCGCCGAGCAGGCGCAGAAGCCGGTCGGCACGGGTGCGCTGGAGGGCCGAACGACCTGACCCGCCCGCAGCCGCACCCTCAGCCTCAGCCGCGCGAGCGGGCGTCGAGGATCTCGTCCTCCACGTCCTCGTCGCTGCGCCGCCGGGAGCGCGACGGAGGTGCCGCCGGCACCGCCGCGGGCCGCTCGCCGCCGGCACCCGCCGCCCGCCGGTCGGCGGCCTCGCGCCGGGCCAGCACCCCGTAACCCACGAACGCACCGGTGGCGAACACGAACCACTGCAACGCGTACGACAGGTGCGGGCCCTCGTCGACGGCCGGACGCCCGGCCCGCGCCGGTGCCTGCGCCGGCGCCGGGTCCTCGCCCGCGGCCACCAGGTAGACCCCCGGCAGCACGTCGAGACCGGTCAGCCCGGCGACGTCCGGTGGGTGGATGCTGTGCAGCTGTCCGGCGGGGGCGTCCCGCTCCAGGTGCGGCTCCGGGGTCTGCAGCCGGGCGGTCAGGGTGACCGGTCCCTGCGGAGGGGCCGGGACGTCGTCCGGGGCGCTGCCGGTCGCACCGATCGGCACCCACCCCCGGTCCACGACGACGACCGGTCCGTCGTCCACGGCGAAGGGCACGAGGACGACGTAGCCGGGCCGCCCGTTGAGCGACCGGTTGCGAACCAGCACCGTGTCCTCGGCGAGGTACTCGCCGTCCGCCGTCACCGGCGTCCAGCGGGCTGGGCGCGGCAGCTCGGCCCCGACAGGCGGGAGCACGTCGGGCAGGACCTCGGTGAGCGGCCGCGGCTCACGGTCGTAGTTCGTCAGCACGGGTTCGTTGCGCTCCCGGGCCTGCTCGCGCCGGTCCCACTGCCACATGCCGAGCAGGACGCAGACCACGGCCACCACGACGGTGACGGCGAGGCCGGCGAGCCAGCGCGGGGTCAGCAGGAACCGGTACACGGCACGACGGTAACCGCCGCCCCGGACGCCGGCGCGGGCCGGTCAGGCGGTTCGGCGCCGGTCAGGCGGAGCGGTCGAGCTCGGCCACCGGGACGGTCTCGCGGAGGAACCCGCGGACGGCGAGGTGGTCGGCCAGCGTCGCGCGGTGCTCCTCGCAGGCCAGCCAGACCTTGCGACGCTCCGGCGGGTGCAGCCGGGGGTTGTTCCACCGCAGCCCCCAGACCGCCGCGGAGCGGCAGCCTCGGGCGCTGCAGAGCAGTCCCGTGCCCGGGCTGACGGAGAGGTCCATGCCCCCAGTGTGACCGGTCCCGTGCGGCGCGGGAAGAGGCTGCAGCGGGGGCGGTCGGCGGTGCGCAGCGGTGCTCATGCCGGACCGGGAAGGCGGACGCCGGGCGGCCACGGGGGGGAGCCGCCCGGCGTCCTGGACGCGTTCCGACGGGGGATGCAGAACGCGTGGTCCCATCATGACACACCGGGATGTCAGCGAGGTACCCCTCGGTCATCTTCCGGTGGCGTGTCGCCGGACCCGAGCGCGGGCGGGTGGACACCCCAGGTGTCCGGCGGCTCCGGAGCCGGCTCACGGCTGGCGTTGGCGATCAGCACCGCCACGTACGGCAGCACCACCGCGCCGACGATGAACACCCACTGCAGCGGGCCGCGGGTGACGAGGGCGAGCACGATGCACACCATCCGCACCGTCATCGAGACGGTGTACTTGATCATCCGGTCCCGCTGGTCCTCGGCGTGCGAACGGCGGGCGTCGGTGATCCGGTGGACCGGGGTGTCGCGGGGGGCGCGCGCCGGTCGGTGCAGCCTCACCGCCCCACGGTACGTCCCCGCCGGCCGCACGGCAGGGCGGGCGTCAGCTGGCCTGGCTCGTGCTCGACATGTTGAGGTCGTGCACGAGCAGCGGCGGCATCGCCGTCCGGGGGAAGTAGTCCCCCCACTCGCGGGACAGAGCTGGTTCGGTGCGGCCCACCGCGCCGACCCGGCCCAGCATGCCCACCGGGCTCTCGTTGAACCGGAAGTTCGTCACCGCCCCGGTCACCTCCCCGCCCTCGACGAGGTAGACCCCGTCGCGGGTCAGCCCGGTCAGCAGCAGCGTCGTCGGGTCGACCTCGCGGATGTACCACAGGCAGGTGACGAGCAGGCCCCGGTCGACCCCCCGGACGACGTCGGCCAGGTCGCCGGACGCGTCCCGCCCGGTCAGCACGAGGTTGTCGACCGCGGGCTGCACCGGCAGCCCGGTCAGGGCCGCGGTGTGCCGGGTGGTGGGCAGCGCGGCGAGGACGCCGTCCTCGATCCACGTCGAGCGTCCCACCGGCATGCCGTTGTCGAACCCCGACGCGAACGGGCTGCTGGCCTCGGTGAGCACGAACGGCTCGGTCTCCAGGCCGGGCTCGGCCGGGTCGCTGTACAGCGTCAGCGGGACGTCGGTCAGCCGGTCACCGACGCGCGTGCCCCCACCGCGGCGGGAGAACACCGAGCGGCCCTCGTGGGCGCTGCGGGCGTCGGAGGACCAGTAGGCGTAGACCATGAGGTCGGCGACCGCGGTGGGCGGCAGCACCGTGTCGTACCGGCCCGCCGGGACGTCGACGCGCCGGGCCTGCCAGGCGAGGCGCTGCTCGATCTCGGCGTCCAGGGCCGCGGCGTCGACGTCGGTGAAGTCCCGAGTGGCGCGCCCGACGTAGGTCGAGCGGGCGCGGTCGTGGGACTTGCCGGTCAGCTCGACGGTGCCCTGGGGCTGGACGTGCCGGCGGCGGGTGCCCGCCGTGGTGCCGAGCCAGGTCGTGCGCACGCCGTGCTCGGCGAACCCGAACAGCTCGCGACCCTGCCCCCTGGCCCGGGCGAGAGCCTCGCCGAGCCCCTCGGCGAACCCGGCCAGCACGTCCGGTCCGGTCGCCGGAGCCGGCTCCATCCAGTCGGGGCCCGTCTGCCCGGTGACCAGGTCGGCGGCGTCCTCGGCGGGCGGGGCGGTGGCGGCGGCCGCCTGGGCGTCCTCGACGAGGGCGGCGACGTCGTCCGCACCGACCCCGCGGCGGGTGAGCACCCCGACCGAGACCCCCGCCGCCGTCCGGACCGCCGCGGCGACGGTGACCGACTGCCCGGAGGTCACGCCGTTCGTCGTCAGCGTGTTCGCGGCCCAGCGCAGGTTGACCCCGGACTCCTCCCGGACGACGACACAGGTGCCGGCGTGGGCGGGTGAGGCCTGGGCGGTCGCCAGGGCCTTCTCGACGACGTCGGGTGCGGTGCTCGGACGGCTCACTGACCGGCCTCCTGGACGGTGTTGAGGATGCGGACGTCGTCGAAGCGGGCAGCGGGGCACCCGTGGGAGACGGCGGCGACCTGGCCTGGTTGGCCCTTGCCGCAGTTGAAGGCACCGCCGAGGACGTACGTCGACGCGTCCCCGACCGCCGACATCGAGCGCCAGAAGTCCGTCGTCGTCGCCTGGTAGGCGACGTCCTTGACCTGCCCGGCCAGCCTGCCGCCGACGATCCGGTAGAAGCGCTGCCCGGTGAACTGGAAGTTGTAGCGCTGCATGTCGATGGACCAGGACCGGTCGCCGACGACGTAGATGCCGCGGTCGACGCCGGCGATCAGACCGGCGAGGTCTGGCCCGTCGGTCGCCGGCTGCAGGGACACATTCGCCATCCGCTGCAGCGGTACGTGCTGGGGCGAGTCGGCGAACGCGCACCCGTTGGACCGACCGGGCGGGTCACCGAGCCGGTGCATCGCGGCCATCCGGCGGTCGAGCTGGTAGCCGACGAGGACTCCGTCGCGGACGATGTCCCACGCCTGGGCCTGCACGCCCTCGTCGTCGTAGCCGACCGTGGCCAGGCCGTGCTCGACCGTGCGGTCACCGGTGACGTGCATGAGCTCCGAGCCGTACCGCAGGGAGCCGAGCTGGTCGAGGGTGGCGAAGCTGGTGCCCGCGTAGGCGGCCTCGTACCCGAGGGCCCGGTCCAGCTCGGTGGCGTGCCCCACGGACTCGTGGATCGTCAGCCACAGGTTGCTCGGGTCGATGACGAGGTCGTAGCGCCCCGGTTCCACGCTGGGGGCGGCGAGCTTCTCCCGGACGAGGTCGGGCAGCTCGGCGAGCTCGGCGGCCCAGTCCCACGCCCCCTGCTCCGTGGTGCCGACGAGGAACTCCCAGCCCCGGCCCACCGGCGGGGCGAGGGTGCGCATCGTCTCCATCCCGTCGTCCCCGACGAGGACGACGGTCAGCTCGGGATGCACCCGGACCCGCTGCTGCGTGGTCGAGGTGCCGGCCAGGTCGGCGTAGTACTTCTGCTCCTTCACCGCGCGGAAGGACGCGTCGACGTGACTGACCCCCGCGGCGAGCAGCTGCCGGGACCAGGCCTCCAGGAGAGCCGCCTTCTCGGCGTCCGGGACGGCGAACGGGTCGGTGACGTACTCGGACACCCACTCCCTGCCGGCGTGCACCGGCTCGTCGGCGAGCTCGACCCGCTCGGTGGACAGCGCCCGGGAGACCCGGGCCAGCTCGACGGCCTGCTCGGCCAGCGCGGCGGCCTGGTCCGTGGTCACAGCGGTCGCCGCAGCGAACCCCCACGTGCCGTCGACGACGACCCGGACGGCGAGGCCGGAGTCGACGTCGTCCCCGGAGGAGGTGAGCCGGCCGTCGCGCAGGTCGACCCCGCTGTCCCGCACCCGCTCCACCCGCAGGTCGGCGTGCTCGGCGCCGAGCTCACGCGCCCGGGTGAGGGCGGCGTCCGCCACGGTGGCCAGGGGCAGGGACCGGAAGTCCTCGTCGACTCGTCGCACCCGCAGGAGCGTATTACCCGTAGGTAGTCGGTAGCGTCCCCGGCGGACCGACGAGAGGAGTGGGCAAGGGTGAGCGAGCCGCGCAGCGTGCTGGTGACGGGCGGTAGCCGGGGGATCGGCCGGGCGATCGTCGAGGCGTTCGTCGCCGACGGCGACCGGGTCGCGGTGACGCACCGTTCCGGGACCGTGCCGGACGGCGCGCTGGGCCTGCACTGCGAGGTCACCGACTCGGCCAGCGTCGACGCCGCGTTCGCCCGCGCCGAGCAGGAGCACGGGCCGGTCGAGGTGGTCGTCGCCAACGCGGGGATCACCCGCGACCAGCTGCTGCTGCGGATGACCGACGACGACTTCGCCGCCGTCCTCGACACGAACCTCACCGGCGCCTTCCGCGTCGTCCGCCGGGCGACCAAGGGCATGGTGCGGATGCGGCGGGGACGGATCGTCCTCATCTCCAGCGTCGTCGGGTTGTACGGCTCGCCCGGGCAGACCGGGTACGCGGCGAGCAAGTCCGGGATGATCGGCCTGGCCCGCTCGATCACCCGTGAGCTCGGCGGTCGCGGCGTCACCGCCAACGTCGTCGCCCCCGGGTACATCGAGACCGAGATGACCGCGGCGCTCCCGGCCGACCGGCAGGAGACCTACCGGCAGGCCATCCCGGCCGGCAGGTTCGGGACCGTCGAGGAGGTCGCGCGCGTGGTGCGCTTCCTCGCCGGCCCGGACGCCGGGTACATCAGCGGCGCCGTCGTCCCGGTCGACGGCGGCCTGGGTATGGGCCACTGACCGGTACCGACGGACACCCGGCCCGGTGCGGACCGGGCAGGCACAGCACTCACCGACGGAAGGACGACACCCGGATGGCACTTCTCGACGGCAAGCGGCTGCTGGTCACCGGCGTGCTGACGGACAGCTCGATCGCGTTCCACGTGGCGCGGCTGGCCCAGCAGGAGGGCGCCCAGGTGGTGCTGACCTCCTTCGGCCGGCAGATGCGCATCACGCAGGTGATCGCCCGGCGGCTGCCGCGGGAGGCGCCTGTCGTGGAGCTCGACGTCACCGACGCCGGGCACCTCGACGCCCTCGCCGGCCGGCTCGGCGAGCACGTCGACGGCCTCGACGGGGTGCTGCACTCGATCGGGTTCGCGCCGCCGGGTGCCTTCGACTTCCTCGGCGCGTCGTGGGACGACGTCGCCACCGCGCTGCACGTGTCGGCCTACTCGTTGAAGTCCCTCGCCGTGGCGACTCGCCCCCTGCTGGCCCGTGGCGGCTCCGTCGTCGGTCTTACCTTCGACGCCCGCTACGCGTGGCCGGTCTACGACTGGATGGGCGTGGCGAAGGCGGCGTTCGAGTCCACGAACCGGTACCTCGCCCGCGACCTGGGCCCGGACGGCGTCCGGTGCAACCTCGTGGCGGCCGGCCCGATCCGGACGACGGCGGCCAAGTCGATCCCCGGGTTCGAGGTGTTCGAGGAGACCTGGCAGCAGCGGGCCCCGCTCGGCTGGGACGTCACGAACGCCGAACCGGCGGCACGCGCCTGCGTGGCGCTGCTGTCCGACTGGTTCCCGGCCACGACTGGTGAGATCGTCCACGTGGACGGCGGCTTCCACGCGATGGGGGCGGGGTGAGTGCGGCGCGCCGGCTGGTGCTGCTGCGGCACGCCAAGGCGGAGCGGCCGCCGGCCGTCCGGGACCACGACCGGTGGCTGACGGCCCGTGGCCACCGGGACGCCGCGGCCACGGGGGAGTGGCTGGCCGGGGCGGGGCTGCGGCCGGATCTCGTGCTGTGCTCGAGCGCCCGGCGGACCGTGCAGACGTGGGCGTCGCTGCGAGAGGGCCTCGGTGTCGTCGGGTCGCAGGAGCCCGAGCTCAGGGTGGAGCCGGACCTCTACGAGGCCTCGCCGGCTGCCGTGGTGAACCTCGTCGCCGAGGCCGCGGACGACGTCCGGACGGTCCTCGTCGTCGGCCACCAGCCGACCCTGTCCCAGGTGGCCGTCGCCCTGGCCGGACCGAGGTCGGACGAGCGCCTGCTGGGCCAGGTGCGCGCAGGTCTGCCGACGGCGGGTGCGGCGGTGCTGGAGGCCGAGGGCCCCTGGTCCGCCGTCGAAGCCGCCTCCCTACGTCTCACCGCCCTCCACATCCCCTGACCACACCCCCTACCCCTGACCACACCCCCCTTCGTGATCATGCAATCCCGCCACCCTGCAGGCCCCCGCCCCGGCCGCCCCCCACGTCGTGATCATGCAATCCCGCCACCCTGGGTGCTGTGGCAAGCCGCCGCATCGTTCCGAGGAGTGCTCGCGGCACAGAACAGAATGCTGGCGTCGCCGCGGATTTTCCGGCGTGTTGCGCCACCAACCCAGCACTCTGGGGCCGGCGGTGGGTCAGGGGTGGCGGGATTGCATGATCACGGAGGGGGTCGGGAGGGTGGCGGGATTGCATGATCACGAAGGGGGTCGGAAGGGTGGCGGGATTGCATGATCACGAAGGGGGTCGGGGGTGGGGGTCGGGGTGGGGGGCGAACTCGTCGCGGGGGATGCCCAGCAGGTGGAGCACCGTGTCGAGATAGGGCTGGCTCAGCACCGCGTCGGCCTGCTCGCGCACGAGCGGCTTGGCGCAGAACGCCACCCCGAGGCCCGCGGCGGCGAGCATGTCGAGGTCGTTCGCTCCGTCGCCGACAGCGACGGTGCTGCTCATCGGCACACCCTCGGCGGCGGCCATCTCCCGCAGCGCGGCGGCCTTGCCGGCCCGGTCGACGACCGGTCCGGTGACCCGTCCGGTCAGCCGGCCGCCGCGGACCTCGAGCCGGTTGGCCCGCACGTGCCGGACGCCGAGGTCGGCGGCCAGCGGCTCGACGACCTCGGCGAAACCGCCGGAGACCAGTCCGACCGGGAACCCGAGACGGTGCAGCGTGTCGACGAGCGTGCGGGCCCCGTCGGTGAGACGGACGGCGCGCCGGACGTCGTCCAGGACGGCGGCGTCGAGACCGGCCAGCCAGGTCACCCGCTGGTGCAGGCTGGCCGCGAAGTCGAGCTCGCCGCGCATCGCCCGCTCGGTGACCGCGGCCACCTCGGCGGCGCGCCCGGCGTGCGCGGCCAGCAGCTCGACGACCTCCTGGCGGATCAGGGTCGAGTCGACGTCGAGGACCACGAGCCGACGGCTCCGCCGCTCGAGCCCCGCAGGGGTGACCGCGACGTCGACCCCGAGGGAGGCCGCCCGGACGGCGAGGTCGCGCCGGACGGTCAGCAGGTCCATCCCGCCGGAGACGTCGCCGGAGACGTCGAGCTCGACGCACGTCACCGGCTCGCCCGCGAGCCGGCGGACCCGCTGGACCGTGCCGCCGTGGTCGGCGAGACGGCGGACGACGTCCGCGAGTGCGCCGGCACCCAGCGGACTGCCGAGGACGGCGACGTGCAGCCGGGTCAGCGGCTCCGGCACCTCCTCGCCGGTGGCGGCCTCGCAGGTCACGTGCAGTCCCAGCTCGCGGCCGACAGCGGTCAGCGCCTCGGCGCTCGGCTGCCCGTCGGTCCCGGTTCTCAGTCGCACGGCGAGGCTGAGCCGGCCCCGGACGACGGCCTGCTCGACGTCCAGGACCTCCGCCCCGGGGCGGGCCGCGGCCTCGAGCAGCCGGACGACGGCTCCGGGCCGGTCGGGTCCCGTCGCCGTGACGAGCAGGGTGCTCACGTCGTCCGGGACGGCGTTCGCTCCGGCGCCGGGACCGTCTGACCCTTGCCGACCACGGTGATCCCGCTGTCGGTGACGGTGAACCCGCGGGCACGGTCCTCCTCGGGGTCCATCCCGACCCGGGCGCCTTCGGGGACCCGTACGTTCTTGTCGATGATGCAGCGGCGCAGCACCGCGTGCCGGCCCACCTCGACGTTGTCGAACAGCACGCAGTCGCTGACCGAGGACCACGAGCGGACCATGACGTTGGTGCCGAGCACCGAGCTCTCGACCAGGCCGCCGGAGACCACGGACCCGGGGCCGACGATCGAGTTCACCGCGTGCCCGATCCGGCCGTGCCAGCCGTGGACGAACTTGGCCGGCGGCAGCGGCGGCTGCTGGGAGAAGATCCGCCACTCGGTGTTGTAGAGGTTGAAGACGGGGTGCACGGAGATGAGGTCCATGTGGGCCTCGAAGAACGAGTCGATCGTGCCGACGTCCCGCCAGTAGTCGCGGTCACGGTCGGTGGACCCGGGGACGTCGTTGTCCCGGAAGTCGTAGACGGCGGCCTGGTTGCGGGAGACGAACCACGGCACGATGTCGCCGCCCATGTCGTGCTGGGAGGCCTCGTCCTCGGCGTCCCGGGTGACCGCCTCGACGAGGGCGTCGGCGTCGAAGACGTAGTTGCCCATCGACGCCAGGACGTGGTCGGGGGCGTCGGGCAGACCCTGCGGGTCGGCCGGCTTCTCCCGGAACGCGTCGATCCTGCGCGGGTCGGCCGGATCGACCTCGATGACGCCGAACTGGTCGGCGAGGCTCACCGGCTGGCGGATCGCGGCCACCGTGCACGGCGCGCCGACGTCCTGGTGCGCGGCGACCATCTGGGAGAAGTCCATCCGGTAGACGTGGTCCGCCCCGACGACGACGACGATGTCGGGCCGTTCGTCGTGGATGAGGTTGAGGCTCTGGTAGATCGCGTCGGCGCTGCCGAGGTACCACTGCTTGCCGAGCCGCTGCTGGGCCGGCACCGGGGTCACGTAGTTGCCGAGCATCGTCGACATCCGCCACGTCATCGTCACGTGCCGGTCGAGGCTGTGGGACTTGTACTGGGTGAGGACGACGACCTTGAGGTAGCCGGAGTTGATGACGTTGCTCAGCGCGAAGTCGATGAGCCGGTAGGTGCCGCCGAACGGGACGGCGGGCTTGGCTCGGTCCGCGGTGAGGGGCATGAGCCGTTTGCCCTCCCCGCCGGCGAGGACGATCGCAAGCACCCTGGGACCCGGCATGCCCGCAGCGTAGGGCGCGACGCCGGTCCGCGCACGGGTCGACCGGCCCGACCCGCGCTAGCGTTCGGCACGTCGATCCCGGCGGCTGGTGGAGGTGGCGGATGCGCGTGGACCTGCTGACCCGGGAGTACCCCCCGGAGGTCTACGGCGGCGCCGGCGTGCACGTCGCCGAGCTGTCTGCGGTGCTGCGCCGGCACGCCGACGTGCGGGTCCGCTGCTTCGGGTCCCCTCGCGACGAGGACGGCGTCACCGCCTACCCGGAGCCGCAGGAGCTGTCCCGGGCGAACCCGGCGCTGCGCACACTCGGTGTCGACCTGGCCATGGCGGCCGACGTCGGCGGCGCCGACCTGGTGCACTCCCACACCTGGTACGCCAACCTCGCCGGGCACGTCGGGGGACTCCTGCACGGCGTCCCGCACGTGCTCACCGCGCACAGCCTCGAGCCGCTGCGCCCGTGGAAGGCCGAGCAGCTCGGCGGCGGGTACGCGGTGTCCTCGTGGGCGGAGCAGACCGCCTACCGTGGCGCGGCGGGCGTCATCGCGGTGAGCGCCGGCATGCGCGACGACATCCTCGCCGCCTACCCGGACGTCGACCCCGAGCGGGTCCGGGTCGTCCACAACGGCATCGACACCAGCGCGTGGACGCGGGACGAGGGCAGCGAGCACCTCGAGCGCCTGGGCATCGACCCCGGACGGCGCAGCGTCGTGTTCGTCGGCCGGATCACCCGGCAGAAGGGCCTGCCGCACCTGCTGCGGGCGGCGCGCGACCTCCCCCCCGACGTCCAGCTCGTCCTGTGCGCCGGGGCACCGGACACCCCCGAGATCCTCGCCGAGGTGAGCGCTCTGGTCCGCGACCTGCAGGCCACCCGGGACGGCGTGCTGTGGATCGAGGAGATGCTGCCCCGCGAGCAGCTCGCGCAGGTGCTCTCCGCCGCAACGGTGTTCGTGTGCCCGTCGCTGTACGAGCCGCTGGGCATCGTCAACCTCGAGGCGATGGCGTGCGGGGCCGCCGTGGTCGCCACCGCCACCGGCGGCATCCCCGAGGTCGTCGTGCCGGGGGAGACCGGCTGGCTGGTGCCGATCGAGCAGGTCGGGGACGGCACCGGGACGCCGGTGGACCCGGCCCGGTTCGAGGCCGACCTGGCCGCCGCCCTGACCGAGGCGGTCGAGGACGTCGAGCGGGCCCGCCGGTACGGCGCGGCCGGTCGCCGCCGGGTGGAGACGGAGTTCTCCTGGGAGCAGGTCGGCGAGCGGACCCTGGCCGTCTACCGGGAGGTGCTCGAGCGCTCCGCGTGACCGGCCAGCGCGGCGTTTACCGCGTCGGCGGTGCTGCGCCGCGCCACCGCGTCGACGTCCCGCAGGGCCCGGGCCCGTCGGTCGGCCTCCCACCCGCTGACCGCGGCCCCGTCGTCCTCCAGGGCCAGCGAGACGACCGCGCGGACCCGGACCGCGGTGGCCAGCACCGTCGCCAGCCGCGCCGGTGCCCCGGGGGGCAGGGCGCCGCGGGGCAGGCCGCCGTCGCGGACCGCGGCGATCCGCTCGGCCGCGTCCTCGCGCCAGCGGGACACCTCGAGGGAGGCCAGCGTCTCGGTCGCCGTCCGCAGAGCCTGGCGCAGCACCCGGTCGGCGTCGGCCAGGGACGCCGCGAGCGGCCGCAGCGGGGAGCCGGGCAGCACCCGCCACTGCACGAGCGCCCCCGGCTCGAGCTCGGAGCCGAACTCGGTCACCTCAGGGACGAGGACCAGGACGCCGCCGGGCCCGGTCACCGCCACCGCCTCGCCGGCGTCCGTCGCGGCGACCGAGGTGGCGGCCGGGCCGGTCAGGTCGTGCGGGTCGCCGGCGGCGGGCAGGACGAGCCGCCACGTCACCTCCCGCGGCAGGCCCCGGAGCCAGTCCGCCAGGGCTGCCGGTCCGACGTCCGAGCCGTCGAGCGTGTGCGGCTCGTCGTCGCGCTGCACGGCGCGCAGCACCGCAGCGACGTCGACACCGGCGGTGCCGGCGCTCAGCGCGGCGCCCCAGAGCGCCAGCCGGGCGGAGCGGGGCAGGTCGAGCACGCCAGCAGGGTAGAGGCCGCCTCGGGCCGGCTCGTCGGGTCGGGTCACCGGCGGCGGATCGCCGCTACCCGCCCCGTTAGGGTCAGGAGCATGAGCGACGTCCTGCAGATGGCCGGCGTGACCGTGCGCCGCGGTGACGCCGTCCTGCTCGACGAGGTGAACTGGGACGTCGCCGAGGGCGAGCGCTGGGTGGTCCTCGGCCCGAACGGCGCGGGCAAGACCACGCT
Source organism: Quadrisphaera sp. GCM10027208 (assembly GCF_042658805.1). Lineage (NCBI taxonomy): Bacteria > Bacillati > Actinomycetota > Actinomycetes > Kineosporiales > Kineosporiaceae > Quadrisphaera > Quadrisphaera sp. GCM10027208. The sequence continues at coordinate 132,979 of NZ_JBHSRC010000007.1, forward strand.
GCTTCAGGTCGCCGCGGCGCGGATCCATCCCACGAGCGGGGTGGCGGCCGTGCTCGAGGAGGTGCTCGGCACCGTGGACGTGTTCGAGCTGCGTCCCCGGATCGGTCTGTCCAGCGCGGCGCTCGCCGAGCGGCTGCCGGGTGGGGAGCGGGTCGCGGACGTCGTCGTCACCGCCTCCTACGGGGTCGTCGGGCGCTGGCGCGAGGCGTACGACGCCCTGGACCACGCCCGGGCCGCCGAGCTGCTCGCCGCCATGGGCGTGGCACACCTCGCCGACCGGCTCTACGGCACGCTCAGCGAGGGCGAGCGCAAACGGGTGCAGATCGCCCGCGCGCTGATGACCGATCCCGAGCTGCTGCTCCTGGACGAGCCGGCCGCAGGCCTCGACCTCGGCGGACGGGAGGACCTCGTGCGACGCCTCGGCGACCTCGCCGCTGACGCCGGCGCCCCGGCCATGGTGCTCGTCACCCACCACGTGGAGGAGATCCCGCCGGGCTTCACCCACCTGCTGCTGCTGCGGGCCGGTCGGGTGGTCGCCGCCGGGCCGCTGCCGGACACCCTCACCGCGGACCACCTGGCCGAGACCTTCGGGATGCCGCTCACCGTGGAACGGCACGGCGACCGGTGGACGGCGCGCGCCTTCGGCTGAGCGGGGCTGAGCGGCTCGGGCTGTGCCAGGATGACCGCGGCGCGAGGATGACCGCGGCGCCAGGGCGCCCGCGAGACGAGGGGAGGGGGGCCCGTGGACTGGCTGCGTGACACGCAGTGGCTGTGGTGGGTCGGGGCCGCGCTCCTGCTCGGCCTCATCGAGGTCGCCTCGCTCGACATGGTGTTCGCGATGCTCACCGTCGGCGCGCTGGCCGGCGCGGTCGTCGCGTTCGCCGGCGGGTCCCTCACCGCGCAGGTCATCGTCGCCACCGCGGTCGCCGGGCTGCTGCTCGTCCTGGTCCGGCCGATCGCCCTGCGCCGGCTTCGGCCCGCCGGGCCGGCGCAGCGAACGAACACCGCCGCCCAGATCGGCCGACCCGCCGAGGTGCTGCGCCAGGTCACCGACCGCGGCGGCCTGGTCAAGCTCACCGGCGAGGAGTGGTCGGCGCGCAGCGACGTCCCCGGCCGGGTCTTCGAGCCGGGCAGCATCGTCCGCGTCGTCCGGATCGACGGCGCCACCGCCGTCGTCGACGCCCCACCCACCGCAGGCCCCGAGACCGAGGAGCCCCACTGATGGAGAACCTCCCGCTCTACATCGTCCTGCTGCTGCTCGTGGCGTTCACCGTGGTGACGCTCGTGCGGGCGGTCCGGATCGTGCCCCAGGCCACCGCCGTCATCGTCGAGCGGCTGGGCCGGTACAGCCGGACCCTCGACGCCGGGCTGCACTTCCTCATCCCCTTCGTCGACCGGATCCGTTCCCACGTCGACCTGCGCGAGCAGGTGGTGTCGTTCCCGCCGCAGCCGGTCATCACCTCCGACAACCTGGTCGTCAGCATCGACACCGTCATCTACTTCCAGCCGACGGACCCCAAGGCCGCGACGTACGAGATCGCCAACTACATCCAGGGCATCGAGCAGCTCACCGTCACCACCCTGCGGAACGTCATCGGCTCCCTCGACCTGGAGCAGACGCTGACCAGCCGGGACAACATCAACGCCCAGCTGCGCGGCGTCCTGGACGACGCCACCGGCCGGTGGGGCATCCGGGTGAACCGGGTCGAGCTCAAGGCCATCGACCCGCCGGCGAGCGTCCAGGACTCGATGGAGAAGCAGATGCGCGCCGAGCGGGACCGGCGGGCGACGATCCTCAACGCCGAGGGCGTCAAGCAGTCCCAGATCCTCACCGCCGAGGGTGAGAAGCAGGCCGCGATCCTGCGGGCGGAGGGCGCCGCCCAGTCGGCGATCCTCGAGGCGCAGGGTGAGGCCCGCGCGATCCTCCAGGTGTTCGACGCCATCCACAAGGGCAACCCGGACTCGAAGCTGCTGGCCTACCAGTACCTGCAGATGCTGCCGCAGATCGCCCAGGGCGAGTCGAACAAGGTGTGGGTGGTGCCGACCGAGCTGACCCAGGCGCTGCGCGGGATCGGCGCCGCCCTCGGCGGCGAGCCCGGCGGGGCCGACCTGGACGGCGGACCCGGCGGCCTGCGTCCGGACGCCGGCGACCAGGGGGCCGGCGTCCGGCTCGACGAGCCCGTCCTGCAGGACCCCGGGGAGGCGCTCGAGGCGGCCCGCAAGGAGGCGGCCGGCGCCACCGCCGAGGCGGAGCGGTCCACCCAGCGCACCCGCCGGACGGCGCCCGCCGCCGCCCCCGACCCCGCGCCGGCAGCGCCGCCGACCGCCGAGCAGCCACCCGAGGAACCGCCCGCCGGGTCGTGACCTAGGGTTGCCGCCCGTGGGCTGGGCGGAGGCGGTGGCGATCTTCCTTGCCGGGACGGCCGCCGGGACGATCAACACGATCGTCGGGTCGGGCACCCTGGTCACCTTCCCGACCCTCCTGGCTTTCGGCTACCCACCGGTCGTCGCGAACATCTCCAACAACATCGGTCTGGTCCCCGGCGGGGTGTCCGGCACCTGGGGATACCGGCGTGAGCTCGCCGGCCAGGGCCGGCGACTGCGGCTCCTGGCGCCGATGTCGTTCCTCGGCTCGGTCACCGGAGCCGTGCTGCTGCTCATCCTGCCGGCGGAGGCGTTCGCCCGGATCGTGCCTGTCCTGCTGGCGGTCTCGCTCGTGCTCGTCGTCCTGCAGCCCCGGATCCAGGCGAGCCTGCAGCTGCGGCGAGCAGCCCGTGGCCACACCCGGGAGAGCCGCGGCCACACCGCCCTGGCGGCCGGCGGCACCTACCTCGCCGGGATCTACGGGGGGTACTTCGGTGCCGCGCAGGGTGTCCTGCTCGTCGGTCTGCTGGGGTCGCTGCTGCCGGAGCCCCTGCAACGGGTCAACGCCGCGAAGAACCTGCTCTCCCTCGTCGTCAACTCCGTGGCGGCGGTCGTCTTCGTCGTCGTGGCCTTCGACCGGGTGGACTGGGCCGTCGTCGGTCTCATCGCCACCGGGTCGCTGCTCGGTGGCCTGATCGGCGCGGGCGTCGGCCGGCGACTGCCCGCCCGGGTGCTGCGCGCCGTCATCGTGGTCGTCGGCACCGTCGCGATCTGGCGCATCCTCGTCTCGTGACCGCGCCGCTCGAGGGTGCCCATGCCGGCGTCGTCCAGATCGAGGACGCTGCCGACCCGCGGCTGGACGAGTACGCGCGGCTCACCGACGTCGCGCTGCGACGGCGACGCGAGCCCGCCGAGGGCCTCTACATCGCCGAGTCGCACACCGTGATCCGGCGGGCGCTGGCCGCGGGTCATCGGCCGCGGTCCATGCTGATGGCCCCCCGCTGGCTCGAGGAGTCCGCCGACCTGCTGGGCGCGGCGGCCGCCGCCGGGGCACCGGTCTACGTCGCCCCGGAGCCGGTCCTGCGCGATCTCACCGGCTTCCACCTGCACCGGGGGGCGCTGGCGGCGATGCACCGTCCGGCGCTGCCGGCCCGGGCCGCGGTCGTCCGCGGCGCCCAGCGGCTCGCGGTGCTCGAGGACGTCGTCGACCACACCAACGTCGGGGCGGTGTTCCGGGCCGCAGCCGGGCTCGGCGTCGACGCCGTCCTGGTCAGCCCGCGCTGCGCGGACCCGCTGTACCGGCGCAGCGTGCGGGTCAGCATGGGCACCGTCTTCCAGGTGCCGTGGACGCGGCTGGACCCGTGGCCGGAGGGCTTGACCGACCTGCGAGGAGCCGGGTTCACGGTGGCCGCCCTGACCCTCGGGGACGCCACCATCACCCTTGATGAGCTGGCTGCGGACCTGACCGCTCATCCGGGTCGCCGGCTCGCCCTCGTTCTGGGGACCGAGGGCGACGGGCTCAGCCGACACGCCGTCGCGGCCGCCGACGTCGCCGTGCGGATCCCGATGGCCGGCGGGGTGGACTCCCTCAATGTGGCCGCCGCGGCGGCGGTCGCGTTCTGGGCGACCCGGCCCGCCTGACCGCAGATGCCGGGCCGGTCAGTCCTGCTGGTACGTCGGTGTGATCACGCCCCGGGCCAGGGTGTGCCCGAGCATCGTGAAGGACACGACCGTGGGGCTGGCGTCGGCGTCCACGCCCAGGGACTCGCAGTCCAGGGCGTGGACGGCGAACACGTACCGGTGCGGCCGGTCCCCGGGGGGTGGGGCGGCGCCCCCGAACGCGCGGGTGCCGTAGTCGTTCCGGACGTGGAACGCCGACCCGGGCAGGGCGTCGTCGCCGGCGCCGGCACCGGACGGCAGCTCGGTGACCGAGGCCGGCAGGTCCACCACAGTCCAGTGCCAGAACCCCGACGGGGTCGGGGCGTCCGGGTCGAAGCAGGTGACGACGAAGCTGCGTGTCCCCTCCGGGTAACCGGTCCAGCGCAGGTGCGGTGACCTGTTCCCGCCGGCGGCGGAGTGCACGACGTCCATCGGCTCGCCGTCGCGGACGTCGTCGCTGGTCACCGAGAACGACGGGACCTGGGGGAGCAGCTCGTACGGGTCGGGGGCGACAGGTCGGTCGAGGTTCATACCCCGAACTTACTCCGGCGGCGCGGACCCGGCTCCCCGGCCGCGGGTCCGAACCCTCACCGGCAGGACGGCCCAGAAGACCAGGAACCACACCCCGACCCCGGCGGTCAGCACAAAGGCGACGGGCCGGTCGACCAGCGCGTCGACGGCGAGCAGACAGCCGCCCAGCATCGTCAGTCCGAGCAGGACGAGACCGCCTGCCGCCAGCCGCGAGCTGATCCGGACCAGCTCCTCCTTGAGCCCCCGCCGGAACACCGTGCGGTGCAGCGCGACCGGGGCGATGAGGAGGGCCGTGGCCAGCGCCGCGCAGACGATCGTGGCGACCAGGACGCGCCGGGTGAACGGGTCGGCGTCCTGCATGAGGGGGGTGAACGCCGCGGTCAGCAGGAACGCGAAGAGGATCTGCACACCCGTCTGGGCCACCCGCAGCTCCTGGAGCAGCTCGTTGAGGTTGCGGTCCAGCCGCTCGTTCTCCGTCTCCCGCCGACCGGACACCGGGTTGATGCCGATCTGGTCGCTGGTCACCCCTGGGACCGTACCCGGTGGCGGGCGTCACAACCGGTCGGCCGGCGCACGCGGACGGTCATAGGATGTTTCGCGGTTCCCATCCCACAAGGACACCCCCCGAGCACCAAGGAGAACCTGTGAAGCGCGCACTGCTCGCCGCGTCCGCCGCCGCCGTCCTCGCCCTGACCGGGTGCGCCGCCGACGACGACACGACCACCGCCGAGGAGACCACTGCGGCGGCGACGGAGACCACTCCGGCCGCCACCGAGACCACGGCGTCCTCGACCGACACCACCGACGCGACCGGTGGTCTCACCGTCGTCGAGCTCAACCAGCAGGTCCGTGACGCCTGCCAGGCGGCCGTGACCGAGCGCCTCCCCGGCGCCGAGTTCACCACGCGCGGCAACCTGCGGGCCGCCAGCCAGGAGGGCGGGAAGATCTACACCGTCACCGGCACCGCCCAGGCCGACGGCACCGGTCACCCCTACACCTGCACGGTCTCCGTGCTCGGCGAGGAGACCACCGTGGACGAGGTGCTCGTCGACGGCGAGTGACCCCTTCGGGAGCCTCTGCCTCCCGGTCGGTCCACGGCCCCGGACGCTACGGCGTCCGGGGCCGTTTGACTTCTGGTTCCCAACACGGTGATCTTCGTCTCGTGCAGACCTCGGTGCTCCCGAGCCGCTCCGAGCGGCTCGACCGGCTCCCGTTCACCTCCCGTCATCGGCGCCTCCTGCTCGGCTCCGGGATCGGCTGGGCGCTGGACGCCATGGACGTCGGCCTCGTCTCGTTCGTCATGGCCGCCCTCGCCGTCCAGTGGGGCCTCACCGACACCGAGCTGTCCTGGGTCGCCTCCCTGGGCTTCGTGGGCATGGCCGTGGGCGCGGCGCTGGGTGGCCTGCTCGCCGACCGGATCGGGCGCCGGTCGGTGTTCGCGCTGACTCTGCTCGTCTACGGGGTGGCCACCGGTGCCTCGGCGCTCGCCGGCACGCTCGCCGTGCTGCTCGTGCTCCGCTTCGTCGTCGGCCTGGGCCTCGGCGCCGAGCTGCCGGTCGCCTCGACGCTGGTCAGCGAGTACGCCCCCGCACGCATCCGCGGCCGGGTCATCGTCGTCCTGGAGGCGTTCTGGGCGGTCGGCTGGTTCGCCGCCGCGCTCGTCGGCTACCTCGTGGTGCCGTCCGGGGACGACGGGTGGCGCTGGGCGCTGGCGCTGGGCGCCGTGCCCGCGGTCTACGCCGTGATCGTCCGGCTCGGACTGCCCGAGTCGGTGCGCTTCCTCGAGCGCGCTGGACGGACGCAGGAGGCGGAGGCCGCGGTCCGCTCGTTCGAGCGCTCAGCCGGCGTCGAGGCGCCGAAGGCGGTGGCTGACGCTCCGGCCGCACCCACCACCGAGGTCGCGGTCGAGGAGCAGCGGGGCATCGGGGCACTGTGGGGCCCCGCGTACCGGGTCCGGACCGCGGCCCTGTGGGCGGTGTGGTTCCTCGTCAACTTCGCCTACTACGGCGCCTTCATCTGGCTGCCGACGCTGCTCGTGGCCTCGGGCATGTCGATGGTGCGGTCCTTCGGGTACACCCTCGTGATCACCGCCGCCCAGCTGCCCGGCTACGCGGTCGCCGCCGTCCTCATCGAGAAGTGGGGCCGGCGGCCCACGCTGGCGACCTTCCTCGTCGGTGCCGCCGGCGCTGCGGCGCTGTTCTCCGCGGCGGGGACCGAGACGTCCGTGCTCGTCGCGGGCATGCTGCTGTCGTTCTTCGTGCTCGGGGCCTGGGGCGCCCTGTACGCGGTGACCCCGGAGATGTACCCGACCGCGGTGCGCGGCACCGGCGCGGGGTGGGCCGCCGGCTTCGGGCGGATCGCGTCCATCCTGGCACCGCTGGCCGTCCCAGTGTTGCGGGAGACGGGTGGCACCGAGCTGGTGTTCCTCGTCTTCGCCGGCGCGTTCATCCTCGCCGGCGCCGCCGCCCTCGCTCTGCCGGAGCGGCGGGGGCAGGCGCTGGAGGCCTGACCGACTCGACCTGCTTGGCCAGCAGGGGAACACGGCCCGGCTCAGCAGGCCGACTCAGAGCCGCCCGGCCAGGGCGAGCTCAGGTCGGCCGTGCGGCCAGGACGCGTGCTGCCTCCCGCTCCGCCTCGGTGTTGGCGACACCGGCCCGGGAGCCGGCCAGCTTCGCCCGGATGTGCTCACCGACGGTGACGGGCGGGTACGCCGACGTCCCGTCGGCGTCCAGGCAGGTCCGCAGCGTCTCGATGACGGCGTCGATGTTGCCGTCGTGGAAGAACGCGGCGGAGCGCCGGCGCTCGATGCGCCCGTCGACGACCGGTGGCTTCACCCGGTGCAGGGTCGACATCCACCGTTCGTTGGTCCACCGCGCCATGAGGTCGCCAAGGTTGATCAGCAACGCGCCGTCAGCGGGCATGACGTCGTGCCAGGCGCCCTCGTGGTCAAGGACCTGCAGGCCCTTGACCTGGTCGGCCCAGAGCACGGTGACGATGCCGTAGTCGGTGTGCTCGCTCATCCCGGTGAGGTCACCGTCGAACGGCACCTCACCGGGCGGCAGGGCGTAGTTGTTCATCCGCAGCACGTCGAGGCTGTGGTCGGTGTACCGCTCGAAGAAGCCGCCCGGGAGGCCCAGCGCGTCGGCGAACATCGTCGTCAGGGTGCGCGCCACCCGGGCCGCCTCGCCGAAGTAGGCGGCCACCGCCTCACGGAAGCCATCGGCCTCGTCGGGCCAGATGTTCTCGGCGTACTCGACGACGGGCAGGTCGAGGCCTGGGTAGTCGCTGCGGGCGGCGCCGATGTTGAAGGCCTCGAAGAAGTCCTGCATCCGGCTGGAGGGCGCCAGCCCCAGGCTGAGGCTCAGCGACTCGGTCCTCGGCGGGGTGTACCCGCGGTTGATCTCCGGCGGGGTCCGATAGCTCTTCTTCACCTCCAGGGGCAGACCGAAGAAGGAGTCGATCGCGGCGCCGAGGGCGTCGGTGACCGAGGTCGGGATGCCGTGGCCGAGCACCTGGACGAAGCCGACGGTGCGGGCGGCGTCGTCGAAGGCGCGGCTGGCGGTGGCCCGGGCCTGCGCAGAGCCGGCAGGGTCGACGTACGCGGAGATGTCGACGACCGGCACGGTGAACTCGTTCACGGGGTCTCCTGGAGAGTGGGCGAGTGGTCCGGGTCAGGGGCGTCAGGGGTGGCGGCCACCATTGCGGTAGCCCGGCGGCGCAGGTCCGCCTTGCCGGTCTCGTCGAGCCAGCAGGCGTCGATGGCGTTGGCGGTGAAGGCGGCCAGCTGCTCGCGGCGGTAGCCGAGAGCGTGCGCGAGCACCCGAAAGTCGTGCGTGGGATCGGTGCCGAACATCGGCGGGTCGTCGGAGTCGATCGTTACGCACAGCCCGGCGTCGACCATCTGGCGGATCCGGGTGTGCGTGCCGTCGCCGCTGCCGGAGTATCGGCCGATGTCCGAACTGACCGGCGTGCAGGTGAACGGGACCCGCTCGGCCGCGCACCGGGACGTGATCTCCGGGTCATCGACGACGTGGTAACCGTGGTCGATCCGGCTGCAGCCGAGCTCGTCCAGCAGGGTCAGCACGTGCCCAGGAGGACCGGACTCGGAATGGGCCGTCCGGCCCAGACCCGCGCGGCCGGCGAGCCGGTAGGCCTCGACGAAGCGCCCGGGCGGGCCCTTGACCTCGGCGTAGTCCAGCCCGATGCCGACCACCTCGTCGACGCGCTGCTCGATCACCTGCTGAACCAGCTCGACCGCCTCGGCGCCGCTGCGCTCCCGGTTGATGGCCACCACGAGGCGAGCGTCGATGCGGGTGTCGGTGCGGGCGTCGCGCACGCCGGCGACGACGCCCTCGAGGATCCGTGAGTAGGGAACCCCGGGATGGCCTGGCGGACTGAGGTGGATCTCGCGGTAGAGGACGTTGTGCGCTGCACCGCCCGCGGTGAGGGACTCGTAGGTCACCCGGTGGAAGTCGTCGACGTCGCGGATGACCGAGCCGACGACGTCGAGCACCCGGAGGAACTCGCCGAGGTCCTCGTAGCTAGCGTGGTCGTAGAGGTCCTCGGCGTCACGCCCGAGCGGAACTCCGTGCTTGGCGGCGAGCTCGACGACGGTCCGGGGCGCGGCCGTGCCGATGAGGTGGCAGTGCAGGCTCACTTTGGGCAGGGCCGCCACCATGGCGTCCACGACCGGGTCGGCCGGCACCCGACGGGAGTGCCGTGGGCGTCCAGGCGGGCGGTGCGTGGACTCCGTCATGCCCGGTCCGACTGTCCGAAGCGGCTGAGCACCGCTGCCTCGACGAGCTGGGCGAGGAAGTAGAGCAGCAGTGACACCAGCGTGACGACGACGACGAGCGCCCACACCTTGCTGATCTGCGACCGAGCCGCGGCCGAGACCACCGCGTACCCGATGCCCTTGCCGGTGGCCAGCCACTCGGCCAGCAGTGCGCCGGTCATCGACCCGGGCACGGCGATGCGGACCGACGCGAAGAACGCCGGTAGCGCGGACGGGAAGGCCACCTTCCTCAGCACGGTCATCGGGTTCCCGCCGTAGACGAGGACGAGATCGCGCATCTGCGGGCCGACCGAACGCAGCCCGGCGACGATGTTGACCAGCGCCGGGAAGAGCACCACCACCGCGCTCATGACGGCGACGATCACGTAACCGCGGCCCACGAGTAGGATGAGCATCGGCGCCAGCGCGATCAGCGGAACGGTCTGCAGGATGAGCGCGACCGGCATGACGGCGCTCTCCGCGGCACGGAACCGCACGACCGCGATCGCCAGCGTCACCGCGACCAGCATGCCGGCGATGAAGCCGATGCCCGCGTCGAGCAGAGTGCGGGCGAGCAACCCGGCGATCTCGGTCCGCAGCGCGGGGGCATCCTCGTCAACAAAGAGGATGTCGACGACGTCCAGCGGGCCCTTGCCGACGTAGCTCGAGACGTCGAAGGCCCACAGGGCCCCCACCCACAGGGCCACGACGACGGCCAGGACCAGCGTCATCGAGCCGACGGCCCGCAGCGTGGCCATCAGCAGCGGGTGCCGGGCCCGACGCGGTCCCTCGGTCGGACGGGAGATCAGCAGGTCGGCACTCATGCGGCCCCCTGGGACCACGGGGTGACGACCCGTCCGAGCATGGCGAACAGCCCGTAGAAGGCGCCGGCGACCAGCGCGCAGCCCAGGCCGATAGCCCAGGCGCCGTCGACGTCGACGTTCTGCTGCGCGATCTTGAGCGTCACGGCCACGCCGCGCTCTACGCCGCCGACGTACTCGCCGAGGATCGCCCCGAGGAAGGCGAGTGGCGCGGCCACACGAAGCGAGGCCAGCACGGAGGGGAGCGCGGCCACCAGCCGCACCGTGGTCAGCTGCCGCACCGGCCCGCCGCCGAAGACCCGGACGACCTCCAGGCTGGCTGCGTCCGCCGACCGCAGGCCGAGCACGGTGCCGACAACGGTGGTGAAGAAGACCGACAGCGCCGCCAGGGCGGTCGCGGTGCCCGCTCGCTGCCCCTCCTCGGGGTTGCCGATGACGATGAACAGCACCGGGGCGATGGCCACCAGCGGCACGCAGTAGGTGATCACCGCCAGCTGCATGACCAGCGGCTCCAGCGCCGGCACCAGCAGGGTCACAGCGGCCAGCGCGACCGCGGCCACGGTGCCGTAGCCGAAGCCGACCGCGGCCTCCTGCAGGGTGATCCCGAAGTGGGTGGTGTAGAAGTCCCACCCCCGGCCGATGGCCGCACCCACGACCCCGGCCGGAGAGGGGATGCGGGCGTCTGCGAGCACGGTGAGCACCAGCAGCCACCACACGGCCACCACGCCCAGCAGGCCCAGCGCCCCCAGGGCGGCCGCGCGCACCGGCTCGCGGGACTGCACGCCGTTCACCCCTCAGCCGTCCCGCTGCCGAACAGCAGCTCGGAGGCGTGGTCGTGCAGGGCGTGGAACTCCGGCGTGCGCATGATCTCCGGGTGCCGGGGGCGGGGCAGGTCCACGTCGATGACCTCCACGACCCGGCCCGGCCGTGCGCTCATCACCGCGACCTGGTCGGACAGGAAGACCGCCTCTGAGATCCCGTGGGTGACCATCAGCGTGGTGGCCGGCTTCTCGGTCCAGATCCGCAGGAGCTCCACATTCAGCCGCTGCCGGGTCATGTCGTCCAGGGCACCGAATGGCTCGTCGAGCAGCAGCACCGACGGCTTCACCACCAGGGCGCGCGCGATGGAGACCCGTTGGCGCATGCCTCCGGACAGCTGCGCGGGCTTGGCCTTCTCGAACCCGGACAGTCCCACGAGCTGGATCAGCTCGGCCACCAGGGCCGCGTCGGGGCGGGTGCCGGCGACCTCGAACGGCAGTCGGATGTTCGCCTCGACCGAACGCCACGGCAGCAGGGCGGAGTCCTGGAAGGCGATGCCCAAGGCGTGCGCTCGGCGCAGGTCGAGCGGGGTGGTGCCGTCGACGAGCGCGGTGCCGCCGGTCGGCTGCTCGAGCCCGGCGAGGATCCGCAGGATCGTGGACTTGCCGCAGCCTGAGGGGCCCAGCAGCGAGGCGAAGCTGCCCTGCGCGGTGTGCAGGGTGGCGTCCGCGAGCGCCGGTACCTGCTTGCGCCCGGATCCGAAGGTCTTGGTCAGGCCCTGGAGGTGGATGCCGGTGCCACCCGTCTGCTGCGCCGGGGCAGACCGGGCGGCCTCAGCCTCGGAGATCGAGGTCATGATGGGCTCCTGTCCACGTGGGGGCGGTCAGGCCGCGCTGGGGACCTCGGCGAGCTCCGGCTTCTCCTCGAGCAGCTCCTCGAGGAGAGACAGGTCGAAGAGGTCGTCGGGGTCGGAGACGTCGATGCCGGCGGCGGCCAGGGTGGTCATGTTCTGGTCGATCAGCTCCTCGGAGATGGTCAGCAGCCCGTTCGACCTGACGTCGGGCGTGACGATCAGCGTGCTCTGCACCTCCGCCTGCTCGACTTCCTTCGCCATGTCGAGGTCCAGATCGGCCCCGTACTCCTCGACCGCGAGGCGGGCACCCTCCTGCGGGTCCCGCAGGTAGTCCTGCCAGCCCAGGATCTCAGCCTCCAGGAACGCCTTCACCGTCGCAGGGTTCTCGGCGATCATCTCGTCGGTCGTGATGATGCTCTCGGCGACGAAGGGCAGGCCGTTGTCAGCGAAGGGCAGGTTGGTCACCTCGTAGCCGGCGGCCTGCACGGTGATCGACTCGTTGGTCAGATAGGCCAGGAAGCCGTCGACCTCGCCGTCGATCAGCGGTGCCGGGTCGTACTCGACCGGCACCTTCTCCACGGTGCCTGGGTCGATGCCGTTGACCTCGAGCAGCGCGTCGAACAGCGTCTCGTTGCCGCCGGCCTGGACCCCGATCCGCTTGCCTACCAGGTCCTGGGGGGTGGCGATGTTCCCGCCGTCGGCCAGGGACAGGATGGTGAACGGGTTCTTCTGGAACTTCGTGCCGACGATCTTGAGTGGCGCGTCCTCCTCGGCGATCACCTGGGCGGCTGCCACAGCGTTGCTGAGGCCGAAGTCCGCTTCCCCACTGGCCACGAGCGTCTCGATCGGCCCCGGGCCAGGGTTCATGGTCACGTCCGAGAAGCCGACCGCGGTGTAGTGGCCGTTGCTGTCGGCGAAGTACTCGCCGGCGAACTCGGCGTTCTTGATCCAGGACAGCTGCAGCGTCAGTGGGCCGAGGTCCCCGCCCTCGCCGGCGGCGGCGTCGGTCTCGGCGGAGCCGCCGCACGCCGTGAGGGCGAGGGCGGCGCCAGTGATCACGGCGGCGGTGCGCTGGACGCGCTTGCTCATGGGGCTTCTCCTGGTCGGGAAGGGGCGGGCTCTCCTCGACGGCGGAGCGGTTGCCCGGCCCCATCGTCGTCCGTCCCGGACGCTAGGAGCGGCGGGTTTCGCCGCAGGTGGAGGAGCGTTTCCGCGGTGTTAAAGAAACTCCCATCCCGGCCTGGAACGGCCGTTCCACCGGGTCAGTAGTCCACGCGCAGCGGGTTGTCCCGCCAGGCGGCGAACGGCGCCACCGCAGTGCCCAGCCGCAGCTCCTGCAACGCGGTGGGCCAGGAGAGCGGTGCGGCGGTGAGCAGGTCGTAGAAGGCCCGGTCGTCGAAACCGCCGGCGGCCGCGTCATGGCGGTTGGCGGCGAAGACCACCCGGTCCAGCCGCGCCCACAGCGCCGAGGTGGCGCACATCGGGCACGGCTCGCACGAGGCGTACATCGTGCAGCCGGCCAGCGAGAAGACGCCGAGCTCGCGGCAGGCCGCGCGAATGGCGCTGACCTCGGCGTGGGCGGTCGGGTCCAGGTCGCGGGTCACCCGGTTGACGCCGGTCGCGAGGACCTCGTCGCCACGGACGACGACCGCCCCGAACGGCCCGCCGCCGGTTGCCACGTTCGCCGTGGCGAGGTCGACCGCCTGCTGCAACCACGTCTCGTCGGCAGCGGTCATCACGGGGTCCCTCCTCGGGTCAGGCGCCAGATCCGGTCCCTGCTCATCGGCAGCTCGTGGGGGCGGACGCCGACGGCGTCGCGCACGGCGTTGGCGATCGCCGGTGCGACGGGGTTGTACGGAGCCTCGCTCATCGACTTGGCGCCGTGCGGGCCCAAGGCGTCGACGGTGTCCGCGACCAGGACCCGCGTCGTGGGCACGTCGCCCAGCCTCGGGGCGCGGTACGTGCGGAAGCCGCGTGTGCGGACCTCGCCGTCCACGACGACGACCTCCTCCTGCAATGCGGATCCGACCGCTTGCGCCACTCCGCCATCCACCTGGCCGCGCAGCTGCTCGGGGTTGAGCACCACCCCCGCGTCCACGGCCTGCACCGAGTCCAGGACTCGTACCTCGCCGCTGGCTGGGTGCACCGCCACCCGGACCGCGTGCACGTTGAAGGCCACCGACCGCCGGTCGCCGTCGCAGGTACCGCTGGCCACGATCGGGCCGTCCGTCGCGGGCAGGGCGGCCAAACCTCCGAGGGCCTCCAGCCGCCGGCGCACCTCGGCGGCGGCACGTTGCACGGCCAGCCCTGCGACAACCGACCCGGTGGAACCGAAGGCGCCGGAGTCGTAGCCGGAGGTGGCGGTGTCAGAGGCGATCAGCCGGACCCGGTCGGGGTCGAGCCCGAGTGCCTCGGCGACCAGCTGGGTGTGCACGGTCGCCGTTCCGTTGCCGAACTCCGCCGTGCCCACCGTGACGGTGGCGGTGCCGTCGGGGAAGAGGGCGATCTGCGCGTGCGAGCGGTGCCCACGCGGCGGGATGGTGGCGATCATGGCCAGCGCCATGCCCTCGCCGACTGCCCACCCCTCGGCCGGAGGGTAGGCTGGACGGGTACCGGCCAGCGCCGACTCGGCGAGGTCCAGGCACTGGTCGAGGCCGTAGCTGCCGAACTCCAGGTCGGGTGAGGGTGCGCCGTTGACGACGAGCGGGTCGCCGGGCACCACGACGTTGCGGCGGCGCAGTTCGAACGGGGTGATGCCGACCTCGCGAGCCAGTTCATCCAGCGCTGACTCGACACCGAAGACCACCTGACCGAGCCCGTAGCCGCGGAAGGCACCGCTCGGCGGGTTGTTCGTGTACACGGCCTCGGCGTCGACCCGCTTGGCGGGGCAGCGGTACACGGCCACGGACTCGTGCACGCCGTGGAACACGACCCCAGGGCCGTGGTTGCCGTACGCCCCGGTGTCGCTGAGCACCTCGACCCGCATCGCGGTGAGTCGGCCCGCCGTGTCGGCCCCCAGCTCCACGGTCACCCGCATCGGGTGGCGCAGCGGGATCGCGGTGAACTGCTCCTCACGGGTCATCTCCAGCTGCACCGGACGCCGGTCGCCCCGCTCGGCGAGCCGCAGCGCCGCCAGCGCCGCGACGTCCTCGACCAGGAGCTCCTGCTTGCCGCCGAAGCCGCCCCCCACCCGGGCCGCGACTACCCGCACCTGGTGCGGTGCACGGCCGAGGACCCGGGCCAGCTCGTCGCGGACCAGGAAGGGCACCTGGGTGCTGGTGCGGACGACGAGCGTGCCGTCGTCGTCGACCCAGGCCCGGGCACCGTGCGCCTCCAGGGCGGCGTGGGCCACCCGGGCGGTGGTCCAGGTGCCTCGCACGGTGTGCGCGGCGGCGCTGAGCCCGGCGTCGACGTCGCCGACCTCGCCGTGTGTGGCGGCCACGAGGTTGCGCAGCGGGTCGGCGATCCGGGAAGCGGCCGGATCCTTGTCGGCGTGCAGCAGCGGCGCGCCCGGGGAGCGCGCAGCCTCGGGATCGAACACTGCCGGGAGCGACGCGTAGACCACCTCGACCAGCGCTGCGGCGTGCTGGGCGACAGCGACCGACTCGGCCACGACAGCCGCGACACGTTGGCCCCGGAACCGCACGACGTCATCCAGCAGCCGGGTGTCGTCCGGGTCGTCCAGCCGGTTCTCGTGCCGGGCGGTCGAGTACAGGACGTCCGGGGAGTCACCCGGCGTCAGCACCAGCACGACGCCGGGCACCGATCGCGCGGCGGCACAGTCGACCGAGACCACGCGGGCGTGCGCGTACGGCGAGCGGACCAGGGCCACGTGGAGCACCCCGGCATCCGGCAGGTCGAGGGTGAAGGCCTCGCGACCGCTGACCACCCGCGGAGCGGCCGGCGCGGCGACCGAGCAGCCGACGCCACCTCTGGTCGTCACATTCACCGTGCCCGCGAGCGCGTCGCGGATCGAGCGGTAGCCGGTGCAGCGGCACAGGTTGCCCTTGAAGACCCGTTCCGGCTCGGCCACCTGCACGGTGCCGTCGTCGTCGGCGAGCGCGGTCGCGGTCACCACCCAGCCCGGCGTGCAGAACCCGCACTGGAACGCGCCGGCCTCGACGAATCGTCGTTGTACCGGCGAGAGCTGCTCGGGCGTCCCCAGCCCCGCCGCCGTCGTCACCTCCCGGCCGGCGGCGCGGGCAGCCGGCGTGACGCAGGAGTGCACCGGCACGCCGTCCAGCAGGACGGTGCACGCGCCGCAGTCGCCGGAGTCGCAGCCCTTCTTCACCGCTGTCCCGCCACAGGCGCGGATCCAGGTGCGCAGGCACTGCCCAGGTGCCGGCGCGCCGGGCACCTCCTCCCCATCAAGGATCACGCGGCTCCCTCCGTCAGCTCGGCGTGCACCTCGGCCGCCAGACGCACGGTCTGTGCGGCCCGCCAGTCCGTGGCGCCGTGCAGATCGGCGAACCACCCCACCGAGCCGCAGGCGTCGGCCACCGCACGACGTACCGCCGTCCCGGTCGCTGTGGCCGCGACCGCGAGCACGACCGGCCGCGGCACCGAGGCGGTCACGGTGAGCACGACAGACTCGGCGCTGCGTCGTCCGATCACCAGGGCGGCGGAACGGCCGTAGGTGGTGAGCGCGGCCCGGCGCACGGCGTTGGCCTGTCGCAGCGCGGGCCCGGGCAGCTCCACGCAGCGGAGGACCTCGCCCGGTCGCAGATCCACGGCCCCGGCACCCTGCACGAAGTCCGTCACCGCTGCGTGCCGCTGCCCGCCGTCGGGCGTCAGCAGGACGACCTCGCCGGCCAGCGCGGCGGTCAAAGCGATCATGGCGCCGGCCGGTAGACCAAGGCACAGGTTGCCACCTACGGTCGCGGCCGACTGCACCGTGAACGGCATCAGCAGTGCGTCGGCGCACTGCTCCGCCAGCGCCGAGGAAGGCCACGGTGCCGAGCGAACCTGCTCCACCGTGCACGTGGCGGCCAGCCGCAGCCCGCCGCCCGGTAACGCCTCCCAGGGCTCCCAGCGCATCGTCGTGAGGTCGACCAGGCCGGTGACCTCCGGTTGCGGCTCGGAGAACAGCCATGTCCCGCCGGCGAGCAGCCGCTCTCCGGGACGCAGTCGCAGGTCCTCCCGGTCGTGCGCGCCGCGGTAGGTCTCCACGCGGGCCAGGTCCATCACTCCACCTCGCCGAGGTCGGAGTAGATGTCGCTGATCGCCGAGATCCGGTCGCGACCGGCGCGGCCCGCACGGGCCAGAACGCCGTCGGCGAGCACGGCCACCAGGCTCATCGCGGCGGCGTACGAGTCGTAGGCGAGCCTGCCCTGCACCGGACAGGGCAGCCACACCCGCGCGACGCCTGAGTGGCCTGCGGCGGTGGGGTCGGCCAGGAGGACCACGTCGGCGCCGGTTGCCGCGGCGGTGGCGAGGAAACCGGCGAACCCGGCCGGCCGGCGGCGGAAGCCAACGGCCAGCACGGCGTCACCGCGGCCGAGGTCGGCGAGCTCCTCGCCGAGCACTTGACCTGGTACGGGCGCCAGGTGAACCCGGGGCCGGGCCTGCACCAGCTGCTCGCGCAGGTGCAGGGCCACCGGGTGACTGTTGCGCCAGCCGACGACCAGTACCTGGCGAGCGTCGGCGAGCACCGCCACGGCCTCGGCCACCGCCGGCTCCAGCACCGCGGTGGCGACGGCGGTGGCCTCGTCGGAGACGTGTGTGGCCAGGTCTGGGGGCCCACTCACCCGCCGCGGCTCGCCGGCGGTGCGCAGTGACCGGAGGTGGTCGCGGACCTCGTCGAAGTCCGCGAAGCCGAGCGAGCGGAACAGCCGGCTCATCGTCGCCTTGGAGACCCCGGCCAGGGCGGCCAGCTCGGCGGCCCGGTAGGTGCCCAGGTCGTCCAGGTGCTCGAGAAGGGTCTCGGCGGCCCGCCGCTCCTGGGAGGTCAGCGTCGGGTGGTAGCGGGCGATCCGCTCGTCGATCCGGAGGCCGTTCACGTCCGCTCCTCGACCGCGGCAGCCACCCGCAGCACCGCCGCCTCGAGCGCGTCCAACCCGCGTGCGACGTCGATCTCACGGACGCCCTCGTCGGGTCCGTGGCTGATCCCGTCCGTGCAGCGGAGGAAGAGCATGCCGACGTCCGTGATCGCCGCCATCGCCATCGCGTCGTGTCCGGCCCGACTCCACAGGCCCATCGGCTGGTCCCTACCGTGGTCGTCGGTTGCGCCGATTCCCTCCACCACGGCCTGCTGCAGCCAGGGGGCGCAGGCCACCGCGGGGGCGCGATGGTTCTCCGCGACCTCTAACCGCAGACCCCGGCGCACGCAGATGCTCTCGATCTCAGCACCCAGCACGTCCCACATGCCGTCGCGCTCGGCATCCGTCGCGGCGCGCAGGTCGACGCTGAGGTCGGCCCGGCCCGGGACGACGTTGACCGCGCCTGGGTGCACCTCCAGCCGGCCGACGGTGGCGATGCAGCCGTGGGCCTGCGCCAGCCGCTCGACGGCGAGCACCACCTCGCCCGCACCGGCCAGCGCGTCGCGGCGGCGCTCGTACGGCGTGCTGCCGGCGTGCCGCGCCTCACCCAGCACCACGAGCCGGAACCGTCGCGCGCCCGCGATCGTGGTGACGTAGCCCAGCGACCGGTCGGCCGCCTCGAGGCAGGTGCCCTGCTCG
Source organism: Quadrisphaera sp. GCM10027208 (assembly GCF_042658805.1). Lineage (NCBI taxonomy): Bacteria > Bacillati > Actinomycetota > Actinomycetes > Kineosporiales > Kineosporiaceae > Quadrisphaera > Quadrisphaera sp. GCM10027208. The sequence goes on from NZ_JBHSRC010000007.1 coordinate 151,417, forward strand.
ATGTGCGCCTCCAGGTACCCGACGAGCTCGTCGGGCGTCCGGGTGGCCTCGCCGACCCGCGACGGGTCGAGCCCGAAGTCGACGAAGGCCCGGTGCAACGACACGCCCTCGGCGTCGCGCAGCTCCCACCACGCCGGGTCCCAGGTACCGGCCACGGCGCGGCTGCCGAGCAGCGCGGTGCCGAAACGGGTGCCCTCCTCGTCCCCGAAACCCACGACCTCCAGGGCGAGCGGGAGGTCGGTGCCGCGGAGCCGTTCGGCCACGGCCACAGCCATGACCACACCCAGCATCCCGTCGTAGCTGCCGGCGTCGGGCACGGTGTCGAGGTGGGACCCGAGCACCAGGGCCGGCAGCCCCGGTGCCCGTCCTTCGCGGCGGCCCCACTGGTTGCCCGCCGGGTCCTGCCACGGGGTCAGCCCCGCCGCTGCCATCCACGACGCGGTGAGCCGGTTGGCGGCTGCGTGCTGCGGGGTGAGGTGGACGCGCTCGAGACGGTGGGGCCGGGCGGAGATCCGGTCCAGCTCCGCGCAGCGAGCCAGGACGGTGGCGGCCGTGGTCATGCCTGGTACACCTCGAGGGCGGCACCGACGCCACCACCGGCTGGCACGGGCACGCCGCAGCCGCGCAGTACCTGCTCGAGCGCGGCCAGCGTGGTGAGGACGGCGTCCCGCCGGGCGTTGTAGCCCATGGTCCCGATCCGCCAGACGCGCCCGTGCAGGGGGCCGAACGAGGTGCCGATTTCGATACCGAAGTCCTCCAGCAGCGCTGTGCGGACAGTGTCCGCAGCGACACCGTCGGGGACGCGGACGGCGACGACGTTGCTCATCTTGTGCGCCGGGTCGCCGAACGGCTCCAGGCCCAGGCCGAGGATGCCGGTGAGCATCGCTCGCCCGTGGAGCTCGTGGCGGGCGATCGTGGCGTCGAGACCCTCCTCGACCAGCAGCCGGGCGCACTCGCGCGCGGCGTAGAGCATCGAGGTGGCCTCGGTGTGGTGGTTGAGCCGGCGCGGTCCCCAGTACGCCATGACCTGGGCCAGGTCGAGGTAGTTGCTGGCAATGCGGGTGCCGTGGTCGGTGTCACCGTGTTCGCGGATGCCGGCCTCCACGTGCGTGCGGGCCTCGATCAGCCCCGCTGCGGCGGTGGACAGGGTGATCGGCGCACTGCCCGGCGGGCCGCCGAGGCACTTCTGCAGACCGGCGCTGGCGACGTCTACGCCCCAGGCGTCGGTCTCGAAGGCGTTGCCGCCGAGCGAGGCGGTGGCGTCGCAGTAGAGCAGGACGCCGTGCCGGCGGCAGATCTCCCCGATGTCGGCGAGCGGCTGGCACATCGTGGTGGAGGTGTCGCCGTGGACGACGGCGACGAGCTTCGGACGGACCCGCAGCACCGCCTCCTCCACCGACTCTGGCGGCACCACCTCGCCCCAGGGCACCTCGACGGTGTGTACCGCCGCACCGCAGCGCTCGGCGATCTCCCGCAGCAGTGCGCCGAACCGCCCGAAGACCGGCACGAGCACTCGGTCCCCCGGTTCCAGCAGCGAGACGAGCGCTGCCTCGACGCCGGCGCGGGACGTGCCGTCGACGAGGAAGGTCTGCTCGTTGGTGGTGCGGAACACCTGGCGGTAGAGCGCCATCGCCTCGTCCATGGTCGCGGTCATGAACGGGTCGAACTGCCCGACCAGCTGGGCCGACATCGCGCGCAGGACCCGGGGGTCGACGGTGACCGGTCCGGGACCCATGAGCAGCCGCGGGGGGACGTCCAGACCGGCGGTGGCGACCATCAGGCGCTCCTCCTCAGCTGCTGGCCCCACCCGTGGTCGGGTAGATCCGGGTCGAGCACGGAACCGCGCACGAGGGTGCGCGTGACCCGGCCGGCAAAGGTGAGCCCGTCGTAGGCCGAGATGGGGTTGCGGTGCGCCAGCCGGTCGGCGGCGACGGCGGTCTCCTGCGCGGTGTCGTAGACCACGAGGTCGGCATCGGAGCCCACCTCGATCCGGCCCTTGGAGTCCAGGCCGACGAGGTCGGCGGTGTTCCGGGACATCCAGCGGCTGACCGTGGCCACGTCGATGCCGCGTCGGGCAGCCTCGGCGGCGACGGCGGTGAAGCCCACCTGGAGTCCCGAGACGCCGCCCCAGGCCTGCTGGAGGTCGCCGTCGCCCCGGCTCTTCTCCTCCACCGTCGTGGGGGAGTGGTCGCTGACGACGCAGTCGATGACGCCCTCGACCAGCGCTGCCCACAACTCGTCGCGGTTGCCGGCGTCGCGGATCGGCGGGCAGCACTTGAACTCCGCCGCGGCGTCCGGGATCTGCTCGGCGCTGAGCACGAGGTAGTGCGGGCAGGTCTCGACGGTGACCGCCAGGCCCTCGTCGCGGGCGTCCCGGAGCAAGGGGAGCGCCCGGGCGCTGGAAAGGTGCAGTACGTGCACCCGGGCGCCGGTCTCCCGGACGCCGTCGAGCACCTGGCGGATCGCCGCGGTCTCGGCCTCGTCCGGCCGGCTGAGCAGGAAGTCGGCATACGCCCGGCTCGCACGGGCGGGCGCGGCGTCCAGGACGGCGGGGTCCTCGGCGTGCACCACGACCAGCCCACCGAACCCCGCGACGGTGCGCAGCGCGCGGCGAAAGCCGGCGGGGTCCAACGGTGGGAACTCGTCGACACCGCTGGGCGAGAGGAAGCACTTGAGGCCGACCACGCCGGCGTCCCAGAGCGGTTCGAGGTCGTGCTCGTTGCCCGGCACCGCGCCACCCCAGAACGCCACGTCGATCGCGAGCCGGCTGCGTGCCGCCTCCTGCTTCAGCCGGAGGTGCTCCACCGTGGTCGTCGGCGGCACGGAGTTCAGTGGCATGTCGACCAGGGTCGTGACGCCGCCGAGAGCGGCGGCCAGCGTGGCGGTGGCGAACCCCTCCCAGTGGGTCCGGCCCGGCTCGTTGACGTGGACGTGGGTGTCCACTGCGCCGGGCAGGAGGTAGGCGGTGTCCGGGACGTCCGGGACGCGATCGGCGTCGAAGGGGTCGATCGCGGCGATCCGGCCGCCGGCGATGCGCACAGTGGCCGGCCGGACGGTGTCGCCGACCAGCACGCGCCGCGCGCGCAGCGTCGAGGTGGCCGCTAGGGCGGCGCTCACGCGAACGCCGGCACGGCGGTCCAGGCGCGCGGCTCCGCGGGGACGCCGGCGCGCTGGAGGGTGGCCTGGATCAGTCCGTAGGGCCGGTCGGCTGCGACGAACACCTCACCGCCGTTGGTCAGTCCGAAGGGGTCGAGGTCGACTTCGACATGGTGCTTGTTCGGGCAGCTGATCCGGATCTCCGCGACCTCCGGGACGGCGTCCATCGCGGCGGCTCCCATGGCGTGGACGGTCTGCTGGAGCGCCAGGCTGTGGGTGGCGGCGAAGGCCCCTACCAGTGCGCCGCGGGCGGCGGTGTGAGCAGCGTCCCAGTCCGGTGGGTTCTCCGCGTACCGCCACCAGGCGGTGACGCTGGTGGCGAGGATCCGGTCGCTCGTCTCGGGCAGCGTGGTGAACCGGTCGCGCGGGAACCCGGAGAACTCGCTGCCGGTGCTCTTGAGGAGGGTCAGGCCGGTGAGCCCACCGAGCACGAACGTCTCGTCGCCGTCGGTCTGCACCACGGCGGTACGTACCTCGCCGCCGTTGCGGGCGAAGGAGTGCCCTGCCCCCGGTGTGCCGGCACCGATGCGGTCCCATCTGTGCTGCCCGGCGGTCATCTGCGTACCAGCCACCCACGGCTGGGCGCGCCAGTGAGCGGCCAGCACGAGCAGGAACTCCTCGGGGGAGGTCACGCCGTGCTCCTTGGCGAGCGCGTAGACGGTGTTCTTCTGCGTGTCGGTGGCGTGCACGTGCGCGTTGTCGCCGTCGGTGTAGGCGGCGTCGAAGTCGCCGCGCAGCTGAGTGGTGACGGTGAGGTCGGCGATGTCGTGCTCCGGCGCTCCCCGCTCGAGGCGGACCAGGCGGACCTCGGCTTTGCCGTACTGGTGCGGGCCGAGCACGTACGAGCTGCTCATCAGGTCCCCCGGTAGGTGGTGTAGGAGAACGGGCTGAGGACCAGCGCGACGTGGTGGTGCTCGCCGTCGGTCATCGTGAAGGTCACCGTCACGGCGGGATAGAAGGTGGTGCGTCGCTGGCCGGCGAACCAGGTGCCGGTCTCGAACCGCACGGTGTGCACGCCCGCCGGCAGGTCGGCGTCCACCCGGGCGCGCCCGTCGTCGTCCGTGCGGCCCGGCCGGGTACTGCCGTCGGCCAGGCTGAGGAGCACCTCCATCCCGGCGGCCGGGCGGCCGAGCGCGGCGTCGAGGACGTGCGTGCTGAAGGAGCTCACGGGCCCACCAGCCCCTCCAAGCGGAGCAGAGCGATCTCCGCCAGCTGCGACCGGGTCACCGACAGCTCTGTCGCGGGGTCGTTGGCCAGGCGCTGCTCAAGCAGGTCCAGCAGCTCCGGTCCGGTGCGCCCTGCGGCGCGGACGAGGTAGATCCGGCCGAATCGCTCCTCGTACCGCCGGTTGCCCTCGGCCAGCCGCTGCCGCAGCGGCTCGTCTGCCGGGTCCACGCCAGCCTGCTCGCGACTGGCGATCGCTGCGGTCGGCCCGCTGCCGGCTGGTCGCTCGCCGATGCGGGGGTGGTCGGTGAGGGCCGCGTCGACCTCGGCGTCCGTCCAGGAGGTGGTCCGCTCCCGAACGGCGGCAAGGAGGTTGTCCACCGTGCCGTAGGGACGCCCCTGCGCGACAGCGGCCGCGAAGGACGGGATGTCGGCGCAGCGCAACAGCAGAGAGGCAGCCTCTCCGGGCGCGAGGGCGTCGAACTCGGCGATGCGCACCTGGCCACCGTAGGAAACGATCGTTTCAGGCGCGTTGCAGTTGTTTCAGCGTTCTGTGTACTCGACGTACTCAACGTACTCGACGTACTCAACGTACTCGACCACGAGGTCGAGGAGTTCGCGGTCGCGCCCGGCCCCGGCCACCAGGCAGACGCCGGCGGGGAGCCCGTCAGCGGTGCGGACGGGGATGCTGACGGCGGGCAGTCCGGCGACCGCCGCCAGGCAGGTCAGCCGCATGGTGGCGTTGCGGTCCTGGAGGGTGGCTCCGGTGGAGACCGACGGCGCCACCGACGGCGCGCTCGGCAGGGCCAGCACACGGTCGGCGACGAGCTCCCGCAGCTGCGTTCGGGCAGCTTCCACCACCGCGCGCGCCCGCTCGGCGGCGGCGTCGTCGACGCGAGAGGCGGCCGCGAAACGCGACCGCACGTCCTCGCCGAGTGCGTCGAGGTTCTCGGACAGCCACCGGCCGTGGGTGCGCCAGGCCTGGAACGCCTGACAGGTCTGGAACGCGGTGCGCCACTCGTCGAGCGAGTCGAGGGGTACGTCGAGGGTTCTGGCGCCGGCCGCGGCCGTCCAGGCGCGAACGACCGCGGCGACGTCGGGGTGTGCGCTCGCGACCAGCCGGTCGACGACAACCAGCTCGGTACCGCCGCCGGGGGATCCTGGTGGCAGCAGCACGTCGCCGACCGTACGCAGCAGGTCCGGGGACCGGGTCAGCCAGCCCACGGCGTCGAACGCCGGCGCCAGCGGGAGCAGGCCGGTCCGGTCCACGGCGCCGTGAGTCGTCCGGATGCCGAACAGTCCCTGGTAGGCGGCCGGCACGCGGATCGATCCGCCGGTGTCGGTACCCAACCCGATGGTGGCGTGACCGAGGGCGACCGCGCTGGCGCTACCGCTTGAGGAGCCCCCGGGGATGCGGTGCGGGGCCTGGGGGTTCGGCGGGGCACCGTAGTGGGAGTTCGTGCCGGCCAGGGAGTAGGCCAGCTCGTCGGTGCGGGCGATCCCGCGGACGGCCGCACCGGCTGCCAGCAGCGCGGCGACCGTGGCCGCGTGGCGGGGTTCCGGGCGGGCCTCCGCCAGCCACCTCGGGTTGCCTGCACCGATGGGGTGGCCGGCCACCGCGTACAGGTCCTTGACCGCGACGGTCTGACGGGTCAGCGGCCCCGTGCCCGTCGGGCGGACGAGTGGGTCGCCGACGACGCGCCAGACCCTGGTGTCCAGGGGGGACGGCTCCGCCGAGACGTGCGCGGCGGTGACCTGCCAGCCTCCGTGCTCCGGCACCTCGCCGGTCACGCGAAGTCGGCCTTCCGGATCGTGGCGTGGACCCCCTTGACGACGTCGACCACCTGGCTGATCCGAAAGTCGGTCGCCGCGGAGAGGTACGCGTAGGCGAGCCGCGGGTCCATCCCGAACCGTGCCTGCAGGAGCGCGATGGCGGCGCGCACGCAGCTCTGGACCGCGGTGTCGAGGTCCTCGTCGAGCCCAGTGGGCACCAGGAAGTCGCTGGTCTCGGCGAGCGGGCCGGCCAGGTCCCCGAAGCGCCGCACCGCATCCTCCCGAGCGAGGACGTCAAGCCGCAGCGTCGCGCGCAGACTGCCCTCCAGGGCTGTCAGGCACACCTCCCCGTCGCCTTGGGCGAAGTGCGGGTCCCCGACGTAGGCCAGGGCACCGTCGACCTGGACCGGCAGGTACAGCGTGCTACCGGCTGTCAGCAGGGCGATGTCGAGGTTGCCGCCGTGCCGGCCAGGCGGTACCGAGTGCGGCCGCTCAGCTCCGGGCACCGCGATGCCCATGATCCCGAGGAAAGGGCGCAGCGGGAACCGCGCCGTGCGCTCACTGTCCGGGGTCAACGGTACCGAGGCGTGCGTTCCGTCGCCGTCCACGCCGGCGAAGGCGCTGAAGACGGGCATGTCGTCGCCGGGGTACTCGCCGGGCAGGGCGCCGCGGCCGTGCCGGTTGGAGATGATGCCGTAGGGCACCCGCGGCGTGGCGTCCAGCAGGGTGATGGCCAGCAGGTCGCCGACCCGGGCCCCTTCGACGGCGATCGGCCGGCTGACGACGTGCGGCCCGTCGACCCCGAACCGGTGCGGGTCGTCGCTCTTCGCCAGGGCGACGGCGTCCTGGAGTACCTCGGCGACCCCGTGCCGGCCGAAGTAGGCCAACGGGTCGCGACCCTGGTCCTCCAGGATCCCCTCGTGGCTGACGGTGTCGACGGTGATCTCGGTGCCGGCGGCGACAGTGACGACCGGGGGGTCCGCCGCGCACGGCAACCGGCCCCACAGCACGGCGTCCGGGGTGGCAGGAAGGTACGTACCGGCGTGGATCGGGCCGCTCCCCGGCTGGAGCACTGGTGTGAGCACCGGCGGGAAGATACGGAACGCACGTTTCAATCGTGTTCCGCACCGGGAGGACCGGCGCGTCGGCATACGTCGCTCCCGGTGGGGCCCGTCCCCCCGTCGGCATAACGACAGGGGGATTACCTGGCCGGGCGGGTGACCCCGGGGGGAAATGTCGGCGCTACGAGGCCGCAACACCTGCCCACGAGCATCGGCTCATGCCCACTGCGCCGCCGCCCCTGCCCATTCTGCGCGTGTCCCTCCTGCGCTCCTTCCTACGTCGACCCGTCGGCGCCCTTGCGTCACTCGCCCTGGTGACGGCGATGGCCGGCTGCACCTCGACGGGGGCCAGCACCACTGACAGCGGGGAAGCTGAGGTCGTCCAGGTCGGGACCCTGCGAGGTCAACCGCACTTCTATGCGCCGTACCTCTACGCTGAGCACGCCGAGGGCGATGTCGAGTTCGAGGTCGTCGCGCTCGAGACCGCGCCCGCACTCAACGACGCGCTCGCCAGCGGGTCCGTGGACTTCGCTGTCGGCAGCATCACGGCGACGATCGCCGGTGCCGCGGCCGGCCGCGACGTGCGTATCGTCGCCGCGGCTGCGGACGGCGGGAGCGGCATCGTCGGTACCCCGGAGATCCGGTCCGTGCGCGACCTGGTCGGCAAGCGGGTGGGCTACCTCGAGTCCAGCTCCCAGCTGGTCGCGCTGCGGCTCATCCTCGAGCGCGAGGGCGTGAACGTCGAGGACCTGGAACTGGTATCCCTCAGCGCCCCCGAGTTCTTCAACGCCTTCAACACCGGCCAGATCGATGCCTTCGCCGCACCCGAGATCGGCGTGTCCCTCGCGCTCAGTGCCGGCGGCCAGGCCATCGCCGACCCCTACTCGACCGAGATCGGCCGGCTCAACATTGCGCTGCTCACCACAAAGGCGCTGATCGAGGAGAACCCGGAGCTCGTACAGGCCGTGGTGGACACCCATGCCGCGACCACCGCCTACATGGCAGAGAACCAGGACGAGTGGCTCCCGGAGATGATCGAGGAGTACGGCGGCGACCAGGAGGTTCTCGAGAGCGCGCTGGACAACTTCTGGCTCCGCGCGGACCTCTCGCCGACCTACGAGGAGCAGATCGGAAACCTCGCCGTCCAGATGGCCCGCCTCGGAATGATCCAGGAGACTCCGGCGCTCGAGGACATCGTCGACTCGTCCTTCGCGTCACGCGACGAGCCTGCAGGGTCGTGACCTCTTCGACGACCGGGCGGTTGGCCGCGGCGGGCCGGGCGGCACTCGGGCTCGGTGTTCTCGTCGCCATCGTCGTCCTGTGGCACCTCGGCGTCCGCGGGCAGTGGGTCCTCGTCTTCGACATCAAGATGGCATTCCTGCCGGAGCCGGCCCAGGTCGCCCGCCTGCTGTGGGACTTCGCGTTCGGAGGGGTCTTCGACGATGCCTTCAGCGGCACCCTGTGGCAGCACCTGTGGGCCAGCACCGGCCGGGTCCTCGCCGGCTTCGGCCTGGCCGCGGCGCTGGCGATCCCGCTCGGCGTGCTGATGGGGCGCTTCCGTCTTGTGCACGCGGCGTTCGACCCTGCGGTGAACCTGTTTCGCCCCATCCCGGCGACTGCATGGGTGCCGCTCGTCCTGCTGATCATCGGGTTCGGCACCCAGGCGACGATCTTCCTTATCACGCTCTCGGCCTTCTTCCCGATCCTGCTCAACACCCTGTCCGCCGTGCGGGAGGTGCCGCCCAGACTGGTCGAGGCGGCGCAGATGCTGGGGACCTCGGGCGCCAACGTGCTGCTCAAAGTGATCGTTCCAGCGTCGACCCCCGGCATCGTCAGCGGGTTGCGAATCGGGTTGGGCCTCGCCTGGGTCATCCTCGTGCTCGGCGAGAGCAACGGCATCGAGTGGGGCCTAGGCAGCATGATCACCCTGGCCCGCGAACAGGTCCGTACCGACCGCGTCATCGTCGGGATGATCGTCATCGGCTTCGCCGGTTTCCTGTCCGACCGCATCCTGCTGCACGGCCTGCGCGGGATCTTCCGCCGACGTCCCCTGGTGAGGTCCACATGAGCATGTCAGGCCTGTCCCGTCTGACCCGGCACACCCAGGCGGGGCGGGTGCTCGTCGACGACCTCGGCAAGCGCTACGGCAAGGAGCCGGCGATCGACGCTGTCGCAGGGATCTCCCTCGACATCGCGCCGGGGGAGTTCGTCGCCGTCGTCGGCGCCAGCGGTTGCGGGAAGAGCACCCTGCTGCGGGTCCTCGCCGGCTTCGAGGCGCCCACCCGGGGGAGGGTCGAGGTCGGCGGCCGCCCAGTCACGCGCCCCGGTCCGGACCGGGGAGTGGTGTTTCAGGACTACGGGCTCTTCCCGTGGCTCACCGTGGCGGAGAACGTCCGGTTCGGGCTGCGGCAGCGGGGAACGCCACGCCGCCGTGCGCGGGACGTCGCCGACGCCTTCATCGAGGTCGTCGGTCTGACCCGCTTCGCCGACCGTTTCCCCGGAGAGCTCTCGGGCGGGATGCAGCAGCGCGTGGCTATCGCGCGCGTGCTCGCGAACGATCCCGCTGTGTTGCTGATGGACGAGCCGTTCGGTGCCCTCGACGCTCTCACCAGGGCGCAGATGCAGCACGAGCTGCGCCGCCTCTACCGCGAGGCGGGGACGACGGTCGTCTTCGTGACCCACTCCATCGAGGAGGCGGTGTACCTGGCTGACCGGGTCGTGGTGATGGCCGGCGGCGCCGCCAAAGGAGTGCCCGGGCACATCACCGAGGTGTTCCCGGTCCTGCTGGGCGATGACCGGGACGTGAACGCCGTCAACTTCAACGCTCTCGAGCGTGCGATCTCCGATCGGGTCCACGCCGGCTGACGGTCCGCGCACGCTGGGCCGGGCCTGGAGGCGGGAAGGTCCCACGTCGACGTGTCCGAGGGGGGACTTGAACCCCCACCCCCTATACGGGGACTAGCACCTCAAGCTAGCGCGTCTGCCTATTCCGCCACCCGGACGTGGTGGCTCGCCGACCGGTCCGGCCGTGAGCGGGGACAACCGTAACACGCTCCCGCGCACCGGATGCACGAGGCGAGCGGGCCGCTACGGTCGCACCATGACCCGCCGTGACGCCGCCGTTGCCGCCGCCGCTCCCGCCGCCGAGGACGAGGTCGTCGACATCTGCCGCGACCTGCTGCGGATCGACACGTCGAACTACGGCGACGGGTCGGGGCCGGGGGAGCGGGCCGCCGCCGAGCACGTCATGGGGCTGCTCACCGAGGTCGGACTCGAGCCTGAGCTCATCGAGAGCGAACCGGGGCGGGCGAGCGTCGTCGTCCGGGTCGAGGGGACCGACCCCGGCCGGGAGGCCCTGCTCGTGCACGGCCACCTGGACGTCGTCCCGGCCCACGCTCCGGACTGGCAGGTCCACCCCTTCTCCGGGGAGGAGCGCGACGGTGCGCTGTGGGGTCGCGGCGCCGTCGACATGAAGGGCATGGACGCGATGATCCTCGCCGTCCTGAGGGATCTGGCACGCACCGGCCGACGCCCTGCCCGGGACGTCGTGTTCGCCTTCCTCGCCGACGAGGAGGCAGGCGGCCTCAAGGGCGCCCGGTACCTCGTCGACCACCGGCCCGAGCTGTTCGAGGGCGTCACCGAGGCGATCAGCGAGGTGGGCGGGTTCTCCGTGGACCTCGCCGGCCAGCGCTGCTACCTCCTGCAGACCGCCGAGAAGGGGATCACCTGGCTTCGCCTGCTGGCCCACGGCCGCGCGGGCCACGGCTCCCAGGTCAACGACGACAACGCCGTCACCCGGTTGTGCGAGGCAGTGGCCCGGGTCGGCCGGCACGACTGGCCGTTGGAGATCACCCCGACCGTCCGGCAGTTTCTCGACGGCGTCAGCGAGGTCACCGGCACCGAGCTCGACCCCACCGACACCCGTCAGCTCGTCGACACCCTCGGGACGACGGCCCGCTGGGTCGGCGCCACCCTGCGCAACACCGCCAACCCGACGGTCCTGGACGCCGGGTACAAGCACAACGTCATCCCCGGGACCGCCTCGGCCCTGCTGGACTGCCGCTACCTCCCCGGCCGGGACGGCGAGCTGCTCGACACGGTGCGCCGGCTCGCCGGCGACGGCGTCGACGTCGAGGTCCTGCACACCGACGTCGCCCTCGAGACGCCGTTCGAGGGGCCCCTCGTCGACGTCATGGTGGACGCGGTGCTCGCCGAGGACCCCGGCGCCCGGGTGCTGCCGTACTGCCTGTCCGGTGGCACCGACAACAAGTCCTTCGCCCGTCTCGGCATCCGCGGCTACGGGTTCGCGCCGCTCCGGCTGCCGGCCGACCTGGACTTCAGCGGCATGTTCCACGGCGTGGACGAGCGGGTCCCGGTGGACGCGCTGCGCTTCGGTACCCGCGTGCTGGACCGGGTGCTGCGGACGGCCTAGCCGGCCGGTCGCCGGGCGGGCGCGGTCCTACCAGGGCCGCGGACCGGTCGACGTCGCGGTCCCTCCGGCGGGGCGTGTCACCCGCAGGATGCGGCGCCTCAGCCACACCGTCCGGGCGCCGCCGAAGTGCAGCCGCACCCGGGCCAGCTCCCAGCGGCCGTACTCGGCATGCTCGGTGAGCAGCTGCCGCGCCTCCTGGCGCGACGTCCCGCGCGGCAGGCGCAGCACCTGGTACTCGTACTCCGGCACCCTGCCCGGCACCGCCGACGTGCGTCCCTCGTGGCTCATCGCTGCCATTGTGGCCTGCTGCCGCTACCGTCGTCCGCATGACCGTCGACCCACGTGCCGCACTTGACCGTCTGGTAGGTGCGCTGGAGGCCCACCTCGCCGCCGCGCAGCAGCGTCGTGGCGAGATGGATCCGCACGTCGAGCGCGCCTACCACGTCGTCGCGGAGGCGTTCACCGAGTACGACGAGGCGCTCTTCGACGCCTACTCCGAGGTCACCCCGCTCGTGCTCTACGACGACGTGGAGGACCAGCACGAGGACGACGACCTCGACGACCTGGACGAGGACGACGACGACGAGGACGACGACGACCTGGACGAGGACGAGGACGACGTCGAGGACGACGTCGAGGAGGACGACGTCCTCGACGATGACGAGCTGGACGACGAGCCCGACGACGATGACGAGCTGGCCGACGATGACGAGCTGGACGACGAGGACGGTTCCCGTGCCGACGTCCCCGGCGGTCGGCAGGATCAGGCGCCGGAGACGTCGTCCAGGGCCTGACGGATCTCCGCCGGCAGGGTGAGGTCATCGGCTGCCAGGGAGCCCCGCAGCTGCGCAGCGGTGCGGGCGCCGACCACCGCCGAGGCGATGCCGGGCGCGTCCCGGGCCCACGCCAGCGCTACCTCCAGCGGCGCGCACCCGAGGCCCTCGGCCGCTGTGGCGACCGCCTCGACGACCCGCCGGGACGCGGCGTCCAGGTAGGGCTCGACGTAGCCGGCAAGGTGCGGTGAGGCCGCGCGGGAGTCGGCCGGCGTCCCGCCCCGGTACTTGCCGGTGAGCACACCGCGCCCGAGCGGCGCCCAGGCCAGCACACCGGCCCCGACGTGGTCCGCGGCAGGCAGCACCTCCACCTCGGCCGAGCGCTCGAGCAGCGAGTACTCCACCTGCTCGGCGACGACCGGCACGCCCTGGGCCGCGCACAGGGTCGCGGCCCGGGCCAGCTGCCAGCCGGTGTAGTTCGACACCCCGACGTAACGGGCCCGCCCGGACGTCACCGCCGTCCGCAGCGCCGTGAGAGTCTCCTCCAGCGGCACGTCCGGGTCCCACGCGTGCACGAGCCACAGGTCGACGTGGTCGGTCCGCAGCCGGGTCAGGGACTCCTCGAGGGAGCGCAGCAGGGACCGGGCGGAGGCGTCGACGCGGCTGCTGCCCGGCCACAGTCCGGCCTTGGTGGCGAGGACGACGTCCGCCCGGTCGACGACGTGACCGAGGAGGCTGCCGAGCAGCTCCTCGGCGGCGCCGTCACCGTAGCCGGCGGCCGTGTCGACGAGGGTCCCGCCGGCGTCCACGAACGCCTGGAGCTGGTCGGCTGCCTCGTGCTCGTCGGTGTCCCGGCCCCAGGTGAGGGTGCCCAGACCGACCCGGGAGACGCGCAGCCCGGAGCGACCGAGGTGACGCTGCTCCATGGCGGGCAGGCTAGCGTGGCTAGGCTGCGCCGCCATGCGCGACGGACCGAGGACCCCGGCAGGCCCGGCAGGTACCCGGTGACCGGTGCGCCCGACCCCCTCGGCTGGTTCGAGGCGCTCGTCCTGGGCGTCGTCCAGGGCCTCACCGAGTTCCTGCCGATCTCCTCCAGCGCCCACCTGCGGATCGTCGGCGACCTCATGGGGACCGGGGACCCCGGTGCTGCCTTCACCGCCATCAGCCAGCTGGGCACCGAGACGGCGGTGGTCATCTACTTCTGGCGGGACATCGTCCGGATCGTCCGGCAGTGGTCCCTGGCACTGGCCGGCCGGGTCCCCCGGGACGACCCGGACGCCCGGATGGGCTGGCTCGTCATCATCGGCTCGGTGCCGATCGTCGTCCTCGGGCTCGTCCTCGAGGACATGATCGAGGGGACGTTCCGGAACCTGTGGATCGTCGCGACGACGCTGTGGGCCTTCGCCCTCGTGCTCGGCTGGGCGGACCGCACCGCCCGATCCCGACGCACCCTGGACCAGCTGACCTGGCGGCACGGGATCATCTTCGGGTTCGCCCAGGCGATGGCGCTCATCCCGGGGGTGTCCCGCTCCGGCGGCACCATCACCGCCGGCCTGCTCATGGGGTACACCCGTGAGGCCGCGGCGCGCTACTCCTTCCTGCTGGCCATCCCGGCGGTCATGGGTTCGGGCTTCTACCAGCTCGCCACGGCGGGGGAGCAGAGCCAGCCGGTCGTCCCCACGGTCATCGCCACCGTGGTGGCCTTCGTCGTCGGGTACGCGGTCATCGCGTGGTTCATGCGGTTCATCTCCACCCGGAGCTTCCAGCCGTTCGTCGTCTACCGGGTGCTGCTCGGCCTCGGGGTGTACGGCCTGCTCGCCGCCGGGGTGCTCTCCCCGCTGTGACCAGCCCGTAGCCTGGGCCGGTGCCTACCGTCCTGCTCGTCCGTCACGGCCGGACCACCGCGAACGCCGACGGGACCCTCGCGGGCCGCACACCCGGGATCGGCCTCGACGACACCGGCCGGGACCAGGCCCGGGCGTTGGCCGACCGGATGGCTGCCCTGCCGCTGCGAGAGGTGCTGAGCAGCCCGCTGGAGCGGTGCGTGCGCACGGCGGAGAGCATCGTGGCCACCGGCGGCACCCGGACGGTGCCACGCCCCGGGCTGCGGGTCGACGAGCGGCTCGCCGAGTGCGACTACGGCGAGTGGACCGGGCGCTCACTGCGGGAGCTGGCGAAGGACCCCATGTGGCCCGTCGTCCAGGCCCACCCCAGCGCCGCGGTGTTCCCCGGTGGGGAGTCGATGCGGGCGATGCAGCACCGGGCCGTCGACGCCGTCCGGGAGGCGGACGCAAGGGTCGAGGCCGAGTACGGCCCGGACGCGGTCTGGGTGGCGGTCTCGCACGGCGACGTGATCAAGGCGGTCCTCGCCGACGCCCTCGGGGCCCACCTCGACGCCTTCCAGCGGGTCGCCGTCGACCCGTGCTCGGTCTCCGCCGTGCGCTACACCCCGCTGCGGCCGTTCGTCCTGCGGCTCAACGACACCGGTGACCTGGGCAGCCTCGTACCGCCCCGCCGCCGCCGGCGCCGCAGCCGCCGGGAGTCGGAGGCCGCTGTCGGCGGCGGCGCGGGGGCGACCGACCGTCGGTAGGGTCGACGTATGGCGCGCCAGCTCTTCGAGTACGACCGGCCTCAGCGGTTCGTCGCCGGCACCGTCGGCCAGCCTGGTCAGCGCGCGTTCTACCTCCAGGCCAGCGACGGGACGGCCACCACGACCGTCGCCCTGGAGAAGCAGCAGGTAGCCGCCCTGGCCGAGCGGGTGGACGAGCTCCTCGACGAGGTGCTCCGGCGCAGCGGCGGCAGCGCCCCCGTCCCGGCCCTGGCCCCCACCCAGGCCGAGGACCTCGAGCCGCTCGAGATGCCGGTGGAGGAGGCCTTCCGGGTCGGCACGATGAGCCTGGCCTGGGACGCCGACCGTGACCTCGTCGTCATCGAGTGCTTCGAGGTCGGCGACGACCCCGAGGTGGTCGAGCTCGAGGAGCTCACCGGCCTGGAGGACCCGCAGGCCTCCACGGCGGGGGACGACGGCCCGAGCCTGCTGCGCGTCACCCTCACCGGCGCTGCGGCCCGGGCCTTCGCCCGCCGGGCCCTGGCTCTCGTCGCTGCCGGGCGCCCGCCCTGCCCGTTCTGCGGCAACCCCCTCGACCCCGACGGGCACGTCTGCCCCCGGGCCAACGGGTACCGGCGCTGACCCGAGCGGACGACGCGGCGGACCTCGAGCTGCTGGCCGACGGCACGCTCGAGGTGGCCGGCCGCATCGTCGAGGCCTCCAACGCCACGCTCCTGGCGACCGTCCGCCGTGGCGAGCGGTCGGCGGCCTGCGTCTACAAGCCCGTGGCCGGGGAGCGGCCGCTGTGGGACTTCCCCGACGGGACGCTCGCCGCCCGGGAGGTCGCTGCCTACGAGGTCTCCGCTGCGGCCGGGTTCGACGTGGTCCCCCCGACGGTCCTGCGCGACGGACCTCTCGGGCCGGGCAGCGTCCAGCTGTGGGTGGACCACCCCGCCGACCGCGGCCCCGGCGCCGGACTCGTCGACGTCGTGGCCCCCGGCGACGTCCGGGCCGGCTGGCTCCCGGTGCTGCAGGCCTACGACGCGGACGGCGACCCCGTCGTCCTCGTGCACGCGGACGACCCCCGGCTCGCCGTGGTCGCCGTCTTCGACGCCGTCGTCAACAACGCCGACCGAAAGGCGGGGCACGTCCTCGTCGACGACGCCGGCCGGGTGCGCGGCGTCGACCACGGCCTCACCTTCCACGTCGAGGACAAGCTGCGCACCGTGCTGTGGGGCTGGGCGGGACGCCCGCTGCCGGACGACGCCCGGGCGCGGCTGGAAGGCCTTCGGACGGCGCTCGCGGACGGCACCCTCGCCGGCCGCCTCGCGGCGCTGCTCGACCGGGACGAGCTCGTGGCCCTGACTCGCCGCACCGCGGACCTGCTCGACACGGGGACCCTGCCACGGCCCGGCGCCGGCCGACCGCTCATCCCCTGGCCCCCCTTCTAACCCCTCGGTGATCATGCAATCCCGCCACCCTCCCCTCGGTGATCATGCAATCCCGCCACCCCCGGCCACCGTCCGGCTCGCAGAGTGCTGGGTTGGTGGCACGACACGCCGGCCAAGCTGTGCCGAGCGCAGCATTCTGTGGCAGAGACGCGCGACCCGACGTCGGGGGACACGGCAACCAAGACACGTTGTCATCCCCCGGGATGGGGGCCATGAGCCGTTCATGCACCTCCCGCACCCCTCTTGGTGATCATGCAATTCCGCCACTCTCTGGTTGTCCACAGGAGTGCGAGCTGGGGTGGCGGGCTGTCGGTGCCGTCCTCTACTGTTTCGAACACTAGTTCGAGTGGCGGAGGGAGGGTGTTGTGGCCGGGTCGTCGGTGGTGGAGGACCGGTTCGCCGCGGTCCTGGCCGCGGCGGCGCTGTCCCTGCTCGACGTCGACGTGCACGTCGACCCGGCTGCCGAGCTGCACGTTGACATGCACGTCGACCCGCACGCCTACCGGCACGTTGACCCGGATGCCGACCCGGACGACGGTGCGGGGGCTGGCTTGGGCTCCGCCGCGTCGGGGGGTGAGTCCGTGGCCCCCGAGGAGTCGGGCCAGGCACCGCGCCCGCTGCCGGATGGTCCGATCGTGCCGGCGGAGGCCGGACTGACCGCGCCGGGTGTGCCGGACGGCGGCTGGGGCCGGTATCTCGCCGGTCTGCGGCCCGGCCCGGAGCTGGATGCGGCGCTGGCCGACCTGGACCCGGCGGACCTGGATGACGGGGCGGTGCTGGAGCTGGTCGCGGCGACCGAGCGGGCGATCTCGGGTCTGCGGGCCCGCCAGGCGGCTGC
>NZ_JBHSRC010000008.1:0-148638 GCF_042658805.1 Quadrisphaera sp. GCM10027208
GCCGGCACAGGCCGGCGGACCAGCCACGCCCACGACACCGACCGACCTCATCAGGCCACCGAAACCACCCAAGCCGAATCAGCGCGGTGGATCAGGGATCAGCGGCAGTACCCGCAATGCTTGGTTGCTTCTCACGGCTCAACACCCACGCCGAACACCTTCCACGAATCTTGCTCGAAGACAAGAAAAAGGTCTATGGGCTTCTCAGCGGCCATATCACTGCTATTGATAAGGGCACCATCCGCGGACAGGACCTGCGACGCAGATTCGGTTACGGACATGGAGACAACAGAACCAGCAGTCTCCGGCTCCGTCGCCACCGCAGCATGAACCGTAAACCGCACGCCTGAGAATCGCTGATCTAGATCGTAGGCCCGCCGAATCTCGTCCCTCGCTGCTGAGCAAGCACCACATTCGGAGGTCGCGACTTCCTCGAGGCGTTGAACGTCACCAGTCTCATAGGCGTGTTCCAGCACCTCGAAGAAGTAGCGTGCGAAAGCCTCCGCCCCAGCGGCGGTGAGCTCACGAGCCTCAGGCGGCATCTCCGGCGGAGCAGGCGTGCTGGTCGCCGCCGCAGTCTCCGACGCAGACGTCGTAGATATCCCACTCGACGACGGCGCAGCCGTGCCAGCACTTCGAGTAGTCGGACTACTCGGCGTACTCGAAGCCGTCTCCGGCTGCTCCCCCGAGCACCCCGTGACCAGCAGGCCCAGCGCGAGCGCCAGCGAGGTTCCCCGTCGACCCATGGCGGCAGACAGTACTTTCCAGAACCCGACCTGACGAGACCCAGCAGCTCACCTGTGCACAACGACTTCCCGACGCCGCCCAGCCCGTAACCGCTGGCTCAGCTCACGCCGTCCGGCGCACCCACGCTCAGGTACCTGGGAGCGGCACCGGCTGCTGTTACGTTGACCGCCGTGACCGAGCCGGACTGCCGTCCGCTGCGCCGCAGTGACATCCACGCCACCGCCCGGCTGCACCGGCAGCACCTGGGCCAGGGACTGTTCCTCAACCTCGGTCCCAGGTTCGTCCGCCGGTGGCACCGCACGTTCATCGACAACCCGTACGGCTGCGCTCACGTCGTCACGGACCACGACGGCGAGCTCCTCGGGTTCATCCTGGCCGCCACCGACCAGCGTCGGTACGTCGGTGCCACGCTCGGCTCGGACAAGTGGTCGCTGATGGCGCTGGGGGCCCTCGGACTCGCCGTCCGGCCCCGCCTGGCCTTCCACTTCGTCCGCACCCGCGGACGCGCCTACGCCCGCCGGCTACTGGGCCTTGGACGTCGCCAGCGAGCAGCAGCCCCGGGCGGGACGTCTGCGGACGACGCCTCGCAGGCCCCGGTCGCCGTCGTCCACGCCATCGTGACCTCCGAGCAGGCCCGCGGCCGGGGGGTGGGACGCCGGTTGCTGGCCCAGTTCGAAACCTGCGCCGCCGAGGCCGGAGTGACCCGGCTCGAGCTCGTCACCGACGCCGACGGCGACGCCCCGGAGTTCTACCGGCGGCTCGGCTGGGTGCAGACCGAGGAGCGGCTCAACCGCGACGGGCGACGCGTGCTGCTGTTCACCAAGACACTGTCGGACGACGCTCCTCCCCAGGGGCGCACCGCCTCATGACGGACACTGGTGACATGACGGTTCCCCGCCGACGGCCCCCGACCGCCACCGAGCCCCGCGTGCTGCTCTCCCGTCGCCGGCTGCTCCAGCTGTCTGCCGGCGGTCTGCTGCTGGCCGGCTGCGGCACGGTCGGCGGCGAGAGCGAGCCCGGTTCGACCGAGGCCACCTGGCCGGACCCCGAGGTGACCCCGTCAGCCGCCCCCACCGGTCAGCCCGTCCCCGAGCCGGAGCCCGAGCCCGAGGACACCGCCGTCCCGCCGGTCGACATCCAGCCGTACACGGTGCTCCCGGGGGAGGTGGAGCCGGAGTGCAAGACGGCTGCGGTGCGCAGCCTGGAGACCGCGTTGACGTGGCGCGACGGCGAGACCGGCATGCAGGCCGCGGTGGACCGGCTCGCGGCGCTCGGCATCACCGGGGCCGCCGCGACGACGCTGGCGCCGGCGCTGGTGGGCGAGCGCTGGTCGTCGCTGCGGGTCACCTACCCGCAGTACGGCGGGATGCTCCCGGACCGCAGTCAGGCCAGCGTCATGGTCACCGGCACACAGATCGTCCCGCAGGACGGCGAGGCGAAGGAGCGCGGTCTCATCGTCGACGTCCGGCTCGCCAAGCAGGACGGCGCGTGGACCGTGACCGAGATGCTGCTGCCGCAGCGACCCGAGCCGACCGGTCCGACCGCGGCCGGCCAGGCGGTCATCGACCACGACAACATCATCCTTCCGGGCCCCGCGCGCCGGGACATCGAGGCGCGTCTCGTCGACGACCTCGTCTGCGAGCTGCTGCTGACCCTCGCCGAGACCTGGCGGCTCGACGTCCAGGTACTGAGCTCGGGCCATCCCTGGGACGTGTTCATGACCGGCCGGCAGTCCAACCACACGAAGGGCCGGGCGGTCGACCTCTGGGCACTGAACGGTATCCCGGTGATCGACCACGAGAACTCGCCGTGGCGCGAGGTGATGGAGGCGGCGGTCGCGGCCGGCGCCGGCCAGGCCGGCGGCCCGGAGGACCTCGACGGCGTCCGGGGCCGGCGGCCGTACTTCACCGACGCCGTGCACCAGGACCACCTGCACCTGGGATTCACCGACGACCAGTTCGACCCCACTCCGACGACGACCGCCCCACCGGTGGACGGCTGACCCGCAGCTGCGGACGCGATGCCGGTGCCCGCTCCGCGACTGCGGCGGCTAGAGTCCGGATGTGACGAATCTGCGAGTCAGTGACGTCGCCGCCCTGCTCCGGGTCAGCGACGACACGGTACGGCGCTGGATCGACCAGGGCAGGCTCACCGCAGGGCGGGACGACGCTGGGCGCATGGTCGTCCCTGGGGCCGAGGTCGCCGCGATGGTGCGCCGCCAGCGGGACGACGACGCGGACGGGACCTGGCGACAGTCCGCACGCAACCGGTTCGACGGCATCGTCACCGAGGTCCTCCGCGACGGACTGATGGCCCAGGTCGAGATCCAGGCCGGCCCGTTCCGAGTCGTGTCCCTCATGACCCGCGAAGCGGCCGACGAGCTGCACCTGGAAGCGGGCGCCCCGGCCACCGCGGTGGTCAAGGCGACCACCGTCATCGTCCAGGCGGGCGGCCACCAGTGAGCCCGTCGCGACGGCTGGCCGCCCTGGCCGGGACCGTCCTCCTCGCGCTCGCGGCCGCCGGCTGCGGGGTCACCGACGCGTCCTCCCCCGATGAGCCGGCGATCGTCCGGGTGGCGGCCGCCTCGGACCTCCAGCTGGCCCTGCCGGAGGTGCTCGAGGAGATCGACCCGGACGTCGAGGTGGCGGTGACGTACGGCTCCTCCGGCCAGTTCGTCCAGCAGATCGTCAACGGCGCCCCGTTCGACCTCTACCTGTCGGCCGACACCGGCTACGTCGACCGGCTCGTCGAGGCCGGGGCAGCCGAGGACGCCGACACCTTCACCTACGCCACCGGCCGGCTCGTGCTGTGGGTGCCGCAGGACTCCCCCATCGACCCCACCAAGGGCCTCGAGGTCCTCACCGATCCGGGCGTGCGCCGGGTCGCCCTGGCGAACCCGGAGCACGCCCCGTACGGCCGGGCAGCCGCCGCAGCGCTCACGGCCGCCGGCCTGGACGACGACCTCGCCGACCGGATCGTGCTCGGCGAGAACGTCTCCCAGGCCCTCGACCTCGTCGCCTCCGGCGGTGCGGACGCCGGCATCGTCGCCGCGTCCCTCGTCGCCGCCGGGCCGATGGCCGACCAGGGGCGGTGGTGGCAGCTGCCCCCCTCGGCGCACCCCCCGCTGGTCCAGGGTGGTGCCGTGCTGTCCGGGGCGCGCGACGTCGAGGCCACCCACGCCGTCCGCGAGGCCCTGCTCTCGGCCGAGGGTCAGGACGTCCTGCGCCGGTACGGGTTCGGACCGGCGCCGCAGACCGAGGAGGGCTGAGGTGGACTGGCAGGCCATCGGCCTGAGCATCCGGCTGGCGACGGCGACGACGGCGATCCTTCTCGTCGTCGCGGTCCCGCTCGCGGCCTGGCTGGCGTTCAGCCGCCGCCGCTGGACCGTTCTCGTCGAGGCGGTCGTCGCGCTGCCGCTCGTGCTGCCGCCCACGGTGCTGGGCTACTACGTGCTCGTCGCGCTCGGCAGCCGCTCCCCGCTGGGCCGCTGGTGGGAGCAGACCGTCGGGACGCCGCTGGCATTCAGCTTCACCGGACTGCTCGTCGCCTCCGTCCTGTACAGCCTGCCGTTCGCCGTCCAGCCGCTGCTCGCCTCGTTCGCGGGGGTGGACCGCCGGCTCGTCGAGACCTCGGCCGTCCTGGGCCGCGGCACCGCGGCAACCGTCCTGCGAGTCGTGCTGCCGCTGTCCCGCGCCGGTCTGGCCACCGCCGCGGTGCTGACCTTCGCGCACACCGTCGGGGAGTTCGGGGTCGTCCTCATGGTCGGCGGCAACATCCCCGGGGAGACGCGGACGGTGTCCATCGCCGTGTACGACGCCGTCCAGGCGTTCGACTACGCGACGGCCGGCCGCACCAGTCTGCTGCTGCTCGCCTTCTCCCTGCTCGTCCTCACCGCGACCTACGCCCTGCAACGTCGCGGCCAGGTGCCGGTGTGGCCGCGACCGTGACCGGCCGCCTGGACCTGCACGTCAGGCGGCACACCGTCGACGTCCGGCTCGACGTGCCGCTGGACGGCGTGACCGTGCTCTTCGGCCCCTCCGGAGCGGGCAAGACGACAGTGCTGCGCGCGGTGGCGGGCCTCGACCGCGCCGGCGGCCGGGTCGTCGTCGACGGACGAACCTGGGACGACGGCACTCGGTTCGTCCCCGCCCGCCGGCGGCGAGTGGGCTACCTGTCCCAGGAGCCGGCGCTGTTCCCCCACCTCGACGTCGACGCCAACGTCGG
This sequence comes from Quadrisphaera sp. GCM10027208, assembly GCF_042658805.1. Classification (NCBI taxonomy): domain Bacteria; kingdom Bacillati; phylum Actinomycetota; class Actinomycetes; order Kineosporiales; family Kineosporiaceae; genus Quadrisphaera; species Quadrisphaera sp. GCM10027208. Next base: position 4,972 of record NZ_JBHSRC010000008.1, read on the forward strand.
CTACGGCCTGGCCGGGGTCGTCCCCCGCCCCCGGCGGGCCGACGTCGTCCGCGAGGCGCTCGCGGCCGCCGGCGCCGGGCACCTCACCGGACGACGGGTGACCGAGCTGTCCGGAGGGGAGGCGCAGCGGGTGGCGCTGGCGCGCGCACTCGCGCCGGGCCCGCGGCTGCTCCTGCTCGACGAGCCGCTGTCCGCGCTGGACGCCCCCACCAGGGCGGTGCTGCGCGCAGACCTGCGCCGGCTGCTCGTCGCCCGGTCCCTGCCCACCCTGCTCGTCACCCACGACCGCACCGAGGCGCTCGCCCTGGGCGACCGCGTCGCCGTCGTCGTCGACGGGACGGTCCGGCAGGTCGGTGGTCCGGCGGAGGTGTTCGACCGGCCCGCCGACCCGGACGTCGCCCGGGTCGTGGACGTGGAGAGCGTCCTGCCCGGTGTGGTGCGCCGGGTCGCGGACGGCGTCACCACCGTCGCGGTCGGCGGACAGCTGCTCACCGCCGCCACCGGCGACGACCCCCCCGCCGGGCCAGGGGACGGCGTCCTGGTGTGCGTGCGCGCCGAGGACGTCGCCCTGGAGGCCCCCGGTGGGTCCCGGACGACGAGCCCGCGCAACCACCTGCCGGCCGTCGTCCGCGACGTCGTGGCCGAACGGGGCCTCGTCCGGGTGGACCTCGACTGCGGGTTCCCCCTGGCCGCGTACATCACCCGGCCGGCCCTCGAGGAGCTCGGTCTGCGCCCTGGGGTGCAGGTGACCGCGTCGGTCAAGGCACCCGCGGTCCACCTCATCCCCCGGGACGAGGCCTAGACTGGGGGGCTCAAGTTCTGTCCGGTTCATGCCGATGTACCGGCTCACCGTCCGCCCGGGCGGTTCCACGGAACCGGCTCCTTGCCGGAGAGGAGGCACGGTGGACGAACCGCAGACCGTCCCGAGCGACGAGGAGCCGTCGCCCCCCGAGGGTCACCCCGAGAAGGTGCTCGAGCTGCTGTCCGAGGGCGTCCCGGTGTCGCTCCTGCTGGATCTCACCGCACCGGCCGGACCGGACTCCGAGAGCATCCTCGACGAGGAGGGGGAGCCGGAGGAGGCCTGGTGGGAGCAGCCCTGACGGCGATTTCGTCGAGGCTCGGGCGGGTTGCTAGAGTCTACGGCGCGCGCCATTAGCTCAATTGGCAGAGCAGCTGACTCTTAATCAGCGGGTTCGGGGTTCGAGTCCCTGATGGCGCACTCTGACTGGCGGACCGGAAGTAGCACTACTGCTACCATCGCGCTGTGACGACCATCCCACAGAAGCAGCTGCGCAACGAGGTGGGCGATGTGCTGCGTCGCGTCGAAGCCGGCGAGACCTTCACCGTTACCGTTGCCGGCCGGCCCGTGGCCGAACTGGGACCGGCGCACCGGCGCCGCTGGGTCAGCGGACGCGCGCTCGCCGAGATCTGGCAGGGTCCGCCGCCACGAGACATGGATGACGACCTGACGCGACTCGGCGCCGAGCTGAGCGACCCGTTCGCCCGATGAGGGCGGTTCTCGACACCTCTGTGCTCATCGGCGCGGAGGCGCCGGGGGACGTGGAGGCGGCGATCAGCGTCGCATCGATCACCGAGTTGCACTTCGGCGTTCTGGTAGCCGCGGACGACGACGAGCGGGCCCGCCGCACGGACCGTTTGGCGTCGATCGAGGCGGCCTTCGACCCGCTGCCCGTCAGCGTCGAGGTGGCCCGGGCATGGGGCCGGCTCGCCGCCGCAGTCACGCGACGAGGCGGCAACCCACGGCGCCGGCAGATCGATCTCGCGATAGCGGCAACGGCCAACGTCGAGAAGGTTCCGCTGCTGACCTACGACCTCGCCGACTTCGAGATCATCAAGGACCTGGTCGACGCTCGCCACCCGCACTAGCGGCGCTCAACCGGTTGATGACGTCGGCGAAGTCCTCGAACCGGTCAGGCGTCACCGGATGCGTCTCCCACGTCACCGGACCCCTCCACCACACGAGGCCGGCGCCCGGACCGGCGTACCGTGATCCCCGCCGCCTACCACTGACGCCGCGCACCACTGACTGGAAGCCCGCCATCCGACGATGAACCCGAGCGAACCGCCCACCACCGGCGACCACGTCGACCCGCGCCGACTGCGGCGGGCCGTGCTCATCGTGGCGATGCTCAACCTGTCGTACTTCTTCGTCGAGTTCAGCGTGGCGCTGGTGGCCGGGTCGGTGTCCCTGCTCGCCGACAGCGTCGACTTCCTCGAGGACACCGCGATCAACCTGCTGATCTTCGTCGCCCTCGGCTGGCAGCTCGCCAGACGAGCGGTCATGGGCAAGGCGATGGCCCTGATCATCCTCGGGCCGGCCAGCGTCGCCGCCTGGACGGCGGTCCAGCGGTTCACCGACCCGGTCGCGCCCGACGTCCTGCCCGTCGTCCTCGCCTCGCTCGGCGCCATCGTCGTCAACGGCACGAGCGCGTGGCTGCTGGTCAGCGTGCGCCACCACGGGGGCTCGCTGAGCAGCGCGGCGTTCCTGTCGGCCCGCAACGACGTCCTCGTCAACGTCGCCATCATCGCCATGTCGGTGCTCACCGTCTGGACCGCGTCGGGCTGGCCCGACCTGATCCTCGGCTGCTTCATCATCCTGCTGGCGCTGCACGCCGCCTACGAGGTGTGGGAGGCCAGCGAGGAGGAGCGGCTGGCCGCCAAGGCCCTGGCCGGCGAGCCCATCGACTGACCCAACCCCGGTGCGGCGGCCAGGACGCCAGTGACCGTCGGTCCGCGCGCCGGTCATCCCCGCGGCAGCACTCGCAGGGGCAGACCGCCGTGCGGGCGCATCGTCACGAGCGCCTCGGCGCGGACCCGGTGCCCCGGCACGGGCAGCACGGCGTGGTCGCGCAGCAGCTCGGCGAGCACGAGCACGCTCTCCACGAGGGCGAAGTCCCGGCCGATGCACAGCCGCGGCCCGGCACCGAAGGGCAGGTAGGCCCCGCGCGGGACCGTGCGGGCGGCGTCCCCGAGGAACCGGTCGGGCCGGAACGCCTCGGGATCGGCGAACACGTCCGGACGCCGGTGCAGCAGCCACGGGCTGATGATCACGAGCGTGCCCGCGGGGACGGCGACGCCGTCGATCTCGTCGTCCACCACGGCGCGACGGCTCACCACCCAGGCCGGGGGGTAGAGCCGCAGGGACTCGTCGAGGACGGCGCGGGTGCGCGCCAGCGCCGGCAGGTCGGCCCACGCCGGCGCCCGCCCGCCCAGCACCTCGTCGAGCTCGGCGTGCACCCGTGCCTGCTCACCCGGATGGGTGGCGAGCAGGTGCAGCGTCCACGAGATGGCCGAGGCCACCGTCTCGTGGCCGGCGATCACCATCGTGACGAGCTCGTCGCGCACCTGCGTGGCGGTGAGCTCGCCGGCGTCCGCGGCCCGCAGCAGCAGGGCCAGCAGGTCGCCGTCGCCGTCCCGGACGCCGGCCTGGCGCCGGTGCGCGACAACGTCCGCCGCGGCCTGGTCGAGGGTCCGGACGGCGCGCGCCAGCCGCCGGTTGCGCGGGGTCGGGACGGCGGCCGGGACGACCGCGGGCGTGCGCACGCGGGACACGACGACGTCGAGGGCCTCCAGGACGGCGGCGACGACCCGTTCGCCGTCCTGCGCGACCGCACCGCCGAACAGGGTGCGACCGACCACCTCGAGGGTGGCCTGGAGGACTGCGGCGTCGACGTCGACGACTCCCCCACCGGCGGGGACCCGGGCGCGGACCCGCTGGGCGGCGGCCACCGCCTGGGAGGCGACCTCCTCGAGGCCGGAGTGGTGGAACGCCGGCTGGTCGATACGGCGGCGGTGGCGCCACTCCTCGCCGTCGGCGGTGAGCAGGCCGGTGCCGGTGACCAGGGACAGCGCGCCGTACTGGGCCGTTCGCTTGGTGTAGCCGGCGTGCCGCTCGACGAGCACCCGTCGGGCGGCGGGGACGGTGTTGGCGAGCAGCGCCGGCGTGCGGGGCATCGGGAAGGCGACGAGGTCGCCGTACCGTCCGACGAGGCCGGCGAGGAACGCCAGCGGGTCCCGCCGGATCGCCGGGACGGCCCGGACCATCTCCGCCGGCAGCGGCCCGTCGGCGTCCAGCGGGGTGTAGCGGGCGTTACGCCGCCGGCTGGGAGCGTTCAGAGGTACAACCCGGTGCTGCCGTCCTCGACCCGGGGGGCCGCGACGGCGTGGATGTCCCGCTCGCGCAGCAGCACGTAGTCGCGGCCCTGGAGCTCCACCTCACCGCGGTCCTCGGGGTCGAACAGGACCCGGTCCCCGACCCGGACCTGGCGCACGTGCTGGCCGACCGCGACGACACCGGCCCAGGCCAGACGACGTCCGACGGCGGCCGTGGCGGGGATGACGATCCCGGCCGAGGACCGGCGTTCCCCGCTGTCCCGGTCCAGGGCGACGAGGACTCGGTCGTGCAGCATCCGGATCGGCAGCCGGCTGTCCGGGGCGCTCTGCTCGCTCACCGGCGCGGTCAGCGGTACTGCGCCAACGGGTCGCGGCGACGACGCCGGCGACGCACGACGAGGACGACGACGGCGAGAACGGCGGCCGCAGCGGCGCCGATCCGCTCGACCCGCAGCGAACCGTCCTCGGCGGTGACGGCGGAGACGGCCCTGCCCCGGGCACCCGCAGCGGCACGACGGCCGACCTCCTTGGGGCTCAGGCGGGCGGTCAGCTCGTCGACGGTCGCGGCGAGCCTGGCCTGCCGCAGCGCGATCTCGCGCTCGATGGCCTCCGGGTCGCTCGGGATGTGGACCTTCGGCGGCGGCGTCGACGCGGCGTCGGCAGCGGGCGTACTCATGGGGGTCACGCTAGCGCCGACGTCTCACGCCTGCGCTCCGGGCACGGACAGCGGGTCGAAGCCGTAGGGCAGCTCCAGCCGGTGGGCGCTCATCAGCCGGCGGTCGGCGAGCAGGTCGCGGGTCGGGCCGTCGGCGACGACGCGGCCGTCGTCGAGCAGCACCGACCGCGGGCACAGCTGGAGCGCGTAGGGCAGGTCGTGGGTGACCATGAGCACGGTGACGTCGAGCCCGGTGAGGATGTCGGCGAGCTCGCGTCGGCTGGCCGGGTCGAGGTTGCTCGACGGCTCGTCGAGGACGAGCACGTCGGGCCGCATGGCCAGCACGGTGGCCACCGCCACCCGCCGGCGCTGCCCGAAGGACAGGTGGTGCGGAGGCCGGTCGGCGTGCTCGAGCATCCCGACCCGCTCCAGCGCCTCACGCACCCGCGCGTCGAGCTCGTCCCCCCGCAGTCCCGCGTTGGCCGGCCCGAACGCGACGTCGTCGCGCACCGTGGGCATGAACAGCTGGTCGTCGGGGTCCTGGAAGACGAGGCCGACCCGCTGCCGGACGGCGGTGAGGTGCTCGCGGGTCAGCTCCAGGCCGGCGATCCGGACGGTGCCCGTCCCGGTGCCCCCCGACACCGGGCCGAGGATGCCGTTGAGGTGCAGGACGAGCGTCGTCTTGCCGGCACCGTTGGGGCCGAGCAGGGCGACCCGCTCCCCCGGCTGGACGACGAGGTCGACGCCGTAGAGGGCCTGGCGGCCGTCCGGGTAGGCGAACGCGAGCCCCCGCACCTCGACGGCCGGGGTCCCGCCGGTCACCCTGCCACGCTCCACGCCACCACGGCGAGAACGGCAGCGGCCAGCGGCAGCACGGCGGCGCCGGCCCACTCGGCGGCAGTGGCGGCCCGGCCCTGGACCAGGACGCTGCGCCCGGTCCAGCCGCGGGCCAGCATGGCCTGCTGCACACGCTCTCCACGCTCGTAGGTGCGCACGAACAGTGCCCCGATGGTCGCGGCGACCGCGCGCAGCTGGCCCCACCAGCCGGGCGGGGCGCCGCGGGACTCCCGGGCGATGCGCATCCGGTGCAGGTCGTCGGCGACGACGGCGAGGTAGCGCAGCATGAAGGCGACGATCTGCACCAGGGCGTCCGGCACCCGGAGCCGCTCCAGCCCGGCGACGAGGTCCCGCGGGGTCGTGGTGGCAGCCAGGGTGATGGCCGCCACCACGCCGATGGTGGCCTTGGCGAGCAGGTTCCAGGCGCCGACCAGGCCCTCGACGGCGAGCGGGACGCCCAAGACGTCGACCCGCGGCCCGGTCGCCAGCACCGGCAGCAGCAGGGCGAACACGACGAACGGCACCTCGACCACCATCCGCCGGACCACGACGACGGCGGGCAGCCGGGCGACCCGGACGACGACGGCGAGGACGGCCGCGGCGGCGAGCAGGGCCCACCACTGCCGGGGCGGGACGAGGACGACGGCCACCACGAAGCCGAGCAGGGCGACGACCTTGACGTGCGCGGGCAGCCGGTGGACGGCGGTGTCCCCCGGGACCAGGAGCCCGTCGGCGGCGGCCACTGGCTCAGCGCCCAGCCCGGCGGACGTCCTCGGCCCGATCGGGCGGACGGCGACGGGCGGCGACCAGACGCCCGACGCCGGCGGCGACAGCGAGGGTGATCAGGACGCCGAGCACCCCGGCGAGGACGGCGCCGAGGCTCCCCAGCCCGCTGACGCCGTAGTCCGCCAGCGGGCTGCCGGCAACCGCCGAGTCGTGGGCGGCGCCGGCGAAGCCGAGCCGCTCGCCGACGTACTCCAGGCCGTCGGGGTTGCCGCTGGCGAGCAGGCTCAACCCGCCACCGACGAGCAGGCTGACCGCCAGCAGCGTGGCCAGCAGGCCGCGGCCGGACCGTTGCTCGACTGCGGTCGGGACGGTGTCCGCGGTGACCGTCCGCTGCCGGCCCTCGGCGTCGACGAGGACGAGCTGGCGCCGGACGTGGCGGGCGGCGTGGACCAGGTCGGGGCGGGTGGCGACGACCGCGCCGACGACGGCGGCGGTGATGACGGCCTCCCCGATCCCGATCAGCGTGTGCCACCCGAGCATCGCGGCGGCCAGCGTGCCGATCGGGATGCTGACCGCTCCCCCGACGGCGTACAGGCCGGTGAAGGCGAGGGCGGTGGCCGGGACCGACACGAAGGCCCCGACGGCGACCGCGGGCACGACGCTGCCCGGGTGGGGCGGCAGCACGGCCAGCACGGCCCGGGTCACGGCCCACCCCACGGCGACGGTCACGACGGCGATGAGGGTGACGTTCGTGCCCAGGGCGGTCAGGCCGCCGTCGGCGAACAGCAGGGCCTGGACGACGACCACCACGGCGACGGCGAGCAGGCCCGCCCACGGCCCGACCAGCGCGGCAGCGAGGGCGCCGCCCATGAGGTGACCGCTGGTGCCGGGCCCGACGGGGAAGTTGACCATCTGGGTAGCGAAGACGAATGCCGCGGTCAGGCCCGCCATCGGGGCGCCCGCGGTACGCAGCTGCGCGCCAGCCCGCTGCAGGGCGAGCCCGACCGCACCGGCGGCGACGGCGCCGGTGGCCAGGGAGGTGGGGACGTCGAGGAACCCGTCGGGCACGTGCACACGCCCATCCTCCCTCTTGTTGCGAACTGTTCGCAACAAGCGCGCCGGTAGCGTGGCGACGTGCACGTCCTCGTCGTCGACGCCGCGAACGTCGTGGGCAGCCGGCCGACCGGCTGGTGGCGCGACCGGGCCGGCGCCGCCGCCCGTCTGCACGCGTCCCTCCTCGCGGCGGACCTCGACACGAACCTCGACACGGACCTCGTCGTCCTGGTGCTCGAGGGCGCCGCCCGCGCCGGGCAGGCCGAGGGCACGGTGGGCCGGGTGCGCACGGTGCACGCCGAGGGCTCCGGGGACGACGCGGTCGTCGCGACCGTGCACGAGCACGTCGCCGGCGGGGACGACGTGACCGTCGTGACCGCCGACCGCGGACTGCGCGAACGGGTCACCGCCGCGGGCGGCACCTGCGTCGGGCCCTCGCGGCTGCTGGACCGACTGCCGGAGTGACGCCGCGAGCGCCTAGGCTGGCGAGCATGACCGAACGACTCCAGGTCGGCGACCCGGCGCCGGACTTCACCGCGCCCACCGCCGACGGCGGCACCTTCACCCTCTCGGAGCACCGCGGCCGGCACGTCGTCGTCTACTTCTACCCGGCGGCGATGACCCCGGGGTGCACGACCCAGGCGTGCGACTTCCGGGACAACCTCGGCTCCCTGCAGGCGGCCGGCTACGACGTCGTCGGGGTCTCCCCGGACGAGCCGGCCAAGCTGACGCAGTTCGCCGAGCAGGAGGGCCTGACCTACCCGCTGGTGTCGGACACCGACCGGGCGGTGATGACCGCCTACGGCGCCTACGGGGAGAAGACCTCCTACGGCAAGCCGAGCACCGGCGTGATCCGTTCGACGGTGGTCGTCGACCCGGAGGGCAAGGTCGAGCTGGCGCAGTACAACGTCAAGGCCACCGGGCACGTCGCGAAGCTCCGCCGGGACCTCGGGCTGGACTGACGGCCCTCGCCCGGCCGACGCGGGAGTGGTGTAACTGGCAGCCACGCAAGACTTAGGATCTTGTGCCTTCGGGCGTGCGGGTTCGAGTCCCGCCTCCCGCACCGAGCAGCCGGTCACCCGAGCACGGTGACGGTGACCGAGTGCCACCCGGACGCGCCGTCCGGGACGGGGTCGACCCGCTCGGCGGTCTGCGTCTCACCGGTGCCGTCGGTGGCCCGCACGCGCAGCGCGTGGCTGCCCGGGGTGGCGTCCCACTCCAGCCGCCACTGACGCCAGGAGTCGACGTCGTGCTGCTCGGCCAGCTGAGCGGCCACCCACGGCCCGTCGTCCACGCTGACCTCAACCCGCTCGATGCCGCGGGTCTGGGCCCAGGCGACGCCGGCGACCACCACCGGCCCGGGCTCCAGCCTCGCGGACGGCCGCGGGACGTCGATCCGCGAGGCGGTCTTGACCGGCGCCCTCTCGGCCCAGCCACGGTCGGTCCAGTAGGCGGTGGCGTCCTGGAACCTGGTGACCTCGAGGTCGACGACCCACTTCGTCGCCGAGACGTAGCCGTACAGGCCGGGCACCACCATCCGCACCGGGTAGCCGTGCTCGAGCGGCAACGGCTCACCGTTCATCCCGACGGCCAGCAGGGCCTGCGGGCTGCTCATCAGCACGTCGAGCGGCGTCGAGGCGGTGAACCCGTCCACGCTTCTCGACAGCACCATGTCGGCGCCCTGGTCGGGCCGGGCCCGGTGCAGCAGCTCGCGGACCGGCAGCCCCAGCCAGCGGGCGTTGCCGGCCAGGTCCCCGCCGACCGGGTTGGAGACACAGGTGAGGGTGATCCACTCCTCGACGAGGTCGGAGGCCACCAGGTCGTCGAAGGAGATCTCGACCTCCCGCTCGACGAGGCCGTGCACCCGGAGCCGCCAGTCACGCGGGTCGACGTGCGGCACCGCCAGCGCGGTGTCGATCCGGAAGAACTCGGCGTTCGGCGTCTGCCACGGCGTGATACCGGCCACGTCCAGGGTCACCGCGCCCGTCGGGGTGGGCGCCGCCCGCGCCGGCGGCGGCAGGTCCAGCGCCGCGCGGGTGGCGCTGACGTCGCGTGCGGAGCGTCCCACCAGGCGCCCGACGACCCCGCCCGTGGCCGCGGCCAGCACCGTGACCCCGACCGCGGTGAGGAAGGAACGACGGGCCGCGGCCGGCGTCGTCCGGCTCTGGGCGTCGCGGCGGCAGTCGGCCCCCGTGGCCAGCCGGTCGACGAGGCGCACCAGGACGACGGCACCGACGGCGACACCGGCCAGGCTCGGCAGCGCGTCGAGCGTCCCGGCCGCGGGGCGGGTCGTCGCCGCGACGACGGCCACGACGCCCAGCAGCGCGACGACGGCCACCCCCGCGTACCGCCGGCGCAGTGCCACCACCCCGGCCAGGGCGGCCAGCGCCGCCACGACGACCCCCATGCCGACGAACAGCGCGACCTTGTCGTTCGTGCCGAAGGCGGAGATGGCGACGTCCTTGAGCCACGAGGGCGTCACGTCCACGAACGCGTCCCCGACGACCAGCAGCGGCGCGGTGGTCGGCGAGATCACCGCCGCCAGCACCTCGGCGACGCCGAGCGCGAGCCCACCGGACGCCAGGCCGGCGGCGGCGGCGAGCGGCCACGGAGCGGTGGCTCTCATGTCGATGACGCGCCCCCGGGCCGCTCGGGGGCTGCTCCTCTCCTCAGACGACCACGCCGAGGGCTCGCGCCACGTGTGGCGCGAGCGCCCGGAACGCCTGCCCGCGGTGGCTGATCGCGTTCTTCTCCGCCGGGTCCAGCTCGGCGCAGGTCCGCCGGTACCCCAGCGGAGTCAGCACGGGGTCGTAGCCGAAACCGCCGTCCCCGCGCGGCGCGCGCTCGAGGGTCCCGACCAGCCGGCCGTGCTCGACGTGCTCCTCGCCCTGCGGGGTGACGAGCGCGGCGGCGCAGACGAACGCGGCACCGCGGTGGACGTCGGGGACGTCGGAAAGCTGGGCGAGCAGCAGCCGCAGGTTGGCCTCGTCGTCCCCGTGCCGGCCCGCCCACCGGGCCGAGAACACCCCGGGAGCCCCGCCGAGGACGTCGACGGTGAGGCCGGAGTCGTCGGCGACGGCCGGCAGCCCGGTCCGCTCGGCGACGAACCGCGCCTTGAGCAGCGCGTTCTCGGCGAACGTCACACCGGACTCGACGACGTCCGGCAGGTCGTACGCGTCCACCCCCACGACGTCCCGCTCGACGTCCAGGCCGGGAACGTGCCGGCCGAGCGCCTCGGTGAGGATGGCCCGCAGCTCGACGATCTTGCCCGGGTTGCGAGTGGCCAGGACGAGCCGGGGCATCAGCCCTCCAGGGCCTGGAGCTGGCGGCGGGTCAGGTCCGCGCACCCGGCGGTGCCCAGGTCGAGCAGGGCGTCGAGCTCGCGCCGGTCGAACGGCGCTCGCTCGGCGGTGCCCTGCACCTCCACGAACAGCCCGCGGCCGGTGACGACGAGGTTCATGTCGGTCTCGGCGCGCACGTCCTCGCGGTAGTCGAGGTCCAGGACGGGTGTCCCGTCGACGATCCCGACGCTCACCGCGGCGACGGAGTCGACGAGCGGGTCGGCGGGTAGCACGCCCTTCTCGCGGGCCCAGGTGCAGGCGTCGGCCAGGGCCACGTAGGCGCCGGTGATGGCGGCGGTGCGGGTGCCGCCGTCGGCCTGCAGGACGTCGCAGTCGAGCACGACCGTGTTCTCACCCAGGCGGGTCGTGTCGACGACGGCGCGCAGCGAGCGGCCCACGAGGCGGGAGATCTCGTGCGTCCGGCCGCCGATGCGGCCCTTGACCGACTCGCGGTCGCTGCGGGTGCTGGTGGCCCGCGGGAGCATCGCGTACTCGGCGGTGACCCAGCCCTTGCCGGAGCCCTTCAGCCAGCGCGGGACGCCCTCGGTGAACGACGCCGCGCACAGCACCCGGGTGGCGCCGAACTCGACCAGGACGCTGCCCTCGGCGTGGTCCAGCCACTTGCGGGTGATCCGTACCTCGCGCAGCTGGTCCGGCTCTCGGCCGTCGTGTCGGGTCATGAACCCCGAGCGTAACGGCCCACCCCGCGGGCGATCTCTGGAGGCTTTCCGGGGTCTCGGAGGCCTCGGAGACCCCGGAAGGCCTCCAGAGATCGAGGTCGGACGACGCGGGGGCGGGTCAGACGTCGAGGACGGCGCCGGGGTGGGCGAGCTCGAGCGGGCCGTCGTAGACCGCGCGGGCGTCGGCGAGGGCCCGGGCGGGGTCGTTCCAGGCCGGCAGGTGGGTGAGCACGAGGCGACGCGCGCCGGTGCGGGCGGCGACCTGGCCGGCACGCCGCCCGGTGAGGTGGATGCCGCGGACGCCGTCGTCACGGCCCTCCTCGAACGCGGCCTCGGCGAGCAGCAGGTCGGCGCCGGAGGCCAGGACGTCGAGACCGGGGCAGTCGTCAGTGTCTCCGGTGTAGGCGAGCACTCGGGTGCCGCCGTCCGGGCCGGGGCCCTCGACGCGCAGCCCGTACGCCTCGACCGGGTGACGGACCGGGTACGGCGTGACCGTCAGCGGGCCGACCCGGACCGGCGTCCCCGCGGTCCACTCCCGGACGGCGAGCTGGCGGCCCATCCCGGATCCCTCGGGCCGGCCGTACGCCTCGGCGATCCGCTGCGCGGTGCCGGTCGGCCCGTGGACCGGCACCTGCACCGAGCCGCCGCGCTCAGGGTCGTAGCGCAGCGCCACGTACAGACCGCACAGGTCGGCGAAGTGGTCGGGGTGCAGGTGGCTGATGAGGACCGCGTCGAGCTCGGTGAGCCGGGTGTAGCGCTGCAGCGGGCCCAGCGACCCGTTGCCGAGGTCGAGGACGACCCGCCAGGTGCGCCCGGCCGTGTCGTCGGCCTCGACCAGGTAGCAGGATGCGGGCGAGTCGGGGCCGGGGAACGAGCCCGAGCAGCCGACAACCGTCAGCCTCATACGGGCACCGCGACCAGTTCCGCGGCCGGGACGTCCAGCCCGAGGAACCGGCGGGCCAGGGCGGTGAACGCCTCCGGCTCGCCGGTGGTGAGGAAGCGGTGCTCCGGAGCGGGCAGGCCCTGCGCCCGGGTGAGGCCCTCGCGCACCAGCACCCGGTACACCTCCTGCGCGGTCTCCTCCGCGCTGCTCACCAGGGTGACGTCCGGGCCCATCACGTAGGACAGGACGCCGGTCAGCAGCGGGTAGTGGGTGCAGCCCAGGACGAGCGTGTCGACGGCTGCGGCCTGTACCGGCGCCAGGTACTCGCGGGCCACGTCGAGCACCTCCGGACCGGTGGTCGTGCCGGCCTCGACGAGCTCGACGAACCGCGGGCAGGCCTGGGTCACCACGTCGACGTGGGGCGCGGCGGCGAACGCGTCCTCGTAGGCGCCGGAGGTCACCGTCGCGGTCGTCGCGATGACGCCGACCCGACCGCTGCGGGTGGAGGACACCGCACGACGCACCGCCGGGCGGATCACCTCGACGACCGGCACCGGGTACCGCTCACGGGCGTCGTGGAGCACCGCCGCGCTGGCCGAGTTGCAGGCGATGACGAGCAGCTTGACCCCCCGCTCGACGAGCTCGTCGAGGCACTCCAGGGCGAACCTGCGGACCTCGGCGATCGGTCGCGGCCCGTAGGGCTGGCGGGCGGTGTCCCCGAGGTACAGGACGGGCTCGTGCGGCAGCTGGTCGATGACGGCCCGGGCGACCGTCAGGCCCCCGAAGCCGGAGTCGAAGATGCCGATGGGTGCGTCCGCCACGCAGGGCAGGGTAAGCGCTGCGCCGGGTCCGCCCCGCCCTCGCCGGCTGTCGGCTTCGTCACCGCCGCGGCTCACTCACCGCCGCGGCTCACTCACCGTCGCGGCTCACTCACCGTCGCTCAGGGCCCCGACGAGTGTCTCCTGCATCCAGGTGAGGAAGTCGTAGACCGCGGCCAGCCACACCCGCGGGTCGTCGGGGTCGGCGTCGGCGACGACGGCGGGCAGGCGCGCGGCGTCCTCGTCGGTGCGCAGCCCGAGCCGCTCGGCCAGCACCAGCCGGACGTCGGTGAGGGCGGTGAGCCAGGCCGCCGCCTCGGCGTCGCTGAGCCGCAGCGTGCGGCCGGACCGCTCGAGCGTGCCGCGCGCCGTCCGCAGCGCCTCCTGCTTGCGGGCCCGCAGGCCGCGCTCGGTGTACCGGCGGAACTCCGCCGCCTGCTCGGCGTCCTCGCGGGAGGCGTCGGGCAGCAGCCGGCGCAGCGCCGGGTCCGCCGGCGGCGTGGCGTCCTCGCTGATCCCGACGAGCTCGGCGAGCGGGTCGTCGTCGGCCGTCCGGCCGTCGTCCAGCATGTCGTGGACGTCGTCAAGCAGGCGGCCCACGAGGTCGCGCTCGGCGCGCTCGAGGCGGCCCTCGACCCCGTGCCGGGTGCGGCGGAACCGGCCCGCCATCAGGCGGGGGACCTGTCCTGGGAGTACGTGGCCCACAGGCCGAAGCCGTGCATGGCCTCGGTGTCCCGTTCCATCTCCTCGCGAGTGCCGGTGGACACGACGGCGCGGCCCTTCTCGTGGACGTCGAGCATCAGCCGTTCCGCGGTGGCCCGGTCGTAGCCGAAGTACGTCTGGAACACGTAGGTCACGTAGCTCATGAGGTTGACCGGGTCGTTCCAGACGATGGTGACCCACGGGACGTCGGGTGAGACGGTCTCCTGCGAGCGCGGCTCGTCGAGCTCGACGGGCGCGACTCCCAGGACGACGGGGCCGCTCCTCGCGGTGCACGCTGCGCCGGTCACGCCCACGACAATAGATTGGCGTCGTGACGACGGACCACAGCAGCGCCCTGCTGACCGACCGCTACGAGCTGACGATGGTGCAGGCGGCGCTGGAGGCGGGGACCGCCGAGCGGCACTGCGTGTTCGAGACCTTCGCCCGGCGCCTGCCGGACACCCGCCGGTACGGTGTCGTCGCGGGGACCGGCCGGCTGCTCGACCTGCTGGAGGACTTCCGGTTCGGCGACGACGAGCTCGAGGCCCTGCGGGCGCAGGGGGTCGTGGACGAACGCACCTGCCGCTGGCTGCGCGACTTCCGGTTCACCGGGGACGTCGACGGCTACCGGGAGGGCGACGTCTACTACCCCGGCTCACCTGTGCTGACCGTCAGCGGGACGTTCGCCGAGTGCGCGCTGCTCGAGACGCTCGTGCTGTCGGTGCTCAACCACGACAGCGCCGTCGCCGCCGCAGCCGCCCGGATGGTCGTGGCCGCCGGCGACCGCCCGGTCATCGAGATGGGGTCGCGGCGCACCCACGAGGAGTCCGCGATCGCCGCCGCCCGGGCCGCCTACCTGGCCGGGTTCGCCTCGACGTCCAACCTCGCCGCCGGGGCCCGCTACGGCGTCCCCACCGCCGGGACGGTCGCGCACTCCTTCATCCTGCTGCACGACTCCGAGACCGACGCGTTCCGTGCCGCGGTCCGGGCCCAGGGCACGCAGACCACCCTGCTGGTGGACACCTACGACATCCGCGAGGGCATCCGGCGCGCCGTCGAGGTGGCTGGTCCCGACCTCGGGGCCATCCGCATCGACTCCGGCGACCTCGCCGTCGTCGCCCACCAGGCCCGGGCCCAGCTCGACGAGCTCGGCGCGCACCGGACCCGCATCGTCGTGTCCGGCGACCTCGACGAGTACGCGATCGCCGCGCTGGCCGCCGCGCCCGTGGACGCCTACGGCGCGGGCACGTCGGTGGTCACCGGGTCCGGCGTGCCGACGGCCGGGATGGTCTACAAGCTCGTCGAGGTCGACGGCCGGCCCGTGGCGAAACGGTCGTTGAGCAAGGCGACCCAGGGCGGGCGCAAGGTCGCCGTGCGCCGCCACCGTCCCAGCGGCACCTCCACCGAGGAGGTGCTGCGCTCCCAGGCCCGTCCGGAGCGGCGTCCCGGTGACCGGGACCTGCAGGTACCCCTGGTGCGCAAGGGCGAACGGGTCGACGACGGGCACGACCTGCGGGCCGCCCGGGAGTTTCACCGCACCGCCCGGGTAGCACTCCCGTGGGACGGGATCAAGCTGTCCCGCGGGGAGCCGGCGATCCCGACGACGCTGATCCCGGCCCCGCCGCAGCAAGGAAGTCCCGAGCAGCAAGGAAGTCCCCAGCAGTGAGGAAGTCCCGAGGAGTGAGGAGCAGACCGTGACCGCTCAGAGCGCAGGCACCGCCGGGCTGTACGGGCCCGGGACGGCGCTCGTCGTCGTCGACGTGCAGGTCGACTTCGCCGACCCCAGCGGGAGCCTGTACGTCCCCGGCGGCGGGGACGTCGTCCCGGTGGTCAACGAGCACGTCGCCGCCGCGCGCGCGGCCGGCTCCCCCGTCGTCTACACCCAGGACTGGCACCCGCCGCACACACCGCACTTCGCCACCGACGGCGGCGTGTGGCCGGTGCACTGCGTGCGGGACACCCCCGGGGCCGAGCTGCACCCCGACCTGGACGTCGCCGGCCCGGTCGTGCGCAAGGGCACCGGTGGCGAGGACGGGTACTCGGCGTTCTCGGTGCGCGACCCGGTCTCGGGCGAGACGTCCGCGACCCGGCTCGGGTCCATCCTGGCCGAGCAGGACGTGCGACGGATCGTCGTCGTCGGGCTGGCCGGGGACGTCTGCGTCAAGGAGACCGTGCTCGACGGTCGCCGGCTCGGCTACGACGTCGTCGTGCCGCTGGAGGGCACCCGGTTCGTCGAGGTGTCGCCCGGCGACGGCGAGCGCGCCGTCCAGGAGATGCGCGCCGCTGGGGCTGACGTTCGTGGTGCGGCGGCGCTCTAGCGTTCCGCCGCACCACCGTTCTGGCCGGAGGCGGCCGGCGGGAGCGTGTGCTCCCACCGGCCGCCTCGTGCGTCCGACGACCGCGTCAGACGCGACCGCGTCGTCCGGTGAAGGAGAGGATCAGCCCGACGACGAGGACGGCGACGCCGAGCCAGATGAGGATCTCGCCGACGCCGGCGAAGCCGATGACGGCCAGGACGACCCCGACGATGATGAGCAGCAGCCAGAGCGACACGGTTACCTCCCGGACAGTTGGACAGCCCCGTACGCCGGCGAGCGTCCCACCTGCTCCGGGCCTGCGCACCTTGACCGTGGACGACCGTCGCTCAGCCCTGCGGACCTCGGCCCGACCAGGACCAGGCGTAGGCGCCGTCGTCGACGGCGACGCCGCCCTCGCCGAGCTCCAGGGGCTTGAACGTGTCGACCATGACGGCGAGCTCGTCGAAGTCCTCCTTGCCGAGCGCCTTCTCCACCGCACCGGGCTGCGGGCCGTGGCTGTGACCGCCCGGGTGCAGCGAGATCGAGCCCTGGCCGATACCGGACCCCTTACGGGCCTCGTAGTCGCCGCCGCAGTAGAACATCACCTCGTCGCTGTCGACGTTCGAGTGGTAGTAGGGCACCGGGACCGCCAGCGGGTGGTAGTCCACCTTGCGGGGCACGAAGTTGCACACGACGAAGTTCCCGCCCTCGAACACCTGGTGCACCGGCGGCGGCTGGTGGACCCGGCCCGTGATCGGCTCGTAGTCCTCGACGTTGAACGTGTACGGGTACAGGCAGCCGTCCCAGCCGACGACGTCGAACGGGTGCTCCGGGTGGACCACGACGCTGCCGACCACGCCGGAGGGGCCGTTGCCGCGGTGCTTGGTCCACACCTCGACGTCGGTGCCCTCGACGAGCAGCGGCTCGCTCGGCGCGGTGAGGTCCCGCTCGCAGTACGGGGCGTGCTCGAGGAACTGCCCGTACCTCGACAGGTACCGCTTGGGCGGGGTGATGTGGCTGTTCGCCTCGATCGCGTACAGCCGCAGCGGGTCCCCGCCGGTAGGCACCCACCGGTGCACGGTGGCGCGCGGCAGGACGACGTAGTCACCCTGGCGGGCCTCGAGGACGCCGAACATCGTCTCCACCGTCGCGGAGCCGGACTCGACGTAGACGCACTCGTCACCGATCGCGTTGCGGTACAACGGACTGGCCTCGCGGGCGACGACGTAGGAGATCCGCACGTCGCTGTTGCCCAGCACGAGCCGCCGGCCACGGACGGCGTCCACGCCCTCACCGGGCTTCTCGCCGGGGAACAGCTCGTGCAGCCGCAGGTGCCGCGGCTTGAGCGGGTGGTTGGGGGTGGTCGTCAGGTCCGGTAGGTCCCAGACGCGGGCGTCGACCATCGCCGAGGGGATACCGCGGTGGTAGAGCAGGGAGGAGTCGCTGGAGAAGCCCTCCTCCCCCATGAGCTCCTCGGAGTACAGGCCCCCGTCCGGACGACGGAACTGGGTGTGCCGCTTGTGCGGCACCTCCCCCACCCGCTGGTAGTGCGCCACGGCGTTCCTCCCTCACCACGCGCGTCCGCTCAGCGGACGTCCATGTATCTGTGGAGATACAGTGCGCTAGGCTCAGCGGACATGTCAACGGCCACCGCCGCACCGCCGCGCGCCCTGTTCCGGGGTCTCGTCGACGACGCCGCCGTGTTCCCGCCGGGCTCCGCGCCGATGCCGGAGGCGGTCCCGGCGCACCTGCGCCACCGGGCCGCCTGGTACGCCGACGTCGTCGGCCCGTTCCTCGTCCCGGCCACCGGCGTCGACGCCTTCCAGACCGCCGCCGGGCTGGCGACGCGAACACCGATCCGGGTCGGGGTGATCGCTGACCCCACCTCGGCGGACCCGCTGGCCGGGGCCCTGGACGCCGTCCGGCGCCTGGCGGACGGCGGACGGGCCGAGCCCGTCGCCGTCGAGGTCCCGCTCCCCCGGGGCACCCACCAGGGCGAGGCCGCCGCCGGGCTGCTCGCCCGGCTGGGCGAGACGCTGCCCAGCGGCGTGCGCGCCTGGGTCGAGGTCCAGCGCGAGGACGGCTGGCGGGAGGCGCTGCGCCGCATTGCGGACTCCGGCGCGCAGGTCGGCGGCAAGCTGCGCACCGGCGGCACCAGCGCGCAGGCGTTCCCCTCCGCCGCCGAGCTCGCCGCCTTCGTGCACGAGGCGGTGGCGGTGGGCGTCCCGGTGAAGCTCACCGCCGGCCTGCACACGGCGCTGCGGGGTCCGGACCCGACGGGGGCCCACCACCACGGCGTCCTCAACGTCATCTGCGCCGTGCACGCCGCGACCGGCGGGGCGACGGCGGAGGACCTCGTGGACCTGCTGGAGCAGACCGAGGCCGGCCCGCTCGTCGCCGCCGTCCGCGCGATGGGCCCGGGCGGGGTCGCCGCCGTCCGCGCGACCTTCGCGTCCTTCGGCTGCTGCGGGGTGACCGACCCGGTCGGCGACCTCGTCGGCCTCGGACTCCTCCAGGAGGTACCCGCGTGAGCGTGACGACCTGGGCCCCGGTCCCGCACGGTTCGCCGTTCGGCGTCCAGACCCTGCCCTACGGGGTGTTCTCCGTCTGGGGCGGGCCGCGGCGGACCGGCGTGCGGATCGGGGACCACGTCCTCGACCTGGCGGCTGTGGCCGGGACGCCGGCCGGCGACGGACTGCCCGCGGACGTCGGCGCGGCGCTGGCGGGGCCGTCGCTGGACGCGCTGCTCGCCCAGGGCCGGGACGGCTGGGCGGCGGCACGCCGCTGGGTCACCGACGTGCTCACCGACCCCGGCGCGCAGACCTGGGCCTCCGAGCACCTGCGCCCGCTGACCGACGTCCGGCTGCACCTGCCGTTCACCGTCGCCGACTACGTCGACTTCTACTCCAGCGAGCACCACGCGGCGAACGTCGGACGGCTGTTCCGGCCGGACGCCGAGCCGCTGCTGCCGAACTGGAAGCGGCTGCCCGTGGGGTACCACGGTCGGGCCGGGACGGTGGTCGTCTCCGGCACGGACGTCGTCCGCCCGTGCGGGCAGGTCAAGCCCGCCGACGCCCCCGAGCCGCAGTTCGGGCCGTCCCGCCGGCTGGACATCGAGGCCGAGGTCGGGTTCGTCGTCGGCACCCCCTCGCCGCTCGGCGAGCCGGTGCCCGCGTCCGCGCTGCCCGACCACGTCTTCGGTGTCGTCCTCGTCAACGACTGGAGCGCCCGCGACATCCAGGCCTGGGAGTACGTGCCGCTCGGGCCGTTCCTCGGCAAGTCGTTCGCGACGTCCGTCTCGGCGTGGGTCACCCCGCTGGAGGCGTTGGAGGCGGCGCGGGTGCCGCCGCCTCCTCGGACGCACGAGCTGCTGCCCTACCTGCGCGACGACCCGGACCAGCCGTGGGGCCTGGACCTGGATCTCGAGGTGGTGTGGAACGGCACCGTCGTCGCCCGCCCGCCGTTCGCGTCGATGTACTGGACGGCGGCGCAGCAGCTGGCCCACCTGACCGTCAACGGCGCGACCCTGCGGACCGGGGACCTGTTCGCCTCCGGCACCGTGTCGGGGCCCCAGCGGGACCAGCGTGGCTCGTTCCTCGAGCTCAGCTGGGGCGGTCAGGACCCGGTGCGCCTGGCCGACGGGTCGCTGCGGACGTTTCTCGAGGACGGCGACGAGGTCGTCATCACCGCGACCGCCCCCGGTCCCGAGGGCACCCGGGTCGGCCTCGGCGAGGTCCGCGGCCGCATCCTCCCGCCCCGCTGCTGAAGCGCCCCTGCTGCTGAACCACCCCCGCTGCTCGGCGGCTCAGAAGTGAGGTCCTAGGTCCCACCCCTCGCCCGGTGACCGGCTCCTACCCTGCAGGAAGGTAATCCTTTCCTCACAGGAGGGTGGCATGGCCGCTCAGGCGGGACCCCGCACACTCGCCGACCTGCCCCCGGGCTGTCTCGGGTGCATCGCCGAGATCGACGCCTCGCTGTCACCCGCGCAGGCGCAGCGCCTACGCGCCCTCGGCTTCCGCCCCGGCGCCGTCGTCGAGCGGTCTCGGACGGCGCCCCTGGGCGACCCCACCGTGTACCGGGTGTGCGACTACGACGTCTGCCTGCGGTCGGCGCAGGCGCGCGCCATCGTCCTCGCCGCATGAGCCACTGCGCCCCGGCCAGCCACGCCCCGGCCAGCGACGCCCCGGCCAGTGACGTCGTCCCGACGGGCACGAGGCACCTCGACATCGCGCTGGTGGGCAGTCCCAACGCCGGCAAGACGAGCGTCTTCAACCGGCTCACCGGCCTGCGGGCGCGCACCGGCAACTACCCGGGGGTGACGGTCACCCGCACGGTGGGCACGGCCCGCACCGCCGGCGGCGACGTCGTCACCATCGAGGACCTCCCGGGCACCTACAGCCTCACCCCGGTCAGCCCCGACGAGCAGGTCGTCGTCGACGTCGTCACCGGGCGAGTCCCGGGCACCCGTCCCCCCGACGCCTTCCTCGTCCTCCTGGACGCCACGACGCTGCGCCGGTCGCTGCCGTTGGTGGCCCAGACGATGGCGCTCGGACGCCCGGTCGCCGTCGTGCTGACGATGCTCGACGAGATGGCCGCCCGCGGCGGCCGCCTGGACGTCGGCGGGCTGGCCGCCGCCCTCGGCGTCCCGGTGGTACCCGTGCAGGGTCACCGCGGCCGTGGCACCGGGGCCGTGCGCGAGCTCCTCGACGACCCGGCCGCCTGGCCGCAGCCGCCCGTGCTGCCACCCGAGGACGACGACGAGGCGGCGGCCTGGGCGGCGTCCGTGCTGGCGGCGGCGTCGTGGTCCGCGCCGCGGCGTCACGCCCCCAGCGCCACGGTGGACAGGGTGCTGCTGCACCCGGTCTGGGGCGTGCTCGTCTTCGCCGTCGTCGTCTTCACCATCTTCCAGGTCATCTTCACGGTCGCGGCCCCGCTGCAGGGTGCGGTCGAGGCGGCGTTCGGCTGGCTCGGTGACCGGGTCGCCGCAGCGGTCTCGCCGCCGCTGCTGGCCGACTTCCTCGGCACGGCGGTCATCGGCGGCGTCGGCGCCGTCCTCGTGTTCCTGCCGCAGATCGCGCTGCTGTTCCTCGTCCTGTCCCTGCTCGAGACGGTCGGCTACATGTCGCGGGCCGCGTTCCTCATGGACCGGGTGATGGCGGTCTCCGGGCTGGACGGACGCTCGTTCGTCGCGATGCTGTCGGGGTTCGCCTGCGCGGTGCCCGGGATCATGGCGACCCGCACGATCCCGTCGTCCCGGGACCGCCTGGCGACCATCCTCGCGCTGCCGCTGATGACGTGCTCGGCCCGGCTGCCGGTCTACGTCGTGCTCATCGGCCTGCTCGTCGACCCGGGCACCCGCTGGGGACCGGTGTCCGCCCAGGGGCTGACGCTGTTCCTGCTGTACCTGCTCGGCGGCCTGGCGTCGATGGTCGCGGCCGGGGTGCTCAAGGCCACCGCGCTGCGCAGCGACGGGCTGCCGTTCTACATGGAGATGCCGCCCTACCGGCTGCCCACCGCCCGCACCGTCGCCCTGACCATGTGGGAGTCCGTCCGCGGCTTCCTCCGCAAGGCCGGCACGGTCATCCTCACCGCCTCGGTGATCCTGTGGGCGCTGATGAGCTTCCCCGCCCGGGACACCGCCGGGATGGACCCGGTCGCCGCCGACGCCTACGTGCTCGAGCACAGCTACGCCGCCACGGTGGGCAAGGCGATCGAGCCGGTGTTCGCCCCGCTCGGCTTCGACTGGCGCATCGACGTCGGGCTGGTGGGGTCGCTGGCCGCCCGCGAGGTGTTCGTCTCCACGATGGGTCAGGTCGTGGCCGCCGACCCCGGCGACCCCGCGGACGCGTTGGCGTCCCTCGTCCACGACGACGGGCCCCGCGCCGGCGAACCGGTGTTCGACGCACCGACCGTGGTGGCGTTGCTCATCTGGTTCGTGTTCGCCCTGCAGTGCATGTCCACCCTCGCCGTCATGCGCCGCGAGACCGGCTCCTGGAGGTGGCCCGCCGTGGCGTTCGGCTACCTGTTCGCCCTCGGCTGGACCCTCGCCCTCGCCGGCAGGTGGATCACGATCGCGGTGACGGGATGATCCCGCTGCACCCCGTGGCCACCACGGACCCGGCCACGCTGACGTGGGTGACGCCGGCGGCGGCCCGGCTCCGGCGGGGCGTCGTCCGGCGGGCTCCGGCGGCGCTGCAGACCCTGCTGGAGGACGGCACGCTGTCCCGCGCCGAGGTCGTCGGCGAGGGTGTGCGGACGACGCTGGCCACCGGCAGCTGGCGTGAGGCGGGCCCCCGGGTCCGGACGGCGCTGCACGCCTGCCTGGCCGCGGACGGCTGGGAGACGGACGACGGCACGCCGGCCGGCGAGGGACCGGAGGTGGCAGTCGGGCCCGGGCCGGACGCCGAGCTGCTCCGGACCGCGACCGAGGTGCTGGCCGGCGAGGTGGCCCCGTACGCGGCGACGCACGGCGGCGCCATCGACATCGTCGGCGTCCGCGACGGCGTCGTCGAGGTGACCCTGCGCGGGGCCTGCTCCGGCTGCCCCGCCGCGGCCGTGACCCTGCACGCCCGGTTCGAGGGGCTGCTGCGACGGCGGTGGCCGGCGCTGGTCGCCGTGCGGCAGGTCAGCCCGCGACGTCCAGGGCGAGGATGTCCTCGATCGTCTCGCGCCGCACGATGACCCGCGCCTCGCCGTCCCGGACGGCGACGACGGGCGGGCGCGGGACGTGGTTGTACTGGCTGGCGAGGCTGCGGCTGTAGGCGCCGGTCGCGGGGACGGCGAGCAGGTCGCCGCGCCGGACGTCGCCGGGCAGGTACTCGTCCTTGACGACGATGTCCCCGCTCTCGCAGTGCTTGCCGACCACCCGGGAGAGCACCGGCGGCGCGGTCGAGGCCCGGGAGGCCAGCGAGCACGAGTAGTCCGCGTCGTACAGGGCGGTGCGGACGTTGTCGCTCATCCCGCCGTCGACGGCGACGTACCGGCGCCGCAGCCCGCCGTCGAGCTCGAGGTCCTTGACCGTGCCGACCCGGTAGAGCGTGAACGTGCTCGGCCCGGCGATCGCCCGGCCCGGCTCGACCGAGACCCGGGGCACGGCGACGCCGAGGGCCCGGCACTCGGCGAGGACGACCCGGGCCATCCCGGCGGCGATCTCCTCGACCGGCTGGGGGTCGTGCTGGGAGGTGTACCGGATCCCGAACCCCCCGCCGAGGTCCAGCTCGGGCAGCTCGACGCCGTGGCGGCGGGCGATGTCGGCGTGCAGCCGCAGCACCCGCTGGGCGGCGACCTCGAACCCGGCGGTGTCGAAGATCTGCGACCCGATGTGGCTGTGCAGGCCGCGCAGCTCGAGCTGGGGGCGGGCCAGGGCGTCCGCGACGACCGCCGGGGCGTCGTCCATCGGGACGCCGAACTTCTGGTCCTCGTGCGCGGTAGCGATGTAGGAGTGGGTGTGGGCCTCGACCCCGACGGTGACCCGGACGAGCACCGGCACCGGCCGGGTGAGCCCGAGCCGGTCGGCGGCGTCGGCGACCCGGCCGACCTCCTCGGCGGAGTCCAGCACGAGGCGGCCGATCCCGGCGCGCAGCGCGGTCTCGATCTCCTCGTCGGACTTGTTGTTGCCGTGCAGCCCGATCCGCTGCGGCGGCACGCCGGCGCGCAGCGCGACCGCGAGCTCGCCCCCGGTGGAGGCGTCCAGGTGCAGGCCCTCCTCGGCCACCCAGCGGGCGATCGCCGTGCACAGGAACGCCTTGCCCGCGTAGTAGACGTCCGCTCCCCCGGCGGGCTCGGCGAACGCCTCGGTGAACGCGGCGCGGAACGCCCGGGCGCGGGCACGCAGGTCCTCCTCGTCGACGACGTAGGCCGGGGTGCCGAACCGCTCGGCGAGCTCGTGGACGTCGACGCCGGCGACGACGAGCGAGCCGCCGTCCGAGCGGCGCACGCCCGCCGACCACAGCCCCGGCAGCAGGGCGTTGACGTCGTGGGGCACCGGCAGCCAGGCCGGCCCGCCGTAGCCCTCGGCGTGCAGGGCGCCGGCCTCGTGGGCGCGCACGGCTACATCCGCTCCGGCGCGCCGACCCCGAGCAGGCGCAGGCCGTTGGCGAGGACCGTCCGGGTGGCCTCGTTCAGCCAGAGCCGGGTGCGGTGCACGTCGGTGACCTCCTCGTCGCCCATCGGGGTGACCCGCCTCTCGTCGTACCACTTGTGGTAGGCGGAGGCGAGCTGCTCGAGGTGCCGGGCGACCCGGTGCGGCTCGCGCAGCTCGGCCGCCTGGGCGACGACCCGCGGGAACTCCCCGAGCCGGGCGAGCAGCTCGGTCTCGGTCTCGTGGTCGAGCAGTCCGGGGTCGAAGCCGTCCTCGGTCCGCACGCCCAGGTCGCGGGCGTTGCGGCCGACGCCCGCGGTGCGGGCGTGGGCGTACTGGACGTAGAACACCGGGTTGTCGTTGCTGCGCCGCACGAGCAGGTCGAGGTCGACGTCGATGGGCGAGTCCACCGAGGAGCGGGTCAGGGCGTACCGGGCGGCGTCCACGCCGACGACGTCGACGAGGTCCTCCATGGTGACGACGGTGCCGGCCCGCTTGCTCATCCGCACCGGGACGCCGCCGGAGACGAGGTTGACCATCTGGCCGATGAGCACCTCGACGACGTCCGGGTCGTCGCCGAACGCAGCGGCGGCGGCCTTGAGCCGGGCGACGTAGCCGTGGTGGTCGGCGCCCAGCATGTAGATGCACAGGTCGAAGCCGCGGCGCCGCTTGTCGCGCAGGTAGGCCAGGTCCGCCGCGATGTACGCCGGGGAGCCGTCCGACTTGATCACGACCCGGTCCTTGTCGTCGCCGAAGTCGGTGGAGCGCAGCCACCACGCGCCGTCGGCGTAGTAGAGGTTGCCGCTCGCCTTGAGCTCCTCGACGACCGCCTCGACCTGGCCGGAGGAGTGCAGGTCGTCCTCGTGGAAGAACACGTCGAACTGGACGCCGAAGTCGCGCAGCGACGTCTTGATCTCCTCGAACATCAGCTCGACGCCGTGGGCCCGGAAGTACTCCTGGGCCTCGTCGTCCGGCAGGGTCGTGGGGTCGCTCGGCGCGGCCTGCACGACGCGGCGGGCGATGTCGTCGATGTAGGCGCCGCCGTAGCCGTCCTCGGGGACGGCCTGGCCGCGGGCCCGGGCGAGCAGGGAGCGCGCGAACCGGTCGATCTGCGCGCCGTGGTCGTTGAAGTAGTACTCGCGGGTGACGTCGGCACCGGAGGCCTGCAGGATGCGCGCCAGGGAGTCCCCGACCGCGGCCCAGCGGGTACCGCCGAGGTGGATCGGTCCGGTCGGGTTGGCCGAGACGAACTCGAGGTTCACCACCCGGCCGGCCATCGCGTCGTTGCGCCCGTAGGCCTCCCCCGCCTCGACGACGGTGCGGGCCAGCTCCCCGGCGGCCGCGGCGTCCAGGACGATGTTGAGGAACCCCGGCCCGGCGACGTCCACGCTCTTGACACCCGGCACCTCCGCCAGCCGGGCCGCGATCACTTCGGCCAGCTGCCGCGGGGGGATCCCGGCCCGCTTGCCGAGCTGCATCGCGACGTTCGTGGCCCAGTCGCCGTGCTCCCGGTTGCGGGGCCGCTCCACCCGGACGTCGTCCGGCACGTCGACGGTGAGGTCGCCGGCGGCGACCGCGTCGAGCAGGCACTGGCGGACGGCGCGGGCGAGGGCCTCGGGAGTCACCGGTCCAGGGTAGTGGCGGGCACGACGACGGCCGGTGCCGGCAGGTCGTCCTCGACCGCCCGCGGCCGGCTGATCACCCAGCCGGCGAGGACCTGGACGACGAGCGTGGCGGCGAGGAAGCCGAACGCCGCCCCCCAGCCGCCGGTGGCGTCCCGCAGCCAGCCGACGACGAACGGCCCGGCCCCGGCGACGGTGTAGCCGACACCCTGGGCGAACCCGGACAACGCGGCGGAGCCCTGCGTCGTCCGCGAGCGCAGGTTGACCATCGCCAGCGCCATCGGGAAGGCACCGGGGCCGGCCCCGGCGGCGACGACCCACAGCCAGGTGAGGTCGGCGGGGCGCAGCAGCAGCCCGAGGTAGCCGACGGCGTAGGCAAGGAGGAAGGTGAGCACCAGCCAGAAGGGGTTGCGCATCCGGAAGGTCAGCCACGGCACGAGCAGCGACATCGGCATCCCGACGGCGGCGAACAGGGCGAGCATCGTCCCGCCCTCGGCGGCGGTGAGTCCCGCGTCGAGCAGCAGCGTCGGCAGCCAGGCGAACATCGCGTACGTGTTGAGGGAGGTCATCCCCAGCAGACCGGCCAGTCCCCAGGCGACCGGGCTGCGCAGCAGCGCGCCGGCCGGCACGTGCGGGGCCGCGGGCAGGCCCGCGGTGTCGCGCCGGGCGCGGTGCGCGGTGACCAGCCAGGGCACGGCCGCCGCGAGGGACAGCAGCGACCAGGTCGCCACCGAGGCCCGCCAGCCCGCCAGGTCGGCGACCGGGACGGCGAGCAGCGGCGGCAGCGCCGTGCCGGCGGCGAGCAGCATGGCGTACAGGCCGGTGACGGCGCCGACGCGGTCGGGGAAGTAGCGCTTCACCAGCGGCGGCAGGACGACGTTGCCGACGCCCATCCCGCCGAGCGCCAGCAGCGACCGCGCGAGAAAGCTCACCGTGCCGGGGGCGACGGCCCGCAGCAGCAGACCTGCGGTGGTGAGCAGCATGGCGGCCCACGCGGTCCGCTCCAGTCCCCAGCGCCGGGCCAGCGCGGGGGCCGCGGCGCCGAACGCGGCGAACGCGACCGTCGGGACGGTGCCGAGCAGGCCGGCGGCCGTGGCGGACATGCCCAAGTCGGCGCGCACGTCGGCGAGCAGCGGGGAGACCGCGGTGACGGCCGGACGCAGGTTCAGCGCCACGAGCACCACGCCGAGGGCGACGGTGACCCGTCCCCCACGGGTGCCCCTGCTCTGGGACGATCGGCGCGGGCACACGACGGGGATGGTAGAGGTGAAACATAGGATGACTCGATGACGCGTCACGATGCGGACGCCGACGCCGCTCCGGTGCATGCCCGGCGGGCCAGCCGGATCGACCAGGTGATCGAGGTGCTCCGGGAGGAGCTCGGGTCGGGACGGTGGCCGGTGGGCAGCCGGATCCCGACCGAGCCCGAGCTGGCCGAGCTGACCGGCACCGGCCGCAACACCGTGCGCGAGGCGGTGCAGGCGCTCGTGCACGCGGGACTGCTCGAACGCCGCCAGGGCTCGGGCACGTACGTGGTCGCCGACAGCGAGCTCGCCGTGGCGGTGGGCCGCCGGGTGGCCGAGGCGCGCAACCGGGACGTCCTGGAGGTCCGCCGCACCCTGGAGGTGGGCGCGGCGCGGCTGGCCGCCACCCGTCGCACCGCCGCGGACGTCGCCGAGCTGCGTGAGCTGCTCGCCCGCCGGACGGCGGCGCGGACGGCCGGTGACCTGGACGACGTTGCCGCCGCCGACCTCGCGCTGCACCGGGCGATCGCCCGGGCGTCCCGGAACCCGGTGCTCAGCGAGCTCTACGACCACCTCATCGACGCGATCGCCGAGAACGTCCGGGTCAACATCGGCGTGCGGCTACGGACCGCCGACAACGACCACGCCGACCTCGTCGCAGCGATCGTCGACGGCGACCCGCAGCGCGCCGCCCTGGAGGCGGCGCGGTTCATCGACGAGCTCCTCGGCGAGGGGTGCTGACCGGCGCGCGAGCGCCACGAGAGCCGCCGAGAGCCTCCGGCCGCTTGCTCGCGTCAGGCCGACGACGCCTGGGCGAGGGTGTCGCTCCAGCGCCGGTTCCAGCGATCGATCGCGAGGAACACCGGCTCGAGGTCGCGGCCCATGTCGGTCAGCTCGTAGCGCGGGCAGCCGTCCTGGAGCCGGTGGCTGATGACGCCGGCCCGGCACAGCTCCTCGAGCCGCTGGGTGAGCAGTCGCGACGACAGGTGAGGTACCGCGTCGAGGAGGTCGGTGAACCGGACGGGCCCCTCGAACATGCGTCGCAGGATCGAGGCCGTCCACCGGCGTCCGAGGAACTCGATCGACTCCTGGAACCTCGGGCAGTGCGCGGCGTCCAACAACTCTCTCCTCACCACCCTCCAAGCATTGCATCGGCCCGGCGACCCCGCTACCTTACCCAAGGTAGTTACCAAAGATAGCAACGATGGGAGTCGAGATGGAATGGGTCGTGCTCGTAGGCCGGGTGCTGTTCGTCCTGCTGTTCTTCGGTAGCGGACTGGGGCACCTCACCCAGACCCAGGCGATGGCCGGGTACGCCGGCAGTAAGGGCGTGCCGGCGCCCCGCGCGTCGGTGCTCGGCAGCGGTGTGCTCATCGTGGTGGGCGGGCTCATGGTGCTGCTCGGCATCTGGGCCGACCTCGGCGCGCTCCTGCTGGTGGTCTTCCTGCTCCCGACGGCGTTCCTCATGCACAACTTCTGGAGCGTCACCGACCCGCAGGGCCGGCAGATGGAGCAGACCCAGTTCCTCAAGGACCTGTCCCTGGCCGGCGCCGCGCTGGCGCTGTTCGCCTTCTTCGCCACCACCCCGGACCTCGGGCTGACGATCACCGGCCCACTGCTGGACGGCTGGTTCGAGTGACGCTGCCCACCCCACTGCCGCCGCGGCCGGGGCCGCGCCCGCGCACCACGCCGTCCAACCCCCACACCCAGCTGGACCAGCAGCCGACGGACCCCAGCATCCGCGAGCAGCTGGCGGCCCGCCTGTTCGCCCTGCCGGGCGTCGTGGAGCGCCCGAGTGCGATCTCGGTGCCGGGTGCGCGGGCGCTGACGCTCCCGTCCGGTGGGCCGTCCCGGCTGTTCATCGTGGGCACCGAGTTCGCGCACCTGCACCCGGCGCCGGACTTCAGCGTGCACACCGTGCTGCCGCGAGAACTGGTGGCAGAGGCGATCGACGCGGGCTGGGCAGAGCGGCACCCGCTGGCGGGTCGCGGTCCGATCCCGGACGCCATCGTCATGCTCTACGCACCGCGCGACGAGACCGAGCTGGACGTCGTGGCCGGGCTGGTGACCGCTGCCCACGACCTCTTCGTCCCGGCCTGAGCGCGTCCCGGCCCGGAACGGGCCAAACAAGATCACCCGGTGCCCCCGGCAGGATTCGAACCTGCGCTCCCGCCTCCGGAGGGCGGTGCTCTATCCCCTGAGCTACGGGGGCCGGTCGTGCTCGGTGAGCCTATCAGTCGGCGGCTGACTGCCCGGCCACGTACTCCCAGTGCCACGGCTCGTACGGGCCGGCACCGCCGCGGCGGGCCCAGTCCGGGTTGTCCCACCCGAACGCCGGGGCGTTCTCCCGCAGCCACCGGTACCGGTGGTCAGCCACCTGGACGCCGCCCGCGAGGTCGACGGCCAGGCCCCAGCCGTGCTCGCTGGTCCCCGGGACGGCGGCCAGCCGGGGCTTGCGCGCGCGGACGGCGACCTGCGAGCGGTAGCTGCGGTAGGAGTCGGTGATGACGAGGTCCTCGCCGAAGTGGTCCTGGTAGGCGAACCGCAGCTTGGCCAGCGCCACGGCAGCGTCCGCGCGCAGCAGGTGGCCGGTGCCCCACAGCTCGCACAGGTCCCTCACCCGCAGGCGGCCGTTGGCGGCACCGACGTCGATGTTCGCGACGTCGCAGTCACCGACGGCCTCCTGCAGACGGGCCTGCTCCAGCGCGACCCGCTCACGCTCCCGGCTGGCCCGCTCGGCGCGCTCACGAGCGGCAGCCAGCTCCTCCGCAGTGGGCACCTCGGCGGTGTCCACCGCGAGCACCTCCGGGACGGCGACCACGTCGGTGACGCTGGGTAGCACCCGGAACGCCGTCCGAGCCGCCGCCGCGGGGGCGGCGGCCGCCGCCGTCGAGGTGGCGGCGTCCCCGTCGGTCGTGGGCAGGACGTCACCGGCCAGCGGAGCGACGATGGTGGCCAGGCCCAGGACGCCGACGACCCCGACCTGAGGCAGCCGGCCGACGACGAGGGCGCGGCGGCGGCGGCGGATCTCCAGCTCACGCAGCTGGCGCCGGGTCAGCGCGACGGCGGGACGGGAGGCCCGGTGCGCGGCCCGGTGCGCGGCCCGGCCCGCGGCCCGCCCAGCGACGTGCTCAGGAGCACGGTGGGCCGCTCGGCCAGCGGCACGGCCAGTCGCACGGCCAGAAGCCCGTCCAGAGGCGCGCTCTGCGGCCCGCAGCTCGCGGCGGCTCGGGAACTCTCCCGACGGCGTGGGGTTTGCGAGGACACGGGAGGGGGCACTACCGGGGAGACGCTCGGGCGTACGCCGCAGCGGGGTTCCGCTGGCACGGTGCGATGCCACGGGTGAGTACCTCCGCGGGAGACGACGGCAGACAACGGGCAGGGCAGGCAGTACAGCAGACCCGCACGGCCGACCCGAGACCGGCCGCGACCCACGGAGGGTGGACGGGTCACGGGACTATAACGGGACCGGCGGGTAGCGACGCAACCCTGGGTGAGCGGAGTCACCGGTTCAGTGGCGTCCTGCGGGTGACGTCTCGGATCTCCCCGACCAGCTCTTCGAGCACGTCCTCGAGGAACAGCACCCCCACCACGCGGCCCGAGTCGTCGAGCACCCGCGCCAGGTGGGACCCGCTGCGCTGCATGCTCGCCAGCGCGTCCTCGATCTCGTCGTCGTAGCGCACCGACACCAGCGACCGGACTCGCTTGTCGGGCACCGGCTCGTCGTGGGCGTCGTCCTCGGCGTACAGGACGTCCTTGAGGTGCAGGTACCCGACGAGGTCGCCGTCACCCGCCACGACCGGGAACCGGCTGAACCCGGTCCGCCCGACCAGCCGCTCGACGTCCGACGGGGTGCTGCCGAGCGGCAGGGTGACGAGGTCCTCCACCGGCACCATGACGTCGGTCGCCACGAGCTCGCTGAACTCGATCGCGCCGGTGAGCAGGCCGTGCTCGTCCTCCAGCAGCCCCTCGCGGGTGGACTCGGTGACGATGGAGTGCACCTCCTCGGCCGTGTACGCGGACACCACCTCGTCCCTGGGCTCGACGCCGACGAGCCGCAGGGCGAGGTTGGCGGCCGCGTTGAGCAGCCGGATCAGCGGGGAGACCACCCGGGCGACGAGCACGAGCGGCGGCGCGAGCAGGAGCGCGGCCCGCTCCGGGCCGGCGATGGCGATGTTCTTGGGGACCATCTCGCCCAGGACGACGTGCAGGTAGACGACGACGGCGAGGGCGAGCGCGAAGGCGGCCGGGTGGACCAGGTCCTCCGGCACGCCCAGCCACGCGAAGACCGGCTCGATGAGGTGCGCGAGCGCCGGCTCGGCGACCGCGCCGAGCCCGAGCGAGGCGACCGTGATGCCGAGCTGGGCGCACGCGAGCATGAGCGACACGTGCTCCATCGCCCACAGCGTCGTGCGGGCGGCCCGGCTGCCCGCCTCGGCACGCGGCTCGATCTGGCTGCGCCGCGCGGAGATGACGGCGAACTCGCCGCCGACGAAGAAGGCGTTGGCGGCCAGCAGCGCGACCCCGAGCAGGAGGGCGGCCCCGTCACTCACGACGCCACCTCCGCCCGCGCCGACGGGATGAACCGCAGCCGGTCGATCCGGCGTCCGTCGAGCCGCTCCACCCGGAGCACGCCGCCGGGGACGACGACCTCGTCGCCGACCCGGGCGAGCCGGCCGAGCCGGGCCACGACGAACCCGCCGACAGTCTCGTAGGAGGGTCCCTCGGGGATGTCCGCCCCGAGCCGGTCACGGACCTCGTCGGGACGCAGCAGCGCCGGCACCACCCAGGACCCGTCCCGCAGCCGGCGGGCCCCGGCCCGGGCCCGGTCGTGCTCGTCGGCCACCTCACCGACGAGCTCCTCGATGAGGTCCTCCAGGGTGACGATGCCGGCGGTCCCGCCGTACTCGTCGGTGACGACGGCCATCTGCAGTCCCTGCTCGCGCAGCTGGACGAGCAGCGGGTCGAGCCGGACGGTCTCGGGCACCCGCAGGGCCTCGGTCATCAGCGCGGCCGCGGGCACCTCCTCACGCTTGTGGTGGGGGACGGCGATGGCCTTCTTGACGTGCACGACCCCGGCGATGTCGTCGAGGTCGGTGTCGACCACCGGGAACCGGGAGTACCCCGTCGCACGGGCCAGCCGGACGACGTCCGCGGCGGTGTCCTCCCGACGGACGCTGACCATCCGCACCCGGTGGGTCATGACGTCGGCAGCGGTGCGCGTGCTGAAGCCCAGGGATCGGGCCAGCAGCGTCGCGGTGCCCTCGTCGAGGGTGCCGGCCTCGGCGGAGCGGCGGACGAGCGAGGCGAGCTCCTCGGGGGACCTGCTGGAGGACAGCTCCTCGCGCGGCTCGACACCGACGGCGAGCAGGACCCGGTTCGCCGAGCCGTTGAGGACCCGGATGAGCGGCCCCGTGACGAAGGTGAACGCCCGCTGCAGCGGGACCGCCCAGCGGGCGGTTGCCATCGGCACGGCAAGCGCCAGGTTCTTCGGGATGAGCTCGCCGACGAGCATCGAGGCCACGGTGGCGAGCAGCATTCCCAGGCCGACCGACGTCCCGCCGACCGCTGCCTCGGGCAGGCCGGCCGCCGTCAGCGGGCCGCGCAGCAACCGGGACAGCGACGGCTCGACGAGGTAGCCGACCAGCAGCGTGGTCAGGGTGATGCCGACCTGGGCCCCGCTCAGCTGGGTGGACAGCGTCCGCAGTCCGGCGAGCACGCCGGCGGCGCCGGGCTCACCGGCGTCCCGGGCGTGCTCGACCGCGGGGCGGTCCAGGGTGACCAGGGAGAACTCGGCGGCGACGAAGACCCCGGTGCCCAAGGTGAGCAGCACACCGAGGCCGAGGAGCAGCCACTCGGTCAGCACGGGGGTCCGCCGGGCGCGGACACCGATGAGGACCGGGCCGCAGATGAAGGATGATCGTCCATCGCGGAACCCATGCTAGCCGTGCGGGCACCGCCGCGGAGGTCACCAGCCGGTGGGCAGGGGCCGGCCCTCGTCGTAGCCGGCGGCGGACTGCACGCCCAGGACGGCCCGCTCGTGCAGCTCGGCCAGCGTCGAGGCGCCGGCGTAGGTGCAGGCGCTGCGCAGCCCCGAGGTGATGTGGTCGAGCAGGTCCTCGACCCCGGGACGCTGCGGGTCGAGCAGCATCCGGGAGGCGGAGATGCCCTCCTCGAACAGCGCCTTGCGGGCCCGCTCGAAGGCCGAGTCCCGGCGGGTCCGGGCGGCCACGGCCCGCGCCGAGGCCATCCCGAAGGACTCCTTGTACGGCCGGCCGGCCTCGTCGGTCATCAGGTCACCGGGGCTCTCGAGGGTGCCGGCGAACCACGACCCCACCATCACCTGGGAGGCGCCGGCGGCCAGGGCGAGGGCGACGTCCCGCGGGTGGCGCACGCCCCCGTCGGCCCACACGGCGGCACCGGCCTCGCGGGCCGCGGCCGCGCACTCGATCACCGCCGACAGCTGCGGCCGGCCCACGGCCGTCATCATCCGGGTCGTGCACATGGCGCCGGGGCCGACACCGACCTTCACGACGTCCGCCCCGGCCTCGACGAGGTCACGCACCCCGTCGGCGGTGACGACGTTGCCGGCCACGACGGGCACGGCCGGGTCCAGGGCCCGCACGGTGCGCAGCGCGGCCAGCATCCGCTCCTGGTGGCCGTGCGCGGTGTCGACGACGAGGACGTCGGCCCCGGCGGCGAGCACGGCCTCGGCGGTCGCCGCGACGTCGCCGTTGATGCCGATCGCCGCCCCGACCCGCAGCCGACCCGCCGCGTCGGTGGCCGGGGTGTAGAGCCGGGAGCGCAGCGCGCCGCGCCGGGTCAGCAGGCCGGCGAGGCGGCCCCTGTCATCGACGACGGGGGCCAGGTGCAGCCGGGCGCCGTCGAGGACGTCGAAGGCACGCTCCAGGCCGCCGTCGGCGAGCACGTCGGCGGCCTCGAGGGTGAACGGTCCGGCCGACATCACCTGGTGCACCTGGGTGAACCGGTCCACGCCGGCGCAGTCCGCCTCGGTGACGACGCCGACGGGCCGCTCGGCGTCGTCGAGGACGACCGCGGCGCCGTGCGCCCGCTTGGGCACGAGGTGCAGGACGTCGGTGACGGTGTCCGTGGGGCGCACGGTCACCGGGGTCTCCAGCACCGGGTGGCGCGACTTGACCCAGCGCACGACGTCGGCGACGACGTCGAGCGGGATGTCCTGCGGCAGCACGGCGAGGGCGCCGCGCCGGGCGACGGTCTCGGCCATCCGCCGGCCGCTCACCGCGGTCATGTTGGCGACGACGACCGGGACGGTGGCGCCGGTGCCGTCGGTGGGGGTCAGGTCGACGTCCAGCCGCGAGGCGACGGCGGACCGGCTCGGGACGAGGAAGGCGTCCGCGTAGGTGAGGTCGGTGGGCGGACGGCCGTCGAGGAAGCGCACGACACACCATGGTGGCACCCGGCCGTGACCTGCGGCGCGTCGTCCGGCAGGATGCCCGTCGAGGTCAGGGGGTGGCGATGGCGACCGACACGGTCCACCCGGGGCTGGTCGAGCTCCGCGGGCTGAGCAAGACGTTCGGGCCGGTGCGGGCCGTCGACGACCTCAGCGTGACGGTGCCACCCGGCAGGGTCACCGGCTTCCTCGGCCCGAACGGGGCCGGCAAGACGACGACGCTGCGGATGCTGCTGGGCCTCGTCACCCCCACCGCAGGGACGGCCACCGTCGGCGGTCGCCGGTACGCCGACCTCGAGGCGCCGCAGCGCACCGTCGGGGCGCTGCTGGAGGCCAGCGACGTGCACCCCGGTCGGACCGGTCGCGACCACCTGAGGGTGCTCGCCCTGACCGCCGAGGTCCCGGACTCTCGCGTCGACGCGCTGCTCGCTCTGGTGGGCCTCACCGACTCCGCTGACCGCCGCGCCGGCGGGTACTCCCTCGGCATGCGCCAGCGGCTCGGTCTGGCCGCCGCGCTGCTCGGGGACCCACCCGTGCTCGTCCTCGACGAGCCGGCGAACGGGCTGGACCCCGAAGGCATCGCGTGGCTGCGCGGGTTCCTGCGGGCGCTGGCGGCCGAGGGCCGCACCGTGCTGATATCCAGCCACGTGCTCGCCGAGGTGCAGCAGACGGTCGACGACGTCGTGATCATGGCCCGCGGCCGGCTGGTGCAGCACTCCTCGCTGGCCGACCTCGCCGAGACGGCGCGGCGCACGGTGCGGGTAGTCTCCCCGGACGCCGACCGGCTGGCCGGCGTCCTCACCGGGGCCGGGGCGAGCGCCACGACCGTGGACGGCGCCCCCGGGTCACTTCGGGTGCAGGGGATGACGGCCGCCGAGGTCGGCCACGCGGCGCACCGTGCCGGGATCGAGCTGCACGAGCTGCGGGCCGAGGACGAGGGGCTGGAGCAGACGTTCCTCCGGCTGACCGCCCACGAAGGGGTGGCGCGGTGAACGGGTTCCCCACGGCCCTGCGGGTCGAGCTGCGCAAGACGACGACCACCCGGATGTGGTGGGTGCTGCTCCTCGTCATGACCGGGTACGTGCTGGCGATCGCCGCCTTCCTCGCACTGGCCTTCACCGCCGGGCCGCAGGCCGCCGGGGGTCCGCCACCGCTGCCACCGGAGCAGATGCGTCTGGCGCTCTACACCGTCGCGATGCCGCTCGGGTACGTGTTCCCGCTGCTCGTCGGCACGCTCTCGATCACCACCGAGTACCGGTACCAGACGCTCACCTACACGTTCCTGGCGACACCACGACGCGGCCTCGCGCTGCTGGCCAAGCTGGTCTCGGCCACCCTGGTCGGCCTCCTTTTCGGCGTCGTCGGGGTGCTGGCCGGCCTCGGCGGCGCCGCGGGCGTGCTCGCGTTGCGCGGGGAGGACGCCGGGCTGACCGGTGAGGTGCTGCGCGCGCTGGCGCAGAGCGTGCTCGGCATGGGCCTGTGGGCCGCGGTCGGCGTGGGGGTCGGAGCGCTGCTGCGCAACCAGGTCGCCGCGGTCATCGTCGTCCTGGCCTTCTCCCAGCTCGTGGAGCCGATCCTGCGGCTGGGGCTGGGAGCGTGGTCGGCGACCCGCGAGGTGTCCCGCTACCTGCCGGGGGCCGCCGGTGACGCGATGGCGGGCGGGAGCCTTCTCACCGTCGGCAGCCCTGTCCAGCTGCTCGACTGGTGGGCCGGCGGTCTGGTCCTGGCCGGCTACGCCGTCGTGTTCTTCGTGCTCGGCTGGGCCTCCACGGTGCGCCGCGACGTCGCCTGACCGGCCTGCGGGCCGGCGTGCCCGCCGGCCCTGCCGACGACTAGGGTTTGGACCGGCGACCATTCAGCTCACGACCGTGGAAGAGGGCGATCCCCGCCGTGTCCCAGACCGACTCCTCCGGTTCCCGTCCCACCGGACCTGGGCAGAGCGTCCCGCCGGAGGCGGCGGCCGACTTCGGGCCCAACGAGTGGTTGGTCGAGGACCTCTACCAGCGCTACCTCGAGGACCGGAACTCGGTGGACCGTGCGTGGTGGGAGTTCTTCGAGGACTACAAGCGCGGCAACGGCGTCCGCGGCCAGGGCAGCGCACCCAGTGACCACGTCGAGCAGTCGTCGCCCGAGCCGGTCCGGCCGGGGCCGGCCCCGGAGCCGAAGGCCCGTGGGCCGGAGGCGGCGAACAGCGACTTCCGGCGCGCCGACGACACGGTGGCCGTCGGTGCTGCCGCCCCGCCGGTGCCCGCCGAACCGCGCACCCCCAAGCCCGCGGCCGCACCGCAGGCCGAGACCAAGCCGAAGAGCGCCCCCGCGGCGCAGGAGGGTGGCGGTGCGGAGCCGGTCGAGCCGGTCCGGCTCAAGGGCCCGGCGGCCCGGGTGGTCGCCAACATGGAGGCCAGCCTGGAGGTGCCGACCGCGACGAGCGTGCGGTCGGTGCCGGCCAAGCTCCTGGTCGACAACCGGATCGTGATCAACAACCACCTGGCCCGTTCCCGCGGCGGGAAGGTGTCCTTCACCCACCTCATCGGCTTCGCGGTCGTCGAGGCGCTCGCGGACATGCCGGAGATGAACTACGGGTACACCGAGGTCGACGGCAAGCCCGCCGTGCTGCGGAATCCGCACGTCAACCTGGGCATCGCCATCGACCTGCTCAAGGACGACGGCTCCCGCCAGCTCCTCGTCCCGGCCATCAAGAACGCCGAGACGATGGACTTCGCCCAGTTCTGGGCGGCGTACGAGGACGTCGTCCGGCGGGCCCGCAACGGCAAGCTCACCATCGAGGACTTCCAGGGCACGAGCATCTCGCTGACCAACCCCGGCACCATCGGCACCGTCCACTCGGTGCCGCGGCTGATGAAGGGCCAGGGCGCCATCATCGGCGTGGGGGCGATGGACTACCCGGCGGAGTACCAGGGCGCCTCGGAGGAGACGCTGGCCCGACTCGCCGTGAGCAAGGTGCTGACCCTGACCTCGACGTACGACCACCGGATCATCCAGGGCGCGCAGTCGGGGGACTTCCTGCGGATCATCCACGCCAAGCTGCTCGGCGAGGACGGCTTCTACGACCGGATCTACACCTCGCTGCGAATCCCCTACGAGCCGGTCCGCTGGGTGCGGGACATCTTCGTGTCCGAGGACGACGAGCTCAACAGGACCGCCCGCGTCTACCACCTGATCAACGCCTACCGGGTCCGCGGTCACCTCATGGCCGACACCGACCCGCTGGAGTACCGCCAGCGGCGCCACCCCGACCTCGACATCCAGACCCACGGCCTGACGCTGTGGGACCTCGAGCGGGAGTTCCCGACCGGTGGTTTCGGCGGCAAGCCGGTGATGAAGCTGCGCCACATCCTCGGGGTGCTGCGCGACTCGTACTGCCGCACGGTCGGCATCGAGTACATGCACATCCAGGACCCGGAGCAGCGCCGCTGGATCCAGGAGCGGGTGGAGCGGCCCTACGCCAAGCCGACCCGCGACGAGCAGCTGCGGATCCTCAAGCGGCTCAACGCCGCCGAGGCGTTCGAGACGTTCCTGCAGACGAAGTACGTGGGGCAGAAGCGGTTCAGCCTCGAGGGCGGGGAGAGCGTCATCCCGCTGCTCGACGCGCTGCTGTCCGAGGCCGCCCACGAGGGCCTCGACGAGGTGTGCATCGGCATGCCGCACCGTGGGCGGCTCAACGTGCTGGCCAACATCGCCGGCAAGAGCTACGGCCAGATCTTCCGCGAGTTCGAGGGCCAGCAGGACCCGCGTTCGGTCCAGGGCTCCGGCGACGTCAAGTACCACCTCGGCACCGAGGGGACGTTCAGCGCCGACAACGGGGACACCACGAAGGTCTACCTGGCCGCGAACCCCTCGCACCTCGAGGCGGTGAACCCGGTACTCGAGGGCATCACCCGGGCCAAGCAGGACCGCCTCAACAAGGGCGGGTCGACGTTCCCGGTGCTGCCCGTGCTGCTGCACGGCGACGCGGCGTTCGCCGGCCAGGGCGTGGTGGCCGAGACGCTGAACCTGTCCCAGCTCCGTGGCTACCGCACCGGCGGCACCGTGCACGTGGTGATCAACAACCAGGTGGGCTTCACCACGGCACCGGCGTCGAGCCGCTCGTCGTTCTACTCCACCGACGTCGGCAAGATGATCCAGGCACCGATCTTCCACGTGAACGGCGACGACCCGGAGGCGTGCGTGCGCGTCGCCCGGCTGGCGTTCGAGTACCGGCAGGCGTTCGACAAGGACGTCGTCATCGACCTGGTCTGCTACCGCCGCCGTGGCCACAACGAGGGCGACGACCCGTCGATGACCCAGCCGCTCATGTACTCGCTCATCGAGGCCAAGCGCTCGGTCCGCAAGCTCTACACCGAGTCGCTCATCGGTCGCGGGGACATCTCCGTGGAGGAGGCGGAGCAGGCGCTCAGGGACTACCAGCAGCAGCTCGAGCGGGTGTTCACCGAGACCCGCGAGGCGCAGTCCGAGGCCCAGCGGACCCCCGACCGTCCCGCGGACGACGACGCCCCGGCCGGGCTGGAGAAGCCGGCTGCCCAGCAGCACGAGCCGGTTGCCGAGGTGAAGGACACCTCGGTGAGCCTGGAGGTGCTCAAGCGCATCGGGGACGCGCACGTCTCCCCGCCCGAGGGCTTCGTCGTCCACCCCAAGCTGCGTCCGCTGCTGGAGAAGCGCTCCCAGATGTCCCGTGCCGGCGGCATCGACTGGGGCTACGGCGAGCTGCTCGCGTTCGGGTCGCTGCTCATGGAGGGCGTCCCGGTCCGCCTGGCCGGCCAGGACACCCGCCGGGGCACGTTCGTCCAGCGGCACGCCGTCCTGACCTCCAAGGCCACTGGCGAGGAGTGGACGCCGCTGCTGTACCTGTCCGAGGACCAGGCGCGGTTCTGGGTCTACGACTCGCTGCTGTCGGAGTACGCGGCGATGGGTTTCGAGTACGGCTACTCGGTGGAGCGGCCCGACGCCCTGGTGCTCTGGGAGGCCCAGTTCGGCGACTTCGCCAACGGAGCCCAGATCGTCATCGACGAGTTCATCTCCTCCTCCGAGCAGAAGTGGGGCCAGCGCTCCTCGGTCGTCCTGCTGCTGCCGCACGGCTACGAGGGCCAGGGCCCGGACCACTCCTCGGGCCGTATCGAGCGCTTCCTGCAGCTGTGCGCGGAGGGGAACATGACGGTCGCCATGCCCTCGACGCCGGCGTCGTACTTCCACCTGCTGCGCCGGCAGGCGTACGCCCGTCCGCGCCGCCCGCTCGTGGTGTTCACCCCGAAGTCGATGCTGCGGCTCAAGGCCGCCGCCTCGGCCGTGGAGGACTTCACCACCGGCTCGTTCCGCCCGGTCATCGGCGACACCGGTGACCTCGACCCCGGCGTGGTCGACCGCGTCCTGATGTGCACCGGCAAGGTGTACTGGGACCTCGCCGCGCACCGTGAGCGGGTCGGCGACCGCCGGACGGCGATCGTCCGGGTCGAGCAGCTCTACCCGCTCGACGGCGAGGCGCTGTCCGAGGCGCTCAGCCCCTTCGGGGACGCCGAGCTCGTGTGGGTGCAGGAGGAGCCGGCGAACCAGGGTGCCTGGCCGGCCACCGCCCTGGCCCTGCCCGACCTGCTCGGCGGGCGGACCGTGCGCCGGGTGAGCCGGCCCGCGTCGGCGTCGCCGGCGACCGGCTCCAGCCGCAAGCACCAGCAGGAGCAGCAGGCGCTGGTGGACGAGGCGTTCCAGCGCTGACCGCCGCTGAACGGAGGAGCATCCGGTGTACTTCACCGACCGCGGCATCGAGGAGCTGGAGTCCCGGCGCGGCGAGGAGGAGGTCTCGCTGGCCTGGGTGGCCGAGCGGCTGCGCGAGTTCGTCGACCTCAACCCCGAGTTCGAGACCCCGGTGGAGCGGCTCGCCACCTGGCTCGCCCGCCTCGACGACGAGGACGGCGAGTGAGCCAGGAGCGGCCGGCGCCGCTGCGGATCTGCGTCGTCGGGGACGAGCTCGTCGCCGGCGTCGGTGACCGCCGCGCGCTCGGCTGGGTCGGGCGGGTAGCCGCCCGCACCGCGGTGCAGGTGCCGGCGACCGGGGTGTTCGCGCTCGGGGTGCCCGGCGAGTCGACGTCCGGCCTGCTCGCCCGCTGGCGGGAGGAGACCGACCTGCGGTTCGCCACGGACGCCGACAACCGGCTGGCCGTCGGCCTGGGCCGGGCGGACGTCGATGCCGGGCAGTCGACGGCACGCAGCCGGCTGAACCTCGCCAACGTCCTCGACGACGCCGAGTCGCGAGGCATCGCGGCGTTCGTGCTCGGCCCACCGCCGACGCTGGACACGGAGGTCAACGCGCGGCTCGGTGACCTGTCACAGGCGTTCGCCGACGTGTGCCAGCGGCGCGGCGTCCCGTTCGTCGACGCGTTCGGCCCGCTGTCAGCGCACGACGCGTGGTTCGCCGACCTCGCCGGCGGGGACGGCACCCACCCGGGCCAGTCCGGCTACGGGCTGCTCGCCTGGCTGGTCCTGCACGGCGGCTGGCACGAGTGGCTCGGCGTCCCCCAGGACGCCTGAGCCGTCACGGCCGGGTGAAGACCACCTTGCCGAACAGGTCCCCGGAGACCATCCGGGCGAACCCGTCCCGCGCCTGCTCCAGCGGCATCGTCGCGTCGATGAGCGGCCGGACGCCGGTGCTCTCGCAGAACCGGACGAGCCGTTCCAGCTCGTCCCGGGTGCCCATGGTGGAGCCGACGACGGACAGCTGGAGGAAGAAGACCCGGTTGAGGTCGGCCGAGGGGTCAGCGCCGGAGGTTGCTCCGGAGACGACGAGGGTGCCACCGGGCCGCAGCGCGCGCAGGGAGTGCGCCCACGTCGCCTTGCCGACGGTCTCCATCACCGCGTCGACCCGCTCCGGCAGCCGCTCCCCAGGCTCGAACACCTGCTCCGCGCCCAGGTCGAGGGCGCGGGCCCGCTTGTCGACGTCCCGGCTCGTCGCCCACACCCGGTAGCCGGCGGCGGAGCCGAGGGCGATGAGCGCGGTCGCCACCCCTCCCCCGGCGCCCTGGACGAGGACCGTGCTGCCCGGCTGGGCGCCGGACTTCGTGAACAGCATCCGGTAGGCGGTCAACCAGGCCGTCGGCAGACAGGCCGCCTCCTCGAACGACAGCGAGGCGGGCTTGGGCACGAGGTTGCGCCGCGGCACGACCACCTCGTCGGCGAACGTGCCCTGGTACACCTCGGACAGCAGGGACCGGCGCGGGTCCTCGGTCTCGTCCCCGCTCCACCCCGGGCTGGACACGACGGCGTGGATGACCACCTCGTTGCCCTCGTCGTCCACCCCGGCCCCGTCGCAGCCGAGGATCATCGGCAGCCGGTCGGCGGGCAGGCCGACGCCGCGCAGGCTCCACACGTCGTGGTGGTTGAGGCTGGCGGCGCGCAGCCGCACCCGCGCCCAGCCCTCGGGCACCTCGGGCTCGGGCCGTTCGCCGAGCTCGAGCGCGCTCAGCGGGTCGTCGGTCGACTGTCGGGCGGCGTAGACGGCGAACACGGGACCGAACCTAGCGAAGGGACGCGGGCGACGGCAGCGGGGGCAGGATCAGCGCGGGCAGGTCAGCGGCGGGCGACGCCCTCGCGGCGCGCAGCCGCGGCCACCGCCGCGGCCACCGCGGGGGCGACCCGCTCGTCGAACACGCTCGGGACGACCTCCCCGGCGCTCGGGTGCTCGACGACGTCCGCGATCGCCCGGGCCGCGGCCAGCTTCATCCCCTCCGTCACCCGGCGAGCCCGCACGTCGAGGGCGCCGCGGAAGACCCCGGGGAAGGCGAGGACGTTGTTGATCTGGTTGGGGTAGTCGCTGCGCCCGGTGCCGACGACCGCGGCGTGCCGGGCGGCGACCTCCGGGGCCACCTCCGGGTCGGGGTTCGCCAGTGCGAAGACGATGGCGTCCTCGGCCATCGCGGCGACCGCCTCCTCGGGCACCGTGCCGCCGGAGACGCCGACGTAGACGTCGGCGCCGACCAGCGCGTCGGCGAGGGACCCGGCCAGGGCGCGCGGGTTCGTCGTGGCGGCGAGACGCCGCTTGTGGTCCGGCAGGTCAGCCCGGCCGGGCTCGACGACCCCGCGGCTGTCGCAGACGACGACGTCGAGCACCCCGGCGCGGCGCAGGATGGCGGCGACGGCGACGCCGGCGGCACCGGCGCCGGAGACGACGACCCGCAGACCGGCGAGGTCCTTGCCGACGACCTGCGCGGCGTTGACGAGACCAGCCAGCGTCACGATCGCGGTGCCGTGCTGGTCGTCGTGGAACACCGGGACGTCCAGGCGCTCCTGCAGCCGGCGCTCCACCTCGAAGCAGCGTGGGGCGCTGATGTCCTCGAGGTTCACCCCGCCGAACGTCGGCGCCATCCGGGCGACGGTGTCGACGATCTCCTCGACGTCGGTGGTGTCGAGGCAGATCGGGACGGCGTCCACGCCGGCGAAGTGCTTGAACAGCAGGGCCTTGCCCTCCATCACCGGCATCGCGGCACGCGGGCCGACGTCACCGAGGCCCAGGACGGCGGTGCCGTCGGAGACCACCGCGACAGTGTTGGCCCGTCCCGTGTACGTGTCGACGAGCGCCGGCTCGGCGGCGATCGCGAGGGACACCTCGGCGACGCCCGGGGAGTACGCGAGAGACAGGTCGGCGCGGTCGCGCAGCGCCAGGCGCGGCACCACTTCGAGCTTGCCGCCACGGTGCATGAGGAACACCGGGCGGCTCGGATCGTGGCCGGTACAGGCCGGTTCCACGGAGGATGCGGACATTCGTGACCCCTTGGATCGCTGGAGCGGTTCGCTGAGCGGTGCCGACCGCGGGATGACGATCACGACACGGTGGGCCGGGATCCTGCGGCTCGGCGGCGGGGGTCACCCGCGAGGTGGCTAGGGTGCCACAAGTTCTCACGTTCACCAAGGACCCGGGAGGATCCGTGATCCAGCACACCCGACGCCGTCTCGTCCTCACTGCGACAGCCGGCGTCACCGCCCTCACCCTCGCCTCCTGCGGCTCGGACGGCGACGTTGCCGGCACCGACGGCACCGACGGCGCGCAGTCGGGGGAGATCGAGCTCATCAGCGAGGGCAAGCTCACCACCTGCACGCACCTGCCGTACAAGCCGTTCCAGTTCACCGAGGGCGGCGAGATCGTCGGGTTCGACGTCGACATCGTCGACGAGATCGCGGCGGACCTGGGTGTCGAGCAGGAGATCATCGACACGCCGTTCGAAGGCATCCAGTCCGGCGAGGACCTCAACACGCTGAAGTGCGACATCGCGGCGGCCGGGATGACGATCACCGACGTGCGCGAGGAGAACCTGGACTTCTCCGACCCTTACTTCGACGCCACTCAGGCGCTGCTCGTCCCCGCCGACTCTGACGTCACGTCACTGGAGGACCTGTCCGGCGGCAAGCTCGCGGTCCAGCTCGCGACGACCGGTGAGATCTACGCCCAGGAGAACGCCCCGGACGACGTCGAGCTCGTCCAGTTCGAGGACCTGGCCCTGCTGCAGACCGCCGTCCAGACCGGACAGGTCGACGCGGCGATCAACGACAACGGCGTGCTGCTCGACTTCGCCGC
Organism: Quadrisphaera sp. GCM10027208; assembly: GCF_042658805.1. Classification (NCBI taxonomy): domain Bacteria; kingdom Bacillati; phylum Actinomycetota; class Actinomycetes; order Kineosporiales; family Kineosporiaceae; genus Quadrisphaera; species Quadrisphaera sp. GCM10027208. Next base: position 49,053 of record NZ_JBHSRC010000008.1, read on the forward strand.
GGAGAACGACGACGTCAAGGTGGCCGCCGAGTTCGACACCGGTGAGCAGTACGGGCTCGGCGTGCGCACCGGCAACGAGGCGCTGCTCGAACAGGTGAACGCCACCCTCGAGCGGATTCGCGAGGACGGCACCTACGACGAGATCTACGAGCGCTGGTTCGGTGAGGCGCCCGGCCAGAGCTGACGGTCGGCGCCGGCGGCCTGCTGACCGCCGGCGCCCCTCACCGGAGGAGTCCAGATGTCGCCTCGCAAGCGGGCGCAGTACATCCGCGGCGCGCAGTACCTGCTACTCCTCGTCGCCGTCGTGGCGATCGCCCTCCTGGCCGACTGGGAGCGCATCGGCGGCGCCTTCTTCGACCCGGAGGTCGCCGCCGCCCAGTTCCCCGAGGTCATCACCACGGCGCTGAAGAACACCGTGGTCTACACCGCACTGGGGTTCACGTTCGGCCTCGCCCTCGGCCTCGTCCTGGCGCTCATGAAGCTCTCCAGCGTCGCCCCCTACCGGTGGCTGGCGAACCTCTACATCGAGTTCTTCCGAGGCGTGCCCGCGCTGCTCGTGTTCATCGCCCTCGGCTTCGGCGTCCCGATCGCGTTCGGCACCCGGTTCGACAACTACACGACCGTCATGCTGGCCCTCGGCCTGGTCGGCGCGGCCTACATCGCCGAGACGCTGCGTGCCGGCATCCAGGCGGTGCCCAGGGGCCAGGCCGAGGCGGCCCGATCACTCGGCATGTCCGGCGGCCGCGCGATGGTCAGCATTGTCATCCCGCAGGCGTTCCGGATCGTGCTCCCCCCGTTGACCAACGAGCTCATCCTGCTGACCAAGGACTCGTCGCTGATCTACCTTCTCGGCCTGGCGGTGTCCGACTACGAGCTGACCAAGTTCGGCCGCGACCAGCTGAACCAGACCGGCAGCCTGACCCCCATCCTCATCGCCGGACTCTGCTACCTGATCATCACCGTCCCCCTCGGCCAGCTCGTCCGACGGCTCGAGGCCCGTTCCGCAAAGGCCAGGTGAACCCCGTGCCCGCCACCGGTGACGTGGTCGTCGACGTCCGGGACCTGCACAAGTCCTTCGGCCCCCTTGAGGTGCTCATGGGGATCGACCTGACGATCCGCCGCGGCGAGGTCGTCTGCGTGATCGGACCGTCCGGGTCCGGCAAGTCCACGCTGCTGCGCTGCGTCAACCTGCTCGAGCAGCCGACGTCAGGGACTATTCGGATCGGCGCGAACGAAGTCACCGACCCGGACGTCGACATCGACAAGGTCCGTACCCACGTCGGGATGGTCTTCCAGCAGTTCAACCTGTTCCCCCACCTCACCGTGCTGGGCAACTGCACCATCGCCCAGCGCAAGGTGCTCAAGCGGTCGGCCGAGGAGTCCGAACGAGTCGCCCGGGCCAATCTCGAGCGAGTAGGTCTGGCCGACAAGGTGGACGCCTACCCCGCGCAGCTGTCGGGTGGGCAGCAGCAGCGGGTCGCCATCGCCCGCTCGCTGAGCATGGACCCGGACCTCATGCTCTTCGACGAGCCGACGTCGGCACTGGACCCGGAGCTCGTGGGCGACGTGCTGACGGTCATGCGCCGCCTGGCCGAGGAGGGGATGACGATGATGGTCGTCACCCACGAGATGGCCTTTGCCCGAGAGGTGGCCGACCGCGTCCTGTTCATGGACGGCGGCGTGATCGTCGAGGAGGGCCCACCGGAGCAGGTGATCGGCGAACCGCGGCAACGACGGACCCGCGACTTTCTCCAGCGGGTCCTCGACCCCACCCACACGGACGTCAGCGGTAGCCGGTGAACGGTGGCCGGTCCTGCCTCAGACGCGCCGAGAACGCCCGCTGAGCCACCGGGGCAGCCGCCACAGCCCGACGGCCAGCACGTCGTCGTCCGGGACGGCCCCGACCAGCCAGGAGTCGACGCCGCGCTCGGGGTTGTCCCTCTCCACCCACCACCCCTCCGGCACCCGGCGGGCCAACCGCTTGACCGACAGCGGCCGTCCCCCGGGCAGGCGGACGACGGCAAGCCGCCCCGGCCGGGGACGGCCGCCCCACCGGACGAGCAGCAGGTCCCCCTCGCGCAGCGTGGGCTCCATCGACACGCCACGGACCCGGGTGAGCCCGAGCCCCCGCTGCGGCTGCACGACGTCTGGCACCGAGGTAGTGTCGCGGGAGATCGTTCCGGTCGTCGACGTCAACATGGAAGGGACTCCAGCATGCTCTCCCGTTTCCTCCGTCCGGTCGAGGTCAGCGCTCACTGCGACCTGCCCTGCGGCGTGTACGACCCCGCCCAGGCGCGGATCGAGGCGCAGTCCGTCAAGGCCATCGCCGAGAAGATGGCCGACAACGACGACCCCGACTACCGGGTCCGCGCGCTCATGATCAAGGAGCAGCGCTCCGAGCTCGTCAAGCACCACCTGTGGGTGCTGTGGACGGACTACTTCAAGCCCCCGCACTTCGAGAAGTACCCGCAGCTGCACCAGCTGTTCAACGAGGCGACGAAGCTCGCCGGCGGTGGCGGCGGGACCAAGGCCAGCAGCGACGTCGAGGTGGCAGACCAGCTGCTGGCGAAGATCGACGAGATCGCCGAGATCTTCTGGGAGACCAAGAAGGCCTGATCCCGCGCCTTGCTTCGGCCGCCGGTCGCGCGGTCCGTCTCACGGGAGCCGTAGACCCTGCTCGCACGCCCGCCGCAGCCGCTTGTGGCGGCGGACACGCTCGCGCAGGCCCGGCATCCCGGGGACGGTCCGCTCGGCCGGCGGTTCGGCGTCCAGGACCCCGTCGCGTAGCGGCCCGACGACCGTCCAGGAGGACCACCGCTCCAGGTCCGGCTCGGTGAAGTCGTGCCCGAGGAGCATCGCGGTGCCGGTGTCAGGCAGCGACTCACCGTCCAGAGGCTCCACCTGCAGCGGAGGGCCCCAGTGCGGGACGCGGACCGGCCGGACTCGGGGCACGTGGACGGCGCCGGGGTCGGCCGTCACCAGCAGGGCGTCGTCCGGCGCGGCGCGGGCGGTGAACGGCTGGACGTCGAGGACGTCGAGGTGGACCAGCAGCCGGGGCAGGTACCACCAGTGCTCCCGGCGCAGCAACGGTGAGTCGGCGAGGGCCCGCGACGGCGGGTGCTTGCGCAGCTCCTGGTCGAGCAGGGTCTCGACGAACACCTCGCCGCCCCGGTCCTCGACCAGCCGCGGGACGGCGGTCACCGCGAGCGGCGCCCACCCCGACGCTGTCAGGCGGGGGTCGGACAGGGTGAGCACGACGCGGGGGCGCGTGGCCAGGGTACGCGCCCAACCCGCCTCCGCGTAGGGGACGGCCAGGACCGGGTGGTCGACGTCGAGCAGCGGGACGACGGGACGGCCGGCCGGAGCGGCGTCCTCGGTCCAGCACACCTCCGCGGTGGCCGCGGCCCGCACCGAGCGGACGAGGACGTCCCCCACCGGCTGCTCGAGCACCGCTCCGCCTCCCCGACCGTCCGCCACCAGAGCCCTTGATCTCGGACAAGGCGGACACTAGCGTCGCCGCCAGGTTCGGCGACAACGGGGCCGCCGACCGTCACGGGAGGACTCCGATGCCCGCCATCGTCGTCGCTGTCGCCGTCCTGGCCATCTTCCTCGTCGGCTACCGCTACTACTCGGCGTACCTGGCCCGGCGCGTCTTCGGCCTCGACCCCGCGTTCGTGACGCCCGCGCACGAGCTGCGTGACGGCGTGGACTTCGTGCCGACGAACAAGCACGTGCTGTTCGGGCACCACTTCACCTCGGTTGCCGGCGCGGCGCCCATCGTCGGCCCGGCCATCGCGGTGTTCTGGGGCTGGGGTCCGGCGCTGGCGTGGATCGTGCTGGGGACCGTCTTCGCCGCCGGCGTCCACGACTTCGGGTCCATCGTCGTCTCGGTCCGTCACAAGGCCCGCAGCATCGGCACTCTCGCCGGCGACGTAATCAACAGGCGGGCGCGCATCCTGTTCCTGCTGATCATCTTTTTCCTGCTGACGCTGGTGAACGCAGTGTTCGCCGTCGTCATCGGCAACCTGTTCGTCGCCAACCCCGGAGCGGTGCTGCCGGTGATCCTGTCGATCCCGTTCGCGATCGGCATCGGGCAGTACATCTACCGGACCCGCAGCTCGGCGCTGGTGCCCTCGCTCGTCGGGGTGGCGATCCTGTACTTCTTCATCTGGGTCGGCGAGCAGGTGCCGCTGGACATCACCCCGCTGGCGACGGACCTCGGCTTCGACCGGCCGCGTGACCTGTGGGTCATCATCCTGTTCGTCTACACCTTCTTCGCCAGCCGGCTGCCGGTGTGGGTGCTCCTGCAGCCGCGGGACTACATCAACTCCCACCAGCTGTTCATCGCGCTCGGGGTCATCCTGCTGGGCATGCTCGTCGGGATGGACCGGATCGTCGCCCCGGTGCTCAACGACGTCCCCGAGGGCTCACCACCGATCTTCCCGTTCCTGTTCATCACCATCGCCTGCGGGGCGATCTCCGGCTTCCACTCCCTCGTGGCGAGCGGGACGACGGCCAAGCAGCTCGACAAGGACACCGACGCCCGTTACGTCGGGTACGTCGGCGCGGCCGGTGAGGGCAGCCTCGCGATGGGATCGGTCCTCGCCGTCTCCGCCGGCCTTGCCGCCACCCAGGTGGAGTGGGAGGCCTTCTACGTCGACTTCGCCACCGCCTCGGGCGGGGCGACCAACAACTTCGTCCAGGGCGTGGCGAACTTCGCCAACAACCTCGCGGTCCCGCTGGACGTCGCCGCCGTCTTCGCCGCGGTGGTCGTCATCAGCTTCGCCGCGACGACGATGGACACCGGCGTCCGTCTCCAGCGGTACGTCATCCAGGAGATCTCCGAGTCCGCCGGGTTCCGGCCGCTGGCCCGCAACCTCACGCTCGCGTCCCTGGTGGCAGTCATCGTGCCGCTGGTGATGGCGCTGCTGCCCGGTGGCGGCGAGGCCGGCTACACCTTCGGGGTGCTGTGGCAGCTGTTCGGGACCACGAACCAGCTCACCGCCGGGCTCGCTCTAGCGGTCATCGCGGTGTGGGTGACCCGCAGCGGGCGGCCGAGCCTGCCCGTGCTCGTGCCGCTGGTCTTCCTGCTGGTGATGACGTCGTGGGCGCTGGTCGTGAACCTCGGGAACTTCATCGAGGAGGGCCAGTGGGTGCTCGCCCCGCTGGACGCGATCATCTTCGTCCTGGCGGTCTGGCTGATCGTCGAGGCGGCGATCGCCCTGCGCTCGGCCCGTCGGCGTGACACCACCGAGCCGTCGGAGCCGGTCTCGGACCGACCGTGGACCGGCTGAGGCGGGCCTGGCGTCGCCTCGAGGCCGCTCATGACGCGGTCTTCGTGGCCCGGTGGCGCACGGAGCTGCGGCGAGAGGCGCGTCGCGAGGAGGAGGAGCTGCTCGGCGTCCTGCTGCTCGAGGCGATGGGGGCGCAGAGCCCGGTGTCGTACTACGCCCTCGAGGTGTACCCGTGGCTGCTGACCCGCACCCACCAGCTGCACGTCTCCCGGGGCATCGACCGGCTGTCCGGCAGTGCCTGCTGCTGAGGCGCTCACCGGCGTCCAGGTGCACCTCGTCGGCGGCAAGGGCGGGGTCGGCAAGACGACGGTGGCCGCGGCCCTCGCCAGGCTGCTCGCCAGCCACGGCCACCGGACGCTCCTCGTGTCGACCGACCCCGCCCACTCGACGTCCGACCTGCTGGGGGTGCACCCCCGGCGCGACCCGGTCCCGGCCGGACCTCGGTGGTCGGTGCTGGAGATCGACGCCGAGCAGGTGGCCCGCGAGCACGTGGCGCGAATCGCCGAGGACGCCCGCGACGTCGTCCCGGCAGCGGTGATGCCCGCGCTTCGGCGGCACCTGGACGCCGCGCTGGCCAGTCCCGGCACCCAGGAGAGCGCGCTGCTCGACCGGCTGTCCGACGTGCTGCTCGACGCGGTGACCGCGGGCACCTGGGACCGGGTCGTCGTCGACACCGCTCCGACGGGGCACACGCTGCGGCTGCTGACCCTGCCGGACCTGCTGTCCAGCTGGGTGGACGGTCTGCTGCGCACCCGCGAGTCGTTCCTGCGGACCGACTCCCTGGCCCGCGCCCTGGCCCGGGAGGACGCCGAACCGGCTCCGGACCCGGTCGCCACTCGGTTGCGGGCGCGACGCGACCGGCTCACCGCCGTGCGTGATCTGCTGCGGCGCGAGTCCGCCGTCCACCTGGTCGTCGTGCCCGAACGACTCGCCGTGCTGGAGACCGCACGAGCACGGGACGCCCTGCGAGCGGGCGGCTTGCCGCTGGGCCTGCTCGTCGTCAACCGGGTGCTCCCGAGCGGCAGTGCGGACCCGTTCCTCGCGGCGCAGGTCCGCGGCCAGCGCGCGTGGCTGGACCGGATCGACGCCGACCTCGGCGGGATGTCGCAGGTGCTGCTTCCCCACCTGCCCGAGGAGCCGGGGCCGCAGTCGCTCGACGTCCTGGGGGCGGTGCTGGCCGACGCGCTCGGCCGAGAGTAAGGAGGGGACAGACCGCTACTTCCAGCGCCTCCTGCTGCCCACGAGCTCCTGGAGGTAGCCGTACACGGCCACCGGCGACATCACCATCTGGTAGACCACGACGTAGGCGACGAAGCCGACGGCGTTGCGGCGCACCCGCAGGCCCAGCCGACCGAAGACGTGCCGGCGTTGGAACCGGTAGAGGATGACGTTGACCAGCAGGGTCAGCGGTAGGACGAACAGGGTCCAGGGGCCGACGACCCAGTAGTAGCCGGCCAGAGCGAGCACCAGCCCCGGCATCCAGATCAGCGTGTACCCGAGGTCGAGAGCCGGGATGACGAGGTCGAGCCCCGTCATCAGCCGGGTCATGGGTGTGTGCTGACGCCACGGCGGCACTGCACGCAGCCCTTCGAGCATCCCGCGGGCCCACCGCGCCCGTTGCCGGGCGAGGTGCCGAAGGCTCACGGGCACGTCGGTGAAGGCGACTGCGAGGGGTTCGAAGTACACCCGGCCGCGCTGTGCCAAGAGGTGCCAGGTGATGACGATGTCCTCGCCGATGGCGTCGGGCCACCCACCCACCGCCCGGACCGCATCGGTCCGGTACAGGCTGAAGGCGCCCTGGGCCACGAGGGTCCCCTGGTACAGGCCCTGCATCCGCTTGACCGAGGCGATGCCGAGGAAGTAGTCCCACTCCTGCATCCGGGCCCAGAACCCGTCCCGGCTGTTGCGGACGAGGATCGACCCGGCGACGGCGACGACGTCGTCCGGGGCGGACTCCAGGCGCGCCACCAGGCTCCGCAGCGCACTGGGGTGCAGCAGGGTGTCGGCGTCGAGCGTGACGACGAGGCCGGTGGTCACCCGGTCCAGAGCGGCGTTGAGCGCGTGACTCTTGCCCGGGACCGGGGCGTCCACGACGACGAGACGGACGCCGAGGTCCTGAGCAGCCTGAGCGGCGACCTCGGCGGTGCCGTCCGCGGAGCCGTTGTCCGCCAGTACCACCGTCACCGGCCCGGCGTAGTCCTGGTTCGCCAGGTAGCGCAGCGTCGTCCCGATGCCGGCAGCCTCGTTGCGCGCCGCGATGACGACGGTCACTGGGGTCGTCGGGGAGGTCACCCGCAGGGGCGGCTGCCGGTCCAGCACCAGGCTGGCGGCGAGGAACGCGACCACGCCGCCCGGGAGGTAGGCCACCAGCGTGATGACGAGGACGGCGATGACAGGGTGAGTGAGGTCGGCGAGGTCGCGGAGCCAGGGCAGTGACAGCCACACGGAGCCGGCCATCCACAGCACGGACCAGGCGAGGGCGATGGTGAACTTCACCTGGACGCTGAGGTACCGCCCGCTCCGCCGACGCGCCGCGGGCGGATCACGCAGCGGCGTGAGCAGCGACGGAACGCTCCCGGGCTCCACGGTCATCCATCGGCACGTGCGAACCGGCACTCAAGAGGCAATTGGGCGCGTACGGCACGATGGCGGCCGTGGACGACGCGACGGTGACGGGCCGGGTCCAGGTACGGCCGGCTGAGGACGACGAGATGGACGCGGCCGGGGCGGTGGTCGTCGCCGCCTACCAGGCTGACGGGCTCGGCGGGGACCGGGACTACCTCCAGGACGTCGGGAACGCGCGGAAGCGGGCCGCCCACGGGACGGTCCTCGTGGCGCTGGACGGCGACGAGGTGGTAGGCAGCGTGACGTACGCCCGGCACGGGTCGCCGCTGGCGGAGGTCTGCGCACCGGGGGAGGCGGAGTTCCGGATGCTCGGCGTCCACCCGGACGCGCGCGGCCGTGGCGTCGGCCAGGCGCTGGTGCAGGCGTGCATCGACCGGGCCCGTGCGGACGGCGCCCGCCGGCTCGTGCTGTCGACCGAGCCGCACTCGCACGCGGCCCACCGCATCTACCGCCGCCTGGGGTTCCGGCGCGAGCCGGCTCTCGACTGGACCCCGGTGCCGGGCGTGGACCTGCTCGTCCTCGCCCTGCCGCTCACGGATGATGCAGCCCAGGACGGCGGGGGCTGGTCATAGCGGTCCGGCGTCAGCCCTGCGCGGGTCCCCGGACCCGGGCGAGAAAGCGGTCAGCGTCGACGACGACGCGGGTCACCTCGCCGACCGCGAGCAGGCCCTGCTCGTCGTCCTCGGCCCGGACGGCGAACCGCACGAGCCGGCCGTCGACGGCGACGACCTCGGCCGTGACCGTCACCCGGGACCCGACCGCGCTGGGCCGCAGGTGCTCCATGCTGACCCGGGTGCCGACGCTCGTCCGGCCGGCGGCGAGGCGCTCCGGCACCGCGGCACAGGTGACGGCCTCGCACCACGCGAGCAGCCGCGGCGTCCCGAGAACCGGCAGGTCACCGCTGCCCAGTGCGGCGGCGGTGTCCTCGTCGGTGACGGTGAAGGTCCGGGTGACGGGGTCGCTGCTCACCGACCGCAGGCTACGTCAGGGGTCCGCTCAGGTGACCAGACCGAGCCGGCGCAGCTCGACCATGAGGTCGTGCGGGTGGCTCGAGGCGGCCATCGCGTCCTCGAGGGTGACCAGGCCGTCGCGCACGTAGGTGACGAGGTGCTGGTCGAACGTCTGCATCCCGTAGAACCCGCCGTCGGCGATGAGGTCGGAGATCGTGCTCGTCTTCTCCGGGTCCGCGACCGCGTCGGCGATCCGCCCGGTGCCCACGCAGACCTCCATGACGACGCACCGCCCCTGCCCGTCGGCACGCGGGACGAGCCGCTGGCACAGGATGCCGCGCAGGGACCCGGCCAGGGACAGCCGCACCTGCATCTGCTCGTGCGGGGGGAAGAAGTCGATGATGCGGTTGATCGTCTCCTGCGCGTCCGTCGTGTGCAGGGTCGACATGACGAAGTGCCCGGTCTCGGCGGCGGTGAGTGCGGCCCGGACGGTCTCGGCGTCCCGCATCTCCCCGACGAGGATGACGTCCGGGTCCTGCCGCATCGCGGCACGCAGCGCGGTGGCGAAGTCGGAGGTGTCGATCCGCAGCTCCCGCTGGTTGATCATGGCGAGCTCGTCGCTGTGCAGCACCTCGATCGGGTCCTCGATCGTGACGATGTGCACCTCGCGCTGGGTGTTGATGGCGTTGACCATCCCGGCCAGCGTCGTCGTCTTGCCGGAGCCGGTCGGCCCGGTGACGAGGACGAGACCGCGCGGCTCGAGGGCGAGCGTCCCGACGGCGGGCGGCACCCCGAGGTCCTCCAGCGGGATGGCACCGAAGGTCACCCGGCGGAACACCAGACCGGCGGACCCCCGCTGGCGGAACGCGTTGACGCGGAAGCGTCCGACGCCGGGCATGGAGTAGGCGAAGTCGGCCTCGTTCGTGGCCGCGAACTCCTCGACCAGGTCGGGCCGCAGCACCTCGGCCACCATGTGCTCGGTGTCCGCGGGGGTCAGCTCCGGGGCCTGCAGCTTGCGCAGGCGGCCGTCGATGCGGATCCGCGGCGGGGAGCCGACCTTGCAGTGCAGGTCGGAGCCGGCCAGCTCGACGAGGGCGAGCAGGTAGTCGACGACGGACAGCGGCGGGCGGTCGCCGTTCTGTGCGGGCTGCACCTCACTGACGCTCACCCCAGCAGTGTCGGTGCGTTCCGGCGCGGACTTGAGCGGACGCCGTCTCGTCGAACCTCGGCTCAGCTGCGGGCGAGGACCCGGGACAGGGCGGCGACCACCCGGGGGTCGTAGTCGTGCGCGAGGCCGAGGTGGATGCGCTCGAGCGCCACGGTGCGGGCGGCCTCGCCGCCGGACTCGCCGACGAGGTCGTCGTAGGCGTTGGCGACCCGGATGATCCTGCTGGCCAGCGGCACCTCGGCGTCCCCGGAGAGCCGGTCGGACGGCGTCCGGTAGGGGCGGTGCTGTCGGGCGACGGCGACGGCGACGGCCTCCGGGACGCCGGTGCTCGCGACGATGCCGGCGCCCAGCTCGGCGATCGTCTGCTGCTGCGCGGGGGACGCCATCACGGTCGCGCCACCGGGGATGGGGTCGGTCAGGGAGAGCTGGCCGATGTCGTGCAGCAGCGCCGCGTACTCCAGGTCGAGCAGCTCGGACTCGCCGAGCCCGAGGTCGCGGCCGATCGCGACGGCCAGTGCGCTGACCCGCTGGGAGTGCCGGGTCTCGGTGTACCCGCCGATCTCGGTGAGCCGGGACAGCGAGCGGATCGTCTGCAGGTAGGTCCGCCGCACCATGGCGTACCGGCGGAAGGCGAACTGCGTGATCAGCAGCGGGACGGCGAACACCGGCAGGGCCAGCAGGTCCATCGGACGGGCCGCCAGGGCGACGAGGACGCCGGTCGCGGAGATGGCCGCGCTGATCCCGGCCGCGGCGCGCACCTCGTCGACCAGCACGGGCCGCAGCGGGGCGTGCTGGCGGGCGGCCCGGACCGCGGCGGCGACGACCGAGTCGACGGCTGCGGCGAGCAGCGCGACGGCGATCATCACCAGGGCAGCGAGCCAGCGGTGGTCCTCCCAGTCGGTGACGTGCTCGACGAGCGGGCGTCCGGCCACCGGCACGGAGCGGAAGAGCACCGCGGCGATCGCCACGGTGAGCACCCGCCGGGCCAGCACGTCCGCGCGCGGCGCGCGGCCGGCCAGGGCGTGCGGCATGACGCCGACGAGGACGCCGACGGCGGTGACCGCGACGACCGCCCCGGCACCGAAGGTCAACGGCTCGTCACCGAGCTCGGGCACGAGGGCCAGCGCGAGCGCCATCGCCGCACCGATCGGTGCCGCGTCGCGGTCTCCCGGCAGGTTGAGGCGCAGCAGCTCACCGGCCGCGATGAGGACGGCGAAGGCGCCGAGCAGGACGACGGGGCCGAGCTCCCCGCGGCTCCACGACACCGCGGCGGACACGGTGGCCACGACGGTGACGAGCGCGGCGATCCCGGTGACGACGCCGGCCGGTGTCGTCCCCGGGACGGCGGGCCCGGCCCGCCCGGTCACGACGTCCCCAGGTCGGCGCCGTCCGGCAGCGGACGTGCGCCCCGGTGGAAGGAGGGGGCGTCGGGGTCGTCGTGGTCGAACCCACCGGCGTCCGCGGCGCCGGCGGCCACCTCGGCGGCCGGTGCGCGGGTCGGCTCCCACGGCTCGTGCTCGAGCGCGGCGACGAGCGCGTCGACGAACCGGGGCTCGAACTGCGTGCCCTTGCCGGCCTCGAGCTCCACCAGCGCCTCGTCCACCTCCCGGGCGCGGCGGTAGGAGCGGGTCGAGGTCATGGAGTCGAACGCGTCGGCGACGGCGATGATGCGCGCCAGCTCGGGGATGTCGTCGCCCGACAGCCCCATCGGGTAGCCCTTGCCGTCCAGCCGCTCGTGGTGGTGCAGGATCCCGGAGTAGGCGTCCTCGAGGAACTCGATACCGCGCACCATCTCCAGACCGCGGACCGGGTGCAGCGCGATGGCGGCGAACTCCTCGTCGGTGAGCCTGCCGCTCTTGCGCAGCACCCGGGTCGGGACGCCGATCTTGCCGACGTCGTGCAGCATCCCGGCGAAGCGCACCATCTCGACCCGGTCTGCGGCCAGGCCGACCTGGCGGGCGATGAGGACGCTGGCGTGCGAGACCCGCTCGTTGTGGCCGCGGGTGTAGAGGTCCTTGGCCTCGACCGCGCCGACCAGGGCGAGCACCGTCCGCTCGTACGCCTCCTGCTCGGCGGCGTACTGGGCCCAGGCCCAGCGGGCGACGTAGAGCGGGGCGAGGACGAGGACGGCCGAGAGCGGTCCGATGCCGGCGCCGTCCCAGAGCACGGCGAGCAGGACGCCGAACATGGCGTACCCGAGGTAGGGAGCGGCCCCGGGCCGGAGGGTCTCCCAGAAAACCCGTCCAAACGGAACGCCCTTGTGGAAGTGCACGATGCCGGAGACGAGAGCGGCGTTGACCAGGCACATCACCCCGGCGGCGAGCGTCATCGGCAGCAAGTTGCCCCAGACGAACTCCAGCCCGCTCAGGTGCGCGATGTCGAAGGACCCACCGGTGAGGCGATAGGTGGCGGCGGCAGCCAGAGTGGCCAGCCCGAACTGGGCCGCATTGAAGGTGCGGACGACGGGGTTCCAGCCGTTGATCTGGACGACGCCCGCCAGGGTCGCGACGAGTACGGCTCCCCACACCCCGAGCAGGGGGATTGCCGCGAGCTGGACGATGAAACCGACCGAGATCGCCTGACCGCCGTGGGACGAGACTCGAAGTGCGTACCCGCCGGCCCCCAGCACAACCAGGATGACGAGGGGGACCCAGCGCAGGTCGTGCCAGGGCTCGACAGCGGCACCCGTGGCAACAAGGTAGCCGACGTCCAGCACGACGAGCAGGGCGATGAACGCCCTCGCAGCACGCGGTAGGTCGAGCACGGGCTCCTCCGGTCAGAGGGAGCAACCGGGGTCGACAGCTCGTGGAGGATCAGCGACCCTCCCAGGACCAACCCGCCTCCGCGGAGAGCATGCGCTCCACCGCAGCCACGATGATCTTCATCTCGACATCACATCCTTCACGTGATGTCACGGACACCGCTGCTCGTCCGCGCGCGCTCCGCTCCGCTCCGTGGGAAACGCGTTCGAGGGTGAAGACTGACTCGGTCACGGGACTGTGAGCTGTCGGCCCCGCTTGCTCGCTCTGGAGTTGTGGCTCGGCGTCGCGGGAGTGCTGTGATCAGTGTGACCAGCGTGACGCCCAGGTACAGTGAAGTGATCGCCAGCCACCACGTCAAGCGAACAGTCCCTGACGTAGCGTGACTCACCCGTTCGCCGTACCGCCGAAACGGTCACGGGGTGACAATCGGTTGACGTCCCGCGATCCGGGCCCATTCTGCCCTACCCTCCGCGACGACGCGACCAACGACCGCTGGAGCCCGCCGTGCCCGCCCTACGCCTGCTGCCCGACCTCGAGGACGCCCTCTGCCAGCTGTCCGACGTCCGTGCGGTGAGCGTCGTCACCGACCCGGACGCCCGCCCCCAGGAGATCCACGTCCTGGCCAACCCGGGCAAGCCCGCCAAGCAGCTCGTCCGCGACGTCCAGTCCGTCGCCCTGGCCCAGTTCGACCTCGACCTGGACCACCGCATCGTGTCCGTCGTCCAGATCGGCGACCGGGACGCGACGCACGAGGAGGACTCCGCCGCCGAGGCGACGGCGGACCGGCCGGACCACGCGCGCGTGGTCGTGACGAGCATCGCCACCCGCACCGCCGGCGGCCAGTACGAGGTTGAGGTGACGCTGGGCGCCGGGGACGACGCGTTCACCGGCTCCGCGCTCGGCCCGCTCTCGCCCTCTCACCGGCCACGCATCGTGGCCTCGGCGACGCTGGCGGCCCTCCGCGAGCTGCTCGGCATGCGCTGCGAGCTGGAGACCGCGGACCTGGTCCGCACCGCCACCCGGGAGGTCGCACTTGTCGTTCTCGTCCTCGGTGTCCCGCGGGTGGGCGAGCAGGTGCTGACGGGCTCCGCGCCCGTGCGCGGAGACCACCCGGACGCCGTGGCCCGGGCCGTGCTCGACGCCCTCAACCGGACCCTCGCCGGCTGAGCCGCCCCTGCCAGTGTGGGACGATGCTGGCACGCAGACCACCGTCACCTCGAGGAGGACCCGGATGAGCAAGCGAGCCCGTAAGCGCCGCGCACGCAAGAACAGCGCCGCCAACCACGGCAACCGCCCCAACGCCTGACGGCGTCCGGGCTCAGTCCAGCTGGACGCGGACCTCGGTGATCCGCGCCATGATCCGGGTCCGCAGGCTGTCCGGGGCCGGCTCCTGACAGGACCGGCGCACGAGCGCCTTCAACGCCACCTCGAGGTCGAACTGCCGCAGGCACGGGGCGCACTCGTCGAGGTGCTGGCGGATGCGGACGAGGTCGTGGTGGGTGAGCTCGTCGTCCAGGTACTCGTAGACCCGGTCGAGGACGTCACGACAGTCCGTCTCGTGCGGGCGACCACAGCTCACGAGTCCTCCCCCGATCCTGACGTGGGCACCAGCCCACGCTCCCGGGCGTAGTCCTCCAGCATCGCCCGCAGCTGGCGACGTCCGCGGTGCAGCCGCGACATCACCGTGCCGATGGGCGTGCCCATGATCTCGGCGATCTCCTTGTAGGCGAAGCCCTCGACGTCCGCGAGGTACACCGCCATCCGGAAGTCCTCGGGCAGGGCCTGCAGGGCGTCCTTGACGTCGGAGTCGGGCAGCCGGTCGAGCGCCTCGGCCTCCGCCGAGCGCAGACCGGTCGAGGTGTGCGACTCGGCGCGGGCGAGCTGCCAGTCCTCGATCTCCTCCGCCTGCGACTGCTGCGGCTGCCGCTGCTTCTTGCGGTAGGAGTTGATGTACGTGTTGGTGAGGATCCGGTACAACCAGGCCTTGAGGTTCGTCCCGGGCCGGTACTGGTGGAACGACCCGAAGGCCTTGGTGTACGCCTCCTGGACGAGGTCCTCGGCGTCCGCCGGGTTACGGGTCATCCGCAGCGCCGCGGAGTACAGCTGGTCGAGGTACTGCAGCGCCTCGTCCTCGAAGCGGGCAGCGCGCTGCTCGGAGGTCTCCTCCTGAGGGGCGCGCGTCGTCTCCTCGCTCATCGCCGCTGAGCCTAGTGCTGCGCCTGAGCCGTCCGCGAACCGCGACGGGGCGACCCCGCCGGCAAGCACGGCGTCAAGGTTGACCAGCACGGGCGTGACCTCCGGACGGGGACGGGGCAGCGTTCTCACCCGGTGCGAACACCACCGCGACCGGGTGTGTTCCGCAGCCGCTGGAGCCAGGCGACGACGGCGCCGGCCACGGCGTCCGGGTCGGCTGCCAGGGCGTGGTTCCCGTCGACGGCGACGACCTCCACCTCGGCCCGGCCGTGGGGTGCCGCCGCCCGGACGTCGTCCGGGCTGCCGAAGGGGTCCCGGCGGCCCTGGACGACGAGGACCGGCCGGTCGTCCGGAAGCTCACCGGCCCGGCTTCGGTCGGGACGTCCCGGCGGGTGCAGGGGGAACGCCAGGCAGCACACCCCCACCGCGTCGAGGTCCGCGGCCGTCCGGCAGGCGACCCGCGCCCCGGCGCTGCGGCCGCCGACGACGAGCGGCCGGCGAGCGGGCAGGGCCCGCAGCACCTCGGTCCACGCGGCGTCGAGCCGGGCGGGTGCGGTGGCCACCCGGCGGCCGGCCACCTTCCACGGCTGGACGACGAGGGCCACTTCCCAGCCCGCGGCCACCGCCGCGTCCCGGACGGCGAGCAGGTCCGGGGCGTCGACCCCGCCGCCCGCCCCGTGACCGAGGACGAGCCGCCCGACCGGGCGTCCGGCAGGCTCGCTGAGCCGGACCTGCGCCGGGCCCTGCGAGGTCGGGACCTCGACCTCAGAAGAGCGCGGTGTCCTGGCCACCGAGCAGCTCCCCCGTCGCCGGGTCGACGACCCCGACCAGCTCCTCGACCGGCGCCGGCTGGGTCAGCTCTGGGCCGTTGTTGCGCACGTTGTTCACCCGCGGACTGACCGGGACGGCGGTGAACCGACCCGGTGGTACCGGTGCGAGCAGCCCGCGGACGTCGTCCGGGTCGGTGATCGCCGGGTCGAGCCAGGCGTCCCACCTCTCCCGGGGCAGGACGAACGGCATCCGCTCGTGGATGCGGTCGAGACCGGGCTCGGCGTCCGTCGTGACGATGGCGTACGTGGCCAGCCAGGCCGCCGGGTCGTCGGCGTCCCGGCCGGGGTCCCGCCACAGCTCGTACACCCCGGCGAAGGCGAGACCCTCGTCGTCGGCGGGGCGGATGTAGAAGGGCTGCTTGCGCGGCCGGCCCCGCCCGTCGGTGACGACCGGGCTGGCCTGCCACTCGTACCAGCCGTCCGCCGGCACCAGGCACCGGCGCACCGCGGCGGCGCGCCGGTAGGCCGGCTTGTCGAGCAGCGACTCGGCCCGGGCGTTGATCATCCGGTTTCCGACGGTGCGGTCACTGGCCCAGGACGGGACGAGCCCCCAGGTGAGCAGCCGCAGCCGGCGGGCGTCGTCCCGCTCGAGGACGACGGGGTTCGCCGTGGTCGGCGCGACGTTCCAGTCGGGGCCGTCGCGGCCCGGAGCGGCCGGCCGGTCCAGCTCCACCGTGTCCACCTCGAACTCCTCGGCGAGCTCGTCGGGGTGCCGGCTCGCCGCGTACCTGCCGCACATGGCACCCAGCCTGCCAGCAGCGCAGCCCCGGTGGTCTCGCGCCACGGGCCGTTCTGCGGTAGGACAAGGCACATGACGCTCGTCCGCCGCATCGCCCGTCCGCTGCTGTCCGCCGTCTTCATCACCACCGGCCTGGACCAGGTCCGGCACCCCGCCGCCAAGGCGGAGGCCGCGCGCCCGCTCGTGCACCGGGTCGCCGGACCGCTGCACCTGCCCGACGACCCGGAGACGCTCGTGCGGGCCAACGGCGCGGCGATGGCCGGGGCGGGCGCGCTGCTCGCCCTCAACCGCCTTCCCCGGGTGTCCTCGGCCGTGCTGGCCGCGACGCTCGTCCCGACGACGTACGTCGAGCACCCGTTCTGGACCGTGCGTGACCCGGAGGAGAGGCGCCGGCAGCGGACCCACTTCCTCAAGAACCTCGGGCTGCTCGGCGGCGTGCTGCTGGCCACCGTCGACACCGAGGGCCGTCCCGGCCTGGCGTGGCGGACCCGGCACGCGACGAAGGACGCCCGGCGCACCGCCCGGCACGCCGGCCGCGAGGCGCGGACCGTGGCGCGGCAGGCTCGCCGGGAGGCTGAGCGGGCGGCGCGGCGTGCCGGCAGCGCCGTCGGGGTCTGAGGCGTCAGGGGTCCGAGGCGTCAGGGTCCGAGAGCGAGCGTTCCGTGCACCGCACCGGGTCGTAGGCTCGCCACCTATGAGCCTGCCGCTGTGGCCGGCGCCGACCCCGGACCGGCCCGTCGACGCGACCGTCACCCTGCCCGGCTCCAAGTCGCTGACCAACCGCTACCTCGTGATCGCCGCCCTGGCCGCTCAGCCGTCCCGGCTCCGGGCGCCGCTGCGCTCCCGCGACACCCTGCTCATGGCCGGTGCCCTGCGGGCCCTCGGCGCCGGCATCGAGGACGTCCCGGGAGCGTCCCCGTTCGGTGAGGACTGGCTCGTCACGCCGGCCCCCCTGCACGGCGGCTCCGTCGACTGCGGTCTCGCCGGCACGGTCATGCGCTTCCTGCCCCCGGTCGCGGCCCTCGCCACCGGCGACGTCCGGTTCGACGGCGACCCCCGCGCCCGCGAGCGGCCGATGTCAGCGGTCCTCGAGGCCCTGCGCGCTCTCGGCGTCCGGGTCAGCGACGACGGGCGGGGGGCTCTGCCGTTCACCGTTCACGGCACCGGCGCCGTGACCGGCGGCGAGGTCGCCATCGACGCCACGGACTCCAGCCAGTTCGTCTCCGGGCTGCTGCTGGCCGCGGCCCGCTTCGAGCGGGGCCTCACGGTGCGGCACACCGGCGCGCCGATCCCGAGCCGGCCGCACGTGTCGATGACCGTCGAGGCGCTGCGCGACGTCGGCGTCGTCGTCGACGACCTCGAGCCGGACACCTGGCGGGTCGAGCCCGGGGAGATCGGCGGACTGGACGTCCAGGTCGAACCGGACCTGTCCAACGCCACCCCCTTCCTGGCCGCCGCGGCCGTCACCGGGGGTCGCGTCACGGTCCCGGGCTGGCCGCAGTGGACGACGCAGGCCGGCGACGCGATCCGGGACCTGCTCGACTCGATGGGAGCCGAGGTGACCCTCGAGCGGGACGGCCTCACCGTGCGGGGCACCGGGGAGCTGTACGGGGTGGACGCCGACCTGCACGACGCCGGCGAGCTCACCCCCACGGTGGCCGCGCTCGCCGCCCTCGCCGACACCCCGTCCCGGCTGTCCGGCGTCGCGCACCTTCGCGGCCACGAGACCGACCGGCTGGCGGCACTGGCCCGGGAGATCACCGGCCTGGGAGGCGACGTCACCGAGACCGCCGACGGGCTGGTCATCCGCCCCGCCCCGCTGCACGCCGGGGTGTTCCACACCTACGGCGACCACCGGCTGGCCACCGCCGGCGCGGTGATCGGCCTGCGGGTGCCCGGCGTCCAGGTCGAGGACGTCGGCACCACGGCGAAGACCCTGCCGGACTTCCCCGGCATGTGGTCGCGGATGCTCCAGCCCGCTCGGGAGGCCACCGGGTGACCCCCCGGTCGACGCGACGCCTGGACGAGAGCGACGTCCGGATCCGCCCCAACCCCAGAGGGTCTCGACCCCGGACGAAGGACCGGCCACGGCACGAGGACGCCGTCACCGGCCGGGTCCTCACCGTCGACCGGGGCCGGTACACCACCCTCGTCGACGAGGACGGCCCCACCGAGCGGGTCGTCGTCGCGATGCGGGCCCGGGAGATCCAGCGCACCGGCATCGTCGTCGGCGACCGGGTCGGAGTCGTCGGCGACGTCAGCGGGACGACGGACGCCCTGGCCAGGATCGTCCGGGTCCAGCCACGGGCCACGGTGCTGCGCCGGACCGCCGACGACAGCGACCCGGTGGAACGGGTCGTCGTCGCCAACGCCGACCAGCTCGTCGTCGTCACCTCGGTCGCCGACCCCGCGCCCCGGCACCGGATGGTCGATCGCGCGCTCGTCGCTGCGTACGACGCGGGCATCACGCCGCTGCTGTGCCTCACCAAGGCCGACCTCGCCGACCCCGCCCCGTTCCTGGCCGCCTACCGCGACCTCGACCTGACCACGCTCGTGACCCGCCGGCGTCCGGACGGCTCCATCGACGGGGTGGAGGACGTCCGCGCCCGGCTGACCGGGCACGAGACCGTGCTGCTCGGCCACTCCGGGGTCGGCAAGTCCACGCTCGTCAACGCCCTGGTCCCGGACGCCGACCGGGCCACCGGCAGCGTCAACGCCGTCACCGGACGGGGACGGCACACCTCGTCCTCGGCGGTCGCGCTGCGGCTGCCCGGCCGGTCCGGCTGGGTGACCGACACCCCGGGCATCCGCTCGTTCGGGCTCGCGCACGTGCAGCCGCAGCACCTGCTGCGCGCCTTCGAGGACCTCGAGCCCGGCAGCGCCGGCTGCCCCCGCGGCTGCAGCCACGACGAGCCGGACTGCGCCCTGGACGCGTGGGTCGAGGCGGGCAACGCCGGACCGCACGGCCGGGCCCGGCTGGACTCGCTGCGCCGGCTGCTGCGAAGCCGCACCGAGGCGGACGGGTGACCCGGGGGGACGCGGTCACCGCGGCCGCCGTCACCCTCGGTCTCGCCGCCTGGAACAACGGGCTCGGCGCGACGGACTGGCACTCCCGCCGCTACGTCCCGGCGAACAGCGCGGCCGCCGCCGGCCTACTGGTCCTGGCACGGGCCCGAGGGATCACCCCCGCCGAGCTCGGCACCGAGCTCGCGCGCGTCCCGGCCGGGCTGCGCCTCGGCGGAACCCTGGCCGCAGTGGTCGCCGGCGGCATCGCCGCCGCGGTCGCCGTCCCGGGGCTGCGCCGGCTGCTGGCCGACGAGCGGATCACCGAGCTGTCCGGTCGCGAGGTCGCGCACCACGTCGCGCTGCGGGTCCCCGTGGGCACGGCGCTGTGGGAAGAGGTCGCGTTCCGCGCCGTCCTGCCCGCGGTCCTCGGCCGGCTGCTGCCTCGGCGGCGCGCCGAGCAGGCCGCGGCGGTCGTGTTCGGTCTGTGGCACGTGCGGCCGGCGCTCGAGGCGGCCCGCGCCGACGGCGTCCGGGCGCCCCGGCGGCTCGCCGGGTCGACCGCGGCGGCCGTGGTGAGCACGTCGTTGGCCGGCTGGTTCCTCACCGCGCTGCACCGGCGCAGCGGCAGCGTCACCGCACCCCTCGTCGTCCACGCCGCGTCGAACGCCCTCGGCACGCTCGCCGTGGCGGCAGCGGACCGGCTGGCGCACCGGTAGCGTGCACGGGGTGAACCGAGGCTACGACGACGACCTGCGGCTGGCCCACGTCATCGCCGACTCCGTCGACGGCCTGACGATGGAGCGCTTCCGCGCCCAGGACCTGCGGGTGGAGGCCAAGCCGGACCTCAGCCCGGTCACCGACGCCGACCGCGGCGCCGAGCAGCTGGTGCGGGCCCAGCTCGGGCGCACCCGGCCTCGGGACGCGGTCATCGGTGAGGAGTACGCACCGACCGGACACGGCCCGCGGCAGTGGGTCGTCGACCCGATCGACGGCACGAAGAGCTTCGTCCGCGGCGTGCCGGTGTGGGCCACGCTCATCGCCCTCGTCGACGACGGGGAGCCAGTGCTCGGCGTGGTGTCGGCTCCCGCGCTCAACCGCCGCTGGTGGGCCGCGGTCGGCTCCGGGGCGTGGAGCGGGCCACGGCTGTCCTCGGCCACCCGGCTACGGGTCTCCGACGTCCGGCGGCTCCCCGACGCCTCACTGTCGTACTCGAGCCTCGCCGGCTGGGAGGAGCGCGGGTCGCTGCCGCAGTTCCTCGACCTCACCCGTCGGTGCTGGCGCACCCGCGCCTACGGCGACTTCTGGTCGTACGCGCTGCTCGCCGAGGGCGCGGTCGACATCGCCTGCGAGCCCCAGCTCGAGGTGCACGACATGGCGGCGCTCGTCCCGGTCGTCACCGAGGCGGGCGGCCGGTTCACCTCGCTGGACGGCGTCCCCGGTCCCTTCGGCGGCAGCGCCCTGGCCACGAACGGGCACCTCCACGACGACGTCCTCAGGGTGCTCCACCAGGACAGCACGGCGCTCCACCAGGACAGCACGGAGGGCGCGAGCAGGATCGCCCACAGGTCGAACCAGCCGTAGCCGCCGGCGGCGCCGCTCGGCGGGTTGCCCTGGGTGACGACCCCCAGGACCGGGTCCCGCTCGGCCCACTGCCAGGTGCCCCACGCCGTCCCGACCAGCTCCAGCCAGCTGACGACGAGGAACGCCCCCACGTAGAGCGTCCGGGAGCGGCCCCAGGCGAGGAAGCCGAGCAGGCAGGCGAACCAGAACGCGCCCAGGGCGTCGTGCCGCTCGGCCAGCGTCACGCCGTGCACCGCCCAGGCCCCGCCGACGACGACCGTCGCCGCGACGAGCGGGCGGGACCACTGCCGGAACAGCTCGCTGCGGCCGAGCGCCAGCGCGGCGAGGTAGACGAGCCCGTGCCCGGGCGGCACGTACGCGGGCACGGTCTCCAGCCGGTACGTGTACGCCTCGAGCAGCGGGGAGAACGTGTACTCGACCATCGTGGCGAGCACGACGACCACACCGGTCTGGGCCCGCACGAGCGGGGTCTCGCGACGGAGCAGAGCGATCAGCACTCCCCAGGTGAGGACGCCGAGCGCCACCTGCTCGAGCATCGGCCCGGAGCGGTCCAGCCACAGGACGACGCCGATCCAGGCCATCACCCCGGCGGCCAGGAGCAGGTCCCGGCGGCTGCGCCGGACCAGGTCACGGACGGTCACGGCGGCCACTGTGCCAGACGGCAGGACCGACACGGGCCGCTCAGTCCTGGCGGCCGGGAGCTCCCTGCGGGAGGCTGACCGCCATGCAGACACCAGGCGCCTCGTCGGAGACGACACCGGCAGTCCCGGGCAGCCGCGCGGCGACGCTGAACCTCGTCCTCGCCACGACGGGGTTCGCCCTGTCCTTCTGGGCGTGGGCCCTCCTGGGCCCGCTGGGTCCCCGACTTCAGGACGAGCTGTCGCTGAGCGCCGAGCAGCTGGCGCTGGTCGTCGCCGTCCCGGTGATCGTCGGCTCCTTGGGGCGCATCCCGGTCGGGGCGATGACCGACCGCTACGGAGCGCGGATCATGATGCCCGCGATCACGCTCGTCACCGTCCCGCCGGTCCTGTACCTCGGGTTCCTGGCGGACTCCTTCGTCAAGTACATCGTCGGCGGCTTCTTCCTCGGCATCGCCGGCACGTCCTTCGCCGTCGGGGTGCCGCACGTCAACGGGTGGTACCCCCCGGCCCGTCGGGGACTGGCGGTCGGTGTCTTCGGCGCCGGGATGGGTGGAACGGCCATCGCCGCCTTCACGACGGTCGGGCTGGTCGACGCCGTCGGGCCGTCCTTCCCGTTCGTCCTGGTGTCCCTGCTGCTGGTCGTCTACAGCCTCGTGGCGATGGCTCTCATCCGCCCCGCGCCCGGCCGCCCCGCACCGGCCACGGGGTCAGTGCTCGCCCGCTTCTGGACGACGCTGACGATGCCCGTGACCATCAAGGCCTCGCTGATGTACGCGCTGGGCTTCGGCGGGTTCGTCGCCTTCAGCGTGTACCTGCCTACGTACCTCAAGACGGCCTACGACCTCAGCCAGGAGGGGGCCGCGTTGCGGACCGCCGGCTTCGTCGTCCTCGCCGTCGTGATGCGACCTGCGGGAGGCTGGCTGTCGGACCGCCTCGGACCCCTGCCGGTGCTCGCCACCTGTTTCGGGGTCGCCGCCGTGGCGGCGGGGGCGGCCGCCCTGCACCCACCACTGGAGGTCCTCGCCGGCACGACGTTCCTCGTCCTCGCCGGTGCGCTCGGAGCGGCCGCCGGCGCCGTCTTCGCCTACGTAGCGCGTTTTGCCGACCCGGGCAAGGTGGGCGGGGTGACGGGGGTCGTCGGGGCCGCAGGGGGGATGGGCGGCTTCGTCCCGCCCCTCGTCATGGGCGCCGTCTACTCGACCACAGGTGGCTACGCGGCGGGTCTGTGGGCGCTGGCGGCTGTTGCTGCGACTGCCGCCGTCTGGGTGCTGGGGATGAACCGGTCGGCACGCACCGCACAAGGGCCGGTCCCCGCACACTGAGACGTCCGGAGCTGTCGCCGCGGGACGGCCGGTGTTCCCCCTTGCCCCAGCCGCCGCGGTGCGACAGGGTCACTGACAGGTACCGGGCGAGCCCGTACCGCCCGCTCGCTGCGAGGAGAGTCCGATGGCCACCGAGACGACGCCACGACGACGCGGCACGGGCGGTGGCGGGCTGGACGGTCCGCTGGTGAACGCCCTGGTCGGGACCCGTCGGTACTTCACGAAGGGGCGGGTGTCGGCAGACCGACGCACGCTGAGCCTCACCGGAGGCCGGCGCGCTGATGACTTCTACCGGGACCGCTGGAGCCACGACAAGGTCGTCCGCTCCACCCACGGCGTCAACTGCACCGGGTCGTGCTCGTGGAAGGTCTACGTCAAGGACGGGATCATCACCTGGGAGGCGCAGCAGACCGACTACCCGTCCGTCGGTCCGGACAGGCCGGAGTACGAGCCCCGCGGCTGCCCCCGCGGGGCCGCCTTCAGCTGGTACACGTACTCGCCGACCCGAGTCCGGTACCCGTACGTCCGCGGCGTCCTGCTCGAGATGTACCGGGAGGCGCGCGGACGTCTCGGCGACCCGGTCCTGGCCTGGGCGGACGTCGTCTCCGACCCTGAGCGGGCCCGCCGGTACAAGGCCGCCCGAGGCAAGGGCGGACTCGTCCGCGCCACCTGGGACGAGGCCACCGAGATGGTCGCCGCCGCCCACGTCCACACGATCAGGCACTGGGGTCCGGACCGTGTCGCCGGGTTCTCCCCCATCCCGGCGATGTCGATGGTCAGCCACGCCTCGGGCGCCCGCTTCATCTCGCTGATCGGCGGCACCATGCTGTCGTTCTACGACTGGTACGCCGATCTGCCGGTGGCGTCCCCGCAGGTGTTCGGCGACCAGACCGACGTGCCGGAGTCCGGCGACTGGTGGGACGCCGGCTACCTCGTCATGTGGGGGTCGAACGTCCCGCTGACCCGGACGCCGGATGCCCACTGGATGGTGGAGGCCCGGTACCGCGGGCAGAAGGTCGTCGCGGTCTCCCCTGACTACGCCGACAACGTCAAGTTCGCCGACGAGTGGCTCGCCGCACACCCCGGCACCGACGGCGCCCTGGCGATGGCGATGGGCCACGTCGTCCTCAAGGAGTTCTTCGTCGACCGCCAGGTCGGCTACTTCACCGACTACGTCAGGCGCTACACCGACCTACCCTTCCTCGTCTCGCTGGAGGAGCGGGACGGCGTCCACGTGCCGGGCAAGTTCCTCACCGCGGCCGACCTCGGCGGCGAGGAGGCCGAGGCCGAGAACGCCGCGTTCAAGACCGTCCTGCTGGACTCCCGGACCGGGCAGCCCGTCGTCCCCAACGGCTCTCTGGGATTCCGCTACGGGGAGTCCGGTGCCGGTCGCTGGAACCTCGACCTCGGCGAGGTCGACCCGCTGCTGTCCGCCGCCGGCGACGGAGCCGCCGTCGAGGTGGAGCTCCCCCGGTTCGACGGGATGGACGGCACGCAGGGCGCGATCCGCCGTGGCGTACCCACCCGTGAGGTGGCAGGACGCACGGTGACGACCGTCTTCGACCTGCTCCTGGCTCAGTACGGCGTCGGCCGGGACGGCCTGCCCGGCGAGTGGCCCACCGGCTACGACGACGCCACCCACCCCGGGACGCCGGCCTGGCAGGAGCAGTTCACCTCAGTCCCCGGTGAAGCCGCGGCGCGGATCGGCCGCGAGTTCGCCCGCAACGCCGAGGAGACCCGCGGCCGCTCGATGATCCTCATGGGCGCCGGCACGAACCACTGGTACCACTCCGACTCCATCTACCGGACCTTCCTGGCCCTCACCACGCTCACCGGGTGCCAGGGCGTCAACGGCGGCGGCTGGGCGCACTACGTCGGTCAGGAGAAGTGCCGCCCGGTCACGGGCTGGGCCCAGCTCGCGTTCGGGCTCGACTGGTCCCGGCCGCCACGCCAGATGACGCAGACCTCGTACTGGTACATGCACACCGACCAGTTCCGCTACGACCAGGTCAGCGCCGCGTCGCTCAACGGCACCCGGGCCGACGGCCTGTTCGCCGGCCGGACCACGGCCGACCTCATCGCCCAGTCGGTGCGGATGGGCTGGATGCCGTCCCAGCCGACGTTCGACCGCAACCCGCTAGACCTGGCCGACCAGGCCGAGACCGCCGGTGCGCCACCGGCCGAGTTCGTCGTCAACGAGCTCATGAGCGGCAGGATGCGGTTCGCCGTCGAGGACCCGGACTCCCCGGAGAACTTCCCCCGGGTGCTCAGCGTCTGGCGGGCCAACCTGCTGGGCTCCTCGGCCAAGGGCAACGAGTACTTCCTCCATCACCTGCTCGGCACCGACTCCTCCCTGCGCGCGGTGGAGGCGCCGCAGAGCGCCCGGCCCCGGGACGTGGTGTGGCACGACGAGGCACCCGTCGGCAAGCTGGACCTGCTGCTGAGCCTGGACTTCCGGATGACGAGCACGACGGTGTTCTCCGACGTCGTGCTGCCGGCGGCCACCTGGTACGAGAAGCACGACCTCAACACCACCGACATGCACCCGTTCGTGCACTCGTTCAACCCGGCCATCGCCGCGCCCTGGCAGACACGCACCGACTGGGACGCGTTCCAGGCCATCGCCCGCGCGTTCAGCACGCTCGCCGCACGGCACCTCGGCACCCGCACGGACCTCGTCGCCGTCCCGCTGCTGCACGACACCCCGGATGCGATGGCGACACCGCACGGCCGGGTCGCCGACTGGAAGGCCGAGGGCGTCCGACCGGTCCCCGGCGTGACGATGCCGAAGATCGTCACCGTGGAGCGCGACTACGCCGCCGTCGCCGACAAGATGACCGCGGTCGGTCCGCTGATGGACTCCCTCGGCGCCACCACGAAGGGAGTGACGTTCGACCTCACCCGCGAGGTCGAGTACCTCAAGCACAAGAACGGGACCGTCCACGGCGGTGTCGCGGACGGCCGGCCGTCGCTGGCACGCGACGTCCACGCCTGCGAGATGATCCTCGCCTTCTCCGGGACGACGAACGGGCACCTGGCGACCCAGGGCTTCCGGCAGGTGGAGAAGCGCACGGGCACCCGACTCGCTGACCTCGCCGCCGAGCACGAGGGCAAGCAGATCACCTTCGCCGACACCCAGGCGGCGCCCGTCCCCGTCATCACGAGCCCGGAGTGGTCCGGCAGCGAGACCGGCGGACGGCGGTACTCACCGTTCACCATCAACGTCGAACGGCTCAAGCCGTGGCACACCCTGACCGGTCGGCAGCACTTCTACCTCGACCACGACTGGATGACCGAGCTCGGAGAGAACCTGCCGACGTTCCGGCCGCCGCTGGACATGGCTCGCCTGTTCGGAGAACCCGAGATCGGGTCACAGGGCGAGCTGGGCATCTCGGTGCGCTACCTGACGCCGCACAACAAGTGGTCGATCCACTCGGAGTACCAGGACAACCTCTTCATGCTCAGCCTGTCCCGCGGCGGGCAGACCATCTGGATGTCCGACCGGGACGCCGCCAAGGTGGGCGTCAAGGACAACGACTGGATCGAGGCGGTCAACCGGAACGGGGTCGTGGTGGCCCGGGCCATCGTGTCGCACCGGATGCCGGAGGGCACGGTCTACATGCACCACGCCCAGGACCGGCTCATCGACGTCCCCCGTTCGGAGACCTCCGGCAAGCGCGGCGGCATCCACAACTCGCTGACCCGGCTGCTGGTCAAGCCGAGCCACATCATCGGGGGGTACGCGCAGCTCACCTTCGCGTTCAACTACCTCGGCCCGACCGGCAATCAGCGCGACGAGGTCACCGTCATCCGTCGTCGCTCGCAGGAGGTGCAGTACTGATGCGTGTCATGGCACAGATGGCCATGGTGATGAACCTTGACAAGTGCATCGGGTGCCACACCTGCTCGGTGACCTGCAAGCAGGCGTGGACCAACCGGGCCGGCGTCGAGTACGTCTGGTTCAACAACGTCGAGACTCGACCGGGTCAGGGCTACCCGCGCCGCTACGAGGACCAGGAGGAGTGGCAGGGCGGCTGGCAGCTGGACCGGCGAGGACGCCTGCGGCTGAAGGCCGGTGGCCGGATGAAGAACCTGCTCACCATTTTCTCCAGCCCCAAGATGCCGGACATCGGCGACTACTACGAGCCCTGGACCTACGACTACTCGACGCTGACGAACGCGCCGCTTCAGGAGCACACCCCCGTGGCGCGGCCCAAGTCGCTGATCAGCGGCAAGGACATGAAGATCTCCTGGAGCGCGAACTGGGACGACGACCTCGGCGGCGCACCCGAGCACGGCCACAAGGATCCGATGCTGGCGAACATCGCCGAGAAGGTGAAGTTCGAGTTCGAGCAGACGTTCATGTTCTACCTGCCGAGGATCTGCGAGCACTGCCTCAACCCGTCCTGCGCGGCGTCCTGCCCGTCCGGCGCGATCTACAAGCGCGAGGAGGACGGCATCGTCCTCGTCGACCAGGACCGCTGCCGCGGCTGGCGCAAGTGCGTGACCGGCTGCCCCTACAAGAAGGTCTACTTCAACCACCGCACCGGCAAGGCCGAGAAGTGCACGTTCTGCTTCCCGCGCATCGAGGTCGGCATCCCGACCGTGTGCGCCGAGACGTGCGTCGGCCGCCTGCGGTACATCGGGCTCGTGCTCTACGACGCCGACAAGGTGCTCGAGGCCGCGTCGGTGGAGGACGACCGCGACCTCTACATGGCCCAGCGGTCGGTACTCCTGGACCCCCGCGACCCCGAGGTGATCCGCCAGGCGGACCGGTCCGGCATCGCCCATGACTGGATCCAAGCCGCGCAGCGGTCGCCGGTCTACCGGCTCATCACCGACTACGAGGTTGCGCTGCCCCTGCACCCTGAGTACCGGACGATGCCGATGGTCTGGTACATCCCGCCACTGTCGCCCGTCGTCGACGTCATCCGCGACAGCGGCTACGACGCCGAGGACCAGGAGAACCTCTTCGCCGCCATCGACACGCTGCGGATCCCCGTCGAGTACCTCGCCGAGCTGTTCACGGCCGGGGACACCACGGTCGTGACGAACGTCCTGCAGCGCCTGGCGTCGATGCGCTCCTACATGCGGGACATCAACCTCGGCAGGGAGCCGAACGAGATGATCCCGGCCTCCGTCGGCATGTCCGAGGAGGACATGTACGAGATGTACCGCCTGCTGGCCCTGGCCAAGTACGACGAGCGGTACGTCATCCCTCCCGCGCACGCGGAGCAGGCCCACTCCCTCGAGGAGCTCGCCACCGAGTGCTCGCTGGACTACGACGGCGGGCCGGGGATGGGCGGCTGGGGACCCTTCGGTGAGGGCTCCGGCGGGGTGACGCCCATCGCGGTCGAGAACTTCCAGGCGTTGAAGGACCGGCAGACCGCCGACTTCGCGACCGACCCGGGTGACAAGGCGCGCCGGGTGAACCTCCTGAACTGGGACGGCAAGGGCTCGCCGCACGGTCTCTTCCCGCCCCAGGAGGGCGCCCACCGCGGAGCCCCGGACGTCGCCGGCAGCGGCGACCCGGACGCCGAGACGGAGCCCCGGCCGTGAACCGCCGGCTCGGTGACGAGGAGCGGGCGATCGCGTGGCAGGCTGCCTCGCTCCTGCTCGGATACCCGGACGACGACCTGCTGGCCCGCCTGCCGGCCCTGCGGGAGGCCGTCGGCCGGCTGCCCTCCCCCGTCGGGAAGCACCTCGGCCGGTTCGTCGAGCGCCTCGCGTCCGCTCCGCTGGGCGAGCTCCAGGAGCACTACGTGCAGACGTTCGACCACACTCTGCGGTGCTGCCCGTACCTGACGTACTACGCGTACGGCGACACCCGTCAGCGCGGGATGGCGCTGCTGAAGTTCAAGAACGCCTACCGGATCGCCGGTCTGGAGCTGACCGACGACGAGCTGCCGGACCACCTGGGCGTCGTCCTCGAGTTCGGGGCCACCGCCGACCGGCGGACCGCGGCCCGGCTCCTGCAGGACCACCGGGCCGGCGTGGAGCTCCTCCGGCTGGCGCTGCTGGACCGCGCCTCCCCCTACGGGGACGTCCTGGAGGCGGTGTCGTTGACACTGCCGCCGATCGGCGACCGCGACGCCGAGGCGGTCGCCCGGCTCGCCGCCGAGGGACCGCCGGCCGAGGAGGTCGGGCTCACCCCGTACAGCTCACCGGAGCTGCTGGCCGACCCGCGCGTGCGTGTCGCCGAACCGCCTTCGCCTGACCGCCAGGGGGCCCGATGAACGTCTCCACCGCCGAACTGCTGGCCTGGGTGGTCGTCCCGTACGTGTGCCTGGCCGTCTTCATCGCCGGCCACGTCTGGCGGTACCGCTACGACAAGTTCGGCTGGACCACACGCTCCAGCCAGCTCTACGAGTCGCGGCTGCTGCGGATCGGCAGCCCGCTGTTCCACTTCGGGATCCTGATCGTGTTCCTCGGCCACGTCATGGGACTGGGCATCCCGAAGAGCTGGACCGAGGCAGTCGGGATCGGGGAGGATGCCTACCACTTCATGGCCGTCTCGCTCGGCGCCCTGGCCGGGGTGTCCACCCTCGTCGGGATGGCGATCCTCATCTACCGACGACGGACGGTCGGGCCGGTGTTCAGCGCCACCACGACGATGGACAAGGTCATGTACCTGTTCCTCGCGATCGTCATCGTCCTCGGCCTGTGGAACACCGTCGCCTCGAACGTCCTCGACCACTACGACTACCGGGAGAGCGTCTCGGTGTGGTTCCGCGGCATCTTCCGCTTCGACCTGCAACCCGAGCTCATGGCCGACGCTCCGCTCGGCTTCCAGGCGCACGCGCTCGTGGCCTTCATGCTGTTCGCGCTGTGGCCGTTCACCAGACTCGTGCACGTCTTCAGCGCGCCGCTGGGGTACATTACCCGGCCATACATCGTGTACCGGTCCAGGGACGAGCAGCTCGGCAGCCGGACGCCGCGGCGCGGGTGGGAGAGGGTGGGCTGATGGACCACGTCGACCTGGGAGCCGTCGCCCGCGAGCAGGCCGAGGCCGCGGTCACCGCCGGCAGCGGCCGGGCCGCCGTCACCGTCTTCGGCGGCCAGGCGAACACCCTGCGCCAGACCGTCATCGCACTGCGCGCCGGCGCCGTCCTCGACGACCACGAGAACCCCGGCGAGGCGACGCTGCACGTGCTGTCCGGCCGGGTGCGGCTCGTCGGCGCGCAGACCGGCGACGCCGCCGAGGGGCAGACCGGGACCTTGCTCGTCGTCCCGGAGGAACGCCACCGGGTCGAGGCGGTCGAGGACTCCGTCATCCTGCTGACCGTCGGGAAGCACTAACCGGACGTCTACCCGACACGTCGAACGTCCCGAGCACCTCATGCATGGCGGGCTTCGTGGCCCCGATCTGACACGGCGAGCCTCCGCGACCCGACTCTGACCTGGACCTGCGGGTTGGCGGCACACGGGTCCGCGGACACCTGTACGTGTTCCTGGGAGATGTCCAC
The DNA here is from genome assembly GCF_042658805.1 of Quadrisphaera sp. GCM10027208. Classification (NCBI taxonomy): domain Bacteria; kingdom Bacillati; phylum Actinomycetota; class Actinomycetes; order Kineosporiales; family Kineosporiaceae; genus Quadrisphaera; species Quadrisphaera sp. GCM10027208. The sequence continues at coordinate 79,630 of NZ_JBHSRC010000008.1, forward strand.
CCGGAACCGCTGGCCCCGGTGCACGAGCGTAAAGCTCACCGCCTCCAGTCCCTCGGGTAGCCGCGGGTCGAACGTCACGGCGGCGTCTTGCAGCTGCACCCCGGCGAACGACCGAGTGACGATGTCGATCGTCCCTGCCATCGCCCCGAGGTGGACTCCCTCGCTCGTCGTCCCGCCCTGGGTGTCGTCCAGGTCGGCGGTCAGCGCCTCGCGGAACGTCCTCCACGCGCGTGCCGGGTCCATCCGGGCCAGCACCGAGGCGTGGACGACGCGGCTCAGGGTGGAGCCGTGCGCGGTGCGGGCCAGGTAGTAGTCGACGGTGCGGGCCAGCAGGTCCGGCGAGGTCTGGTAGCCCAGCCGCTGCAGCATCTCCTCCAGGCCGTCCGGCCCGAGCAGGTACACGAGCATGAGGACGTCGGCCTGCTTGGCGAGCTGGTAGCGGTTGGTCGTGTCGCCCTCGGCCTCCAGGATGAGGTCCAGCCGTCCGATGTTGCCGTAGGTGGTGCGGTAGCGGTCCCAGTCGAGCTCCTCCAGCGTCTCGTACCCGGCGAACTGGCTGATCACGCCGTCGTGGAAGGGCACGGCGAGGCGCCGGCTCAGGTGATCCCAGCGCTCGGGCTCCTCGACGGTGATCCGCAGGCGGGCGTGCAGCTCGTCGCAGTCGTGGCCGGCGGTCACGGCCAGGACGTCGCGGGCCCGCCGGCAGACCCAGGCGGCCAGCACGTTCGTGTACGCGTTGTCCCGCAGTCCTTCTCCCGGCGCGTCGGGGTAGCCGTCGTGGTACTCGTCGGGGCCCATCACGCCCTCGATGTGGAACCGGTCCTGGTCCGGGTCGTATGTCGCCATGCTGGCGAACAGCCGGGCGACCTCGATGATCAGGTCGGCGCCCCGGTGAGCCAGCCAGGCGACGTCCCCGGTGGCCTGGTAGTACTGCCAGGCGTTGTACGCGACGGCCAGCCCGACGTGGCGCTGCCGGTGGGAGTTGTCCGGCATCCAGCGTCCGGACCGCAGGTTGTACAGCTGCCGCGGGGTCTCCTCGCGGCCGTCGCTGCCGCTCTGCCACGGGAACAGCGCCCCCGCGAACCCCGCGCCGGCTGCGGCCCGGCGTGCCGCCCCGAGCCGCCGGTAGCGGTAGTCCAGCAGCGCCCGGCCGACCCAGGGCAGGTGCGGGGTCACCACCGGCAGCACGAACAGCTCGTCCCAGAAGACGTGGCCCCGGTAGCCCTCGCCGTGCAGGCCGCGGGCCGGCACCCCGGCGTCGACGTCGGCGGTGTGCGGCGACACCGACTGCAGCAGGTGGAAGACGTGCAGATTCAGCACGAGCTGCGTCTGGCGGTCGGCGTCCAGCTCGATCCCGAACCGCTGCCACAGCCGCGCCCAGGCGCTCTCGTGGTCAGGGAGCAGGTCTGCGAATGCCCGGGGCGGACACGACACGTCGCCCACTGCCGCCAGCCCGGGTGAGGCAATCGCCCGGTCCCGGGAGGTGTACACCGCCACGGTCTTCTCGACCGTGACCGGCTCACCGTCACGCAGCGGCAGGCCGAACTCGTGGCCCGGCCGCTGCCCTGACCTCCAGGTCGGAGCCGGAACCGCGCCGGCGCCGGCGACCGTCGTCCGGACGGCGGTTGCGATGCGCACCTGGCTCTGCGTCGTTTCCACCTCGACGAGGAACGTCCCGTCCCCGCACTCCTGCGCCTGGACCAACCGCAGGTGGCGGTCCGCCAGGGCCCGGTACTCCGCCACGTTGCGGTTGCGGACGGCGGTGTCGACACCGGACGCCACAGTCAGCCGGCCGCTCCAGCCATCGGCCACCAGGGTGGTCTGCAGGCAGGCCACGTGAGGGCGGGCCATGGAGACCAGGCGACGCTGGGTCAGCCTCAGCCGGCGCCCCGCTCGGTCGGTCAGGACCGCGCGTCTCGTCAGCACGCCGCGGCGCAGGTCCAGCTCGCGGCGCTCCCGGCTCGCTGTCAGACCGCCCTCGGACCACCACGGACCGGCGTCGGTGCGCAGGTCCAGGTGCAGCCAGTTCGGCGCGTTGACCAGGTGCTCGTCCTCCACCTGCCGCCCGTGCACCGTGGACGTCACGCGGTTGTACACCCCGGCGAGGTACGTGCCCGGGTAGTGCACGCCGTCGGCGGAGTGCTCCGGCGCCGCCCCCCGGGTGCCCAGGTACCCGTTGCCCAGAGCGGTCAGCGCCTCCCGGTGCCCCTCATGCGCCGGGTCGAAGCCCTCGTAGACGAGCACCCACGGGTCGGTTCGCAGCGCACCCAGGTCGAGCTGGGAGACGTCCTCGACGACGACGTCCGCCCCGGCACGCTCCAGCTGCTCCCGGTTACCGGACCGGGCCACGCCCACCACGAGCCCGAAGCCGCCACGACGCGCGGCCTCGACGCCCGACGTGGCGTCCTCCACGACGGCGGTCCTGGCCGCCGGCACCCCGAGCCGGCGAGCCGCCTCCACGAACGTGGCCGGGTCGGGCTTGCCGGGCAGCCCCTCGTCCGCCGCGACCTGACCGTCCACGACAACGTCGAACATCCCGGCCAGGTCCGCCGCCGCGAGCAGCGCCGCGGCGTTGCGGCTGGCCGTGACCAGGGCGACCGGCACACCGCCGGCGCGCAGTCGGCGCAGCAGGCCCACCGTGCCGCCGAACACCCGCACCCCGTGCCGGCCGAGCAGCTCCAGGTACATCTCGTTCTTGCGGGCCGCCAGGCCGTGCACGGTCCACTCCGACGGCCCGTCCCCGGGCGTCCCGAGCGGGACCTCGATCCCGCGGGACGCCAGGAAGGCCACCACGCCGTCCTCCCGGGACCGTCCGTCGACATAACGGCGATAGTCCACGTCCGGGTCGAAAGGTTCCCCGGCGGCGCCCACGCGGGGATCGGCCAGGACGCCGTCGAACAACTGCTTCCACGCCTGCGCGTGCACCCTCGCGGTGTCCGTGACGACGCCATCCATGTCGAAGATCACCGCGTCCTGCGGCGGAACGGCTCCCGTCGGCGCCACCCCGGCCGGCTCCGCTGAGCGACGCAGCATCTCCACAGCGACCTCTCCATCTGGTGCAGCGACACTAGTGCTGGTGACTTCCCCACAGGTGCGACGGGCTCGTTAGTGGTAGCCGTCCCTGCCGCCGTGTCGCCCAGACGCGCGGAGACTGCACGATGAGGTGCTGGCAGCGCTCGCTGCTACGACTCGACCTGGAACGGGTGCCGCCACCGTAGACCGGGAAAGCGCGCGAAGTCGCGATCCGTGGTGATCCACTCGCTGCCCGACTCGATCGCCAGCGCCGCGAGGTAGGCGTCAGGCACGAGATTGCCTGTGGCGCCTGACCGTCGACACAGGTCGACGAAGATCTCCCAGTGCCGTGGGCCAGGGGCGACGAGAACGCAGTTCGGTCGTGCGCGAAGCCTCCCGAGCTCGTCCAGCGCATGACCCAGGGGCGTCGGTGGCTGGAACACGCGGGGATGGGTGAGGACCCGTACGGCGCTACTGAGCACCATCTCGGCCAGTCCGAACGCGAGAGGCGTGGAGACTGCCTCCTCCAACCACCGCCGGTAGCGATCGTGCTGAGGAGCGTCGGCGCGCAGCGCGAGTACGAGCACGTTGACGTCGAAGAGGATCACGCGTCCTCGTCCATGAGGTCCAGGAGAGCCGCCGAGTCGTTCAAGTCGACACCCGGGCACAGGCCCGACCCCGCGAAAGGCCGCACCTGGTACGGCTCGACCGGCGCAGCCGCGCGACGTGACAGGGCCTCACGCAGCGCGTCCTCGACGACCGACGTGAGGGTGCGGCCCGATCGCGCCGCCTCCTCCTTGGCCTGCCGCATGAGCTGGTCATCAAGGTTCAGAGTCGTGCGCATGCAGAAAAGCATACTCCTCAGGCATCGATGTGCTCACTAGGGCGCACTCGACCCACCGCTACGGCTGGCGGTGCGGCGGCTGCGACTCCTGGTTCGCAGTCACCGCCGTGGTGATGGGCTGGATCGGTGCCGTCCTGTGGTGAACCGGCCAGGCCTTGGAACGGCGGTCGCGTGGTCGTACTGGACGCAGGTCGGCGACGATCGAGGTGGCGGATCCCCCCACGCCCGCGGGCCTCGACGCGCAGGAGCGACCGACGCGGCAGATGCCTTCGGTGCACGCCTGGTGGCGGAACCGGTCCACACGCCTCGGCGATGCCCAACGCCCGGCTGGAGGTACAGGCGCTCCCGGTGCAGCTGACGCTCCTCGTGGAGCTGGACGGCGGCGACCTCGGCTCGCGGTCAGAACGGGGGCTCCTCCGGCTCGTCGGCGTCCGCCGGCTCGGGCCCGGCGCCGGCGGCGTCCGTCGCGCTCAAGGCTGCGCGCAGCTCCTCGAGCGTCGCGGCGCCGAGGTCGTCGGCGTCCCAGTCGCCGAGCACCGGTGGGACGTCGGTGCGGTACGCGTGGCCGGTCGGGCTCGTCCACGTGACGCCGCCGTCGTCCCGGGACACGGACCAGCCGCCCTGGTGCCGGGCCCGGTGGTCGTGCGTGCACGGTGCATGGGTGTTGGCGGCACTGGTCGGCCCGTCCGGGAACACCACCACGTGGTCGATCTCGCCGGTCTCCGCTGGATGCATGCACGTCGGGGCTGTGCACGTGACGTCGCGGGCCACGACGTGGTCTCGCAGCTCCTGCGGTGGCACGTAGGTGGTGCGGCCGAAGTCGAGCAGTCGGCCGGTCAGCGGGTCGACGACGAGCCGCCGCCACGTTGCGTCCGCCGCGATGCGGCGGGCGACGTCGGCCGGCACCGGCCCATAGCCGCGCAGCTCCGCGGGCCGGTCGTCGAGCCCGAGCAGCGTGCTGGCGGCCACGACGACGTGCACCTGCGGCTTGCGTCCTTGACGCGTGGCCAGCGGTGTGGGACAGCTCTCCAGCGCGTGCCGAGCGAGCTCGACGAGCGCGTCGGTACGCAACGCGTCGAGCGGCCGGGCGTCACCTGCCTGACGCAGTGCCCGTGCCCGAGCGTCGAGCGCGTGGAACACCGACAGCGCGTCCTCCGCGGGCAGGTGGACGCCGAGCGTCGCCATCCCGTCCGGCTCGGGACGCAGCCAAACCGCCCGCCGCGCTCGCGCCTTCTCGTGCCGAGCCCGTGCGGCGTCCGGGTCCACGCGCAGCACTCGCCGCTGCACGCACGGCCGCAGCTGCCGGGCAGTCTGCTGCGGCGCGCGGCGCAGCACGTACTCCTCGACGGCACGGGCCTTGTTCGCCGTCAGCGTCGCGGTGTGCTCGATGACGACGCGGGCCCGCGCCCGGCAGATCTCCCCTTTCCGCAAGGCCTCCAGCGTCGCCGGCAACCGGCTCGTCAGGTCAACCGCCTCCGCGAGCCGGGTCTGCACGGCGCGCCGCGGCAGCTTGAGCCGGGCGGCGATCTCGTCAGCGGCGAACTCCGAGATGCCGCGCTCGTCGTCCGCGCGCGCCTCGCCCCGCCGGTTCGGCTCGACCGGCGCCGGACGCCGCCGGGCCAGCTCGGCCCACGCGACGTCCTTGGCCGCCTCGACCCAGGCCTCCAGCCGCGCCAGGCCGGCGATGTACTCGATGAGGTCGTAGCCGGCCAGGTGCGCCGGGTCCATCGAGGCGACCAGTGCGGCCAGCTCGGGGCCGGGCGCCATGCGCTCCAGCGCCGGCCGCGACACGACCGCCGCCCACCGCTCACCGTCCTGCAGGCGCCTTCCCTGCTCGGCATCCTCGACCAGGACCAGCTCCACCGGCTCGGGCTCCGGGCGCAGCGCCCGCCGAAGTCGTTCTGCCACATCCGTTGTCGTCGTCATGCGGCAACGCTAGAGGGCACCACTGACAACCAGTGGTCGTGCAAGAGCCCCTGCGGCGCAACGCATCCGGCCCATCTACTGCGCGTGTGACGATTCGACGGGCATCCGCCCGTCGATCGGGTTGCCCTTCAGAACCGACCGAGTTGCGAAGTTGCGAGGACAGCGCGCTAATGGGGTCGGTACCGCCATAGGCGTCGTCGGGGGAACCGTGGTCGGCACGATCGTCGGCACCTTCACTTCGGGAGCTGTGGACTCGCTGTGGGAAAGTGGGGCCGACAGCATCGGTGACGTCGGGGATGCGATCGTCGACGGGTGGCAGGAGGTGGCCGACACCGGTGCCGCTGTGGATGATCTCGCGGAGGACGCCTGGGATGCGATCTTCTAGGCGTTGGCTCGCCTCTGTCGGCGCCGGGGTGGCGGGAGCCATCGGCGTGCTCGTGCTCACCGTGCCACTCATGAGCGACGAGACGACGACGGCCGCCGTGCTGATCGGGCTCGTTCTCCTGGCGGTGGCTGCCGCGCTCTGGATCTTCGGCCGTGCACCCCGTGTGGTCGAGTCCGCGATCACCACGCGTGAGACCGCGGACGGACCAGAGCTTCACCTGCGCTTACGGCCCCATGTGCCGGTGGCGAACGTTCTCGTCCTGGGTGCGCTCAGCGCGTTGGTGCTCTACGGCGCTCTCGCGATCGGGCTTCGAAGCGGCGGGCTGCTGCTCCTCCCGGTGCTGCTTCTCGTCGCCCTGCCCCTCCCGGACACCGTGCGCGCTCTGCTGCGCCGTCCGGACGTCACGCTGACGAACCGGCACGTCGCGCTTCGGGGCTGGGGGGCCGATGCGCAGCTCGCCTGGGAGGATGTCACAGGTGCCGAGGTCGTCGTGCCACGTCCGCGCAGGCCCGTCGTTCGCATCCTCGGCCGCCCCGGTGCCACGTCGTGGACCTTCGCACCCCGGCGGATCCTGGTGCCCCTGGACACCCGCCCGGACGGGCCGCACGTGGACGTCCCCATCCTGGGGCTCGCCCGCCCGGGCGCCCTCCAGGTCGTGGTCGAGGAGCTCGCCGCACAGCGACCCGACGAGCGTGCGGCATTCCTGCGCGAGACGGCTCCTCAGCTGCTCAGCTGCGCTGGGCGATGAGCTCCGCCGCCCCGCGCAGCGTACGCAGCCGCGGGTAGTCGTCCTCGTCGAGCCGCACGCCGGTGCTTGCGGCCAACGTCTCCACGAACGCCAGGAAGTCGAGGGAGTCGAGCTCGAGCGCGTCACGCAGGTCCTCGTCGGCGCCGAGCTCGTCGAGGTCGGCGTCCGGCACGATGCCCAGGACGGCGCTACGGACCACGCGGGTGGCCTCGTCGATGCCCATGCTCACAGCCCCTCCGGACGCTGTAGGTACTTCTCGACCGCTGCCAGGAAGCGGGCACCGGTGAACCCGTCGGTCGCCCGGTGGTCCGCGGCGAGCGTCGCCGTGACGACCGGCCGGACACCGACCATCCCGTCGACCGCCCACGGCCGCTCCACGACGCGACCGAAACCGACGAGCGCGACCTGCGGCGCGTAGACGACCCCGTGCACGACCTCGACGCCCAGGTCGCCCAGGTTGGTCACGGTCGCCGTCGCCGACTCGAGCTCCTCGCGGCGCAGCCGGCCGCGCCGAGCTCGCTCGACGAGGTCACGAAGACCTCGCATCAGGTCCGCCAGCGGCAGCTGGTCGGCGTCCAGCAGCGCCGGCGCCACAAGTCCTCCACCGCGCAGCGACACCGCCACGCCCAGGTGCACCGTGGGCGACCCGGCGAAGGCGTCGTCCGTCCAGAACCCGTTGAGCTCCGGCACGTCTCGCAGGGCGAGGGCGGTGGCCTTGAGCAGCAGCGCCGCCGGCACGACCCGATCGCTGACCGGCCGGTCGAGGTTGGTCTGCCGCAGCCACGTCACGGCCGGGTGCAGGTCGATGGTCGACGCCAAGTGGTAGTGCGGCACCTCCCGCCACGACCGCGTCATGGCGCGGGCGATGGTCTCGCGCATCGGTGACGCCCGCATCGGTGACGCCGCACGCGGGGCCGGGGCCGGCGCGACCGTGGCCGCCGCCCGCACGTCGTCGGCGCGCACGGCACCACCTGGGCCGGTCCCGCGCACAGAGGCGAGGTCAACGCCCTGCTCGCGCGCGAGACGCCTGGCGTACGGCGAGACCGGCGGCCGGGTGGGACGACCGACGTCCGCGCGTCGCACCCGTCCACCCGGGCCGCTGCCGTGCACTCGCGTCAGATCCACACCGTGGGACCGAGCGTCCTTGCGCACCAGCGGAGAGGTCGCCGGCGCCGGCGCTGTCGGCGCCGGCGCCGCCGGGGCCGACGCTGCCGGGGCCGAGGCTGCCGGGGCCGGGGCGCTAGCGACGGCCGCGCTGCCCGGCGCGAGCCGGGCGAGCGGAGTGCCCACCGGCACCCGCGTTCCCTCCGGGACCAGCAGCTCCTCGACGACGCCGTCCGAGAACACCTCGACGTCGACGGCGGCCTTGTCGGTGTCCACGACGGCGACGACGTCCCCGCGGTGGACGACGTCCCCCGGCTTCACCAGCCACTGCAGGACGGTGCCCTCCTCCATGTCCGCGCCGAGGGACGGCATCACGAAGTCGGCCACGTCAGCCCACCACCGCACGTACCGCGTCCACGACGCGTCCGGGCTGAGGCAGCGCCGCCTGCTCGAGGTCGTGCGCGTACGGCATCGGCACCTCCACCGAGCAGACCCGCTGCACCGGCGCGTCCAGGTCGTAGAACGCCTGCTCGGTAATCCGGGCACTGACCTCGGCCGCGAGACTGCCTGTGCGCCAGCCCTCGTCGACCACCACCGCACGGTGGGTGCGGCGCACCGACCCGACGACGGTCTCGTCGTCCAGCGGCCGCAGCACGCGCAGGTCCACGACCTCGGCGTCCACGCCGTCGCCGGCCAGCAGGTCGGCCGCAGCCAGGGCGACGGACAGCGTCCCGCCGTAGGCGATCAGGGTCACGTCGGTGCCGGGACGTCGCACCGCCGCGCTGGTGATGTCCACCGGGCCGGCGTCGTCCGCGAGAGGCTCCTCGACGTTGTAGAGGCTCCCGTGCTCGAAGATCAGCACCGGGTCGGGGTCGAGCAGGGCCGGCCACAGCATGCCGCGGGCGTCGGCGACCGTCGCCGGCGTGAGCACCGTCAGCCCCGGGATCGCCGCGTACCAGCCCTCCAGGCTGTGGGAGTGCTGCGCCGCCAGCTGCCGTCCGCCGCCGGTCGTCATCCGGACGACGAGGGGCACGTTCACCTGTCCGCCGGACATGTGCAGCAAGGTCGCCGCGTTGTTGAGGATCTGGTCGAGCGCGAGCAGGCTGAAGTTCACGGTCATCACCTCGACGACCGGGCGCATCCCGCCGATCGCCGCGCCGATCCCGGCACCGACGAACGCGGCCTCCGACAGGGGCGTGTCGCGGACCCGCTCCGGCCCGAACTCCTCCAGCAGCCCGAGACTCACGCCGAAGGAGCCGCCGTACGCGCCGACGTCCTCGCCCATGAGGAACACCCGCTCGTCGCGGTGCATCGCCTCCCGCAGCGCCTCCCGGACCGCGACGCGGTAGCTGGTGAGCGTGGTCGTCGTCATGACGGCACCGGCTCGGAGCGGACGAAGCGGGTGAGGTCCTCGACCGGTTCGGTCGGCGCGGCCTCCGCGGCCTCCACGGCGGCGTCGATCTCCCGTGCCACCTCGGCCTCCATCGCCTCCCACGTCTCGTCGTCCAGAGAACCGTCGGCGCGCAGGCGCAGGGCCAGCGCGGGCAGCGGGTCCCGCTGCTTCCACGCCTCGACCTCGGTCTTGTCGCGGTAGCGGTCCGAGTCGTACATCGAGTGGGCCCGGAAGCGGTAGGTCCGCATCTCCAGGAAGCACGGGCCGGTACCCGAGCGCACCAGGGCGACTGCGCGCCGGGCGGCGGAGGCGACGGCGTCGACGTCCATGCCGTCGACCGCCCAGGACACCATCCCGTACCCGGCGGCCCGCAGGGCCAGGTCGGTCTGCGCCTGGTGCCGCGCGAGGGCGGTCCCCATCGCGTAGAGGTTGTTCTCGCAGACGAACAGCACCGGCAGCCGCCACAGCGCGGCGAGATTCATCGACTCGTGGAACACCCCCTCTGCCACCGCGCCGTCGCCGAAGAAGCACGTGGTCACCCGCGTCTGCCCCCGCATCCGGTCGGCGAGCGCCAGCCCCACCGCGAGCGGCAGCCCGCCGCCGACGATCGCGTTGCCGCCGTAGAAACGCCGTGCGGCGTCGAACAGGTGCATCGACCCGCCGCGGCCTCGTGAGCACCCGGTGACCTTGCCGAACATCTCCGCCATCAGCGACTCCATCGGCATCCCGCGGGCGAGTGCGTGCCCGTGCTCGCGGTACGTCGACACCACGGCGTCCTGCGGGTCGAGCGCGTCGCAGACACCGACGGCGACGGCCTCCTCGCCCACGTACAGGTGCATGAAGCCGCGGATCCGCTGCGCGCTGTACAGCTCCACGCAGCGTTCCTCGAAGCGGCGCACGCGCAGCATCTCCCGCAGCAGGTGCAGCCGGTCGCTCATGACCTGCCCTCCAGGGTGGACAGGTCGCCCTCGGGCAGCCCCAGCTCACGGGCCCGCAGCAGACGGCGCATCACCTTGCCGCTGCGCGTGTGCGGCAGGTTCTGGTCGAAGTCGATCTCGCGCGGCGCGACCGAGCCGAGCCGCCGGCGGCCGAAGGCGAGAATGTCCGCGCGCAGCGCCTCGTCCGGCTCGACCCCGGACCGTAGCGTCACGAACGCCTTGACAAGCTCTCCGGCAACCGGGTCCGGCTTGCCGATGACCCCGGCCTCGACGACCGCCGGGTGCTCCATCAGCACCGACTCCACCTCGAACGGTCCCACGAGGTGCCCCGCGCTCTTGATGACGTCGTCGGCCCGGCCGACGAACCAGAACCGGCCGACGGAGTCCACCCGCGCCAGGTCACCGGTGAGGTACCAGCCATCCGCGAACGCCGCGGCGTACCGCTCGGGCGCACCCCAGTAGCCGCGGAACATCGACGGCCACGGTGGACGCAACGCGAGCTCGCCGACCTGGTCCGGGTCCGTGAGCACCTCGACCGCGCCGTCGGTCACGCGGGCCCGACCGTCGTCCCCGCGTGCCAGCACGGCCGCCTCGATACCCGGCACCGGCCGGCCCATCGACCCGGGCACGGGCGCCTCTCCCGGCGGGTTGCCGATCATGATCGCGCCGGTCTCGGTCTGCCACCACGTGTCGTGGACCGGGTGGCCGAGCACCCGGGCGCTCCACAGCACGACCTCGCCGTTGAGCGGCTCACCCACGCTGGCCACGTGCCGCAACGCCGACAGGTCGTGCTCGCCGGCCAGCTCGTCCCCGGCCCGCATGAGCATCCGCAGCGCCGTGGGCGCCGTGTACCAGACCTCGACCCGCTCGGCGGCGAGCAGCTCGTACCAGCGCCGCGCCTCGAAGTCACCGGCGTCCACGACGCTGGTGGCGCCGAGCACGAGCGGGGCGATGATGCCGTAGGAGGTGCCGGTGACCCAGCCGGGGTCGGCCGTGCACCAGTAGACGTCGCCGCGTCGCAGCCCGAGCACCCCAGCCGCCGTCGCGGCGTGCGCCACCACGGCCTCGTGCACGTGCACCGCGCCCTTGGGGGTGCCGGTCGTGCCGCTGGTGAAGTGCAGCAGCGCGGGATCCTGCGGGTCGGTTCGCGGGACGACGAAAGCCCGGTCGCCCCGGGCGAGCGCCCCGTCGAACGCCGTCCCGCCCGGCACTCCGCCGGCGGACCCGCCGACGAGCAGCACGTGCTCGAGGTCGGGCAGGCGGTCGCGCACCGGGGCGACCTTGCGCCGGTACAGCTGCTCGGTGGTGACGAGCACGCGGCCACGGCCGAGGGCCAGCCGCTGCGCGACCGGCTCCGGCCCGAACGCCGAGAACAGCGGCGACAGCACGGCCCGCGCCTTCCACGTGCCGAGCGCGGTGACGTACAGCTCCGGCACCCGGCCGAGCAGGGTGAACACCGCGTCCCCGGGCCGCGTGCCGAGCTGCCCCAGCAGGTCGGCGAGGGCGCCGCTGTCGGCCGACAGCCCAGCGAAGGTAGCCACCGACCGCTCACCGTGCCGGCCGACGAACCGCAGCGCGACGTCCTGGCCGCGCCCCTCGGCGACGTGCCGGTCCACGGCCTCGACGGCGATGTTGAGACCCCCGCCCGGCTGGCCGGCCAGACGGGCCCGCGTGTCGTCCCAGACCGTCATGGGTCAAGTCAGCACCCGGCCGGGCCGCCGGGCCAGAGGCAAAGGTCACCGCACGCTGCGGCGTCCTGCTGACCGTCGGCAAGCACTGACCGGACGTTCACCCAATAGGTGGAAACCGGACACCTCGCCGCCCTAGCGTGACGGCCCGTGCCGCCGGTCGGGCGGCACGGCGGACACGACCCAGGGACGGCCATGCAGACACGGAACCGACGCACCGTGGCCGCGGCAACGACGCTCCTCGTCATCGGGCTCCTCGCCCCGGTGGCGACGGCGACGAGCGCCGCGGCGGCGACCACCGACGACCTGCTCATCAGCGAGTACGTCGAGGGATCGTCGTACAACAAGGCGATCGAGATCTACAACGGCACGGACGCCAGCATCGACCTGTCGGCGTACGCGCTCGCCCAGTACTCGAACGGGAGCACAACGCCGACATTCAGCATCCCGCTGAGCGGCACCCTCCCCGCCGGGGAGGTCCACGTGCTGGCGCACTCCTCGTCCGACGCGGCCATCCTCGCGGTCGCGGACCAGACCAGCGGAGCCGGGCTCTTCAACGGCGACGACGCCCTCGTCCTCACCCGCGGCAACACCGTCGTCGACTCGCTCGGTCAGGTCGGCACGGATCCGGGCACCGAGTGGGGCATCGGGCTCGTCTCGACCGCCGACAACACGCTGCGCCGTCTGCCGACGGTCTGCACCGGAGACACGAACACCGCCGACGCCTTCGACCCCGCCGCCGAGTGGGAGGGCTTCGCCACCGACACCTTCGACGGTCTCGGCACCCACACCGTCACCGAGTGCACCCCCGGCGGCGGGGGCGGTACCGACCCGGGCCCCGAGCCGGAGCCGCAGCTGGTGCCGATCGGCGCCGTCCAGGGCGACGGTGACACGACCCCGCTCGACAGGCAGCCGGTGACCGTCGAGGCGGTCGTGACCGGCGACTTCCAGACCGGCGGGTTCGACGGGTTCTTCGTCCAGGACGCCGGTGACGACGACCCGGCGACCTCCGACGGCATCTTCGTCTACGCCCCCGGTGCGGTGGACGTCGCCGTGGGCGACGTCGTCCGGGTCACCGGCACCGCCGGCGAGTACTACGGCAGCACGCAGCTCAGCGGCGAGGTCGAGATCGAGGTGCTCGGGACCGCCGACGTGCCGGAGCCGCTGGAGCTCAGCGTGCCGATCGGCGACGAGGAGCGCTACGAGGGGATGCTCGTGACGTTCCCGCAGGAGCTGACGATCCTCGAGTACTACAACTTCGGCCGGTACGGGGAGATCGCGCTCGGCACCGAGCGGCAGTACCAGCCGACCGCGGTGCACGAGCCCGGCAGTCCCGAGGCGGCCGCCCTGGCCGCGGCGAACGCGGAGAACCGGATCACCCTCGACGACGGCCGGAGCGTCCAGAACCCGGACCCGGCGCGGCACCCGAACGGCGAGGAGTTCACCCTCGACAACCTCTTCCGCGGCGGGGACGTCCTGACCGACGTCACCGGCATCCTGGACTACCGGTACAACCTGTGGCGGATCCAACCGACGCAGCCCGCCGGCTACGAGGCCCGCAACCCGCGCCCGGACGTCCCGGAGGTCGGCGGCACCCTGCAGATCGCCTCGTACAACGTGCTGAACTACTTCACCACCCTGGGCTCGCGGGGCGCCGACACCGCCGAGGAGCTCGAGCGGCAGCAGGCGAAGATCGTCGCCGCCCTGGCGGAGATGGACGCCGACGTCTACGGCCTCGTGGAGATCGAGAACAACGGCACCGCGGTGCTTGACCTCGTCGACGCGCTCAACGAGCACATCGGGACCGACGGCTACTACGCCGCGGTCGAGACCGGCGTCCTCGGTGACGACGAGATCACCAACGCCCTCATCTACCAGCCCGCCACGGTCACGCCGGTCGGAGAGTTCGCCGCACTCGACTACGCCGACGGCCGCAACCGACCGACGCTGCTCCAGACCTTCCAGGAGAACGCGACCGGCGCGCTCGTCGACGTCGCGGTCAACCACCTGAAGTCGAAGGGGTCAGCGTGCGAGGAGGCGCCGGACACCGGTGACGGCCAGGGCAACTGCGCGGGCGTCCGCACCGCGGCGGCGCAGCAGATGGTGGACTGGATCGCCGGCGACCCGACCGGCAGCGGCAGCCCGAACGACCTCGTCATCGGCGACCTCAACGCCTACGACCACGAGGACGCCGTCGACGTGTTCATCGATGCTGGTTACACCGACCTGGTCAAGGCGTTCGGCGGCGAGTACGCCTACTCGTACGTGTTCGACGGCCAGCTCGGATACCTCGATCACGCCCTGGCCAGCGCCGCGCTCACCGAGCAGGTGACCGGCGCCGCCGCCTGGCACGTCAACGCCGACGAGGTGAGTCTCATCGACTACGACATGACCTACAAGAAGGACGCCCAGGACGCGCTGTGGGCGCCGGACCCGTACCGGTCCTCCGACCACGACCCGATCCTCGTCGGGGTCGGGCTGCACGTCCCCGACACCACGGCCCCGGAGCTCGCCGTGTCGGTGAGCCCGGAGCGGATCTGGCCGCCGAACAACACGCTGGTGCCGGTGTCCGTGTCGGTGGAGGCCTCCGACGACAGCGGTGAGGTCACCGTCGAGCTGACCGACGTCACCGCGACGTCGCCGAAGGCCTCGTGGACGTCGCCGAAGGCGTCGTGGGTGGTCGTCGACGACACGGAGGTTCTCGTGCGGGCGGTCAAGGGCACGCGGTACACCCTGACGTACACCGCGACGGACGCCGCCGGGAACGCCACGGTCGAGTCGGTCACCGTCGCCGTCGGGACGAACCAGGGCTGGGACCGCAAGGGCTTCACCCCCGGCCGCTGACGTCAGCACGACCAGGGCCGGCGGGTCACCGCTCAGTGCGCGGTGATCCGCCGGCCCTGCACGACGGTCAGCGGGATCCGGACGACGACGTCCCTGATACCCGGCACCCACGGCTCGAGCCGCGCCATCATCGCGGACCGCGTCGAGGGGTCGGTGACGACCTCGGCGTTGCCGGTGACGACCACGCTCCACCCGGTGCGGGACGCCGGGCTCAGCATGTCGGCCTGGAAGGTGAGCACCTCGTCGTCCCCGGCCCGGGCTAGCCGCGAGCCCTCCGCCGTCCGGAAGAACACGGCGTCTCCCTCGAGCAGAAAGGTCACCGGCAGGACCGCGGGCAGACCGCGGTCGGCGAACACGACGCGGCCGATCGACACAGTGCCGAGAAGCGCCCGAGCCTCGACAGGGGTCAGCCTCTCGACTCGACGGGTGAGGGCCACCCCTGCAGGCTGGGCCGTGCTGGCCGGGTGCCCGTAGAGCCTTAGGTCCCGGTCAGGACTCCAGGGTCCGCAGGGCCGCAGCGAGCCGCAGCGCGGCCTCGTCGGCCACCGACTTGAGGTCGTCGTTGCCGGTCAGCTCGACCATGGTCTGAGGGTCGATCGCCTCCACCACGGTGCGGTCACCGTCGGCACGCACGACGACGTTGCACGGCAGCAGCAGGCCCAGACCGGCTTCGGCGTCCAGGCCGCGCTTGGCCAGCGGCGGGTTGCACGCCCCGAGGATGAGGTAGGGGGCCATGTCGTGGTCGAGCTTCTTCTTCAACGTGGCCTGGACGTCGATCTCGGTGAGGACGCCGAATCCCTGGTCGGCGAGCGCCTCCCGGACCGCGGTCACGGTCTCCTCGAACGGGCTGTCAACGGTGACGGAGGTTCCGTAGCTCATCTGCTCTGCTCCTCGGGTCTCGGTTCGGGATCGGGTCGTGGCTCAGGCGGTCTGCCGGGCGTCCCGCTCAGCAACCTGCCGTCGGATGTCGTCCATGTCCAGTCCGCGAACTGCCTCGATGAGCTGCTCGAGAGCTGGAGCGGGCAGGGCCCCCGGCTGGGCGTGCACCAGGATCCCCTCACGGAACGCCATGAGGGTGGGGATCGACGTGATGCCCGCGGCGGCTGCGAGCGGGCGCTCCGCCTCGGTGTCCACCTTGCCGAAGACGATGTCGGGGTGCTGCTCGGAGGCCTTCTCGAAGACGGGGGCGAACATGCGGCACGGGCCGCACCAGGCAGCCCAGAAGTCGACGAGGACGATGTCGTTGCCGCGAACGGTCTGCTCGAAGTCCTCGACGGTGAGGGCGACGGTGCTCATGGCTGGGTCCTTCCTTGCGGGACGGGGTTGGTGTCGTCGAAGCCCGGTGCAGGCGCAGCGCCGGGGGCTATCAGGCCACGACGCCGGGGCGGTTGCGGCCGTCGACGACTGCCCCGCCGGCGGCCTGCCAGGCTCGCATGCCGCCACGGAGGTTCACCGCGTCGATGCCCAGCTCACGCAACCTGCGGGTGGCTTGCCGCGACCGGTTGCCGCTGCGGCACACGACGACGACCTGCCGGCCCGCCCGTAGCCGCTTCGGCGCCTCCGCGATCCGCCCCAGCGGGACGTGGACGGCGTGCGGAGCGTGCCCGGCCCGCCATTCTGTGGCCTCGCGGACGTCGAGCATGACGGCCTCGCCGGCCACGAGCTCCCGGGCGGTCTCGGCGTCGACGGCCGGCAGCCGGTTGCCGAACAGGTTCCACAGTCCCACGCTTGTCCTCCAGCAGATCGGCGGCAGGTGCGACAACATACCCCCCTGGGTATGTATTCCAAAGGAGGACCTATGGACGGCTCCCGGTGGGACGAGCGGTACGCGGCAGCTGACCTCGTCTGGTCGGCCGGTCCCAACCGGTTCGTCGAGGAGGTGGCGGGGCCGCTGACGCCCGGCAGGGCCCTCGACGTCGCCGCCGGCGAGGGACGCAACGGGCTGTGGCTTGCCGAGCGGGGCTGGCAGGTGACCGCGGTGGACTTCTCCGCCGTCGGCCTGCAGCGGGCCCGCGAGCTCGCGCAGCACCGGCTCGGTGACGCCGCAGACCGGTTCGTCACGGTACAGGCCGACGTGACTCGCTGGTCGCCCCCGGTGGCGGCCTTCGACCTCGTCGTCGTGGCCTACCTCCAGCTGCCGGCGGAGCAGCGGCGGGTCGCCCTGCGCAACGCCGCCGCCGGCACCGCCCCCCGCGGGACACTGCTCGTCGTCGCCCACGACCGGGACAACCTGACCGCAGGTGCCGGCGGCCCTCAGGACCCGGCCGTCCTGTACACGGCCGACGACGTCGTCGCCGACCTCGCCGGCAGTGGACTGGTGATCCACCGGGCGGAGCAGGTGCGACGTCCGGTACCGGCCGAGGACGGCCCGGACCGCACGGCCCTGGACTGCCTCGTCGTCGCGGTCCGCCCTCCGGAGGACCGCGCGTGAGCCCAGCAGACCGGGATCGAGCAGACCGGGATCGAGCAGACCGGGGTCGAGCAGACCGGGGTCGAGCAGACCGGGACCAAGGACCCTGGAGCGAGGCGCGGGACACCGCGGACGCTGGTCCGGACATGTCTGCCTCCATCCGGTCCTCCACCGTGCGCGGGCCCTGGTTCAGCCAGCGGCCCGCGCTCACGCTCGCCGTCGCCGGGGTCCTGTTCGCCGCGGTCACCGCGCTGCGGTTCGCCGGCGGCGCCGGCTCCGACACCGTGGCCCTGCTGTACGCCCTTCCAGTGACGCTGCTCGCCGCGGCGTTCGGCCGCCAGGCTGGTGTCTGGTCAGGACTGTTCTCGCTGCTGCTGCTCGGCGTGTGGGCGGGCGTGACGGGGGCAGGGCTGTCGCTGCTGGACTGGGCGTCCCGGGCCGTCCCGCTGCTGCTGCTCGGCTGGCTGCTCGGGGACGCGACAGACCGGCTGCGGACGGCGGAGCGCCAGCGAGCGGCGCTGGAGGCCGCCGCGCGACGTCACCGGGACGCCATCGAGATCAACGACACCGTCGTGCAGGGCATGTCGTCGGCGAAGTGGGCGCTCGAGGCCGGGCGGCTCGACGTCGGCCTGGAACGGCTCTCCGAGACCCTGGAGACGAGCCGTCGGCTGGTCTCGGAGCTGCTGCGGGACTCCGGCATGGCGCCCGGCGAGCACCACGGCGGCGGCCCGGGCCCCGCTGCGGCACCGGCGCAGCGAGACTCGGGAGGTGTCGGCAGCGACCTGACCAGGTAGACCGGTGGAGCGATCACCCCACACTCCCCCACCCCGCCGTGATCATGCAATCCCGCCACCCAGCCCGGTGAACGAACCGCTTCAGCCGGGGAAGGAGCGGTCCCCGAACAGCACACGCCGGGCCGCGTAGCGCCCCACCGGAGTGCCCAGGACGGCGAACGCGGCGGTGACCGTCCGGTGGTCGCGGACCCCCGCCAGCACCCTGCGCAGGGCGAGCCGGCCACGGAACCGGGTCCGCAGGCTCGCTCCGTCGTAGCGCTGCAGCGCGTCTCGGCGGCCGGTGCGCAGCGCGTCGTCAAGCACGTCGACGGCCAGACCGGCCTGACGCAGGCACGGGTCGAGCCCGCCGGCAGTGAGCGGGGACACCGCACCGGCGGCATCCCCGACCAGCAGCCCGTCCGGGCCGGCGATGCGGCGCAGCAGCCCCCCGACCGGGATCGGCCCGCCGCGGCGCTCGACCTGCCCGGCCCGCCGGACGCCGACCCTGGCGGGCGCGGTGGCGGCGAACCGGTCGAGGGTGGGTCGAAACCCGGTGCGGAACCGGTCGGGGTACCCGGCGATGCCGACGTGGGCGTGCTGGCCGTCGTCGACGACCCAGGCCAGGTACCCGGGGGCGAGCCGCGGGTCGAGCAGGCAGTGGAACGAGGGCTCCTCGTCGTGGGCGGCGACGGCGTAGACCTCCTCGGCGCCGATGAGCAGCGCGGTGTTCCGGTCCAGCCCGAGGTCGCGGGCGACCCGCGAGCGGGCCCCGTCCGCGCCGACGACGAACCGCGCTCGGACGGCGTCCGGGACGCCGGACCGCTCGAGGTAGGCGACGCCGTCCGCGTCCCGCCCGCGGTAACGGGTCCCGGTGGCGACCTGGACGCCGGCCGCGGTCGCCTCCCGGGCGGCGGACTCGTAGAGCGCGGCCATGTCGCCGACGCGGTACTCGTCCCGGCCGCTGGTCAGCGGCACCGAGCGGCGCATCCCGGGCGGGTAGAGGACGACTCGCCGGATAGGCGGCCCCAGGTGCGCCTCGGGCAGCGGGAAGTCGTCGAGGGTTCGACGCACGAAGATGCCGGTGGTCCGGACGGCTGCGGACAGTGACGTCCGCCGGTCGACAAGCAGGACGTCGTGGCCCCGCCGGGCCAGCCCGGTGGCGGTGGAGAGGCCGGCGAGACCGGCACCGACGACCAGGACGTCGACACAGGTTGAGGTCGGCACCCCACCATCGTGGCTGCGCGGCACCTCCGGCGAGGTGCCGGGCGCTGTCCCTGCACAGGATCTGCACATCGCGTCCCCGCTCTGACGGCGCGGTGCTCATAGCCTGCCTCCATGACACCCCGCCGCCGCGTGCTCGTCGTCGAGGACGACCCGGTGATCGCCGGGTCGGTCAGCGACCGGCTCGTCGCCGAGGGCTACCAGGTGGTCCGGGCCGTGGACGGGCCGGCGGCGGTCGCGGCGTTCGCCGCGCACTGTCCCGACGTCGTCGTCCTCGACGTCATGCTGCCCGGCTTCGACGGGCACGAGGTGTGCCGGCGCATCCAGGCCCAGCGGCCGGTGCCCGTGCTCATGCTCACCGCGCGCACGGAGGAGGCGGACGTCCTGCGCGGCCTGACCGCGGGCGCGGACGACTACCTCACCAAGCCGTTCCGGATGCGCGAGCTCGTCGCCCGGGTGGCCGCGCTGCTGCGCCGGGTGGAGCGGGCCGCGGCACTGGCCGGCGGACCTCGCGACCTCGGCGACCTGCGCGTGGACGGCACCACCCGGCGGGTGTGGGTCGCCGGCCGGGAGGTGCGGCTCACGCCCACCGAGCTGGACCTGCTGCTGTTCCTGGCCGCGACCCCGGGCGCGGTCGTCACCCGCGAGCGCCTGCTCACGGAGGTCTGGGACTGGCCCGGTGCGTCCGGGACCCGGACGGTGGACAGTCACGTCAAGGGCCTGCGCGCGAAGATCGGCGCGCAGCGGGTCCGGACCGTGCACGGCGTGGGCTACGCGCTCGAGCCGGTGAGCCCCGGGACGGAGCGGTGACCGGTCAGCCGCTGGCGGGGGTGTCCTCGCTGAAGGTCAAGCTCGGCCTGCTCGTCGTCGTCAGCGTGCTCGTCACCGCCGGGGTGGCGGTTCTCGGCGACACCGCCGGCGTGCCGTTGTGGCTGAGCCTGCCGGTGACGGTGCTCATCGCGCTCGCGGTGACCCAGCTGCTGGCCGCGGGGATGATCGCCCCGCTGCGGCAGATGACAGAGGCGGCCCGGCGGATGGCGACTGGCGACACGACCGTGCGCGTCGACGAGGCGTCCGCGGACGAGGTCGGTGACCTTGCCCGGGCGTTCAACACGATGGCCCGTGACCTGGCCGCGGTCGACCGCCAGCGACGCGAGCTGGTCGCCAACGTCAGCCACGAGCTGCGCACCCCCCTGGCCGGCCTGTACGCCGTGCTGGAGAACGTCGCCGACGGGGTCGTCACGCCGCAGGACCGATCGCTCGCCGTCGCCCTCGTGCAGGCCGAGCGGCTCAACCGCCTCGTCGGCGACCTGCTCGACCTCGCCCGGGTCGACGCCGGGCGGGCGCCGCTGGACCCCGTCCCGGTGCCACTCGCGGAACTGCTGCAGGACGCCGCCGCCGAGGTCGGGGTGCTGGACCGGTCGGTCGACGTCCAGGTCGAGGTGCGGCCGGAGGGCCTTGTCGTCCGCGCCGACCCGGCCCGGCTGCACCAGCTGGTCGCGAACCTGCTCGACAACGCCTCCCGGCACGCCCCGGCCGGCAGCACGGTCCACGTCAGCGCGACCGTGCACGGCGATCGGTACCGGCTCGAGGTCCGCGACCACGGACCCGGCATCGCCCCCACGGACCGGCAGCGGGTGCTCGAACGGTTCGGCACGTTGCGGGCCGCTGAGGGCGGCGGGGGCACCGGCCTCGGCCTGGCCATCGCCCGCTGGGTCGCCGAGCTGCACGGCGGGCGCATCGCCGTCCTCGACCCACCGGACGGCGGGCCCGGAGCCCTCGTCCGGGTGGACCTGCCGGTCGAGGCGACGGCGCGGGCCGCGGGCCCGGACGACGACCCGGACGACGTCCAGGACGGCGTCCCGGACGGCGTCCGGGACGCTGACGCCGGGACGCGGCTCGTCACCGCCCGGCCGCTCGTCGAGGAGACCCTGGGCCGGTTCTGGCCCGAGCGGGACCCGCGCCCGCGACCGGGTCTGCTGGCCGGTGCGGCGGCGGTCGGGGTGCTGGCGGCCGCGCTGCTGCCCGACCTCGGTCTCGGCACGTTCCTCGTGCTGCTGGCGGCCGGGGCGGTGGTGCTGGCGGCGGCGTGGAGCCGTCGGTCCCCGGCGCTGCTCACCGGCGCGGTGCTCTGCTTCCTGCTGGCCGGGACGAGCGTCCTGCGGGACGCCGACTGGGTCGTCGTTCTGGCTCTGGTCGTCGGCGCGGCCCTGTGCGTCGTCACCGTCACCGCGACCCGCACCGTGCCGGGCACTGTGCTGTCCGGGCTGGCCTGGCCGGTGGCCGGCCTGCGGGGGCTGCCCTGGTTGGGGCGCACGCTGGCACAGCTGACCGGCCGCGGCCGCGGGGCCGCCGTGCTGCGGACGACGGTCTGGTCCCTGGTCGGGCTCGTCGTGTTCGGTGCGCTGCTCGTCTCCGCGGACGCGCTGCTGGCGCGGTGGGCGGACGCGGTGCTGCCTGCGGTCCGCACGGACACGCTCGTCCTGCGCGGCTTCGTCACGGTCGCAGTCGGCGGGGCGGTGCTCGCCGCGGCGTACCTCGCGCTCAATCCTCCGCCCGTCGACCGGGCCGCAGCACGGGGTCCGTCCGCCCGCCTTGGTCACCGTTTCGAGTGGCTGGCGCCGGTTCTCGTCGTCGACGGCGTGCTTGCGGTGTTCCTCCTCGCCCAGACCACCGTCCTCCTCGGTGGCCACGACGTCCTGCGGACGACGGGACTGACCTACGCCGAGTACGCCCGGCAGGGGTTCGGACAGCTCACCGTGGTCACTGCCCTGACCTTGCTCGTGGCCTCGGCCGCCGCACGGCGTGCCCGGGTCGACGACCGGCTGGACCGACTGTGGCTGCGGATCTCGCTAGGACTGCTGGGCGCCCAGACGCTCGTCGTCGTCACCTCAGCGCTGCACCGGCTGTCGCTGTACCAGGAGGCGTACGGCGTGACCAGGCTGCGCCTGCTCGGAGGCGTGTTCGAGACCTGGCTCGGCCTCGTCGTCCTCGCCGTGCTGGTCGCCGGCGTACGACTGCGCGGCAGCTGGCTGCCCCGGTTCACCGTGCTGACCGGCGTCGCGACCCTGCTGGGGCTCGTGGCACTGAACCCGGACGCGTGGATCGCCGAGCGCAACCTCGAACGGTACGCCGCGACCGGGAAGGTGGACTGGGACTACCTGGCCGGTCTGTCCGCCGACGCGGTCCCGGTGCTCGTGGAGCTGCCGGCCGGTCAGCGGGCGTGCGTGCTGACCGGGGACGACGGGGCACCCGTTCGCTGGCAGGACTGGAACCTCGGGTGGGCCCGCGCGCACGCCGCCCTGACCGAGGCCCCCGCAACGGGTGTCCCCGCCGTCGACGTGCGGTGCGCCGACACGCAGGGCTGACCCGCAGGGCTGACCCGGACGACCACTGGCCACGGACCGGGTTGCGGTCCGTGGCCAGCTCGTCCGGCCAGCCTGTCGGCCGGGTGGTGGTCGGCGCCTAGGAACGCGCCCCGGCGATGGTGCTCGGCTCGACGGCAATCGTGTCGAGGCCCGTGCGGTGCACCGCGCGACGCTGGACGGGGATGTAGTAGACGCTGGGGTTCGTGCCCATGTCCGTCTGCAGCTGCAGGGCGCCCTCCTCACGGATGAGGCGGGAGACCTCGGAGTCCGGGTCGTTGAGGTCGCCGACGAACCGGGCCCGGGCCGGGCAGGTCTCGATGCACATCGGCAGCGCTCCGGCGTCGATCCGGTCGATGCAGAAGTCGCACTTCTCCACCGTGCCGCGGACCCCTGAGGTGACCGCCGAGGAGCCGAGCGCGTGCTCGGTGGGGCGCTTGGGCGCCTTCTCGTTGAAGATCCGGACGCCGTAGGGGCAGGCCTGGATGCAGGCGCGGCAGCCGATGCAGTCGTCGGAGTGGATGCCGACGATGCCGTCGTCGCGCTTGTAGGTGGCCCCGGTGGGGCACACCGGCAGACAGGCCGGCTCCTCGCAGTGCTGGCAGGCCAGCGGCAGGAACGTCAGGGCGGGGTGCTCGACCGAGCCGCCGACCTGGTCGATCTCGTCGCCCTCGACCGTGAGCACCCGGTTCCACCAGACGCCTTCAGGCAGGTTGTTCTTGATCTTGCAGGAGACCGAGCAGCTCTGGCAGCCGATGCACCGGTTGAGGTCGATCACCATGCCCCACCGGCGTGCACGAGCCGGTGTCTTGGTGGAAGCGTTCGACATGGTCACTTCTCCTTCACGAGGGTCGGGGCGCCGCGTCGCTGGGCTTCGGGCATGGCAGGGACCGTGGCCGGGTCGACCTTGGCCACCTGCACCAGGACGTCGAAGAACGAGCAGCTGTAGTGCCGGACGTTGGCTTGTTCGTGGGTGAGCTCCTGGTAGCCACCGGCCAGGAACTGGTGCCGTTGCCACCCCTTGTTGATGTTGCAGGTGTTGTCGGGGTAGGCGTTGTTGGTGCGGACCTTGAGGTAGACCTCACCGCGGTCGTTGAACACTCTGACGACGTCCCCGTCGACGAGACCACGGGCGGCCATCTCCCGCTCGTTGAGCTCGACCAGGGGCTCGGGGTCCATCTCGCGCAGTACCGGCACCTCGTACCAGGTGCTGTGCACCCGGTACTTGGAGTGCCGTTGGTTGAGCACGAGCGGGAACCTGGCGAACTTGGGGTTGTCCCGCCACGCCTCGAACGGGGGCTCGAAGTGCGGCAACGGGTCCACCCCGCGGGTCACCGGGACTCGCAGCGACGGCATGGACTCGGGGAAGTTCACGATGACACCTTCGGCGTAGAACTCCGCCTTGCCGGACGGGGTCATGAACCCTCCGTCGGCCAGCGGGATGTAGCCGGCGTCGAAGAGCCGGGCCACTCCGTCGCGCCGGAACTCCTCGGCCACCTGCGGCCGCTGCAGCACCTCGGCGATCCTGTCCACGATGTGGTCGATCCACACGGTGGGCTCCTCGGTGAAGTACTCGCCGACGCCGAGGCGCTGGGCGAGCGCACCGAAGATCTCGTAGTCCGACCGTGCCTGACCGACGTTGGCGATGGCCTTCTGCTGCCGCATGAGGAACGGGTGCATCCCCGCGCACAGGTCGTCGTTCTCGAACCAGCTCGTGACCGGCAGGACGATGTCGGCCATCCGCGCCGTGTCGTTCATGACCATCTCGAGGCTGACGACGAGCTCGAGGTTGTCCTCGGCAAGCATCTCGTTGCGGATGCGGTTCTGGTTCGGGAAGTTGCTGACGAAGTTCGAGGCGTTGAAGATGATCGCCTTGACTGGCCACTCCACCGGCTCAGGGGTGTCCGATCGCGGTCCCGCGAAGGGGTTGTCCGGGTCGGCGGGTACCCACTGCTGGACGACGCCCTTGGCCACGGCGTCGTAGAGCAGCAGGTAGTTCAGCTTGGCCGTGTGGGTGCCGGTCGGCATGGTCCACTCGTCCAGGACGCCGGGGGTGAAGATGATGCTGATCGCGGTGCCACCCATGAGGGAGCCGAGTGGCGTGGCACCGGGCTTGCCGATCTGCCCGGTGATGACGCCGAGCGTAGCCAGTCCCCGGCCGACGAGATCGGCGTTGTCCCACCGGTCGATGCCCATCCCTGAGTAGATGAAGGACGGTCCAGCGGTGGCGTAGCGACGGGCGACCTCGCGCACCAGCGCGGGCTCGACGTCGGTGACGTCCCACATCGCCTCGGGGCTGTGCTGGGCCGCCGTGTCGGCCAGCAGCTGGAAGGCCGGCCGGACGGTGACGGCGCCGTCGGCGGTGTCCACCTGGAACGTGCCGAAGATGGCCGTCGTGGCGGTGTTGTCGTCAGCCGGGACCGGCTTCCCGGTGCCGGGGTCCATAGCCAGCACGACCGCGTCCGCCGCCGGGTCCAGGTCGTTGGCGCGCAGGAACAGACCGTTGTCCTCGCGGACCAGGTAGGTGGCCACGGTGTGCGCACGCAGGTAGGTCTCGTCGTAGAGCCCTTCCTCGATGACCGTGTTCACCATGGACATGGCCAGCGCACTGTCCGAGCCAGGGCGGGGGCGGACCCAGATGTGAGCCTTGCTGGCTGCCTCCGAGAACCGGGGGTCGATGACGATGAGCTTGGCGCCGTTGTCGAGGGCGTCGGCGAAGAAGTGCCAGTTGTGCACCTGCGACTCGGTGACGTTGGTGCCCCACGCGATGATGGTGCGCGCGTTCGCGATGTCCTCGGGCTGGTGGGCCAGCATCCAGGCTGCCATCCCGCTGGCCAGGTTGGCCGCGACCTGGGTCTCGCCAGTGGCCAGGCCGAGGTCGATGGAGTCGACCGCCAGCGTGCCCCCGAGCACGTTGGCCATGCGGTGCGCAGCACCGGCCAGTGCGCCGTTGAGGATGGCGTAGCTGCCGGACAGTGGCGCGAAGCACACGGCCTTGTTGCCGTACCGCTGCCTGATTCCGGTCAGCTTGGTGGCAATCTCGTCGAGCGCCTCGTCCCAGGAGATCTCCTCCCAGAGGTTCTCTCCGCGCTTGCCGGCTCGACGCAGCGGGGTGGTGATCCGGTCGGTGCCGTACACGCGCTGCGGGTGGCTGAGACCCCGCAGGCAGATCCGGTTGTACCGCGGGTCCGGCAGCGGAGCCGCGGTGGTCTCCACGAGCTTTCCGTCACGGACGTGCGCGTAGATCCGGCAGTTCATCCAGCAGTTTGGCGTGCAGGCGGTGGAGAAGACCTGCTCACCCTCGGCGGGCAGCAGCGGTAGAGGTGCTGTCAGTGTCATGGGAAGGACTCCAGTAGGTCGGTGCGATCGAGGGGCGGCGGTTCAGCCGAGCGGGGTGACCTTGACGCCGGCGCAGAGCTGGGCGTAGCGGAACTGCAGGCTGCCGAGCACGCTGAGCGCGCCGCCGGTGGCCAGCAGCACGGCACCGGTGCTGGGAGCAGCGAGGGCGATGAGGGTGAGGATGACCGGGACGCCGTACCCGACCAGGACGCTGACCCAGAAGTGGCCGGCCATGCGCCCCCGCAGCAGGCGGTGCAACCCGGCCCGGGCGGCCGGAGAGTGCTCGTGGGCACGCTCGACGACGTACATGTGGGTAAGGCCCAAGGTGGCGACGAGTCCGACGAGGAAGCCGATCGCGAGCTCGGTCTGCACCTGCTCGAGACGTCCCCCCACGGCGAGCACGAGCAGCGTCAGCCCCATCGACGAGGTCAGCGCGTGGGCGATGAACTGTGCCGGCACCAGCGCGGAGTGCCACAGGCGGATCGACAGTCCCTCGTACATCACCATGCCGGGGTAGGCGATGATGAGCGCAGCGGCGGCGAAGGCGACGGCGATCATCACCTGTGCCGTCAGGTTGGCCTCGAGGAAGGGCTCGTCGGTCCACGGCAGAGCCTCGAACCAACCGGGGAGCAGGTAGACGGCGCCGACGATGAGGAAGACGAAGTCGGCGATCGCGCCGCGTGCGATCCACGACCGGTCAGGCCGCTTCAGCGCCTTGAGCACGCGTTCCGGACGACCGAGGTCGAGGATCAGGATCAGCCCGCCGATGCCGACGAGGACCAGACCCAGGACGTCGAGGAGGGACAGTCCGAGAACCGTTCCGGTGTCGGCGATCGAGAAGGCGTGCCGCACCATGAACGTGCCGGCCCCCAACCCCATCGCCCAGAACCACAGAGCGTGCGGAAACCGCCAGTACGGCTGCGGAACCAGGTGGGGAGCGAACCGGTCGTAGGTCCGCTCCCGTTCGATCAAGGTGGGTTCGATCAGGGTCGGTGTGGTCATGCCTGCCTCCGGTCAAGGGTGCCGGCGTCGCCGGCCTGCGGTGCCAGGGTCGCGGCCCGGGCCCGAGGTTCGTAATAGGTCCTTGGACCCTGAAACCTCGGGCGACCTTGCGCCGGTAGGGTGCCGCTCACGGCGGCCCTCGCCGCGACGTGAGGAGTCCGGGAGGTCCCGGCACGAGGAGGCACAGGACTATGGCGGAGCCAGCGGAGTACCTGCCGGCGGTCTACCAGGAGTTCCGGGACCGCTACCCGGCGGTCGCCACGGCCCAGGACGCCCTGGCACGGGAGATGACGGCTGCTGCGCCGTTCGACGAGCGCACCGTGCGGCTGCTCAAGCTGGCCCTCGCCGTCGGCTCGCAGTCCGAGGGTGCGGTGCGCTCGAACGCCCGCAAGGCCCTCTCGCTAGGTGTCACCCCCGACGAGCTGCGGGCGGTCGCCATGCTGGCGGTGACGACGTGCGGGTTCCCCACCGCGATCAGCGGCCTCGGGTGGGTCGACGACGTGGTGGCTGCGCAGCCGCAGCAGGGCTGAGCCCCGCCGCGACAGCGCAGCCAGCCGTCGCGGCGCGGTTACCGCCTCCCCACGGCAGCGGGCCGAGGCGTCTCCTTGCTGTCCGGGTCCTGGGTGAGCATCCGGGTCAGGCGGTGGCCCTCGACGTCGAGGTTGGGCAGGATGCGGTCCAGCCAGCGCGGCAGCCACCACGCCTTGTCGCCGAACAGCGCCATCAGCGCCGGGGTCAGGGTGATCCGGACCAGGAACGCGTCGATGAGGATGCCGATCGCCAGGGCGAACCCGATCTGCTTGATCATCACGTCGTCGGTGAAGACGAAGCCGGCGAACACCGAGACCATGATGACGGCGGCGGCGACCACGACCCTGCTGGCCTGGTCGAACCCGTGCACCACGCTGGCGCTGCCGTGATGACCGTGCACGTAGGCCTCTCGCATCGAGGAGACCAGGAAGACCTGGTAGTCCATCGCCAGGCCGTACAGGATCCCGGTGGCGATCACCGGGATGAAGCTCATCAGCGGCCCGCCGGTGTCGATGCCCACCAGCCACCCGAGCCAGCCCCAGGAGAACACCGCGGTGGTCACCCCGAGCGTCGCCAGGATGCTGAGCAGGAACCCGATGGTCGCCTGGACGGGGACGACGACCGAGCGGAACACCACCAGGAGGATGAGCAGCGACAGGACGACGATGAGCGCCAGGTAGACCGGGACGATCTCGGCGAGGCGATCGGACATGTCGATCGCGATGGCGGTGAAGCCGGTGACACCGATCACGACGTCGTGGGCCTGCGCGACGGGCGACGTGGGGGCACGCAGGCTCTCGACGAGGTCGGCGGTGGCGTCGTCGTCCGGGCCCGTGGTGGGGATCACGCTGAGCACGGCCATCTGCCCGTCCCGGCTGATCCCGACGGGCACAGCGGCCACGACCTCCTCGCGCTGCTGCAGCTGCTGCGTCACCGCGCCCATGGTCTGGACGTCGAGCGCGTCACCCTGGCGGGACTCCACGGTCACCAGCAGGGGACCGTTGAACCCCTCACCGAACCCACGGGTGACGGCCTCGTAGCTCTGCCGGGCGGCGGTGTCGGTGTTGGCGGTCGCACCCGTGGGCAGGCCCAGGTCCATGCTCACCGCCGGGACGGCTCCGACCCCGAGCAGCGTGACCACACCGACGATCACCGGCCAGCGGAACCGGACCACGGTGCTGACCCAGCGGTCAGCCACGCCGCGGCGCTCTGCCTCACGGCGCGCGTGCCCGGTGCGGCGGCTCCGGGCGGAGACGATCCGCTCCCCGACGAGTCCGAGCAGCGCCGGGAGCAGGGTCATGGCGATGAGGACGGCGAGCAGAACCGTACCCGCCGCGACCAGAGCCATCGTGGTGAGCAGCGAGATCCCGATGACCGTCAGGGCAACGAGGGCCACGATCACCGTCAGACCGGCGAAGAGCACCGCACTGCCCGCCGTACCGACCGCCCGGCCGGCAGCCTCCCGGGCATCGAGGCCCTGGTCGATGATCAGCCGCCGCTGCCGGTTGACGACGAACAGGGCGTAGTCGATCCCGACCGCCAGGCCGATCATCAGCCCTAGGACGGGGGTGAAGCTGTTCATCTCCACCGTCGTCGACACCGCGAACGCCGTGCCCACCCCGATCCCCACCCCGACCAGGGCGGTGACCAGCGGGAGACCCGCGGCGACCAGGGAGCCGAGCGTCAGCACCAGGACCACGGCAGCGACTGCGAGACCGACGACCTCGGCAGGACCGACGGGGATCGTGATCGCCTTCAGCGAGTCGCTCGGGAGGACCTGCAGACCGGTGCCCGCTCCGGCGTCCTCGACCACGTCGAGGACCGAGGACACCTGCTCGTCCGTCAGCGACGTCGACGGCACGGTGAACTGGAACTGGAAGAGCGCCACGGGTGCCTGGGTGGAGACCAGCACACCGGGGACCGGGACGCCGTCGACGACCAGCGGCCGGTACGGCGGGATCTGGGCGCCGAGGTCAGTCGGGGGCTGCGTCTGCGCAGCGGGCGGCGCCTGCTCACCACCCGGCGGCTGCTCCGCGCCGGGTGCCACTGGCGACTGCCCAGCGGCCTGGGCCAGGTCCGCGGGATCGACCACCTGCTCGAGCGCGTAGACCTCCTGCACCGTCCCGGCGATGGCGGCAATCCGCTCCGGGGTCTCCAGCTGCTCCCCCTCCGGCACGGTGAAGACCACGCTGGCCTGGCCACCGGAGGCCTCCGGCAGCTCCTCGGCGACGCGGTCGAGCACCTGCTGGGCCTCGGTGTTGTCGATCTTCATCTCCGAGGTGACCCTCACCCCGTTCAGCACCAGGGCGGCCCCGACCGCTGCGAGCACGAGCAACCACCCGATGATGAACGGCCACGGCCTGCCGTAGACGGTGCGACCCAGGCGGTACAGGAACGTGGACACGCGGTCCTCCTCAGTAGGTGCTCGATGTCCGGACGCGGCTCAGAAGCCGGTCCGGAGGTGCCTGAAGGCGAGGTCGAGGAACTGCTCGAACTCCATGGACTGGGGGCTCGGTCGCCGGTCCCCCGGCAACCGGACGTCGACGAGCCCTTCCAGCGCGGAGGTGACCATGCCGTACAGGGCACCGAAGAGCAGGGAGACGTAGGCCTGGGGGTAGCGGTCCCCCGCCACGGAGCGGAGCCGCTGCTCCGCCTCGAGGCGCATCCGGTGGTGGACGCTGTGCACGTAGGGCTCCAGCGACGGGAACCTCCGGGAGAGCCCGATGACCTCCCGCATCCGGGACAGGGTCGCCCTGGTCAGCTGCAGGCGCAGGACGGCGTGGATCGCGTCGAGCAGTGGGACCCCGCCGGACAGCTTCTCCAGGGCGTCGCTCGCCGCGTCGAGACCGGAGTAGGCGACCGACGCGACCGCGGCCTCCTTGCAGGGGTAGT
This sequence comes from Quadrisphaera sp. GCM10027208, assembly GCF_042658805.1. Classification (NCBI taxonomy): domain Bacteria; kingdom Bacillati; phylum Actinomycetota; class Actinomycetes; order Kineosporiales; family Kineosporiaceae; genus Quadrisphaera; species Quadrisphaera sp. GCM10027208. Next base: position 110,045 of record NZ_JBHSRC010000008.1, read on the forward strand.
GGTTGGCGAAGGTCCGCCGCGAGTACCCCGCCCGCTGGGCCACGTCGTCGATGACGAAACCGTCGAGGCCCCGTTCCTTCGCCAGCTCGAACGCCGACTCGGCAAGGGCCTGGGCGGTCGCTGCGCGCTTCTTCTCCCGCAGGCCGGTCCGGCTCACGCCGGCACTCTCCCGCCAACGTTGCCCAAAGAGCAAGGTTTCCCAGTGCGCACTTCGTCACACTCGCTCGGCAGTTATGCTTGGCACATGCAACTAAAGGCCGACGAGACGCGCGACGTGCTCGATCGGGTCGAGCGGGAGATGACCCGACTGGTCCGCAGGGCCCAGCACGTCACCCTGCACACCGACGCACCGGGACAGCCGCTGGAGCGCAGCGCCTACCTGATCCTCGGCCTGCTGAACGACCGCGGCCCGATGCGCAACACGGCGCTGGCGGAGCTGCTGCAGCTGGACGGCTCGACGGTGAGCCGGCATGTCGCTGGCCTGCAGCGCGACGGCCTGGTCACCCGAGAGGCCGACCCGGACGACGGTCGGGCGGCCCAGGTGCGACTGACACCGACCGGTCGGCGCGCCGTCGAGTCCACCCGGCGTGCCCGTCGGGGCGCCCTGCGCGAGCTCATCGGCTCCTGGCCGCCGGAGGACCAGCAGACCCTCGCGGTGCTGCTGGCACGGTTGAACGCAGGGCTCGACGACGCCTATACCCAGGCTCACGAGAAGGAGAACGCACCCGCATGACCACACCCGCGGATCCACCGCAGGCCACGGCGGACCAGCCGGCCATGCCCCGGTTGGAGCACCGACAGATCCTCACGGTGCTCTTCGGCCTCATGCTCGGCATGCTCGTCGCGGCGCTGTCCCAGACGATCGTCGCCACCGCACTACCGACGATCGTCGGCGAGCTGGGCGGGCAGGAGCAGCTGGCGTGGGTCGTCTCGGCGACGCTGCTGACCTCGACCGCGTCCACCCCGATCTGGGGAAAGCTCTCCGACCTGTACGGCCGAAAGATCATGTTCCAGCTGGCCATCGGGATCTTCCTGGTGGCGTCACTGGCCAGCGGGTTCTCCCAGAGCATGGGCCAGCTGATCGCCTCCCGGGCGGTCCAGGGTCTCGGCGCAGGCGGGTTGATGGCGCTGTCCCAGGCCATCATCGGGGACGTCGTGAGCCCCCGGGAACGGGGGCGCTACCAGGGCTACATGGGCTCGGTGTTCGCGCTGTCCACCGTGGCCGGGCCGCTGCTCGGCGGGTTCCTGGTGGAGCACCTGTCCTGGCGGTGGACGTTCTGGGTGGGTATCCCGATCGGCCTGGCCGCGCTGGTGGTGACCGAGCGGGTGCTGCAGCTGCCGTTCCCCCGACGGCAGCACTCGATCGACTGGCTCGGTGCGTTCTTCATCGTGGCGTCGGTCAGCTCACTGCTGCTGATGCTGTCGCTGGGGGGCAAGGAGTTCGCCTGGAACTCGCCGTGGACCTACGGTCTGAGCGCCGCGGCCGCCGTGCTGCTGGGACTCGCGGTCTGGCAGGAACGGCGCTCCCCCGAGCCGATCATGCCGCCGCGCCTGTTCAGCAACCACACCTTCGCGATCACCAGCCTGGCCGGGTTCGTCGTGGGCGTCGCCATGTTCGGTGCGATCATCTTCCTGCCCCAGTACCTGCAGATCGTCAAGGGCCAGTCGCCCACCGCGTCGGGACTGCTGACCCTGCCGATGGTGGCCGGCCAGCTGGGCGCCGCCATCAGCTCCGGACGGGCGATCACGGCCACCGGTCGGTACAAGGTCTTCCCGGTCGTCGGGCTTCTCGTGGCCAGCATCGGGCTGTGGTTGATGAGCCTGCTCGACGCCGACACCTCGTTGCCGGTCGCCGGGGTGTACATGTTCGTCACCGGCGTCGGGCTCGGTCTGGTGATGCAGGTCCTCGTGCTCGCCGCCCAGAACGCAGTCGACCGCAGCGACCTCGGAGTCGCCACCTCCGGCGCGACGTTCTTCCGCTCCCTCGGCGGGGCCCTGGGTGTCGCGGTGTTCGGCGCACTGCTCACCCACCGTCTCGCCGACACGATCCCCGCTCGGCTCGCCGAAGCCGGCCTGCAGGCCGAACAGCTCGCCGGCGGCATCCCCACGCTCGGCAGCCCGGAGCAGATCGCCCAGCTGCCGGGACCAGTGCACACCGCGGTGGTCAACGGCTTCGCTGACGCACTGCAGACGACGTTCCTCGCCGCGGTGCCGTTTGCCCTCGTCGGCTTCGTCGTGATCCTGTTCCTGCGGGAGACCCCCCTGCGGCAGCACGCCCAGGAGCAGACGGCCGGCGAGGACCTCGCCGAGGCCTACGAGACGTCGGTGGAGCCGGGTAGCGATCTCGGTCAGGGTGCTCGGGAGAGGTGACGACGGATCAGGCCTGCTGCCGCGACCGCACCAGCGTCTCCACCTGCAGCTCCAGGACGGGCCGCCCGTGCTGGTTGCGCAGCTCGCCGGCCATGGTGACCAGAGACCGGCCGTCCGCCTCCGGTGCCACGGACCGCACGGTGATCGAGCACGTGAGGACGTCTCCGGCGCGCACGGGCCGAAGAAAGCGCAGGCTGCTGATCTCCTTACCGGCGACCACGTCGTAGCGGTGGAAGAGGCCGGTCACCGCGAGCCGCTGGAAGACCGAGGCGGTGTACAGGCCGCTGGCGATCAGGCCACCGAAGGCGCTGGCCGCGGCGAGCTCGCCGTCGACGTGGAAGTACTGCGGGTCCCAGGTGGTGGCGAACGCCACCATCTCCTGCTCGGTGACGGCGTGTGAGCCGCAGTCGATCTCCTGCCCGACGGGCATGTCCTCGGCGGGCAGGAGCGACTGCGCAGGCGGTTCGAGGTCGGGATCGGTCACAGGGCTCGGGCCACCAGTTCCTTCATGATCTCGTTCGTCCCTCCGTAGATCTTCTGGACGCGCGCAGCGGCGTACATCCGAGCGATCGGGTACTCCATCATGTAGCCGTACCCGCCGAAGACCTGCAGGCACCGGTCGACGACCTTGTTCTGGACGTCGGTGCACCAGAACTTCGCCAGGGAGGCGCCCGCGGCGTCGAGGTCGCCGGCCAGGTGCCGGGTGATGCAGCTGTCGACGAGGGTGCGCGCCGCGAGGGCGTCGGCGGCACACTCCGCCAGGACGAACCGGGTGTTCTGGAAGGACATCAGGTCCTCGCCGAAGGCCTCCCGCTCCTTGGCGTAGGCGGTCGCGTGCCTGACGGCCGCCTCCGCGGTGGCGGCCGCCGTGACGGCGATGATGAGCCGCTCCTGCGGCAGCTGCTCCATGAGCTGCACGAAACCACGCCCCTCCACCGCGCCCAGCAGGTTGGCGACCGGGACGCGCATGTCGACGAAGGCCAGCTCTCTGGTGTCCTGGCCGTGCATGCCGATCTTCTGGAGCACCCGTCCCCGCTGGAAGCCTGGCAGGTCAGCCGTCTCGGCGACGATGAGGGACAGTCCTCTGGCCCCGGGCTCGTCACCGGTGCGTGCCACGATGATGAGCACGTCGCAGTGGGTTCCGTTGGAGATGAAGGTCTTCGAGCCGTTGATGACGTAGTCGTCACCGTCCCGGACGGCGCGGGTGCGCACCCGTTGCAGGTCCGACCCCGTCGTCGGCTCCGTCATCGCGATGGCCCCGACCAGGTCGCCGGACGCCATTCCGGGCAACCAGCGCTGCTTCTGCTCCGGTGTGCCGAAGGCGTTGACGTAGTGGGCGACGATCGTGCTGTGCACGCTGTTGGCCCAGGCGTCGTCGGCGGCACGTGCCTGCTCGGCCGCGAGAACGGCCTCGTGCGCGAACGTGCCTCCCCCGCCGCCGTACTCCTCGGGGATGCTGAGACACAGCAGGCCGGCCTGACCGGCGGCGCGCCAGAAGTCGCGGTCGACCATGTGCTGCTCTGCCCACCTGGCCTGGTGGGGCACGACCTCCTTGTCGAGGAAGGTCCGAGCCAGCTGACGGAGGTCCTCGAGCTCCTCGGTCATCCACGGTGACCGGTAGTCGTCCAGGATCACGGTGCCGTTCCTATCTGCCGGTGAAGGTGGGAGTGCGTCGGTTGATGAAGGCGTCGACCCCTTCACCGGCGTCGGCGGTGCCGAGCGCGAGGAGGAAGTTGCGACGTTCGTGGGCGAGCCCTTGGTGGAGCGGCAGGTCGTTGACTCGGCGCGCCGAGTCCGCCGCGTACGCCACGGCTCGAGGCGCGTTGCCGGCGATCTGCGCCGCGAGGTCCAGGGCACGACCGAGCACGTCGTCGTCGTCGGCGACATCGGCGACCAGACCGGCGGCGTGGGCCCACGCGGCGTCGACCGGGGTGCCGGTCAGGAGCATCTGCATGGCCTTGGCCTTGCCGATGGCGTGCACGAGCCGCTGGGTGCCTCCGGCACCGGGGATGACCCCGAGCCGGACCTCCGGGAGCGCGAAGCGGGCCGACCGGCCCGCGACGGCGGTGTCGCAGGCCAGGACCAGCTCGCACCCACCGCCGAAGGCCACACCGCGGACGGCGGCGATGGTCGGGACAGGTAGCCGCTCGATGGTCTCGAAGAGCCGGTCGAACGCCAGCGTGTCCAGGGGGGAGGCGCCGGCCATGGTCGGGATCTCGCCGATGTCCGCGCCGGCGCAGAAGGCCTTCTGCGACCCGGTCAGGACGACGACGCGCACGGCCGGCTCACCAGCCGCCTGCTCCAGGTGGCCGACGAGCTCGTCGACGAGTGCACGGCTCAACGCGTTGAGAGCGGCGGGCCGGTTGAGGGTCAGCACTCGAGCGGCACCGGTCGTCTCGGCGAGCACCAGCCGCTCAGGCATCGAGCTGCTCCCCGCCGTAGGCGCCGGCGTACTCGGCGCGGATCCGCTTCTTGTCGAACTTGCCGACGCTCGTGCGGGGGATCTGCGTGACGATCTCGATGGCGTCGGGCAGCTGCCAGGTGGCGAACGCGCTGGACAGGTGGTCGCGGACCTCCTCCAGAGTGATCTGCTGGCCCGGCTTGGGGACGATGAGCACGAAGGGCCGCTCCTGCCACCTGGGGTGGCTCAGGCCGACGACTGCGGCCTCGGCGACGGCCGGGTGGGCGAGGAGCAGGTTCTCCATGTCGATGGACGAGATCCACTCCCCGCCGCTCTTGATGACGTCCTTGACCCGGTCGGTCACCTTCAGGTACCCGTCGGCGTCGATCGTGCCGACGTCGCCGCTGCGCCAGTACCCGTCGTGGAACCGGTCGGCCCGGTCCTCCTCGGTCATGTTGTGGTACGTCGTGGTCACCCACGGCCCGCGCACGCAGATCTCTCCCTGGGTGACGCCGTCCCACGGCACGTCGTTGCCAGTGCCGTCGATGAGCCGGATGTCGACGCCGGTGACCGGCAGGCCCTGCTTGCGCTTCAGCTCGAGCAGCTCGTCCTCGGTGAGACGCTCCCGGACGCTCGGCTTGTAGCGGTTCATCGTCACCAGCGGGGTGGTCTCGGTGGCTCCGTAGGCGTGGACGACCTCAGCACCAGTCAGCTCGCGGAAACCGCGCATCATGGTCAGCGGGGGCTCGGTCGCTCCGGACATCATCCGCAGCCGGGACAGGTCCGGCTTGGTCTCGAGCGTCTCGATGTACTGCAGCATGGGCAGGAAGATCGCTGGGGCCCCGTTCGCGACGGTGACCCCCTCGGCGATGAGCGCGTCGGTGAGCGGCCTGGTGTCCTCGGCCGTGTAGCGACCGGGCAGGACGATCTTGTTGGCCATCAGGGTCGCTGCCTGCGGCAGGCCCCACGCCTGGCCGTGGAACATCGGGGTGATCAGCATGGTGCAGTCGTCGAGCACCATCCCGACGTTCGTAGCGATGGCACACGAGTGCAGGTAGATCGCCCGGTGCGAGTAGTACACGCCCTTGGGCCGACCGGTCGTGCCCGTCGTGTAGCACGCGCTGTACGCAGAGCGCTCGTCGACCTCGGGCCAGGTGATGTGCCCGTTCGCGGCGGCCACGAGGTCCTCGTAGTGGTGCACGTTGGGCAAGCTGGTCTGGACGTCGGACAACGGCTTGTCGGTCATCACGACCCAGGCCCGCACCCCCGGCAGTCTGGGAGCAACGGCTTCAGCGACCGGCAGCAGGGTCTCGTCCACGCAGACGACGGACGTGCCGCTGTCCTCGATGACGAACGACAGGTCCTCCGGACCGAGGCGGAGGTTGAGCTGGACCATGACCGCCGCGAGACCGGGGATGGCCCAGTAGAGCTCGTAGTGCCGGCGGCTGTTCCAGTCCAGGATGCCGACCCGGTCCCCAGGCTCGACACCGAGAGCACGCAGCGCGTTGGCGCCCCGGATGACGCGCTCGTACGCCGCCGCGTACGTGTAGCGGTCCCACCCTCCGTCCGCGGTCCGGTAGACGATCTCGCGCTCGGGGTGGGTCCGGGCGGCGTGCCGGATCAGCGTGGTCGTGTTGAGCTGGACGTCGTCACCCATGGTGGACGGGTACCCGGTGACGACGGGGCGAGTGGTGAAGGTCGATGTCACGACGGTCTCCTGTTCAGCGGGCGGCCATGCGCAGGGCTCCGTCGAGACGGATCACCTCGCCGTTGACCATCTGGTTCTCGATGATGTGGACAGCGAGGGCAGCGAACTCGGACGGGTCACCGAGGCGCGCCGGGAACGGCACCTGCTGCCCCAGGGACTCCCTGGCCGCCTCCGACAGCTCGCCCATCATGGGCGTGAGGAATAGTCCGGGGGCGATCGTGGCGACCCGGATGCCGTACCGGGCCAGCTCGCGCGCGATCGGCAGCGTCATGGCGACGACTCCGCCCTTCGAGGCGGAGTAGGCGGCCTGGCCGATCTGACCCTCGAAGGCGGCGACCGAGGCGGTGTTGACGATGACACCACGCTCGCCGCTGGGACCAGGTTCGCTGTCGCGCATGGCGGCGGCCGCGAGCCGGATGACGTTGAAGGTGCCGCCGAGGTTCACCTCGAGAACCCTCATGAAGTCCTCGAGCGGGTGCGGTCCGGACCTGTCAAGCACCTTCTGCGCGACGCCGATACCGGCGCAGTTGACCACTCCGGCCAGCGGTCCCGGCTGCTGAGTCGCGACGTCGACGGCATGGGCCACCGCACTGGCGTCGGTGACGTCGGTCTGGACGAGCACCGCCCCGGCCGGCGCCGTCCCGGCACGGTCTGCGACGACCACGTGGGCGCCGCGCTCGAGCAGGGCGGCAGCGGTCGCGCCGCCGAGCCCGGAGGCGCCGCCGGTGACGAGGAAGGTGCGGTCGGTGATCTGCATGCTGCTCCCTCAGTGGATGCGTTCGACGATGGTCGCGTTGGCCATGCCGCCGCCCTCGCAGATGGTCAGCAGCCCGTACCTGGCCTCTCTGCGCTCGAGCTCGGCCACGAGCAGGGTGAGCAGCCGGGCGCCGGTCGAGCCGAGCGGGTGGCCGATAGCGATCGACCCGCCGTTGACGTTGAGCTGGTCCTGGGGGTAGCCGAACTCCTCCAGCCACAGCAGGGGGACCGGCGCGAACGCCTCGTTCACCTCGACCAGATCGATGTCACCGATGGTCAGCCCAGCCTGGTCGAGAGCCTTCTGCGTGGCCGGGACGATGGCGGTGAACTGCAGCACCGGGTCGTCCGCGGCGACCGCCATCGAGACGATGCGGGCCCTGGGCCGCAGCCCGGCCGCCTCGGCCGCGGAACGGTCGGCCACCAGGAGGGCCGCGGCGCCGTCGCTCACCTGCGAGGCGTTCCCGGCCGTGATGACGCCGTCCGGGGAGAAGACGGGCGGCAGCGCCGCGACCCGTGCAGGGTCGATGTCGGCCCGGATGCCCTCGTCGCGGGTCATCGGGGCGACGGAGCCGTCCTTGTCGGTGCCGTCGAGGGGAACGAGCGCAGAGGCGAAGTAGCCGGCGTCGGACGCAGCGGCGGCCCGGCGGTGGCTCTCGACGCTGAACGCGTCCAGCTGCTCACGGGTGAGACCCCACTTGGCTGCGACCAGCTCGACGGAGGGGCCCTGAGCCGGCAGGTGCCCGCCGAACCGGGCGAGGGCCCGCTCGCCGTACCAGTCCCCCCCGCCGCCGCCCGGGACGAAGAGCGGACCAAGGTCCACCCGGCTCATCGACTCGACCCCGGCACCGATCGCGAAGTCGTACTCGCCGGACTTGATCGCCTGGGCGGCGAAGTGGACCGCCTGCTGGCCGGACCCGCACTGGCGGTCCACGGTCGTCCCGGGCAGTGAGATGGGCAGACCGGCACCCAGCAACGCGTTGCGGGCGACGTTACCGGTCTGCTCCCCGCGCTGGAGGGCGCAGCCGACGATGACGTCGGAGAGCCGGTCGGGATCGAGGCCGGTGCGCTCGGTCAGGTAGGACAGGGTGTGCGCCAGCAGGTCGACGGGGTGCCAGGTGCGCAGCTGTCCGCCGCGCTTGCCGACCGGGGTGCGCACGGCGTCGACGATGACGGGTTCACGAGTCATGGTGGATCCCCTTGGTGGTGGATGGGACGTGGGCGGAACCGGAACCGGGACCACCGCCGGACAGGTCCTCGACGGCGACGATCGGGATGTCGCGGTCATGGCCGAGGGCGACCCAGTGGGCGCTGCCCTCGGTGGCGAAACGGGCGGCGAGGTCCTCACGGGTCGTCCCGACGGCCGCGGCGAGGCGTCGGGCGAAGTGCGGTTCGAGCGCACCCACGGCGACGTACCCGTCACTGGTGGCGTAGATGCCGTAGCCGGGTAGGCCCCCTCCGAGCGGGTTGCCGGGACCGGTCAACCCGTGACGTACTGCTGCCGACGCGGCGAGGGCCGCGTCGTCGAGGACGACGCGCTCGCGGACGCCGCGACCCTCGACCGTCCGCCGGCGCAGCCCGGCGAGCGTCGCGGTCACCGAGCGCTCGGCTCCCAGGACGTCGACGAAGGGCACGAGCGGCATCGTGGGCGGCGTGAGCGTGCCGCGGGCGGCCTGGTAGGTCAGGTCGTGTCCGGCCTCCTCGGAGCGTTCACCGTCGTAACCGACGATCTCGACCAGGACGAGACCGTGGCGCTCGACGCTGTCGGCCAGCTCGAGACGCTGCAACGCGGAGGGCCGCATCGAGGTCAGCAGCACGTCGGCACCAGCCAGCCGGTCCTCCAGCGCTGCCCGGCCGGCCGGCTCCTTGAGGTCGAGCGTGACGACGTCCTGGCCGGCGACGAGCTCGTCGTACCAGCTCCTCGCCACCTCCCGGAGCGGGTCACCCCACGGCGGCTCGACCTTGGTGACCGTCGCACCCATCGACGCGAGACGAGCGGCCGCCAGCGGCCCCGGCAGGTTCACGGCCAGAGACACCACGTCGACTCCCGCCAGCGTGGCGGAGGTGGGCGTCATGGGCACGGGCTCGCTCCTTTGCGATCACGGGTCTATACGACCGTACAGTCAACGTTACGTTCGTGCAATGGTTAGGATCGACGAGTTCGACGAGGCTGTCGCAGGACTCCACCAGGGACGAGGTCGAGACATGGCGCGACCGGTGCCCGCAGGGACGGCGCGCGCGGACGACATCACGGCCAAGGCACGGATCCGGAACGCCGCGCTCGAGCTGTTTGCCCGGGACGGAGTCGAGGGCACCTCCCTGCGGGCTGTCGCCGCAGCGGCGGGCGTGACGGTCGGCCTGATCGTCCACCACTACGGGACCAAGGAAGCGCTGCGCGAAGCCGTCGAGCTCGCCATCGTCGAGAGGTTCGCGGACGCGATCGCGTCCGTCCCGCTCGACAGCCGCCCGGCCGGACGGATCGCGGCCGCCCGGGACGAGGCGGTCGCGGACATGCTGGCGGCGAGTCCGGCGATCGTCGACTACCTCCGCAGAGCCCTGCTCGACGGCGGAGGCGAGCAGGGCGACCTCGTGAGCCGGCTCAGCCAGCTGTCCGCACAGCAGGTCCACGACCTGCGCGCAGCCGGCGTCGCCTCGACCAACCACACCGTGGGCGAGCAGGTCCTCACCATCATGGTCCGCCAGTTCGGGCGCCTCTTCCTCCAGCCCCTCGTCGACCGCATCTCCCACGAGTTCCCCGAGGACATCGACCCGTCGAGGACGCCCCCGCGGCTCACGGTCGAGCTGGCCCTCGACGCCTCACGCGCCGACGACCGAGACTGACCTCCCTGCCCCCGGGCCCTTCGGGGAGGCGGGGCGGTGACTGGTGACCTCTGGCCCGGGCTCAGAAATCTTTGTCCACGACCGCATGCCCGCGCGGCGACGTGGGTACCTCCTCGTGACGGACGCCGGGCCCCCAACGCCTGGGACACCAGGCAAGCCGTGGTTCCACACCCGTCGAGAATCCAGACCCGCCGAGACGAGGACGAGACGTGGCATTCAACCCCCTCGAAGAACGAGGCCTACCCCTGGATCAGCAGATCCGCAGCTGGCGTGAGCTGAACGTCGAGCCGTTCGATCCCGACGCCGTGCACCCGTACACCCGGTGCCGCGTGATCACGATGAACGGGATCGAGGTCGAGGCGCTGGTCTTCAGCCACCAGTTCGCCCGGCACACCAACGACAAGGACCTGCAACGCCAGCTCGCGCTGTCGCGTTACGTCGATCATCAGCAGCAGAAGGTGGTGAACTGGCTCCTGCCGGGCTGGTCGTCAGTCCTGGAGACCACGATCGCGTACGAGCAGGTCGCTACCGACCTGACCGCGTGGGTCGCGCGCAACGAGCCCGACCCGTACCTGAAGCAGGCCTACGAGTTCGGCGTCCTGGAGGACTTCGACCACCTCTACCGGTACTCCAACCTCTACGAGATGATCGAGCACCGCAAGGCGGAGAAGATCGTCGACGAGCTGACGGAGGTCATCCCGGGCCGACCGACCCGGGCGCACCACCGTCACCCGTTCGACAACGTGCGCGACAACTACGACAAGCAGACCGCCGCAGCGATCTCGAAGCTCCACCAGCTCACGATCACCTCGGCGGAGCAGCAGACGCTGAACTACTACGCCAACGTCGGACCTCAGTACATGGAGCCGATCGCCCGGCAGCTCTACCAGGAGATCGGCCTCATCGAGGAGGAGCACGTCACCCACTACGAGTCGCTGGGCGACGGCAGCGAGAGCTGGTTCGAGAAGTTGCTGCTGCACGAGTACAACGAGTGCTACCTCTACTACTCGTTCTTCGAGCAGGAGGTCGACCCGAAGGTGAAGCAGATCTGGGAGTTGCACCTGCAGATGGAGATCGGGCAGCTGCACGCCGCCTGCGACCTGATGCGCCGGTACGAGGACCGCGACCCCGAAGCGCTGCTGCCCACTGAGCTGCCCAACGTGCTGCTGTTCGAGCCGAACAAGGAGTACCTGCGCCACCTGCTCGCAACGCAGATGGACCTGACCACGCTGGGCACGGGCTACGTGCGCGACCAGCATGAGCGGTTCGTCGCGATGCAGGAGAGGCTCCAGGGCGACGGGACACCCGTCTCCGACATGGTGATCGAGCAGCACCGCGAACGCTTCGAGGGAGCGGACTACCGATCCGAACAGGCAGGGCCGTATCCGCAGGAGGCTCAGGACCGAGCCGAGGCGCAGTGGGGTGGGTTGTGAGCACCGGTCACATCGAGATGCCCTACGGACAGATGCCGCCGCCGGACGTCGTCGAGCTGCTCGTCGCCCAGCACATGCGGATCCGGGACCTGCTGGGCGACGTGCTGCGCACAGACGGCGAGCAACGGCACCACGCGTTTCGGGAGGTGCTGCACCTGCTGTCGGTGCACGAGACCGCCGAGGAGGAGGTCGTGCACCCACGCGCCCGGCACGCTCAAGACGCCGGTGGCGAGGTCGTCGACGATCGGCTCGACGAGGAGCGCGAAGCGAAGGAGCTGCTGGCCCAGCTCGACGGCATGGACGTCGACGACCCGCAGTTCCTCCCGCTGTTCACCCGGCTCCGCCAGGCGGTCATCACCCACGCGCTCTACGAGCAGCGCTACGAGTTCAACCATCTTCGCCACCACCTCTCGACGGCGGAACGGGCGACCATGCTCACGCTCGTGCAAGCGGCGGAGCAGACCGCACCGACGCGCCCTCATCCCGGGGTCGAGTCCGCAACCGCCAACCTGCTGCTAGGTCCGCTGGCGGCGACCGTGGACCGGGCACGGGACGCGATCCGTAGCGCACGCGAGGACGGGCCTCCGTAAGCGCGCTCACCGACGCCGCGACGGACAGCAGGTGACACTGCACGTCAGGCTCATCAAGGGCCTGGCAGCGACAGAGCACCGACCCGAAGTGGAGCACCGATGAGCGTGAAGGTGATCTGGAACGGCACCGTCCTGGCAGAGAGTCAGACCAGTTCCGACGCCGCGTGGACGTACCAGGATCCTTCACCGGCGGCCTGCGACATCAAGGGTCACGTCGCGTTCTGGCGCGGCGTGCAGGTCGTCGCCGACGAGGGTCCCGCCGTCGAGGGGTCGGCCGTCGAGGGCTCCGCCGTCGAGCAGGGTGACCGGTGAGCACACCGACGACAGAACGCACCGTCGACGTCGTCGTCATCGGCATGGGCGTGGCCGGCGAGGCTGCCGCCGGTGGGCTGGCCGCAGCCGGTCTCGACGTGCTCGGCGTGGAGAGCGACCTGGTCGGCGGCGAGTGCCCTTACTGGGGGTGCATCCCGACCAAGATGATGGTTCGGGCCGCCGGTCTGCTCGCCGAGACGCGTCGCGTCGACGCGATGGCCGGCAGCGCCCACGTCACCCCCGACTGGGGCAAGGTTGCACAGCGGATTCGTACCGAGGCCACCGACGACTGGGACGACCAGGTCGCCGTGGACCGGTTCACCGGCCACGGGGGTCACTTCGTCCGGGACCGGGCCCAGCTGGCCGGCCCCGGTCGGGTGCTCGTCGGCGGTGAGCTGGTCGAGGCGAGACGAGGAGTCGTGCTGGCCACCGGCACCGTCCCGTCCGTGCCGCCGGTGCCGGGGCTGGCGGACACGCCGTACTGGACGAACCGGGACGCGGTGCGCACGACCGACGTGCCCACCTCCATGGTCGTCCTCGGCGGTGGCGCTATCGGCCTGGAGCTGGCGCAGGTCTTCGCCCGGTTCGGCGCGATGGTCACGGTCGTCGAGGTCGCCGACCGGCTGCTGGCCGCGGAAGAGCCGGAGGCCTCGACCCTGGTCCAGGAGGTCCTGGAAGCCGAGGGCATCTCGGTGCTCACCTCCGCACAGGTCGACCGGGTCACCCACGACGGCCGGTTCACCGTGCACCTGCCTGACCGCACCCTCACCGCCGACCGACTGCTGGTCGCCACCGGACGGCGGGTAGAGCTCGCCGACCTCGGGCTGGACACGGTCGGCCTCGACCCGTCCGCCCGTGCTGTGGCCGTCGACGAGCACCTGCGTGCTGGTGAAAAGCTGTGGGCGGCCGGTGACGTGACGGGTCACGGCGCGTTCACCCACGTCGCCACCTACCAGGCCAAGATCGCCGTCCGCGACATCCTCGGGGAGCCCGGCCCGCCGGCGGAGTACGACGCGGTGCCCCGCGTCACCTTCACCGACCCCGAGGTCGGAGCCGTCGGCCTCACCGAGGCGCAGGCCCGCGACCGCGGCCTCGACGTCCGGGCCGCACTGACGCAGGTGCCGTCCTCGGCACGTGGCTGGCTGCACAAGGCGGGCAACGAAGGTCTGATCAAGCTCGTGGTGGACGCGGGCAGCGGGTTGCTCGTGGGTGCCACGTCCGCCGGTCCGGCGGGCGGGGAGGTCCTCGGCGCGCTGGCTGTCGCCGTCCACGGCCACGTCCCGGTCGAACGGCTCCAGCACATGATCTACGCCTATCCCACCTTCCACCGTGGTATCGAGGACGCGCTCGCCAGGCTCGACGGCCGAGGCCTCACCCGCGAGTAGGCGCTGTCACCGGCCACGGAGGTGCCCACATGTCCAGCGACACCACGGCGCAGGAGGCGGGGGCGGGCCGCCGAGCACCGAAGCGGGCCACCGGACCCACCGCGCCGGCGGACTGCCGACCTGGAGCAACCAGCGACAGGACCCGGGCCAGTCCTCCGAATCCGACCAGTCCTCCGACTCCGGCCAGTCCTAGACCCCGGCCCCTGGACCCCGGCCAGCCGAGCCGGAGCACGCGGCGACGGCCGGCTGGTTCACCGCAGCTGCTCAGCGAGGTCGAGCAGGGACGTCGCCTCCAGGTCCGGGGTGGTGAAGTATCCGGGGAAGGCGCCACCAGTCCGGTTGACCCACGCGCTGCCCAGACCGGCGCGGGCCGCGCCGTCGGTGTCCCACGGGTGGACGGCCACGAGCATGGCGTCCTGCGGGTCGACGCTGCACCTTTCGAGGGCGTAGGCGTAGGCCGCGGGCGCCGGCTTCCAGACCCCGGCGGCCTCGACTGACAGGACCTGCTCCACCTCGTCGCGCACGCCGGCCTCCGCCAGCAGCCGGTGCGCGATCCCAGCCGCGCCGTTGCTCAGCGTCACCAGACGGATGCCCAGGCCGGCGAGGGCGCGGACGCCGTCCGGCACGTCCTCGTGCACCCGCAGCTCACCGAACCCGGCCATGACGTGAGCCACCGCGTCGTCCAGGCCGACCCTCAGCGCAACGCCGCCAAGGAGGATCCGCAGCGACTCCTCACCGATGCGCGAGAACGGCTGGGACCGGCCGGTGACGGCGAGCGCGAAACCGTCGCGCAGCAGACCGGCGAACCAGCTGGTGGCCAGATGCCCTGGCGCGCCGAACTCCTCGAACCTGTCCGCCAGCGGGGACATGTCCGACAGCGTCTCGTTCACGTCGAACACCAGCACGCGGGGACGCCGCACCCGCTCGGGGCTCGCCTGCTGGCCGGGCCTGACGAGCTCGGGCATCGGCTGTCTCCTTCACGGACGAACGACGGTGGCCGCTGCAGCGTCCAGGCAGTCTCGCGGACGTCGAGCGTACGCTCCGGGGCCCCGAGTCGTCGCTCCCGTCACAGGGCTACCGTGCTGCCGCAGACCACTCGCGAAGGGGCTCGGAATGACCTCTCACCCGCACCACGGCATCGGCGCTGTCCGCCCCGAGGGGTGGGTCTACTCCCGCGCCCCCATGATCATCTACTGGGAGCTGACCACGGCCTGCGGGCTCGCCTGCCGCCACTGCCGGGCCACCGCCATGCCGGACCCGGCGCCTGGGGAGCTGACCACGGCACAGGCGCTGTCGGTGCTCGACGCGATGACCGGGTTCGGCTCGCCGCTGCCGCACGTCGTGCTCACCGGCGGAGACCCGCTGCGTCGCGGCGACCTGGACCTGCTGATCGCCGAGGCCGGCGCCCGGGGCATCGAGGTGTCGCTGGCCCCCGCGGTCACCGAGCTGCTCACCCGCGAGCGTCTGGCTCAGCTGCAGCGGGCCGGGGTGCAGGCGATCTCGCTGAGCCTGGACGGCTCGGACGCCGCGCACCACGACGGCGTCCGCGGGGTGGCGGGCACCTTCGACGCCACGGTCACCGCACTGCAGGACGCCGCGGCGCTGGGTGTCCCGGTGCAGGTCAACACCTTGGTGTCGGCCCAGACGGTGGACGACCTCCCTGCGGTCTACGAGCTCCTGCGTCACCACACCCTCATGCGCTGGAGCCTGTTCTTCCTCATCTCCGTGGGCCGCGGCTCCCACCTGCAGGAGCTCGAACCGGGCCGGGCCGAGCGGCTCATGCACTGGCTGCACGGTCTGAACGCCGAGGCGCCGTTCCAGGTCAAGACGGTGGAGGCGATGCAGTACCGGCGGGTCGCCGTGCGCCGGATGCGCCGCGCCGGCCTGACCGACGAGCAGATCGAGGCGAGCCCGCTGGGCCGGGGCTTCGGCGTCCGGGACGGCAACGGGATCGTCTTCATCGCCCACGACGGGACGGTCCAGCCCTCCGGGTTCATGCCGATGCCCCTGGGCAGGGTCCCCGCCGACGACATCGTCGAGCTGTACCGCCACCACCCCGACCTGGTCGCCCTGCGCGACGTGACCCGGTACAAGGGCCGCTGCGGCCGCTGCTCCTACGCCCGCTGGTGCGGCGGCTCCCGGGCCCGGGCGCTGGCCCGCACCGGTGACCCGCTGGAGTCCGACCCGCTGTGCCCCTACGAGCCGCGCGCAGGTGCTACGACCCGGCCCGACAAAGGGCGTCGCGCTACGACCTGACGCCGCGACGGACCAACGGGAGAAGGGCCAGCAGCACGGCGTCGACGGCCACGAACACGAGTGACGCCCCCCGCTCGTGACGTCGTCACGAGCGGGGGGCGTCATCCACACAGAACCACGTGAGCCGGGTTGGGCCTCCTCAGCCTTGGAGACTGAGGGCGGCGACAGGGCAGGAGTCCACAGCAGCCTGCACCTCAGTGCGACGGGCCTCGTCGGGCTGGTCGTCGAGCACGACCACCGTCCCGTCCTCACCCACCTCGAAGAACTCGGGTTCCATGGCCTCGCACATCCCCAGGCCCTCACACCGACTCCTGTCGGCGACGATCCGCATCAGGCGGCCTCCGCCTTCTCCAACGGAACGAAGTCCAGCTTGTCGCGGACACCGCAGTCGGGGCAGCACCAGTCGTCGGGGACCTCCGACCAGGCCGTCCCGGCGGGGAATCCCTCGCGCTCCTCGCCTCTCTCCACCTCGTAGACGTAGTCACAGTTGGGGCAGCGAGCAGCCATGACCTCCTCGACCGCACCGGTGGTGAGATCGTCGGACGCTGGCTTCTCGTCGTCCTGCCCGTGCACTGGCGGTGGGTAGGCAGCCAGAACCTTCTCCCGCTTGCTGGGCTGGATGTTGGCGCGGCTGATGTCACCGCCGAAGTGGGCCAGCACCCTACGGTCCATGACGCGACGCCAGATCGGCGGGACCAGCGCGATGAGGATCATCCCGGCATAACCAGTCGGGAGGACGGGTGACTCCTCGTAGTCTCGCAGAGTCTGGTAGCGCCGTGTCGGGTTGGCGTGGTGGTCGCTGTGCCGCTGCAGGTGATACAGCAGCACGTTAGTGGCGATGTTGTTGTTGTTCCAGGAGTGCGACGGGTTGACCCGCTCGTACCGCTGCCGGCCTGGGGCACCGACCTTCTGACGCAGCATGCCGTAGTGCTCCATGTAGTTCACCACTTCAAGCAACGAGAAGCCCACCACTGCCTGCAGGACGAGGTAGGGCAGAATCTCGATACCCAGCCAGGCGATGAGGACACCCCAGAGCACCGCGGACATGAGCCAGGAGTTCAGCACGTCGTTGCCGAGCCGGAACGGGTGCTGGTTCCGGCGGGCATAGCGCTTCTTCTCCAGGTCCCATGCGCTCTTGAGTGACCCGAAGACGGTTCGTGGCCAGAATGCGTAGAAACTCTCCCCGACTCGGCTGGAAGCCGGGTCCTCGGGCGTGGCGACGCGGACGTGGTGACCCCGGTTGTGCTCGATGTAGAAGTGGCCGTAGAAGGTCTGTGCCAAGGCGATCTTGGACAGCCACCGCTCGTGACTCTCCTTCTTGTGCCCCAGCTCGTGGGCCGTGTTGATGCCGATACCGCCGATGGCACCGATCGTGAGTGCCAGACCGATCTTGTCCACGACGCTGAGATCGCCACGAGCGATGAGCCAGAATGCTGTCACGAAGCCCGCGTACTGGATCGGCAGGAAAAGATAGGTGATCCACCGGTAGTAGCGGTCGCGCTCCAGCGCCTCGATCACGTCGTCGGGCGGGTTGGAGCGGTCAAGACCGGCGATCAGGTCAACGGCCGGCACGACACCGAACACGATGATCGGACCGATCCAGAGCCACACGCCCCACCCGGTGAGCTCGTGCAGCCCGATACCGAGGAAGGCCAACGACGGCACGACGAGGCCAAGGAGCCACAGGTAACGCTTCTTGTCACGCCACTGTGCCGTCGACCCCTCGGCAACCGTGCCGGTGGCCGCGATCCGGCCCGGAAGGGCCGACCCCTGATCTGCGGAATCTGTGCCTGCCATGGGAGAACCTCCTGTGCTGCAGTTGACAAGCGGACCGGTTAAGACGCCATGGTTGACACGTTACGGACACATGTCAAGAGGTTCGGACCAGATGCCGCCCTCAGACCACAGACCAGACAGTCTCGGCCAGCTCGACGGCGTCCCTCCATGGAGCACGACGGTGGATGAGCGCGCGGAACTTCATGATCCGGGCTGGAAGGTTCAGGCTCAGCGCACCGGTGACGCGGTCGCCCTCGCGGTAGAGCGCCAGCCACCGGTCCGCCCAGACGTCGCCGAAGAGGACGACGTCGGCGCCGTCGCAGGTCCCAACCATCTGAAGCCTTTGTCCGTACCAGTCCGACCAGAAGTACGGCACGCTGTGGTGGGCAGCTGCGGCATGCGGGTTCAGTGCGTTGCGCGCTACGGCGGTGGCCTGCTCGGAGGCAGACGTCCAGTGCTCCAGGCGCATCTCCCGAGCGAACAGTCCGTTGGTCCACCGGGCGACGTCACCGGCCGCGTACACACCAGGGACGCCGGTGGCGAGAGTCTCGTCGCAGACCACCCCGTCGGTCACGGTTACTCCCGATCCGATCAGCCAGTCGGTCGTGGGCGACGCACCGATACCGACCACCACGACGTCGGCGGGAAGACTGGTCCCGTCGGTGAGGACGACGTTCTCGACACGGCCGTTGCCACGGACCTCCCGCACCCCGACTCCACAACGCAGCTCGGTGCCCCACCGGGCGTGCAGGCTTGAGCACGCATCGGCCATCTGCTCCCCGACTGCTCGTACCAAGGGCCGCGGTGCCGCCTCGACGATGGTGACCTCGAGCCCTCGCTTACGGGCGGCCGCAGCGACCTCCGACCCGATGAACCCGCCTCCGACGACCACCACGCGGCGTGCGGCGTCGAGGTCTCGCCGCAACGCTGTGGCGTCGTCAACGGTTCGCAGCGTGTGCACCCCGTCGACGGCGACGCCGGGCAGGTCCCGGGCATGGGCGCCGGTGGCGATCACCAGCGTCCGGTAGGGCAAGCGTGAATCGTCCAGAACCACCTCGGAGAAGTCCGTGTCGAGGCCCGTCGCCGGCACTCCGAGCAGTAGCTCGACACCGAGGTCACGCAAGTGGGACTCGTCCCGGTACGTCGGGATCCTCGGCGGCTCATCGGCATCAAGAAACCGCTTGGACAGCGGGGGACGGTCGTAGGGCAGGTGCGGTTCGGCGCCGACCAGGGTCAAGGGGCCGTCGTACCCCGCCCGCCGGAACGCCTCGACCGTTCTGAGGCCGGCGAGGGAAGCGCCGACGACGACCACCGGTGCCACACTCACGAGTACGTGCCCTCCGCGGCCGGGGTCGTCACGCCAGTGGGCGTCTGATGGCGGTCGATCGCCGACGCGCTCTGGTGCTCGTCGCCCTCGAGGCGCGCCGCTGTGGTGCGTGCCGTCCACAGCGCCGCGGGAGAGCAGTCCGGCACTACCGGGTGCCTGGGCGGTACCGGGTCGAGGCGCTGGTAGGGCTCACCGGCAGCAGGCCGCAGGTCCGGTTCGCCGTGGTTGGGCCACAAGGCGAACGCCCGTTCCGCCTGGGCCACGATGGTCAGCGACGGGTTGACCCCGAGGTTCGCCGAGATGGTGGAGCCGTCAACGACGTGGATGCCCGGGTAACCGTAGAGTCGGTGATAGGGGTCGACGACCCCGGTCTCAGGCGAGTCACCGATGGCGCACCCACCGATGAAGTGCGCGGTCATGGGAATGTTCACCAGCTCCCCGAGGGTGCCTCCCGGGATACCACCGATCTGCTCGGCGACCCGACGGGTCACTTCGTTGCCGATCGGGATCCAGCTCGGGTTCGGCTCACCGTGGCCTTGTCGCGCGGTGAGTCGCCCCCATCTGGTGTACGTGGTGAGAGAGTTGTCCTTGGTCTGCATCACCAAGGTGATGATGGTTCGCTCCGACCAGCGACGCGGAACCAGGATTCGCAGAAACGTGCGCGGCTGCCGCACCGCCACCCCTAGCGCCTTGAGCCACCGGGGCAGCCGTCCGCCCCCGTCGGTCATCACCGTCTGCAGCAGACCCATGAGGTTGCTGCCCCGGCCGTAGCGCACGGGCTCGACGTGCGTCTCGTCGTCGGGGTGGAACGACGAGGTGATCGCGACCCCGCGACTGAAGTCCTGATCGACCTTCCGTGTTTGTGCGCCCAGCAAGGACTCCGAGTTCGTCCGGGTCAGCACCCCGAGCCGTGGCGAGATGTCCGGCAGCTTCCCCGTGTCCCGCATCCGGTGCAGCAGCCGCTGGGTCCCGAGCGTGCCGGCAGCCAGCACCACCTGTGGCGCCGTGTACGTAGAGGAGGGCCGTCGCGACCAGGAGCCGGTGGCGACGGTGTCCACGGCGAAGTCGCCCGAGGGGGTCGGGCGGACCGCCACCACCGTCGTGTCAGGCACCACCCTGGCGCCGGCCCGCTCGGCCAGGTACAGGTAGTTCTTGACCAGGGTGTTCTTGGCGCCGACCCGGCAGCCGGTCATACAGGACCCGCACTGCGTGCACCCGGTGCGCTGAGGTCCGGCGCCACCGAAGTAGGGGTCCGGCAGCGTCACGCCAGGCTCGAGAGCGCCGTCACGGCCGAAGAAGACCCCGACCGGGGTGAGCCGGAAGGTGTGCCCGACCCCCATGTCGTCGGCGACCTTGCTCATCACCTCATCTGGTGCGGTACGGACCGGGTTCTGCACCACCCCCAGCATGCGGCGGGCCTGCTCGTACCAGGGCCCCAGCTCGGCGTGCCAGTCGGTGATGTGGCCCCACTGCCGGTCCCGGAAGAACGGCTCCGGGGGCTGGTACAAGGTGTTCGCGTAGTTGAGCGAGCCGCCACCCACCCCGGCGCCGGCGAGCACGAGCACTCGCCCCACCTTGCTGATCCGCTGGATACCTCGCAGACCGAGGCGCGGAGCCCACAGGAAGCGGCGCACGTCCCACGACGTCGCCGGCAGGTCCTCGTCGGTGAACCGGCGGCCGGCCTCCAGGACGATGACCCGGTAGCCCTTCTCCCGCAGACGCAGCGCGGCGACACTGCCACCGAACCCACTGCCGATCACGATGACGTCGGCGGTGTGGTCGACATCGCCGTCGAGGTGCCGCTGGGCTCCTGCAGCGCCGCGGCCCTCGAGGTTCGCTTGTGCCGTCATGGTGCTCCTTCGCGCCACAATCCACGCGTCCGCCGACGCCCTCTTGACCGAAGACTTGGCGTTGTCCTGCTGCTTGTCAAGTACGGTAAGACTGTCGGCGATGAGGCAGACACGGTGAGAGGTCGGCTGGGTCGTCGTGCGAGAATGATCGCGTGACGACGGCGAGTGAGATCCGGGCCTCGGCTCGGCAGCAGCTGCGGGAGGCCCTGCTCGACGCAGCCAGGGAGATCACCGTCACTGCCGGGTGGCAGCGGCTGCGCATGGGAGCCGTGGCCGCACGCGTCGGCGTGAGCCGGCAGACGTTGCACAGCGAGTTCGGCACCCGCGACGCGTTGGGGCAGGCGTTGATCATGCGCGAGACCCAGCACTTCCTCAACGGGGTCGCCGAGTGCCTGGAGCGCCATCCCGGCTCGCTGGGGAAGGGGGTTCGCGAAGCGGTGGAGTACACCTTGGAACGGGCCGCCGAGCACGCCCTCCTGCGCACCATCCTGACCAGTGCTCGAGGCGGCGACGACAGCCTCCTGCCCCTCCTGACGACCCGCAGCGAACCCGTCCTTCATGCCGCCTCCACGGCCCTGTGCGCCTACGCCACCGCGCAGTACCCGCACCTCGACCCGGACCATGTGGCCGAGGTGGTCGACAGCGTCGTTCGGCTCACCGTGAGTCACATCGTGCTGCCCGCCGAGCCCCCCGACGTGATCGGGCGGCGGCTCGCCCGGTTGGTGCTCAACGCCCTCGACCTGCCCGACGAGGACCTCACGGCGGAGTGAGTTCGGGGGTGGCGACCGATCAGCGCAGCTCCTCGGCGCCGTCGATCAGCTCCTCCGCTGCTTCCTCGACGGAACAGAGTCCTGCCCCATCCGGCGACCGCCGTCTCCATGACGTCCACCACGTCGCGGCACACACTCGGTGCACGGTCGAGCGGGCAGACCAGGTGTACAGCCGTGAGAACTCAGGAGCCGGGTTCGTAGACGTCTCGAACCCGGCTCCACCTGCAAAAACCCTTGGTAGCGGGGGCAGGATTTGAACCTGCGACCTCTGGGTTATGAGCCCAGCGAGCTACCGAGCTGCTCCACCCCGCGTCGGTGACATCACCGTACGTCGTCCCGGGGCCGGGAGGCAAATCGCCCGGCCCCGGGACGACGTCACTGGTCGGTGGCTGCGCCCGCGTCGAGCTCGGCCTCGGCGGCGAGCGCGTCCTCGATGGCCGCCTGGAGGCGCTCCTGGGCCTCGCCGTAGGCGGCGAAGTCGCCCTCGGACAGTGCCGCCTGCCCGTCCTGGAGAGCCTCGTTGGCCCGCTGCAGCGCGTCCGTCAGCCGGCTCTGGGCGTCCCCGGGCACGGTCGGCGCCGTGGTCGGGGCCGGCTCGTCCGCAGGTGGCTGCTCGCCCTCGGCGGGCGGCTCCTCGCCCTCGGCCGGCGGGACGGTGTCCCCGCCGGTCACCGGCGTGCCGGCGTCCCCGGCCTCCGCGCCGGAGTCGCCACCGAAGACCTGGTCGAGTGCGGCGTCCAGGGTGTCGGCGAAGCCGATCTCGTCCCCGAAGGACACGAGCACCCGGCGCAGCAGCGGGTAGGAGGTCTCCCCGGCGCTCTGCACGTACACCGGCTGCACGTACAGCAGACCGCCGCCGACCGGCAGGGTCAGCAGGTTGCCGTTGAGGACCTGGGACTCCCCGAGCCGCAGCACGTTGAGCGACTCGGACACGGCCGGGTTGGAGTTGAAGTCGTTCTGCACCTGGCCCGGGCCGTTGACGACCGAGGACCGCGGGAGGGTGAGCAACCGGATCTGGCCGTAGCCCTCCCGTCGCTCGCCGTCCTCGCTGCCGGCCTCGGCGTCCACCGCGACGAACCCGGTGAGCACGTTGCGCACGCTCTCCCCCGTCGCCCGAGGGATGTACGTCGAGGTGAGGGAGAACGACGGGTCGTCCTGGCCCGGCATCTGCAGGGTCAGGTAGTACGGCGGCTGCGGCTCCTCCTGGTCCGAGGTCGGGTCGTTGGGCGTCCGCCAGAAGTCCTGCTCGGAGTACCACGCGTCAGGGTCCTCGACGTGGTAGCTGGACAGCACCTCCCGCTGGACCTTGAACAGGTCCTCCGGGTACCGGAAGTGGCTCATCAGCTCGCCGTCGATCTCGCTGAGCGGCCGCACCATGTCGGGGAAGACGTTCGTCCACGCCTGCAGCACCGGGTCGTTCTCGTCCCAGGCGTACAGGGTCACCGAGCCGTCGTAGGCGTCGACGGTGGCCTTGACCGAGTTGCGGATGTAGTTGACCTCCTGCGCCCGCAGCGCGACCACCGACTGGGACGTCGCGGTGAGGGTGTCGATGGTGAGGTCGCCCAGCTGCTCGAGGGAGGAGTACGGGTAGGCGTCCGACGTCGTGTAGCCGTCGACGATCCACTTGATCCGCCCGTCGACCACGGCCGGGTACACGTTGCCGTCGAGGGTGAGGAACGGCGCCACCTTCTCCACCCGGTCCCGCGGGTGCCGGTCGTAGAGGATCTGCGACTCGGAGTTCACCGCGTCCGACAGCAGGAGGTTCCAGTCCCGCAGCTTGATGGCGTACAGCAGCCGGTTGACCGGGGACCCGACGTCCGGCCCCCCGTCCCCGGTGTACGTCGTGTTCCGCTGTCCGTTCGGCGCCTCGTCGTCGGGGTAGTCCAGCTCGCGCGGCGGGGCCCCCTCAGGCGCGCCGACGATCGAGAACGACGGCGAGCTCTCCCCGAAGTAGACCCGCGGCTCCTCGAGCTCGAGCTCACCGACCGGCGGGATGCCGCGCTGGAAGAACGCCGGCTCCCCGCCGGGAGTGCGCTGGTTGCCGTAGGCGCCGACGAAGCCGAACCCGTGCGTGTAGACGGTGTGGTCGTTGATCCAGCTGCGGGCGTTGTCGGCCAGGCCGTCGAGGTCGAGCTCGCGCACCGCCACGACGGCGTCCCGCGTCTCCCCCTCGATGTCGTACCGGTCGACGTCCAGGGTGTCGGGGAAGGCGTAGTACTGCCGGCCCTGCTGCAGCTGGCGGAAGGCAGGGCTGACCAGCGACGGGTCGAGCAGGCGGATGGACGCCGTCGTCTCGGCGTCCTCGCGCAGCGCCCCGGGCTCCCCCTCCTCCTCGGCGTTGTAGGGGATCTCCTCGACGTCGTCGATGTCGAACGCCGCCCGGGTCGCCTGGATGTTGCGCTCGATGTACGGGGCCTCGCGCGACTGCTCGCTGGGCTGGACCTGGAAGCGCTGGACGACGGCCGGGTAGATCCCACCGACCGCGATCGCCGAGACGACCATGAGCCCGACGCCGACGGTGGGGATCCGCCACGTTCCGGTGAACGCCGTGGCGACGAACAGCACAGCGACGATGACGGCGATGATGGCCAGGATCGTCCGCGCGGGGATGACCGCGTTGACCCCGGTGAAGCCGGCGCCAGTGAACAGCCCGCTGTCGTCGATGACCTGGGAGTACCGGTCCAGCCAGTACGAGCCGGCCTGCAGCAGCACGAGCAGCGCGCCGAGCAAGGCCAGGTGGACCCGGGCAGCCTTCGTGGTCCGCTCCCCCGGCCCCTGCAGGCGGAACCCGCCGTACAGGTAGTGCGTCGCCGCGCCGGCGAGCGCGGCCAGGACGACGACCGCGGTGAGGAAGCCGAGCACGAACCGCAGGAACGGCAGGGTGAAGACGAAGAACCCGATGTCCATCCCGAACTCGGGGTCGGTCGCACCGAACGAGGTCCGGTTGAGCCACAGCAACACGGTCTCCCACTGCTGGGCGGCGGCGGAGCCGGCGAACAGGCCCAGGCCCGCGGGCAGCGCGATGAGCACGAGCCGGCGCAGCGGTTCGAGGGACTCCCGGTAGCGGTCCAGGCTCTGCTGCTCCGGGGACACCGGGGCGTAGACCGGGCGGCTGCGGTAGGCGAAGGAGAGGCTGGCGAACACCGCGGCCGCCATGATCGCGGCGCCGGCGACGAACAGCACGACCTGGGAGACCAACCGGGTCCGGTACACCTGGCTGTACCCGACCTGGTCGAACCAGAGCACCTCGGTCCAGATCTCGGCGGTGACCACGAGCAGCAGGACGATGGCGCCGAGCACGACGAGAGTGGGCACCAGCGGGCTGCGCCGACGGCGCTGGACCACAGGGCGGCCGGCTCGGGGGTCGGAGGGGAACGTCACGGGGCGTCGGACCTCACTGGCGTCGGCGTGGCATCGGCACGGTACCCGGCGGTGCCGCTCGGGACACCACCGGAACTGCTGGGCTGTCCCCTAGGTTCCCACGTGCGACCATCGTGGTGTGCACCCGGCCACCAACGAGCCCTTCCCGTCCGACGGGCCGGCCCCGATGGACCACACCGGGCGTGCCCTGGACCGCGCCGTCCGCGAGCTCGAGCGTCACGTCGCGCGTGGCGGCTGGGACGGGCCAGTGCGGGTGTTCGCCCTGATCCGGACCGCACAGGCGATCGCGCGGGACCCGAGCCTGCGCCAGCAGCTGCCGCCGGACCTCGTCGCCTCCGCCGACGCGGACCCCGAGCACGTCACGTCGGTGGAGCAGGAGGGACTGCCCGAGGTCGACACCCTCGAGGAGCTGCTCGGCCGGATCGCCTGGCCTCCCACCGTGGACGGCGCGGCGATCGTCGTCGAGCGGATCGTCGTGCCGCCGGAGGCCGAGGCGGGCCTGCCGGCCGACCCGGACGCCGCCGTCGAGCAGCTGCTCGCCCACCCGGCCCGCGAGGACGTCCGGATGGCGGCCGGCGTGCTGCGCTCGGGGCACTCGGCGTGCGCGCTGCGGACCCGCCGTCACGACGACGACGCGGCCGTGGCCAGCGGCACGGACCTCGTCCCCGGTCTGGTCGAGGCGCTGCGGCGCACCCTCGAGGACTGACCGCTCGAGGACTGACGTCACCGGCAGGTCGGCAGGTCAGCGTCCGCGCCGTCGGCGATGGCCTCGACCGCGTCCCGCGCCTCCCCCAGCGTCTCGACCCGCACCACCTGCAGGCCCTCGGGAACCGCTCCGACGACCTCGTCGCAGTTGCCCGCCGGGGCGAGAAAGTGCGTGGCCCCGCTGCTCGCGGCGCCGACGAGCTTCTGCCGGATGCCGCCGATGGGGCCCACCCGCCCGGAGGAGTCGATGGTGCCGGTGCCGGCGATCCGCTCCCCGCCGGTCATCGCCCCCGGGGTGAGCTTGTCGACGATGCCCAGGGCGAACATCAGCCCGGCGCTGGGGCCGCCGATGTCCTCGATCTGGATGCTGACGTCGAACGGGAACTCGTAGCGGGGATCGATGAGGACCCCGAGCAGCGTCTCCCCCTCCGGCCCGCTGGTCGTCGTCACCTCGACCTCGACGGGCGCCCCGTCGCGCTCGACGCGCACCGTGACCGGGTCCCCCGGGTCGACCTGCTGCATCCGGTCCCGCAGCTGGGGCAGGTCCGGCACCTCCTGGCCGTCCACGGCGAGCACGACGTCCCCCTCGGCCAGTACCTCCTCGGCGTCCGAGCCGGGAGAGAACCCGGCGACGGTGAGCGTCGTGGGCACGGGGATACCGAGCTCGTGCATCGCCGCGGCGGTCGCGTTCTCCTGGGAGGACACCATCTCCTCGGCGTTGCGCTGCTCGATGTCCTGCTCGGTGACGTCCGGCGGGAACACCTCGTCCTCGGGCAGCACCGACTCCTCGGGGCGCAGCCAGGCGAGCAGCACGTCGAGGGCGAAGACGTCCCCGCCTGGTCCGCCGAAGACCGACACCGTCGTGAGCTCCAGCGCGCCGTCCGTCGGGTACGTGGGGTGCCCGTCGACCTGGATGAGGGGCTCGCCGCGGTACTCCCCGAGGGTGTCGCGGACCGGGCCGGGCTTCATGATCGCGAACGGGAGGGGTACCACCGCCAGGACCGAGAACAGCAGGATCCCGAGGAAGGCCGGCAGCAGCGCGCGGGTCGCCCACCCCAGGCGGTGCCGCGCGGAGCCGGCCGTCCCGCCGTCCGCCTGCTCCTCGACGGAGACCGGTGCGCTCACCGGGACAGCCTAGACACCCGCTCCCTGGGAGCACCCTGGGAAGGGCGGCGGCACTGCCGTGCGGGTCACCGGTGCCTGGGTCACCGGTGCCTGGGTCACCGGCGCCGGCGCCGGACCCGCGCCTGCCGCCAGGCCGCCGCCGTGCCGACGAGGGCGACGGCCGCGCCCGCCGCGCCGAGGGCCGCGTCGCGCCGGTCCAGGCGCCGGGCGGCGAGCGCGTGGTGGCCGCGGACCTGCTCGAGCAGGACGCCGAGACAGGTCTCGTTGTCGTAGCGGGGCCGCCAGCCCGCCTCCCGCAGCCGGGTCGAGGGCACCACCCACGGGTGGACGACGTAGGCCAGGTCCTCCGGCGGCATCGGCAGCACCCGGGCCCGGTGCAGTCGCTCGGCGGTGCCGAGGGCCAGGGCAAGCGGCAGCTCCATCCGGCGCATCCCGGCGAGGGTCGCCACCGACTGCTCGGTGAGCACCCCGTCGCAGCCGACGGTGAGCGGACCGGTGAGGTCCTCGGTGACCGCGGTGGCGACCGCCTCCCCCAGGTCGTCGACGTGGCAGAACTGCCACAGCATCGCGGTGCCGGTGGCGGTGAGCAGGCGCGGTGCCTCGAAGTGCCGGGTGACGACGGTGTCGACGCCCTCGCCGACGAGGGCGGCCGGGCGGACGACGGTGGTCCGCACGCCAGGGTGGGTCCGCGGCACCCGGTCGAGCAGCCACTCGACCTCCAGCATGTCGCCGACGAGGCCGTCGTCGCCGTCCCGGCGCAGCGGCGCGTCCTCCGGCAACGGCACCGGGTTGTCCGGCGACGCGCCGAGCACCATCGCACTGGTGACCACGACGAGCCGGCGGGCGCCGACCGCGGCCGCCGAGGTGAACACGGCCTGCGCCGTCCGGACGACGCGCGCCCGCCGCTGCGCCGGCGGCTCGGCCAGGGCAGCCTCCAGGTCGTCGGAGGCGGCGACGTGGACGACGACGTCGACGTCCCGCAGGCACTCCGCCACCGTGGGCTCCGCCAGGTCGGTGACCCGCCAGTGCGCGCCGTCCACCGGGCCGCGGACGGCGTCGACGGCCACGACGGCCCGGACGCGGCCGGCGTCCGCCTGGCGGAGCAGGGCCCGGGTCACCGCCTGCCCGGCGGGGGACGCCGCGCCGGTCACGGCGACGAGCGGACCGCTGTCGCTGCGCCCAGAGCGAACCTGACCCGTCACGGACCCCACCGAGACTCCGCTCACCCGCACCGACCGCCTAGCGTGTACTGGGTCCCGTCATCTACTGGATCGCATCGTCTGCTGGACCCCATCATCCCCATCATCCATCCCCATCATCATCGTCCGGCGTGCCCACCGCACCCAGGACCCGCCAGGAGGCCTCCGCATGACCGACGACCGCGACCGCCGTCCCGACGAGCCGGAGGAGCCCCAGGACCCGCTGTCGGAGATGCTCGGCCGGCTGCTCGGCGGTGGCGGGCTCGGCCCGGGCGTGCCCGGGCTCGACCCGGCGCAGATGGCCGCGGCCGGCCTGCCGTCGGACCCGGCGGTGCTCGCGCGGATCCTCGGCCAGGTGCAGCGGATGCTCTCCACCGCGAGCGACGAGCCGGTCAACTGGGAGCTGGCCCGCGACGTGGCCCGCCAGGGCGCCGCCGCCGGCGGCGACCCGGCCGTCGGCGACCGGGAGGGCCGCGCGGCGGTCGAGGCTCTGCGCCTGGCCGACCTGTGGCTCGACGAGGTGACCGACCTGCCCGCCGCCGGCGCGGCACCTCGGGCGTGGTCGCGCTCGGAGTGGGTGGAGGCGACGATGCCGACCTGGCAGCGCCTCGCCGGACCGGTCGCGACGTCGGTCGCCGACGCGATGGCCGAGGCGATGACCCAGCAGGCCCCTGAGGAGCTGCGTCCGATGGTCGCCGCCGCCGGGACGATGATGCGCCAGGTCGGCGGCGCCGTGTTCGGGATGCAGGTCGGCCAGGCCGTCGGCGCGCTCGCCGGCGAGGTGGTCTCCGCCACCGACGTCGGCCTGCCGCTCGCCGGCAGCGGCACGACCGCGCTGCTGCCGGCCAACGTCGCCGCGTTCGGCGAGGGCCTCGAGCTGCCGCTCGAGGACGTGCGGATCTACCTGGCGCTGCGTGAGGCGGCGCACGCCCGGCTGTTCGCCGCGGCCGGGTGGCTCGCCGCCCACCTGCTCGGGTCGGTGGAGGCCTACGCCCGCGGCATCCGGATCGACACGGCGGCCATCGAGCAGGCCGTGCAGTCCGTCGACCCGACCGACCCCCAGGCGCTGCAGCAGGCGCTGTCCGAGGGGCTCTTCGAGCCCGAGCGCACGCCGCAGCAGCAGGCGGCGCTGTCCCGCCTGGAGACGACGCTCGCCCTCGTCGAGGGGTGGGTGGACGAGGTCGTCGACGCCGCCGCGCGGGAGCGGCTGACGTCCGCGGGGGCGCTGCGCGAGGCGGTCCGTCGTCGTCGCGCCGTCGGCGGCCCGGCCGAGCACACCCTCGCCTCGCTCGTCGGGCTCGAGCTGCGCCCGCGCCGGCTGCGGGACGCCGCGACCCTGTGGGCGACGCTCGAGCAGGCGCGCGGCCGCTCCGGCCGGGACGCCGTCTGGCAGCACCCCGACCTGCTGCCCACGGCCGAGGACCTCGACGACCCGGCCGGGTTCGCCGCGCGGCGCGGCGACGCCGAGGCCTCCTCGGCGGACGTCGACGCCGCCATCGAGCGGCTGCTGCACGGCCAGGACGCCGGTGAGGACGGCGGGGACGACGGTGCGGCCGAGGACGGGACCGAGCGCGGGTGACGCTGCTCGACACGACGGTCGCCGCCCTGACGGCGTGGTCGGCGCCGTCCGCTGCCCAGGACCGGCTGCGCGAGGACTACCTCGCCCACCTCGCCGCCCACCCCGACGGGCTGTGGCGCGACGGGCCGCCGGCGCACCTCACCGCCTCCTGCACCGTGCTCGACCCAGCGGGCCAGCACGTGCTGCTCACCCACCACGCCAAGGCGGGCGTGTGGGTGCAGTTCGGCGGGCACCTCGAGGACTCGGACGCCGACCTGCCGGCCGCCGCGCTGCGGGAGGCGCGGGAGGAGTCCGGCGTCCCGGACGTCGTCCTCGTCCCCGACGGGCCGGTCGACCTCCACCGGCACACGCTGTCGGCAGCCTTCGGGCGGTGCCGTGAGCACCTCGACGTCCTGTATGCCGGCGTGGCTGCCGCTGGCGCGGTGCCGGTGGTCAGCGACGAGAGCCACGACGTCGCCTGGTGGCCGGTGGACGCCCTCCCGGCCGGGACCGTCGCGGACCTGCCGGCCCGGCTGGCGGCGGTCGTGGCGGCGGTGCGGGGCTACGCCCGCGCCGTCGACGCCGCGTCCAGGGCCTGACGCAGGTCCGCGAGCACGTCCTCGGGGTCCTCGAGCCCGACCGACAGCCGCAGCAGGTTCGGGTGCGGCTTGGCGTCGGCGGCGACGGGCCGGTGGGTGAGCGCGGCGGGGTGCTGGATGAGGGTGTCCACACCGCCGAGGGACACGGCATGGGTGACCAGCTGGCAGGAGTCCGCCACCCGGCACGCCGCCTCGTAGCCGCCGTCGACCTCGAAGGCGAGCATCGCGCCGGGCGACTCCATCTGCCGGCCGACGAGGCCCTGCGGGTCGCACTCGGCCAGGCCCGGGTAGTGCACCCGGGTGACCGCCGGGTGGGCCCGCAGCCCCTCGGCGACCTTGCCGGCGTTCTCGCTCTGCGCCCGGACCCGGACCGGCAGCGTCGCCAGCCCGCGGTGCAGCAGGTAGCCGGCGAGCGGGTGCAGCACCGCGCCGGTGATGGCACGGACCCGGCGCAGTCGGGCGGCGAGGTCGGCCGCCCGCGGTCCGGCGGTGGCGACGACACCGCCGACGACGTCGCCGTGGCCGCCGAGGTACTTGGTCGCCGAGTGCATGACGAGGTCGGCGCCGAAGGTCGCGGGCCGCTGCAGCACCGGGGTGGCGAAGGTGTTGTCGACCAGGAGCACGGCCTGCGGCGCCCGGTCGCGGACGGTGGCGGCGACGGCCGCGAGGTCGACGAGGTCCATGGTCGGGTTGCCGGGCGTCTCCAGCAGGACCAGCCCGGTGTCGGGGCGCAGCGCGTCGCCGATGCCGGCCGGGTCGGTGTAGGTGACCTCGGTGCCGAGCAGGCCGGTCGCCAGCAGGTGGTCGCTGCCGCCGTACAGCGGCCGGACGCCGACGACGTGCCGGTGCCCGGTCTCGGCCAGCCCGAGCAGGACGGCGGACAGCGCCGCCATCCCGGAGGCGAACGCGACCGACTGCTCGGCCTCCTCGAGGTCGGCCAGCGCCTCCTCGAACCGGGCGACGGTGGGGTTCCACAGCCGGGCGTAGACGTGGCTGTGGCCCTCCTGCGGCAGGCCGCCGGAGGCGAGGGCGTCGTAGCTCTCCCCGCCGATCTCGACGGTGGGCAGGGGGTTCGTCGTCGACAGGTCGATGGGCGGCACGTGCACGCCGGCCTCGGTGAGGCCGGACCGGCCGGCGTGGACGGCGCGGACGGCGCGGGTGCTGAACGCGGTCATGTCCGCATGATGAACACTCCGCTGACGGATAGCCAGGATGTCGACGATGATTCGGTGACACGGCGTCCGGTGCGCCGATGTTGTCGGTGTGATGCGGAGGTGCGGGGATGACGCCGAACAATCTGCGGGGTGCGCGCGCACGGGCCGCAGGCCGGTCGGTCCCGCTGGACCGGGTGGACCGGGAGATCCTCGCCGCGCTCGTCGAGGACGGCCGGCTGGCGAACAACGCGCTGGCGGCCCGGGTCGGCGTCGCCCCGTCCACGTGCCTGGCCAGGGTTCGCGAGCTGCGCCGTCGCGGGGTGCTGCGCGGGGTGCACGCCGACGTCGACCTGGCCGCCGTCGGGCACGGCCTGCAGGCGATGATCGCCGTCCGGTTGCGCTCGCACGACCGGGCCGAGGTCGAGCGGTTCCGCCGCACCGCTCCGGACCTGCCGGGCGTCGTCGGGCTGTTCCACGTCTCGGGTGCCGACGACTACCTGCTGCACGTCGCGGTCGCCGACTCCGACGCGCTGCGGGACTTCGTCCTGGACCACCTCACCGGGCACCCGGCGGTCGTCCACGCCGAGACGAGCCTGATCTTCGAGCACGTCCGGGGCACGACCGACCTGGTCAGCGGCTGACGACGTCGCCGGCGGCTGCGTCGTCCGGGGCTGCGTCGTCCGGGGCTGCGTCGTCGGCCAGGTCCTCGTCGGCCAGCTCCTCGTCGTCCAGCTCGAGGTCGGCGGCGGCGCTCACCCCCTGGAGGTAGCCCCGCGCCCGCTCCGTGCGCGGGTAACCGTCGAGCAGCGCCCAGAACGCCGGCCCGTGACCGGGCTCGATCAAATGGGCCAGCTCGTGCAGCAGCACGTAGTCGAGGACCCAGCCGGGCATCCCCCGGACCCGGGTGGAGATGCGGATCGTCCCGTCGGCCGGGGTGGCCGACCCCCACCTGGTTCGTTGGTTACCGGCCCACCGCACGCTCGTCGGCACCGAGCGGCCCCCGAGGTAGCGGGCGGACAGGTCCCGGGCGCGGCGCTCGAGGTCCGCGTCGCCGGGCCGCCGGCGCTGGTCCTGCGCGGCGAGGCGGGCGAGCATCCGCTCCACCCAGGCGGCCTCCTGGTCCGCGGTGAACCGCGCCGGGATGCACACGACCGTCGTCCCGCCGTCGCGGTAGGCGGTCACGGTGCGGCGACGGCGGCGGCTACGCCGCACCTGGACCGGGGGCGACACGGCAGCCATGACCTCACGTTACCTGCGTCACGCCGGGGTCGGCGATCGTCCACAGGCAGGGCGTTCAGGCCTGCTTCGGCTCAGCGACCGCGGAACACCGGACGGCGCCGCTCCCGCTGGGCGGCCAGCCCCTCCTGTAGGTCCTCGGTGGCCAGGGTCACCGCCTGGGCGAGCGCCTCCCACTCCAGCGCCGTGGCGTAGTCGGCGTGCCCGCCGCCGCGCAGGGCGACCGTCGTCAGCCGGGTCGCTATCGGTGCCCGGGCGGCGACGTCGGCCGCCATCGCGAGCCCGACGTCGAGCACCTCCTGGGCCGGCACGACCCGGGAGGCGATCCCCAGGCGGCCCGCCTCGACGCCGTCGACCATCCGGCCGGTGAGCAGCAGGTCGCGGGCGACGGCTAGCCCGGCCACGTCGGGCAGGGACCACGTCGTCGCCATCCCGGCGTGCATGCCGAGCGCGGTGAACGGCACCCCGAGCCGGGCGTCCTCGGCGACCACCCGCAGGTCGCAGGCCAGGGCCAGCGCGAGGCCTGCGCCGACAGCGGCCCCGTTGACGGCGGCGACGGTCGGGACCTCGAGGTCCCGCAGCACGAGCCACTGCCGGTAGAAGCCGATCATCCGCTGCCGCAGGGTCGCGACGTCGGCGTCGCGGTCCGCGCCGATCCAGCTGGTGTCACCGCCGGAGCAGAACGCCGGACCGGCGCCGGTGACGACGACGCAGCGCAGCTCCGCGTCCGCGGCCAGGTGGGCGATCGCCCGGCCCCAGGACGCCGTCATCGGCGCGGACATCATGTTCCGCCGCTCGGGCAGGTCCAGGGTGAGGACGGCGACGCCGTCGTCACGGCGGTCCAGGCGCAGGTGCTCGAGGTTCAGGTCAGGGGCCGGTGGCATGGCGGCACGGTAGCGGCCGCGACGCGCCGGACCACCGCCGCGGGTGAGCACGGACCCGTGCTCGGCTAGTGTGCTCCGCGGTCGTGGGAGCCCGCCGCCGGAGCGCGGCGCGGGCGGACCCTCAGCAGACATCGACAGAAGGAGGCCGTTCATGGCCGAGGAGACCTACAAGGGCGAGTTCTACTGCGTGAAGTGCAAGGAGAAGCGCGAGGCGGAGGGCCGCGTCGTCGAGACGAACGGCCGCCGGATGGCCAAGGGCACGTGCCCGGTCTGCGGCACCAACCTCAACCGGATCCTCGGCAAGGCCTGACCGGCGGTCCCCGCAGCACAGGGCACGACCCAGCAGCAACGTCCCGGCGCCGTCCGGCCACCTCGTCAGGTGGCCTGGCGGCGCCGGCCGCGTCCGGGGTGCGCGGCGAGCGGGCGGCTGTGGACGACGCCGGCAGGGATGCGCGGTGGCGTGCCACCCTCCGGTGGATCCCGTCCCGACCCGGGTCCTGACCGGCAGGAGGCGACCGTGCTGCGACTTCGTCCCGGCCTGACCGTGGCCTGGCGCGGCACGGGACGGGTTCAGCTCGGCCTCGGCGAGCACGGCACCGTCCTGGACGGGCTCACCCCCGCCGACGAGCAGCTGCTCACCGGGCTGGCCGCCGGGGCGCCGCTGCAGTCCCTGCTCGCGCTGGCCGAGCGGCTGGGTGCCCCCGAGCAGCGGGTGCACGACCTGCTCGCCGAGCTGCGGGCCGCCGGCGCACTGGCCTCGCCCGGGGGCACGCCGTCCTCAGGGTTGCCGGCCGCGGACCGGCAGCGGCTGGCCCCGGACGCCGCGGTGCTCGGGCTGGCCTACCCGCACGGCGACGGCTGGCAGGTGCTCACCCGGCGCCGCGACCGCTGCGTCGCCGTGCTGGGACCGGGTCGCACCGGCCTGGCCGTGGCGACCGCGGCCGCCGCC
This sequence comes from Quadrisphaera sp. GCM10027208, assembly GCF_042658805.1. Lineage (NCBI taxonomy): Bacteria > Bacillati > Actinomycetota > Actinomycetes > Kineosporiales > Kineosporiaceae > Quadrisphaera > Quadrisphaera sp. GCM10027208. Next base: position 144,607 of record NZ_JBHSRC010000008.1, read on the forward strand.
GCGGGCGTCGGGACGGTGCTGGTGGACACGGTCGTCGTCGACCCCGACGAGCAGGCGCGGCTCGCCCCGGTGACCGCGGCGGACGTCGCCCCCGGCGGCTGGCGGGACGAGGACGTCGGACGGCCGCGGGTGGAGGCCGCCCGCGACGTCCTGGCCCGCCGGTACCCGGGGACCCGCACGTCCGCCCCGCCGGGCACGCGGCCCGACGTCGTCGTCCTGGTCGTGCACGGCGCCGCGGACCCGGTGCGCTGCGAGGCACTGGTGCGTGAGGACGTGCCGCACCTGCCGGTCGTGTGGGGTGAGCGGGGGGTCGAGGTGGGCCCGCTCGTCGTCCCGGGGGTGACCGGCTGCCTGCGCTGCCAGCACCTGCACCGCACCGACCGGGACCCGCAGTGGCCGCGGGTGCTGGCCCAGGTGACCGGACGCCGGACGCCCGGGGCGGAGGAGACGGCGCTCGCCGCCCTGGCGGCGTCCCTGGCCGTCGTCCAGGTGCTCGCCCACCTCGACGGGGGGCAGCCGGCGGTGCGGGACGCCGCCCTGGAGGTGTCGCTGCCGGACGGCGAGATCGCGGCCCGGCCGTGGCCGCCGCACCCCCGCTGCGGGTGCCGGTGGCCACCAGGGGTCGCGCCGGGCGCGCCGGGAGGGACAATGGCGGGGTGAGCGACCTGCCGCGCAAGGCGCTGTCCCGGTCCGTCAAGCTCGCCAGCCTGCCCGTCGGGTTCGCGGGGCGGACGGCGTGGGGCATCGGCAAGCGGGTCGGTGGCAAGTCCGCGGAGGTGGTCGCCGCCGAGGTGCAGGCCCGCACCGCCGAGCAGATGTTCAAGGTGCTCGGCGAGCTCAAGGGCGGGGCGATGAAGTTCGGTCAGGCGCTGAGCGTCTTCGAGGCCGCGCTGCCCGAGGAGATGGCCGGCCCGTACCGGGCGACGCTGACCAAGCTGCAGGACGCTGCTCCCCCGATGCCCGCGGCGACCGTGCACAAGGTGCTCGCCGACCAGCTCGGGCCGCGGTGGCGCCGCTCGTTCGCCGAGTTCGACGACACCCCGGCCGCCGCGGCGTCCGTGGGCCAGGTCCACCGCGCCCGGTGGAAGGACGGCCGGCAGGTCGCCGTCAAGGTGCAGTACCCGGGTGCGGGGGACGCGCTGATCTCCGACCTCAACCAGGTCTCCCGGGTGGCGCGGATGGCGACGGGCTGGATCCCCGGCCTGGACATGGGGCCGATCCTGGCCGAGCTCAAGGAGCGGGTCGCCGAGGAGCTCGACTACGGGCTGGAGGCCGAGGCGCAGTCCCGGTTCGCCGAGGCGTTCGCCGGCGACCCGGACTTCGCCATCCCCGCCGTCGTCCTGGCCACCGACCGCGTCATCGTCTCGGAGTGGCTCGAGGGCGTCCCGCTGTCGCGGGTCATCGCCTCGGGTACCCAGGAGGAGCGGGACGCCGTCGCCCGCCGGTACGCCGAGCTGCTGCTGCTCGGCCCGCAGCGGGTCGGGCTGCTGCACGCCGACCCGCACCCGGGGAACTTCCGGACCACCCCGGACGGCCGGTTCGGCGTCCTGGACTTCGGTGCGGTCAACCGGCTGCCCGACGGGATGCCGCCGGAGATCGGCCGGCTGCTCTCCCTGGCTCTGGCCGGGCAGGCCGAGGACGTCGTCGAGGGCCTGCGAGAGGAGGGGTTCATCCGTTCCTCGGTGACCATCGACCCCGAGGGCCTGCTGGAGTACCTGTCCCCGTTCCTGGCCCCGGCGCGCACCGAGACGTTCCGGTTCACCCGGGCGTGGATGCAGGAGCTGTTCGGGCACATCAACGACCCGCGCAAGCCGCAGTGGTCGACCGGGCTCAAGCTCAACCTGCCGCCAGAGTACCTGCTCATCTACCGGGTCTGGCTGGGTGCGCTCGGGGTGCTGTGCCAGCTCGAGGGCGAGGTGCCGGTGCTCGAGGTCTTCGAGGCCTACCTGCCGGAGTTCACGGCCCCGGATCCCGCCGCCGGGTGAGCGGCAGCACGGCCAGCAGCGGCACGGCGGTCAGCGCGACCGCGCCGGGCAGGCCGGCGCCGAGGCCGGCGACCCCGCCGACCGCGGCCGCCCCGACGGCGGTGCCGGTGTCGAACCCGGCGTTCCACACCGTGCTCGCGGTCGCCGACCCGTCCGGGCCGGCGCGGCGGAACGCGAGGAGCAGGGTGAGGTTCTGCACCGCCCCGTAGCCGACGCCGGTCAGGGCGCTGCCGGCCAGCACGAGGACGGCGGCCGCCGGGCTCGCGGCGGCGGGTGAGTCGGCGGCGCCGGCGAGGCCGGCGGCGGTGACGAGCACGCCCGACGCGGTGAGCAGCACCACGGGCACGAGCAGCCCACCCGGGCCGCGCCGGTCGGCGAGTCCGCCGACGGCCCAACGGGCGACGGCCGCCGTGGCGCCGAACGCGAACAGGGCGACGGCGGCGAGCGCCCCGGCCCCGGTGAGCGCGATGGGCACGAACGTGAGCAGTCCCCCGCCGGCGAGGGTGGCGGCGACGAGGACGAGCGCGGGGGCGGTGGCACCGCGGGCGGCGGCGGGGTCGAACGGGCGGGCGGTGGAGCCCGCGGCGCGCCGGCCGAGGTCCCCGTAGCGCAGGGCGGCGGGGACGCCGAGAACGGGCAGCACGCCGAGCCACAGCACGAGCTCGAAGGAGAACCGCTCGGCGAGGAGCACCCCGCCCGGGACGGCGAGCAGGTTCGGCAGGGCGATCGCCGCGCCGTACAGGCCGGCGGTGCGCCCGTAGGCGCCCTTCGGGGCGAGCAGGGCGACGAGCAGGCTGCCGATGACGGTGAGCAGGCCGAAGCCGACGCCGCGGACGGCGGAGACCGCGGCAAGGGCGGCCGGGTCGGTGCTCAGCGCGTAGAGCGGGGCGGGAGCGCCGAGGGCCACGAGCCCGGCGGCCAGCGCCGGGCCGATGCCCACGCGGGCGAGCAGTTCGGGGACGGCGAACTGGGTCGCCACGGTAGCGACGAGGGTGGCGGTCGTCGTGACGAGCCCGGCGGTGGCGTCACCGGCGCCGCCGCGGGCCGCCCACAGCGGCAGCGCCGACAGCAGCAGGGCGAACCCGCCGAACCCGGTCAGAGCGGTGACGAGCAGGCCGCTGACGCCGTCGGTGCGCAGCAGGTCGCGGGTCGTCAGGTCGGGCACCGGGCGAGGCTAGTCAGGGAGAGGTCAGCCGCCGATGTCGGTGCGGGCCCGGGAGGTGACCGTGAGCGGGACCAGGGAGTCCTGGACGGCCGGTGCGCACCGGCGCGTCACTCAGCGGACGGTGCAGCGTGGAGCCATCTCAACGTCGAGGCCGCGGCTCTGACACCGCACGGCGACCACTGACCAGTGGATGGCGATGTGATGATGCCGTCAGGCGATCTGGAAGGTCTCGTCGCCCACTTGGACCTCGACGCGCAGCGTGCCGCCGAGTGCGTCGGCGTAGCGGCGCAACGTGTCGACCTTGGTGAAGTCGACCTGGCCACGCTCGATCTCCGAGACGCGCTTCTGGCTGATCTCCAGCGACTTCGCGACATCGGTCTGGGTGAGTGCGAGCATCTCCCGCAGCTCGCGCAGCTTGTAGGCGCGGACTTCGGCGAGCATCCGTTCCTTGTGGGCTGCCTGACGCTCGGGGTTGCCCGGGCGCTCACGCAACACATCCTTCAGCGTCTTAGCCATGTCAGTTCCCACTCTTCTTGCGTCGACCCTTCGTCGGCGGCTCGGCTTGTCGTTCCTTCTGCCTCTGCAGTCGGTCCAGGTGCGCGTCGTATCGGTCGTCAGCGACGGGGATGTTGGTCTTGTACCACCGCTGCCACGCTCCCTGCTTGTCACCGGCCACCAACAGGATCGCCCTGCGCCTGGGATCGAAAGCGAACAGGATGCGTACCTCGCTGCGTCCTGACGAGCCGGGTCGCAGCTCCGCGCTCGGCTGTCTACTTCGCCGATAACCGGCTCTTCACGATTGAGGGTGTAGTCGCGGTCTGAAGCCTCCGGTCTCGAGCAGGGACCGCGCGATGTAGTTGGTCAGGTTGCGGAAGCCGAGGG
>NZ_JBHSRC010000009.1:0-80759 GCF_042658805.1 Quadrisphaera sp. GCM10027208
GGCGGATCGCCGAGGACGCCACCTTGCGCCGGCTGCTCACCGACCCGTTCACCGGCACCGTCATCGGCCTGGACGGCCACACCTACCCCGGCCTCCGGCCAGACGACGGCCCACCCGACGACGGCCCACACAGCGGCGACCCACCCGGCGGCGGCCCGCCGGACGGCGGCCCACCCGGCGGCGGCCCGCCCGACGACGGCCCACACAGCGGCAATCCACCCGGTGACAGTCCAGCCGGTGCCAGTCCGCCCGATGAGGGTGCCCCCGATGAGGGCCCACCCCGTGACCTCTCGCCTGCGGGTGAGTCGTTCATCGGCAAACCCTGCGAGCGGGACTGCGCCATGGCCAGGTCCCCTCTCGGCGCCGTCGGACGCCTGCGGCCCGGTGCCGGAGTTGCCCCCGCGCACCCGGGCCCGGGTCGGTACCGGCCGCGGCGCACCATCGCCACCCTCGTCCAGCTGCGGGACCGCACCTGCCGGGCCCCCGGCTGCCGCCGCCGCGGCGTCCTGTGCGACATCGACCACATCGTGCGGTGGCCGCAGGGGCCCACCTGCCCGTGCAACCTGCAGCTCCTCTGCCGCCGCCACCACCGCCTCAAGCACGAGTCCGCCGCGGCGGTCTGGCGCACCGCCACCGGGTGGACCACCTGGCGGATGCCCACCGGGCACGTCCTGCGCCGGGCCCCCGAACCCGCCATTCCCCGGGTCGCCGGACACCCGACCGACCAGACGCTCGACTTGTGCGGCGACCCCGGCCGCCTGTCGCAGTACCTCGCTCGGGTCGACACCGCGGCCGACGAGTTCCGCCGCCTCGCCCGAGCCTGCGGATTCCCCGTCGACCCCGAGCCCGCCCCCGACGACGACACCGCCCCCGACGACGACACCGCCCCCGACGACAACACCGAGCAGCCCGAGCCCGCCACGCTGTCCGAGTGGGTTGCCCGCCGCGTGGCTCGCCTCAAGCCCGGCGAGTCCTGGGACTTCAACCCTGAACCGCCACGCCGGTACACCAGGAGCAACCCCGACCCGCCCGACTACACCGGACCGCCGCCGTTCTGAGACCGGTATCAACTGACTTCCGCTACGTCCGGATGGACTCCGCCTGGTGGGAGTTGCCCCGTGTCCGCGGGTTGAACTCCGGCAGCCGCTGGTCGACCCCGAGCAGCTCACCGATCGCGGCGACGCAGCGGGCCGCGGCCCGGCCGTCGCCGTAGGGGTTGACCGCCTCGGCCATCGCTGCGTGGGCGGCGTCGTCGGTGAGCAGCCGGTCCACTTCGGCGACGACGACGTCCTCGGCGGTCCCGATCAGCCGGACGGTGCCGGCGTCCACGGCCTCGGGTCGTTCGGTGTTGTCCCGCAGCACGAGCACCGGCACGCCGAGGCTCGGCGCCTCCTCCTGCACCCCGCCGGAGTCCGACAGCACCACCCGGGCACGGGAGATCAGGTGCGCGAACTCCCCGTACGGCAGCGGCTCCGTGACCACCACGTTGCCCAGGCCCGCCAGCGGAGGCAGCACGACCTCCCGGACGACCGGGTTACGGTGCGCCGGCAGGACGAACACCGCCTCCGGGTGCGCCACCGCGAGCCGGGCCAGGGCCCGGGCGACCGCCGCCATCGGCTCCCCCCACGACTCGCGCCGGTGGGTGGTGACGAGCACGAGCGGCCGGCCGCGGCCGCCGTCCGGACTGTCCAGCGCCTTGAGCGCTGGGTCGGTGAACGGCACCCGCCGGCCCACGGTCTCCAGCAGTGCGTCGATCACCGTGTTCCCGGTGACTGTGATGTCCCCGGCCGGGACGGCCTCGCGCAGCAGGTTCTCCCGGCTCGCCGGGGTCGGCGCCAGGTGCAGCGCGGCCAGCCGGGTGGTCAGCCGCCGGTTCATCTCCTCGGGGAAGGGGGAGTACACGTCGTCGGTGCGCAGCCCGGCCTCGACGTGCACGACCGGGATCCGCTGGTAGAACGCCGCCAGCGCCGCGGCCGTCGACGTCGTCGTGTCCCCCTGGACGACGACCGCGTCCGGCCGGACCCGCTCGAGGACCGCGGTCAGCCGCTCCAGGGTGCGGGTGGTCACCGCGGCGAGCGACTGCCGCGGGGTGATCACGTCGAGGTCGTCGTCCGGGACGATCCCGAACAGCTCGTTGACCTGGTCGAGCATCTCCCGGTGCTGCCCAGTCACGGTCACGTGGACGTCGAGCCGCGGGTGCCCGCGCGCCGCCCGGACCACCGGGGCCATCTTGATCGCCTCGGGGCGGGTGCCGTAGACGGGCATGACCAGGGGCATGGCGGCAAGGCTACGGGGGAGAGGGGTGGGGCACCGCCCGCCGCGTCTCGGGGGGCAGCGGCGGGCGGTGCGTCGAAGGGCCTCCTACCGGAACGGCGGGAGGGGAGGGGCGCTCAGCTCCGGAACGGGAAAATCGTGCGCCCGATCACCGGGGCCAGCTCCTCCGGCGTCCACACCCGGGTGCCTCGGGCTCGTGCGTCGTCGAACATGCTCTCCACGTCACCGCTGTGCGGCGTCGGGGCGAAGGACAGCACGAAACTGGCCGTCGAGGCGGTCGTGTTGCGGACGCCGAACGGCGTCCCCCGCGGGATGTGCTGGCCCTCGCCGGTGCGCAGCACCCGGTCCTGTCCACCGATGGTGGCGAGCAGCTCGCCGTCCAGCATGAACAGCGAGAGCTCGAACTGATCGGCCTCCTCCTGGTCCGGCGGCATGTCACCTCCCGGGGGGACGTGCGCCACGTAGGTCATGAGCGTCTCCCCGGCGACCAGGGGCCGGTAGTAGTACTCGTCCTTGCCGGCGTGCTGGAAGCCGGGCGCCTCCCGGATCGGGCGGACGTCGGGAACGGTCATCGGTGCTCTCCTCCTGGTGCGGCCGTTGTCGTCGGGCGGTGTGGTCCGGTGGCACTCAGGGCGTGAGCCGTTCGAGGACGAACGACCCCTCGCGTCGGTACGCCTCACCCAGGACCGCCCCGGAGTGCGAGGCCAGCCCGTTGGACAGTGCCAGTGAGGTGAAGATGACCCGCTGGCCCTCCCGCCCCAGGGTCTCCAGGTCCCCGTCACTCCAGGCCGGCACGACGGCACGCAGGACGTCGTCCGACGTCGCGGAGCGCCAGTGCTCGGCGCTGAACGTGTTCTGGGACGACAGCGCCTCCACCGCCCGCAGCTTGAGCTCCAGGACGTCCGCGATCTCGACCACGCAGTTCGGGTTCTCGGGGGTCATGTAGTAGATGGTCGGGATGCGGTGCGGCTGGTGCCCGCCGCACTCCTCCACCCGCCAGTCCCGACCCGCGACGGCGAGCGCCTCGGCGTAGAGGATTGCGATGACCCGACGGTCAGGGTCGAGGTCGTGCTGGGCGTGCTCCGGGTCCTGCATGATGACGACGTCGGGCTTGGTGCGCCGGATGAGCTCGACGACCTTCACCTTGGTCGCCGGGGCCAGGTCCACCTCCCCGAAGGGGACGTCGAGGTAGTCGACGTCCTCGATGCCCAGCACCGAGGCGGCCTTGCTCACCTGTGGCTTGCTGTCCTCACGGCACATCAGGACGGCGGCGTTCACCGTGTCACCGGCGGCGACGGCACGCGCCAGCGCGCCTCCGCACTCCACGATCTCCAGGCCGTAGCTGGCCAGCATCAGGACGTTCACGGACGGGTTCCTCCTCGGGGTGGGGTGAACGGCGCACTCAGCGGCGCCGCAACTTGGGGTTGACCTTCTGCTCGAGCGCGAAGCCCACGAGCGCGAAACCGAGGGACGCGAGCATGATCAGCAGGCCGGGAGGGAGCACCCACCACTTCCAGGCCGGGGTGAGGAACGCGCCCCGCACCTGAGCCCAGTAGAGGATGGAGCCCCAGCTCTTCTGCAGCGGGTCGCCCAGCCCGAGAAAGCTCAGCGACGACTCCAGCAGGATCGCTCCGCTGGTGGCGGCGACGAACTGGCCGGTCGCGAGCAGCAGCGTCTTGGGCAGCACGTGCCGCAGGATGAGGTAGCCGTTGCCGGCGCCCATCGTGCGGGCGGCAGTCACGTACTCGCGCTTGCTGAGCGAGAGCACCTGCGCCTGGATCACGCGTGCGGACGGGGCCCAGATCAGCGCTGCGATCACCGCGACGGTCGTCACCAGACTGCGCCCCAGGTAGGCGGCGAGGACGATGAGCAGCGGCAGGAAAGGCAGGATCAGCACGACGTCGACACCGCGCATGATGACCGCTCCGAGGCGGTCGAAGTACCCGCCGAGGACGCCGACGAGCGTGCCGATGACCAGGGCCACGGCTGCCGCGACGAGGCCGACGGTCAGGGACACCCGGGTGCCCTGGATGAGCTCGCTGAGGATGTCCTGACCGACGTCGTTCGTGCCGAGCAGGTGGTCCGCGGACGGCGGGCTGAAAGGTGTCCCGACCCGAGCGGACGGGTCGTAGGGCACCAGCCAGGGAGCGAGGACTGCGGTCAGGGTCAGGCCGACGACGATCACACCGCCGACGACGCCGATGAGCGCCGTCCAGTCCCGGCGGGGGACGCGCCGTGACCGGGGCTGGTGGCCCAGCAGGGCCGGGTCGGTGCGGTGCACCCTGTGGAGCAGGTCGGGGCGCGGCATCAGCGGGTCCTCGGGTCGAGTCGGGGGTAGATGGCGTCCGCGAGCAGGTTGGCGCCCAGCACGGCCAGCGTGAAGACGAGGAAGGTCGCCTGCATGACCGGGTAGTCCCGGCCGGACACCGCGTCGAAGACGAGCCGGCCCAGACCCGGGTAGGAGAACACCGTCTCCACGACGACGGTGCCGCCAAAGGCGAATCCGGCGCGCAGGGCCAGGACTGTGACCACGGGGATGATGGCGTTGCGGGCCACGTGCCCGAACAGGATCCGCCGCTGGCTGAGTCCCTTCGCGTGTGCCGTGCGGATGAAGTCCTCACCGAGCACCGACAGCATCGAGTAGCGCATCGTCAGGTACACCGTGGGGACGCTGAGCACCGACAAGGTCAGCACCGGCAGGAGCGCGTGCTGGCCGATGTCGACGATCTGCGCCCAGCCCTGGAGGTCTGCCGCAGGCGTCTGCGCGCCGAACGAGGGCAGCCAGCCGAGCTGCACGGAGAAGAAGGCGATGAGGAGCATGCCGAGCCAGAACGACGGGGTCGACTCCAGGGCGATCATGACGCTGAGCAGTCCCACGTCGCTCGGGCGTCCACGTCGCCACGCCGAGTACGCGCCCAGGGCGATGCCGATGATCCCGCCGATGACCAGCGCGATCAGCGTGATCATGAGGGTCCAGGGCAGCCGCTCGAGGATGAGCTCGTCGATCGGCCGGCCCAGCCGGTAGGAGTAGCCGAAGTCGAACGTGAGGACGTTCTGCCAGTACTGGAGATACTGGACGACGAGTGGCTGGTCGAGTCCAGCCTCGGCGATGACGGCCGCTCGCTCCTCGGGTGAGAGCTGGCCGACCTCCGCACCGGCCAGCAGAGCCAGCGGGCTGCCCGGCATGACCCGGGGCAGGAAGAAGTTGAGGGAGACGGCCACCACGAGGACGAGCAGGTACTGCGCCGCCCGCACTGGTGCACTGCTCTTGCGGCTCATGGTGACCGCCTCCCTCCTGTCAGCTTCGGTTCACGTCCCGCGGCGTGCCGCCGGTCACGGCTGCCCCTCGTCGGGGATGAAGGACAACTTCGTCATCGGCCCGATACCGGTGATGGACCGCCAGTCGTCGAACACCTGCGACCGGTAGGCGTAGACGCCGTTCGGGTACAGCAGCGGCACGAACGGGGCCGTCTCGGCGAACCGCTCCTGCAGCTCGTGCGCAGCCTGCAGACGGTCGTTCTCATCCAGGCTGGTGAGCAGGCGCTCGGCGATCTCGTCGGTCGTCGGATCGGCGTAGCCGGTGACGTTGAGGTTGCCGATCTCCGGGTCGCTGTGCACCAGGGCGGCGAACTGGCCGATGTCGGCCTGGGTCGGTGCGGACCAGCCCCAGATGGCCATGTCGTAGTCCCGACCGTTGTTGACGTCGTAGCCCGGCCACACGGCGTCGTCGAGGGTCTGGGTCTCCACCGCTGCCACCTCGACCCCGATGCCGATCTCGCCCAGCTGGCTGGCGAGCAGCTCCGCGATCCGCAGTCGCAGGGCGTTGTTGCCGGCGACCAGGAGCTCGACGGACAGCGGCTCGCCACTGGACTCGCGCACGCCGTCGCCGTCGGAGTCGGTGTAGCCGGCGTCCTCGAGCAGCGCCGCAGCAGCGTCCGGGTCGTGCTCGACCGTCACGTCGGGGTTGTAGTAGACCGAGTCCGGGTGCACCCATCCTGGGTTGCCGGGCACAGCCGCTCCGAGGTAGACGTCGTCGACGAGCTGCTGGACGTCGATCCCGGTCATCAGCGCCTGCCGGAAGGCCTGGTCGTCGAAAGGCGGCCGCTGGGTGTCGTACGCGAGCAGCGTCGTCGTGTACTCGGGGGCCTCGATGACCGCGAGGTCGCCCTGACCCTGCAGCGCCTGAATCTGCTCGGGCGAGATGACTCGCATGAGCGTGTCCACCTCACCGGACCGCAGGGCGGCGATCGCGCCGGCGTCGTCCGCGAACTGGATCGCGACGATCTCGTCGACCTTCGGGGCGCCGCGGAAGTACTCGGGGTACGCCTCGAAGCTGTAGCTCGTGCCGGGCTGGGAGTCGACCAGCCGGTAGGGGCCCGAGCCGACGCTCGTCTCCTCGCTGTACGGCTCGGTGTCCGGAGCGGTGACGTCTGACCAGACGTGCTCGGGCAGGATCGGCACGTCGGCCAGCGTGCGCAGCTCGAACGACGGGTTCGGCTCGCTCAGCGTCAGCTGCACCGTGCCGGGGTCGACCACGGACGCCGACTCGACGAGCCGGAGCGCGTTCTGGAACCGGCCGGGCGGGCCGGACTTGTAGTACTCGACGGAGAACGCGACGTCCTCGGCGTCCAGCGTCTCGCCGTCGTGCCACGTGACACCCTCGGCGAGCGTGAGGGTGTACGTCAGACCGTCCTCGGAGACCTCCACCTCCTCGGCAAGCCACGGTTGCGGCGTCCCGGAGGCGTCGATCTGCATGAGCGTGTCGTAGGTCAGCATCATGAGGTTGAGACCGGTGAAGCCGGTGTTGTACGTGTGAGGGGTGAGGTTGCCCTCCTCGCTGAGGATGCCGATGCGCAGTCGCTCCGCGCTGGTGGCTCCGGCGGTGGCGGACGAGGTGTCGGCGGACGGTTCCTCCGGCGCTCCTGCGGAGCACGAGGCAAGGGCGAGGGATGTGGCGGCGACGAGGGCGGTCGCCAGTAGTCGGACAGGACGAGGCACGGTTACCTCCTGGGGCTGGTGCGGTCGGCCGGCAGTGCGCCGGCCGGGTGGCGAGGTGGTTCGGCGAGCAGGGGCTCCTCGGCTCGGTGGCACGCGACCTGGTGGGTCGCCGTGATCGACAGGACCGGCGGCGGGGTGGTGTCGCAGAGTCCTGGAACGGCAAGCGGACAGCGGGTGCTGAACCGGCATCCTTGGGGTGGGTGGGCGGCGCTCGGCGGGTCCCCGCCGAGCGCCCGGGTGCCGCCCCGTCGGGTCGGGTCGGTGACCGGGACGGCCTCGAGCAGCGCCCGCGTGTAGGGGTGACGTGGTCGCTCGTACACCTCGTCCCGTGGCCCGGTCTCGACGATCTGCCCGAGGTACATGACCGAGACGTGCTGGGCGAGGTGCCGGACGATGGCGAGGTCGTGCGCGATGAACAGCAGGCCAAGACCGAGTTCCGCCTGCAACCGGGACAACAGGTTGACGACCTGGGCCTGCACGGAGACGTCGAGCGCTGACACCGCCTCGTCGCAGATCAACAGCCTGGGCTCGAGGGCCAGCGCCCGGGCGATGGCGATGCGCTGACGCTGGCCGCCGCTGAACTCGTGCGGATGCCGGTCGACGCAGTCCTGCGGCATCTCCACCAGGCGCAGGAGCTCGGCCGTGCGCTCCCGCCGCTGCGCCCGCGAGCCGATCCGGTTGATGCGCAACGGCTCGGCGACGACGTCACCGACGGTCAGGGCGGGGTTCATCGAGCTGGCCGGGTCCTGGAACACCATCTGTGCGGCCCGGCGGCGGCGGCGGACGGCGTCCCGGTTGGAGGCCTCGACGTCGATGCCGAGCACGGCGACCCGACCGGAGGTGACCCGCTCGATCGCCATCACCGCCCGGCCCAGCGTGGACTTGCCCGAGCCGCTCTCCCCGACCAGACCGTGGGCCTGGCCCTCGAGGATGGTGAGGTCGACGCCGTCGACCGCTCGGATGGGCGGCTCCCGGTGCAGCAGGCCGCCGCCACCGAAGTGCACCTGCAGGTCGCGGACCTCCAGCAGCGGGGTGGCCGTGTCGTCCACCCGACGCTCCTCGGCCGCGGCGAGCTCCGGCGGCGGCAGGCGACGCCCGGCGAGCATCTCGTCGCTGTGGAAGCAGGCCGCCTGCCGGCTCGGGTCCTCCTGCAGCGGCAGCAGCGCGGGCCGCTGCGTAGTGCAGTGCGGGCGGGCCAGGTGGCAGCGGGGCGCGAACGCGCAGCCGCTCATCGGCTCCATCGGGTCCGGGGGAGTGCCGGGGATCTCCACCAGCGGCTGGTCCGCCGGGCTGTCCAGGCGAGGGACGGCGTCCAGGAGACCTGCCGTGTACGGGTGCGCAGGGGCGTCGTAGAGGCGCAGGCAGTCCCCGGACTCGACGACCCGACCGCCGTACATCACGGTGACCCGGTCGGCCATCTCCGCCACGACGCCCAGGTCGTGCGTGATCCAGACGACCGCCATCCCGTGCTCGGCCTGGAGGCGCTGCACCAGCTCGACGATCTGGGCCTGGACGGTGACGTCGAGCGCCGTCGTCGGCTCGTCGGCGATGAGCAGCCGCGGCTGACAGGCCAGAGCCATCGCGATCATCACGCGTTGACGCATGCCACCGGAGAAGTGGTGCGGGTAGTCGCCCACCCGGCGGGCAGCGTCGGGGATACCGACCTCACCGAGGAGCTCCACGGCGCGACTCGTCGCTGCGCTGCGGCTCATGCCCTGGTGCACCCGCAGGGTCTCCGCGATCTGGCGTCCGACCGGGTGGACCGGGTTGAGGGACGACATCGGGTCCTGGAACACGATGCCGATCTCGCGTCCGCGAACCGTCCGCAGGTCTGCCTCCGGCATCCCGACGAGCTCGCGGCCGCCGAACCGGACCGAGCCGCTAACCTGTGCGTTGTCGGGCAGGAGACCGAGCGCCGCCATCATCGACACGCTCTTGCCGCTGCCGGACTCGCCGACGACGGCGAGTGTCTCGCCGTCTGCCACGTGCAGGTCGATCCCGCGGACCGCTGCCAGCGCGCCGCGCCGTGTCACGAACTCGACGGCGAGGTTCGTGATGGCGAGCAGCGGTGCGTCGGTCACGGCAGGGCCTCCTCGGTGGCGACGGTCGCGGGCGGGCGGGGTCAGTCGTGCGTGTGCGTCGAGCGCGCGTGCTGCGTCTGCGTGGTGTCGGCGGAGTGCGCTGCGACGCGTGCCCGGTACTCCTCACGGGCCTGCTTCGAGGCGTGGTGGCCGGACAGCTCGTGCAGTCCGTCGGGCACCGCGGCGTCCACCGTCGGGTGCACGTGGACGATCACCCGGTCGAGGTTCCCGGCGACGTGCAGCAGCTCGTGCTGCACCCGCTCGGCCACGTCGTGCGCCTCGGTGAGGCTCAGTCCGGCGTCCACGCCGATCTCCGCGTCGCCCTCCATCCGGTGGCCGGCCCAGCGGGCGCGCACCTCGCTGACCAGGACGACGCCGGGCACCGACTGCGCCGCCTGGCGCATCCGGTCCAGCACCTCGGGGTCGACGCCGTCCATGAGCCGGCGGACGATGATGACGAGTGAGTTGATGAGGATGCCGGCGATGGCGACCGCGATGAGCAGACCGGCGATGGCGTCGGCGCGCTCGAACCCCAGCCAGACCCCGATGACGCCGAGGACGACGGCGATCGAGGTGTAGCCGTCGGCGCGGGCGTGCTGGCCCTCGGCGATGAGCGCCGCGGACCCGATCCGCTGGCCTGTGCGGATCCGGTAGACCGCCACTGCCTCGTTGCCGAGGAAGCCGACGAGACCGGCCGCGAACACCCAGCCCAGGTTCGTGATCTCGCGCGGGTTGATCAGCGCGTCGATGGACTCCCAGACGATGAGCACGATGGTGGCGATGATCACGAGCGAGATGAACAGGCCGACGAGGTCCTCGGCGCGGCGGTAGCCGTACGGGTACCTGCTCGTCGGGCGGCGGCGCCCGAGCCGGAACGCGATGATCAACGGGATCGTCGTCGCGGCGTGGCCGAGGTTGTGGATCGTGTCGGCCAGCAGGGCGATCGACCCCGAGACGGCGACGATGACCACCTGGGCCAGCGCGGTGGCCATCATGCCCGCGAGGCCGATCCACGCCGTCCGGATGCCGTCGCGCGCCGACTCCTCGGCGGTCTGGATGGCGTCGTTCGCGTCGTGGGCGTGCGGGATCAGGGTGTGCTTGATCTTCGCCAGCAGCCCCGTGCCGTGCTCGTGGGAGTGCTCGTGGTCGTGCTCTCGCCCGTGGTCGTGCCCTTGCCCGTGGTCGTGCCCGTGCTCCGTGGCGCGGGTGCTAGGGCGGTCGTTGCTCATGGGTGGAGTTCCTCGGTCTCTGAGACGGTCCGCGGACCTCTCGGGTCGTCGCCGGCGTGGTGTGCGGGGATGCCCGGGCCGCCGTGCTCGGCGTGGCGCACCGCGTCCACGACGAGCTGGGCGATGTGGTCGTTCTCGATCCGGTAGTAGACGAACGTCCCCTCGCGGCGGGTGGCGACGATGCGCGCCAGCCGAAGCCGGGCCAGGTGCTGGGACACGGCAGGGGCCGGCTTGCCGACGACCCGGGCCAGGTCGCCCACTGAGAGCTCCGCGTCGAGCAGCGCCCACAGCAGCCGCAGCCGGGTCTCGTCGGCCAGCATCTGCAAGGTCAGGACGGTCTCGCTGACGAGCTCGGGGTCGAGTTGTCTGTGTGCCTCGTTGCGTTCTCCCGTACCTGCGTCCATACGCAGATACTTGCGGACAAGGTCTGGGACGCGCAAGGGGCACGGCCGCCAGTCGTGGTGGGCAGAGCGTTACGGTGAGGTCTGTGAGCGACTTCGACCTCTTCCGGCTCAGTGACGACCACGAGGCGCTGCGCGAGGCGGTGCGTGCCGTCGCCGAGGACAAGGTGGCCCCGCACGCCGCGCACGTCGACGAGACCGGCGAGTTCCCCCAGGCCTCCTACGACGCGCTACGGGCCAGCGACTTCCACGCCCCGCACATCCCCGAGGAGTACGGCGGGGCCGGCGCCGACGCGCTGGCCACCTGCCTCGTCATCGAGGAGGTCGCCCGGGTCTGCGCGTCGAGCTCGCTCATCCCCGCGGTCAACAAGCTCGGCACGATGCCGCTGCTGCTCGCTGCCTCGGAGGACGTGCTCAAGCGCTACCTGCCGCCGGTCGCGTCGGGGGAGGCGATGTTCTCCTACGGGCTCTCCGAGCGCGAGGCCGGCTCCGACACCGCGTCGATGCGCACCCGCGCGGTCGCCGACGGCGACGAGTGGGTGATCTCCGGGCAGAAGTCGTGGATCACTAACGCCGGCATCAGCGAGTACTACACGGTCATGGCCGTCACCGACCCCGACGGCCCGCGCGGCGGCAACGTCACCGCGTTCGTCCTGCACCGCGACGACCCCGGCTTCACGATGGCCGAGCCCGAGCGCAAGATGGGCATCAAGGGGTCCCCGACCCGCGAGCTGCTGTTCGACAAGGTCCGGGTCGGTGACGACCGCCGCGTCGGCGACGTCGGTCAGGGCCTGAAGATCGCGCTGCGGACCCTCGACCACACCCGGGTCACCATCGGTGCCCAGGCCCTCGGCATCGCCCAGGGCGCCCTGGACGCCACCGTCTCCTACGTCAAGGAGCGCCGCCAGTTCGGCAAGCCCATCGCCGAGTTCCAGGGCGTGCAGTTCATGCTCGCCGACATGGCGATGGCGGTCGAGAGCGCCCGGCAGATGGTCTACGCGGCCGCGGCGAAGAGCGAGCGCAACGACCCGGACCTGTCGTTCTTCGGCGCCGCCGCCAAGGCCTACGCCTCGGACGTCGCGATGCGGGTGACGACGGACGCCGTCCAGCTGTTCGGCGGGTACGGGTACACCCGGGACTACCCGGTCGAGCGGATGATGCGCGACGCGAAGATCACCCAGATCTACGAGGGGACCAACCAGATCCAGCGGCTCGTCATGGCGCGCCAGCTCCTCCGCTAGCTCGCAGAATGCTGGGTTGGTGGCGCAACACGCCGGTGAAGGCGTGACTGGGGCAGCATTTTGCGGTGGCGAAGCGCTCGTGGGCTGCTGCTGCCCTAGCCGACGGTCACCGGCACCGACGCGAGGTTGGTCCCGGCCGACCCCCCACACACGTCGGTGATGCCGGGCCGCCGGATCCGCAGCTCATGCCGCCCGGCGGGCGCGTCGGTCCACGTCACGGTGTACCGACCGTTCGCGCGGGCGTTCGCCGTCGCGACGACCTGCCAGCTCCCGTCGGCTGCACGACGTTGCAGGTGCACCGGCCCGTACCCCGCTGAGTGGATCACGGGGGCCGGCCACACGTTGCCCTCGACGACGACCGATGAGCGGTCACCAGATCCGTCGCCGCCCAGCACCGTGTACCTCGAGTTCGCCTGGATCTTCACGGTCGGCTCGAGGCACGTCCGGTCCTCGAGACTCCAACCACGCGTCCCGCGTTTGCCGTAGGCGAGGTAGAACGGCCGGTCCACCCCCACCACGCCCTCCGGCGAGCCACTCCACCGGCCACGAAAATCCGTGGCGCCGAGGCCCGGTGGCGTCTGCAGACGCGCCGATGGAGCCGGCCCGAACACGTGCTGCACCCCGATCGCCGCGCCGCTCACAGGCTGTTGCGTGGCCCGGTTCACCACGGTGATGCCGGGGGTCCACCGCTCCTGCCCGGACACCACCCGCACGGGGGTCCGGTCCGGGACGACGTCCCACGTCGGCTGCCCGGCCACCGAGAACGTGGCTCCGGCGACTCCCGTCCCCGGGCCCACCCCGAGGTCCACCTGCTCGCCGTCCGAGCGGACGAGGTGCAGTGACTCGACCGCGTACGTCCGGCCAGCCCACATCGGCGTCACCTCGACCAGGCCTCGCCATGTCCCGTCCGTCGCCGACCCGGCGACCCGGGTCAGCGTCGGCCACAGCACGGCCTCCCTTCGGTCGTCCGCCACCGCGACCACCGCGTACGGCGCGTCGATCCACTGCGGCGCGATGACGTCCGGGAGCCCGGCAGAGTCCTGCAGGTCCACGGTGACGGTCAGCGTCACGAACCCGCCCGCCACCTCCGCCGCCGCAGGTTCGACGCGCATCTCGCCGACGCTCACCGCGCTGCCGGCGTCCGCGGCCGGATCGACCTGCGGGCCGCTCACCGCCCCCACCGCGCCTACCGGGCCGACAAGTAGACCCACCAGCAGAACCGGCACCAGCGTCACCAGGACTGGGCGCATGGGACACCTCCTGCCGGCCAACCTAGACCTCCCGAACGGCGCGGGTACATCCGTTAGCCTGACCGCCGTCATGTCGACCTCCGGCCCGCCCCCGACATGGCCCGGGGTCTCCGTGGTCATGCCTGTCCTCAACGAGGAGAAGCACCTCGCCGAGGCGGTCCAGGGAATTCTCGACCAGGACTACCCCGGAGACCTCGACGTCGTGCTCGCCCTGGGACCCTCCCGTGACCGCACCCGCGCAGTGGCCGAGGACCTGCGCCGCCGCAACCCGCACGTCCGGCTCGTCGACAACCCCACCGGACGCACCCCGGCCGGCCTCAACGCCGCCATCGCCGCCACCGACCACCCGGTCGTCGTCCGCGTCGACGGGCACGGCCGGCTGCCCGAGGGGTACGTCGCCCGTGCCGTCGAGGTCCTGCTGGCCACCGGCGCCGACAACGTCGGCGGGATGATGGTGCCGCGTGGGCACACCCCGTTCGAGCAGGCCGTCGCCGTCGCGATGAGCAGCCGTCTCGGCATCGGCGGCGCCCGGTTCCACGTCGGCGGTGACGCCGGCCCCGCCGAGACCGTCTACCTCGGTGTCTTCCGCCGCGACACCCTGGAGCGCCTCGGCGGCTTCGACGAGACCTTCACCCGGGCCCAGGACTGGGAGCTCAACCACCGCATCCGCGCATCCGGCGGGACCGTCTGGTTCGACCCCTCCCTGCGGGTCGCCTACCGGCCCCGGTCGTCGTGGAAGGCCCTCGCCTCGCAGTTCTACCGGTCCGGCCAGTGGCGCCGGGAGGTCATCCGCCGCTACCCGCAGACCGCGAGCCTGCGCTACCTCGCCCCGCCGGTCACCGTCGCCGGGGTGGCCCTGGCCACGGCCGCGGGTCTCGTCGGCGTCGCCACCGGACGCCGAGCCCTCGCCGCGGGTCTGCTCGCCCCCGCCGGCTACGCCACCGTCGTCGCTGCCGCCACCCCTGTCGTCGCCCGCGACGTCCCGCCCGCGGCCCGGGCGTGGTTCCCGCTCGTCGTGGCCACCATGCACGGCGCGTGGGGAGCCGGCTTCCTGCGCTCCGCGCTGCGGGGTGGACGGTGAGGACCGGTCACCGGTGAGGATCCTCGTCCTCGTCCAGTCCCCGGTCGCCGGCGACGCCCGCGTCGAGCGGGAGGCCCGCACCCTGGCGGCTGCCGGTCACCAGGTCACCGTCGTCGGCCGCGGCGTGCCCGTCGGTTACACCCTGGACGACGTCACCGTTCTGGACGCCGGCCGTCCCGCGGGTCTGGGCTCCGCCGCCTCCGGACGACGTCAGCCCGGGCTGGTGCGCGTCGTCCGGTCCGCGGCCCGCTGGGCCCTGCTGCCCACCCACCGGGAGAAGGTCGAGTCTGCCTGGCGCACCGCCGCTGCGGACGTCGTCCGGCACCTGCCCGCGGACGCCGTCCACGCCCACGACCGCAACACCCTGGCCCTCGGCGCCGCCGAGGCCGCCCGCCGGGGCGTCCCGCTCGTGTACGACGCCCACGAGCTGTGGTCCGACCGGGGGCTGCCCGGGCGCCCGACCCCGCTCGCCGACCGGCGCCGCACCCGGCAGGAGACCGCCCACGCCCGCACCGCCGCGGCCGTGCTCACCGTCTCCGAGGGGATCGCCGACGTGCTGCGCGGCCGCGGGCTGCGCGACGTCCGGGTGGTCCGCAACACGTTCCCCGCAGCGCCGGCCGGCACGCCCGCAGGCCGGCCAGCGACACCGGTGCCGAGCGCCCCGACCGGGCTGCTCTACGCGGGCCGGATCGGCGCCCACCGGGACCTGGAGTCCCTCGTCGCGGCCGCGGACCACCTCGACGGGCTCAGCGTCACCCTCGTCGGCCCCCAGGACCCGCACGTCGCCGCGGCCCTGAGGCTGCCCGCCGGCGTCGAGCAGCACCCCGCCCAGCCCGTCGACGACCTCGACGACTGGTACCGGGCCCGCGGCATCGCCGCGATCACCCTGACCGCCGGCTCCCGCAACCACCGACTGGCCTTGCCCAACAAGGTGTTTCACGCCGTACGGGCCGGCGTCCCGGTGGTCGCCGCCGACCTGCCCGAGCTGCGTCGACTCGTGCGCACCCACGACCTCGGTGAGCTCTACACCCCCGGCGACCCGGCGTCGCTCGCGGCGGCTGCCGCCCGGGTCCGCGACCGGTACGCCAACCTCACCGCCGCGGTCCGTGCCGCCCGCGACGAGCTCTCCTGGGAGCGGGACGCCCGCGTCCTGCTCGACGTCTACGCGGAGCTGGCCCGGTGACCCCAGACCCGGACGCCGACACCGCCCGCCGGGTGGTCATGGTGGTCAACAACGGCGTCCACGGTGACAGCCGCGTCCAGCGGGTGGCCCGTGCCGCCGCGGACGCCGGCTGGCAGGTCCGCGTCGTCGGCCGCGCCCCGGCCGGCGGCGTGCGGCGCAGCGTCGAGGACGGCGTGGAGGTCGTCCTCGTCCCGGTCCGGCCGGTGCTCAGCGCGCGGGGCGACCGGCGCAACCCGGCGCTGGTCCGCGGTGCCAGGGCCCTGCTGCGGGAGCGGGACCGGCGTCTGGCGGCCTCGTCGTGGGCCCGCCGCCTCGCGCCCGTCACCGCACCGCTCACCGTGCTCCGCCACGGCGCCTGGCGGCTGCTCGACCCGTGGGTCCAGGACCTCGAGCTCGCGCTGGCACCGTGGGTCGAGGACCACCGGCCGCACCTCATCCACGCCCACGACCGGCACACGGTCCCGCTCGCCGCCCGCAGCGCTGCCGCCCTGCGCGCGGCCGGCACGCCGACGGCGTGGGTGCTCGACGCCCACGAGTACGTCGCCGCCACCGCCGCCCGCGGCGTCACCGGGCTGCGCGGCCGCCTCCGGCGGGCCATGGTCGTCGGCGAGCAGGACGAGTTCATCCGGGACGCCGACGCCGTCGTCACCGTCTCCGAGACCCTCGCCGGGATGCTGCGCTCCGACCACCGGCTCGCCGCGACGCCGACCGTCGTGCTCAACGCGCCCGCGGCGGTCCGTCCCGCTGACCAGGCAGGCACTGCCGACGCGGGCGTCCCCGACCTGCGGGACCGCCTCGGGCTCGACGCCGACGTCCCGCTCCTGGTCTACTCCGGCGGCTGCGCCCCCGCCCGCGGCCTCGCGACCGTCGTCGACGCCCTGCCCGCCCTGCCCGGCGTCCATCTGGCCCTCGTCGTCGCCGACGACGACCCGGACGTCCCCGCGCTGCTCGACCGTGCCTGGGAGCGCGGCGTCGGCGACCGGGTGCACCGCACCGGGTACGTGCCCGCCGACCAGGTCACCGGCCTGCTCGCCGGTGCCGACGTCGGCCTGGTCCCGCTGCTGCACCGGCCCAACCACGAGATCTCGCTGGTGACGAAGTACCTGGAGTACCTGCACGCCGGGCTGCCGGTGGTGACCAGCGACGTCCGGGAGATGGCCCGGTTCACCCGCGAGCACCGCCTCGGCGAGGTGTTCACCGCCGGGGACGCCGACGGGCTCGCCGTCGCCGTCCGGGCTGTCCTGGCCGACCGCGGCGCCTACGCCCAGCGGGTCCGCACCAGCCAGGCCGTCGCCGCCACCGCCTGGCCGCACCAGGCGCGCCGGCTGCTGGCCGTCTACGACCAGGTGACCGCTGGCTAGACTCCCCGCCGATGAACCAACCGAACGGACGACGTCCGCGTGTCCTCTACCTCGCGTTCTACTTTCCTCCGACGCGGGCCAGCGGCGTCTTCCGAGCACGGGCGACAGCGAACCACTTCGCGGAGCGCGGCTGGGACGTCACTGTTCACACTGCGCCGCGTGAGTTCTTCACCCGGTACATCGACTCGTACGACGAGACGCTGGAGTCGACGATTCACCCCGAGGTCACCGTCGTCCGGCCGGGCCTTGACTACTACCGATGGGTCACCGACATCCGAGACTACGGTCGGTTTCGCGCCAACTTCCCGAGCCTGGCGACGATGCTGCACCGGTGGGAGACCGAGCGGTTCTTCCCGGAGCACTACGCGTCGTGGATCCCCCGCGTGCTCGCCGCCGCCCTCAAGCAGCACCGCAAGACCCGATTCGACCTCGTCGTCGCGACCGGCAACCCGTTCGCGTCCTTCGCGGCCGCCTGGATGCTGCACAAGCTCCTGCGCGTGCCGTACGTCGTCGACTACCGAGATGCCTGGACCTTCAACCAGTTCACCGAGGAACTCAAGTACCCGCCCGACCACAGTGCCTGGACCTGGGAGGAGCGGGTGCTCCGCGAGGCAGCTGAGATCGTGTTCGTCAACAACGGGATGCGGCAGTGGTACGCCGACCGCTATCCCTTCGCTGCGGAGCGGATGACGGTCGTCCCCAACGGTTGGGAGCCCGAGATCCTCGGTGATCTCGACACCGAACCTGTGCCGGACAGGCCGCTACGGTTCGGGTACGTCGGCACGGTCACCGACGCCATGCCGATCGAGGAGCTGTTCGACGGTTGGCGGCAAGCGCGCCACGACCCGGCCCTGCAGGATGCAACCCTCCACGTCCACGGCCACTTGGGCTTCTTTCCGCGGCACGTGCCCGTCCTCCTCGACCGGATGCCGGTGGAGGAGGGGATCGGGGTCCACTACGAGGGGCCGGCCCCTAAAGCGGACATCGCGAAGGTCTACGACTCCCTCGACGTCCTGCTCTTCTGGGTGCCGGGTGCGCGGTACGTGACGAGCGGGAAGGTGTTCGAGTACATGGCCACCGGCAAGCCGATCGTCTCGGTGCACAAGCCGGACATCGCCGCCGTCGACGTCCTCGACGGGCACCCTCTGTGGGTGCGCAACGCCGACCTGTCGAGCGGGAGCATCGCGCAAGCCCTCATCACCGGCGCCCGGCTTGCACGCTCCCGGACACCGGGACAGGCCCGAGCGGCTCGGGAGCACGCGCTGCGCTACACCCGTGACGCCGTGCTCGCCCCGTTCGAGCAGCGACTGCGGAGCCTGGCCCGTGCATGAGCCTCGCGGTCGGTCCCTCGCCGTTGTCACACCGTGGTACCCGAACGTCAACAACCCGTTCGCCGGCTCCTTCGTGCAGAGCACCGTGGAGGCTGTCGCGGACCGGTTCGAGTCCGTTCTGATCCTCCACGCCGAGGACTGGCCGACGCCGGGAGACCGCGTTGGATCCGCAGTCATCCGGGGACTCACGCGCCGGCTGGTCGGCGCCGAGGGCGCCCGCGTGCCGATCCGCCCGGTGCGGACGCCGGAGGGCGACCTTATCCGCGTCCCCGCCCCCGTGGTCCCTGCTCGGGACTACGCCCAGCACGCCCGCACCCACGAATCCGCCTTGCGCAACGTCCTGCCAGGTGGAGTCATCGACGCCGACGTCGTGCACGGTCACGTGGGTACCTACGGCGGCTGGGCGGCCGTCCAGCTTGCACGACCCGGTGCCCGGGTGTTCGTCACCGAGCACGCGACGTTTCTCGACCGGATCCTTGCACAGCGCCCTGCGCGGGACCTGTACGACCAGGTGCTGGCACGCTGCACCGGCTTCTTCTGCGTCAGTGACGTGCTGCGCCGCAAGGTGCTCGACTACTTTCCCCACCACGAGACGAAGGTGTCCGTCGTCCCGAACGCGGTGGCGGTCGAACGTATACCGATGCGACCGGATCCGGTCCGGCGGTTGTCCCGCTGGCTCTACCTCGGGCGTCTACTGCCGCACAAGGGGGTGTGGCGGCTGTTGGAGGCCTTCGCGGTCTGCGCCGAGGACGATCCCGATCTGGAGCTGACGATGGTGGGCGGCGGCCCTTTGCGCGACGGCCTGGCCGCTCGGGCCAGCGAGCTCGGTCTGGGCGGCCGGGTTCACCTGCCAGGGCCTGTCCCCCACGAGGAAGTGGTCCGTCAGCTGCACGCTGCGGACCTCCTCGTCCACCTCAGCGAGTACGAGACGTTCGGGATGACGGTCGTCGAGGCCGTCGCCTCCGGGCTACCCGCACTGGTAACCCGGAGCGGTGGTCCCGAGGAGACCCTCGCCGGCCTCGAGGAGATCGCCGGGGCGACCGTCCCGGTCAGTACCTCGGTCGTCGAGGTGGTTCGCGCCTACCGGTCCCTGCGTGAACGCCTGCCCGACCTTGACCTGCCGCACGCTCGCGAGCAGCTGACCGCCCGGTACGGGATGAGAGCCGTCGGCGACCAGCTGATGGCCCGGTACCTGGGCCATGACGGCCCCGAGACCCCTGAGGTGTTGACACGATGAAGGTCCTGTTCGTGGCCCTGACCGCGACCCGGGCTCGTGCCATCAAACGGCACTGCCACTTCCTCCTCGACCACGGCGTCGACGTCGAGCTGATCACGACGAACGCCGATCCCTGGCGGGCCGAGGGACTCGACCCCCGGGTCGTCGTGCACACCCTCAAGGAGGGCGAGGGCCGCCACCCGATCCCGCGCATCGAACGCGTCGTCGTGTTCCGCGGACCCCGGTTCGTGCTCAACCGGGCGGCGCCTGTCCTCGGCCGACGCGCGCCCGGCGTCCGCGCCCGCTACGAGCGGGTCGCCGACGCCTTCCACCGACGCCTGTTCATGCGGGGGTACCGGGCTGTCCGTCCGTGGGTGCTGTGGCGGGTCGCCCGCCAAGAGGTCCTCCCGCGATTTGACCTGTCGACAGTCAACGAGGTCGTGGTCGGCGACTCCCACGCCGTCCCGCTGGCGTGGCACCTGGCGCGGCTCCACCCCGAGCTCAAGGTGAGCTTCTCTCTGGACCGTGCCGCGTACACCGACGCCTCCGACCCGGGCGATCCCGAGGCAGACGCCAGGGCTGACTCCACGGTCGCCGCGTCGGACGTCTGACGACGATGGCGCACACGGCGGACGCGCCGCACCTCGTCATGGTGGTCGGCAACCGGGTCGTCGGGGACTCCCGGGTGGAGAAGGCCGCGCTCAGCGCCTACGCCGCCGGGTACCGGGTCACCGTGGTCGGGCTCATCCACCGCACCGTGCCGCCCTTCGGACTCATCGGCCGCGTCCCCGTCTACCGGGTGCGCCCCGACTACCCGTTGCACGCTGAGTGGCAGCGACGGCACCGGCTGGACGCCGAGGAGGAAGAGCAGCCCGACGTCCGGGCTCGGGCCGCCGAGCGGGGCTACGCCCAGCGCCGGCTTGCAGCGGACGCAGCCCGCACGGACGGCGGGAGGGCTCGGCGGTTCACTGTGCCGGCGCGGCGCGCACTGCTGTGGGCACAGAGTCGTGTGGACACCGTGGCCCAACACGTGCAGGAGCAGCGCACCGGCGCCCGGCTACGGGTGGCAGAGCTGCACGCCAGGGCGCCGTGGCCCGGTGCCTGGCGCCGAGCCTGGCCGCTGATCCAGGACCTCGAGCACGCCTTCGCCGATGTGATCGTGTCCCTGGAGCCGGACCTCATTCACGTGCACGACCGGCACCCGATGCCGGCTGCCCGCACGGCCCAAGGCCTCCTCGCAGCGCGCGGACGTCACGTGCCCTGGGTCTACGACGCGCACGAGTGGTTGCCGGGGGTCACGTTCACCGGACCAGCCGTACACGGAGCGGCCTGGCGTGCTGCCGAGGCCGAGCTGGCACCGCTGGCCGACGCCGTCGTGACCGTCTCCGAGGAACTTGCCGACATGCTGCAACGTCGGCACAACCTCCGGCAGCGGCCCGCGGTGGTCACCAACGCCCCCTTCTCCGAACTCGTCCCTGACCCCTCTGGCTCACGTCGGACGGTCCGCGAGGAGTGTGGGCTGGCGCCGGACGTGCCGCTGCTCGTCTACGTTGGTCGGATCGCCGAGAAGCGGGGGGTGGCTACCGTCGTCCGGGCCCTCGCCGACGTCCCCGGTGCCCACCTCGCCGTCGTCGCCTCGCCCGAGGTCGACCTGCGGAACGCCCTGCGCGACGTCGCCCGTGAGGTCGGCGTCGCCGACCGGCTGCACATCCTGGACTACGTACCCGCCCAGAGCGTCACCTGGTACATCTCGAGCGCCACGGCGGGGGTCAGTCCGCTTTCCCACACGGCCGCTCACCATGAGGCCCTCGCCACCAAGGTCCGCGAGTACCTTCATGCCCGGTTGCCGGTGGTGGGCAGCGACGTCCGGGCCCAGGCCCGCTTCCTCTCCCGGACTGGTGTCGGCACGGTGCACGCGGCGGATGACCCGGTGGACTGCGCGCGCGCCGTCCAACAGTTGTTGGCAGATGTCGACGAGTACCGCGCGCGGATCACTCCTGAGCTGCTTGCCGAGCACTCCTGGGAGCGCCAGGAGCGGACTCTGCACGAGGTGTGGGCGCGACTGTTGGGGGACCGGTCTCCAGCCGCAGGTCGGTCTAAAGCCGCCGACGACGAAACAGACGCTGCGATGGCGCCTTCCCGCGGGCCACGGATCGTCCTGACCCCCGTTCGTAACGCCCGGGCTGCCCGCCCGCTCGTCAAGGAGCTGGCGGAGGCTTCCGGTGGGTCGGTCCGCATGGTTGCCGGCACCGGGACCCCGCGGAGCGGGCTCGGCGCGGAGGTCTCGGTTCTACCGGCGGTGGGCAGCACCGAGGCCGAAGTGCGCGACGGTGTCGCCGCTTACCGGGAGATCGTCGCTGACAGTGATGCTGTGCTCCTGCGGCAGACGACACAGCTCTTCGGTGGGCTTGGGGGTGACGCCGATGCCGAGTTGGCCGAACTGGCCCGGCACCGGCCCGTTGCCCTGTTCCTCGACGCCGTAGCCGTCACCGGCCCCGGCGAACCGCCGGTCCCCGACCCGCTCGACGCTTCATCTGAGCGTGTCGCACAGCGCCTGGTGCGGCAGGCACGGCGTACCCGAGACCGGGCGGCACGGGCAGGGGTGCCGGTGCTGGTCACCGGCATGTCGGCCCGCCATCACCTGCCGCAGGCGGTCTGGGCCCCGGTCGTCGTGCACGTCGCCGACAGTCCGCGCAAGCCTGGTCCAGGGCCACTTCGCGTCCTTGTTGTCGAGGGCGAACGGGGCCCCCAGGAGGCCTCCGCGGTCACGAGCCTGCGGGCCGCGGCGGGCAGTGCGTGGCGAGTGGCGGAGCCGGGAACGCCACTCGAGGAGGTGGACGTCGTTGTCGAGCGGCTCCGTGCCGGTGATCTCACCGACCTGGCGGCCGCTGCGCTCGGTGCCGGCTGCGTGGTCCTGGGACACGTACCGGCGGCGGCACGTGCTGGACTGCCGGCCGTTCTACCGGTCGTCGAGATCACTCCTGACGGCCTCGTCGCTGCTGTCGCAGGGCTCTCCAGGGACCGGGACCGGTTCGCCGACCTGAGTGCCGCCGGATGGAAGTACGCCGCCGACGTGCACGCCGGGCCGCTCACCGCAGCGACCGTCCTTGCGGCCCTGGGGCTGGACCGGTCCGGCGCCGGATGATCGACGTCCCCCGTCTCCGTGTACTGGTGCTGGGCCCGCGCCGGGCCGGTGTGCCCACGGCCGCGGGCGGTGCCGCGGCCGGTCTACGGGCCGCCGGCCACGTCGTGGTGAGCGCCGAGGAGGGCGACATCCGTCGTGGCACTGGGCTGCTCGACCGGTTCAGCCCGCACGTCGTGCTCGCCGCGCCCGTCCTCCTGCTCGACTCATCCACCCAGGAGGCCGTCGCGCACGCCGGCGCTGCCCTCGTGGGCATCCAGGACGAGGCGGTCGCCACCACTGCGGACAGTGGCTACGACCTGGTCCTCACGTCGGGAATCGATGATGGGGACCACACCAGCCTGGCCCCACCACCCCCCCGGGGCCTGTTCCGCCCTCCGGCCGTGTACCCGGAGACGGCGCTGGCTCCACTGCCTCCCCTCGTCACCGATGCCGATGTGCTCGTCGTCGGGGACGCCTCCGATCGGCCCGGCTGGCAACGTGCGGCCAAGTTGCTGGGCCGCTCCGTCCGGGTGCGCGCAGCCGGTCCCGGCTGGCCCGTGGCAGGCAGCGGCCCGGTCGCAGGCGCAGCGCTGGTCCAGGCCTTGCGTGCCGTGCCCCTGCACGTGCATCTCGGCCCCAGTCGCTCCGTTGCCGACAGCGCCGCCGCTGGTGCCTTTGTCGTCGTCCCAGCCGGTGGAGCAGCTCAGCGGTTGGCCGAGGAGCTCCTTCCCCGAGACGGCTTCGTCGCCTTCGCCGACCAGGCCGAGCTGGAGAAGTCGGTGCGGGACCTGCTCGAGAACGTTCGCGAGGTTCGGGCCAGGGGGCGCCGCAACGCCGATCATGTCCTCGCCCACCACCGCTGGCAGCACAACTGCGTGGCGCTCCTGACAGAGCTCGTCCGCGCCGCCGACCACGGCGAAACTGACGACCGCGTGCTGCAGGCGTTGGACAATGCCCGCGCGGAGGCCCTGCCGCCGCCCCTACGGGTTCTGGCCGTCGGCTGGTACGGCACCGGCAACACCGGTGACGAGCTCATTCTCGAGTCCCTGCGACGGTCGGTCGAGGACGACGTGCCGGGTGGTCAGCTCGTCGTCGCTGCCAAGGATCCCGTCATGGTGCGCACTGTGCACGGCGTCGAGGCGTTCGACCGGCTGGACCGGGACGAGGCCGACGAGCAGGTCCGCCGTGCCGCTGGTGTCCTGGTGGGCGGGGGAGGGCTCTGGCACGACTACACGTTCGCCGCCAACGACGGTGTGAGTGGAATCTTCACCGGAGCCACCGCCTCTGTCGGGGCGCTGGCTGTCCTTCCCCTCATCGCTGCCGTGCACGGCGTGCCGGTCCATGTCGTGGGAGTGGGCGCCGGGCCGCTCGACGATCCGGACGCCCGGGCCGTCGTCCGGTTCGTCGCTGACCATGCCGCCTCGATCACTGTGCGGGACCCCGAGTCGGCCGCTCTTCTCACCGGCATCGATCGCTGGCGGGCTGCGATCGACGTGGCGCCGGATCTGGTCTACGCCCTCGCGCGCGGCGCCGCACCGCTGTCGCGCCTTCCTTCGCAGTGGGCGCAACGGCAGGTTCTCGGACTGAATCTTCGCCCATGGCCCGGTTCCCGGGCCTTCGAGGCCGAGGTGGCCCGTGTCGTCGCCGACCACGTGGCGCGCGGCGGCGCCGTCGCCGCAGTACCGCTGCAGGCCGCCGACGCCGCCGTCCTGCGGCGGGTGCTGTCCACCGCGCGCGTGGGTGCCGAGGACGCCGTCGTCCTCGACCCGGTGGTCGACGTCGACCAAGTGCTTGTTGATCTGGCCGATTGCGACGGCCTCGTCGCTCAGCGTCTTCACGCGTGCCTGCTCGGACACCGTTCCGGGGTACCTGTCCTCGGCGTCGCCTACGACCCCAAGGTTCGCCGCCACTTCGACGAGCTGGGTCGCGGCGACCACGTCCTGACCCTCGACCAGACCGACCGGCTCGCCGGCGCGGTCGAAGACCTGCTCGCCGAGAGAACGCTGCCCGAGGACGTGCGTCGCCGGGTCGGCGAGCTCGAGGTGTCTGCGCGGGAGTCACTGCGTCGGGTGCTTACCGGCCTCGGGCGGCAACGTCCGGCGGAGCCCGTCGCGCCCCTGCGGTTCCGCCCCGCCGCTGCTCCCGGGAGCGTGACCGTGCTCGGGCGCGACGGCGCCGTCGTCTCCGGCAGCACGCTCGCCCCCGATCGGCAGCCTGCAACCCGGCTCCGGACCCTCACCGACGGACTCCGGATCCAGCTCGCCGGCCCGGTCGTCCTCGCCGGTGACCACGTCACCTGGACGACGACGCTGCCCGGTGATCCCGGTCACGGTCGCCGTATCCACGTCGAGCTCACCACCGACGAGGGGAGCCGAAGGGCCGGGCAGGAGCAGCCGAGTAGTCCGTCAACCCTTTGGCAGCTGCTTCTGGACGAGCGGGTGGTCGCGGAGGAGGAACCCGGTCACTGGGAGGGGCGGATCACCCTGGTCGTGGCTCTCGCCGACTCCTCCGCGGCGGTACGGGTCGGTGTGCGGACGCTCGTCCTGGAGGAAGCCACGCGACTACAGGAGATGGCCGCCGTGACCATCCACCAGGTCCGCGGCGAACGGTGGGACCGTGCCCCGAGTGACCCGCTGCGCCGCCGGGCCTCCGTCGCCCCGTTGGTCACCTCGACAAGCCCCGCCACAAGGGTGCTGACGTGACAGCACCGACCGCGCGTCTATCCTGGACCGGCTCGGGCGCGCCCCGCACCGTCCAGCGGCATCCTGCGCGGTGCCCCGCCTGCCCGGCCATCACAGGAGGACCGACACATCGATGAGGTCGACTCGCAAGCTGGCCACTGACCCAGAGGTCCAGGTCTACGAGCCCCACAAGGTCGGGCTGCCCAAGATCGGGCCGTACGTCCGGGACCTCTGGTCCCGGCGGCAGTTCGCGGCCGAGCTGTCCCGGGCCACGATGCGCGCCGCGAACAGCACGACCTTTTTCGGTCAGCTGTGGCTGGTGATCAACCCTTTGCTGCTCGCCGGTGTCTACTACGTGCTTGTCAACATCCTGTCCAGCCGCGGGGGACTGGACTACCTCGTGCACCTCGTGGGCGGGCTCTTCTTCTTCTACTTCATCTCCGGTTGTGTGACGAGCGGGGCGCAGTCCGTCACCGGCTCCGGCAAGCTCGTGACCACGATGGCTTTCCCGCGGTTGCTCATGCCGCTGTCCGCCGTCCGCACGGCTTTCTTCCGGTTCCTGCCAACGATGGTCGTCTACCTCGTGATCCACGTGGCAGCTGGAGCGCCGTGGTCGCCGAAGATGCTCCTCGCAGGCGTCTTCCTGCTGCTGGCGACCGTATTCGGGGCTGGTCTCGCGGCCCTTATGGCTGCCCTGCAGGTGTACTTCCGGGACACCTCCAGCTTTCTCCCGTACTTCGTGCGGCTCTGGCTCTACCTCTCCCCGGTCCTGTGGTACCCCGAGGACGTCGTGAACAGGCTCGGCGCTTTCTCCCGGGTCGTGGAACTGAACCCGCTGTACAGCATCATCGGTGGCTGGACCGACCTGCTCGTCCGATCCGAGATGCCACAGCCGGAGACCTGGCTCGCGGCGGCCGCCTGGGCGCTGATCGCCGCGGTTGCAGGGTTCACCTTCTTCATGTCACGGGAGCGTGATTTCGCTGTCCGTCTCTGAGACCGTCCCGACCGCCGCGGCGACGGAACCCCCTGCCGTCAGCGTCCAGAACGTGTCCGTGACCTACCGGACGACGTTCGAGAAGACGCCCACCTTCAAGGACGCCATCGTCCGGTTCGGACGCGGGGAACGGGCCGTCCACGAGATCCAGGCGCTGAAGAACATCTCCTTCGACGTCCCGCACGGCACCGCGCTGGGGATCATCGGTTCGAACGGTGCCGGAAAGTCGACTCTCGTTCGCACGTTGGGAGGCGTGCTGACCCCGACGTCCGGACGGATCGAGGTGCGTGGGCGGATCAGCGCCATGCTGGCGCTCGGTGTGGGCTTCAACGCGAATCTCTCTGGCCGGGAGAACGTCGTCCTCGGCGGCCTCGCGGCTGGGCTGACCCGCAAGCAGGTTCAGGAACGCGCGGACATGATCGCCGACTTCGCCGAGATCGGGGAGTTCATGGACCTGCCGATGCGGGTGTACTCCTCTGGTATGTACAGCAGGCTCGCGTTCGCAGTGTCCGTGCACATGGATCCCGATATTCTGCTCATCGACGAGGCTCTGTCGACCGGTGATGCCCACTTCAAGCACAAGGCTGCGGAGAAGATGGCCGAGCTGATGAAGTCGGCGCGGGCGATGTTCCTGGTCAGCCATTCCATGGCCAGCATCCGGGAGCTGTGCAACCGTGCCATCTGGTTGCACAAGGGCAAGCTCATGATGGACGGGACCCCGAATGAGGTCACACACGCCTACGCCACCTTCGTCAAGGTTGGCGAGGACGCGTTCACCATGGACGACCTGTAACCGGTGGCCGACCCCGTCGACGTCACCGTCGTCACCTCCGGCCACGACGTCGCCGACGCGCGGTTGCACCGTGAGGTCGCCGCGTTGCGTCGCGCCGGCCTGCGGGTCGAGGTGCTCGGGCTCGGCGACGCTGCTGCCGGCCCGCCTGGTGCCGCCACCCGCACGACGCGGCGCCGCGGCCCGCTCGGGCGGGCGGTGCTCGCCGTCACCCTGCCCTGGCGGGCCCGGGGCCGGGTGCTGCTGAGCCTCGACCCGGACTCCGCCCTCGGCTGCTGGGCGGCTGCCCGGCTGCGCCGACGCCGCTGGGTGTGCGACGTGCACGAGGACTACCCGTCCCTGCTGCGGGACCGGCCCTGGGCGACAGGCGTCGCCGGTCGCCTCGCCGGCGCCGTCGCCCGCACTGCCACCGCGGTGGCCGCACGCGCCGACGTCACCGTGGTCGCCGACGACCACCTGCCGCCGACGGGACCGAGCGCTCGCCGGCGGCTCGTCGTGCGCAACCTGCCCGACCCCGACGCGCTGCGACCGGTCCGCGCCGCCCGCGGCGTGAAGGACGCCGCACTGCGGGCGGCGTACGTCGGGGACCTCCGCACCTCCCGCGGGCTGCGGGCCATGATCGAGGCGGTCGCCGCCGCCCCCGGCTGGCAGCTCGACCTCGTCGGACCGGTGGCAGCCGCCGACGAGGACTGGCTCGCCGAACGGCTCTCCTCCCCGGACGTCGCCGGCAGGGTCCGCGTGCACGGCCGGCTCGACCCGGTCCGCTCCTGGCAGGCCGTCGCGGGCGCCGCCGTCGGTCTCGCCCTGCTCGAGGACACCCCGGCGTTCCGGGCCGCCGTCCCGACGAAGGTCTACGAGTACCTCGCCGCCGGGCTCGCGGTGCTCGCCACGCCGCTGCCGCGGGTCGCTGCCCTTCTCGACGCCTCTGGCGGGGGAGTTCTGGTCGCGGACGCCGCTGCTGCCGCCGCCGTGCTGCGGGACTGGTCCGCCGACCCCGCAGCGCTCGCGGTGGTGAGGGACCGCGCCGCAGCCTGGGCTGACGAGCACCTCGACGGCGCGGCGGAGACCGACCGGCTCGCCACCGCCGTCAGCACGCTGCTGAGCCGTTGACCCGCAGCGCGTCGAGGACCTGCGCGGCCGCCGTCCCGTCGCCGTAGGGAGTGCCCCGGGGCGTCGGCGGCACCGGCCGCACCGCCCGGCGGTCCAGGCCCGCCAGGTCGCCGGCCAGCACGTTCCAGCCGCCCTCGAGGGTCTCCACCCACTCCGTCTCGTGCCGCAGGGTCGTGCACGGCGTGCCGAGGAGGTACGCCTCCTTCTGCAGCCCGCCGGAGTCCGTCACCACGCCCGCCGCACGGATCAGGGCGGCCACCGTCTGCGGGTAGCTGAGCGGGGCCACCGGGCGCAGCGCCCCCGTGGCGAGGTCGATACCCGCCGCCCGGCAGCGATCCGCGAGCCGGGGGTGCACGGGCAGCAGCACTGGCACGGGCAGCGCCGCGAGCGCGTCGACGACCGCCGCCAGCCGCGCCGGGTCGTCGGTGTTCTCGGCCCGGTGGACGGTGGCGAGCACGAACGGCGCTGTGCTGTCTGTGCTGCTGTCTAGGCCGGGCAGCGCGGGCGGGTCGGCCAGCACGGCGTCCCGCACTCGCAGGCACACGTCGGTCATCACGTCCCCGACGAGCCGGGTCCGACCGGCGAGCCCCTCGGCGCGCAGGTGCTCCACGGCCGTCGCGGTCGGGGCGAGCAGCAGGTCAGCGGCGTGGTCGGTGAGCACCCGGTTGTGCTCCTCGGGCATCCGCCGGTTGAACGAGCGCAGGCCGGCCTCCAGGTGCGCCACCGGCACTCCGAGCCGGACGGAGGCCAGCGCCCCGGCGAGCGTGGAGGTGGTGTCCCCGTAGACCAGCACCCAGTCCGGCCGGTCGGCGAGCAGCGCCTGCTCGATCCCGGTGAGCATCGCGGCCGTCTGGGTAGCCAGGGAGCCTGGGCCGACCCCGAGCTCGACGTCCGGTGACGGCAGCGCCAGGTCGGCGAAGAACACCTCGGACATCGCCGGGTCGTAGTGCTGGCCGGTGTGCAGCACCCGGTGCTCGACGTCACCGGCACGGGCGAGCTCCGCGGCGACCGGCGCGAGCTTGACGAACTGGGGCCGCGCGCCGACCACGCTGAGCACGTGCACGACGGCTAACCTACCGGCGTCCGGTAGCCATCCCTCAGGAGCAGTGTGGTCCCCGAGCCGTCGTCCTTGCCCAGCGCGCCGGGAACCCCCGAGCACGTTGTGATGCTTGTCGTCAACGACGTGACCAACGACAACCGGGTCAAGCGGTCAGCGGTCGCCCTGGCCGAGGCCGGACTGCGGGTGACCGTGGTGGGACGGGCGCGGGATGACCGGATGACGGTCCGCCCTCTCGGGGATGCGGTGCTGCTGCGCATCCCCGTGCCACTCACGGTACGTCGCGACGTCGTCGGCCGAATGCGGCAACGACGGGCGCGCCGCCCGCTGCCGGCGACGTGGGCGACCGAGTCCGCGCGTGCCGCCCGGCGCGCCCGGATGACGGCCCGTGCAGCAGATCGGCGGGGCTTCGGTGCGCTCGCCAAAGAACGTCTTGCGCGGTCGGCGTATGCCGGCGCCGAGATCGTGGACCACTCTGTCGCTCGCCTGTGGGAGCGATGGGACCGCTGGGTGCAGTCCTCCACTGTTCGAGCCGACTGGCGCAACGCTCTGGGTGGATTTCCCGATGACCTCGAACTGGCCTTCGGACCGGTCATCGACGCCCTTGAACCCGACGTCGTGCACGCCCACGACGTGCACCTCCTTGGCGTCGCAGCGCGGGCCGTCGAGCGAGCGGCCACGAGGGGACGGCACGTGCGTCTGGTCTATGACGCACACGAGTACGTGGCTGGCCTCGCGGTCACGGGTTCGCAAACTGCTCGGTCGGTCGCGGGGTGGGCCGCTCTGGAGGCGGAGTACGCACCCCGAGCGGACGCCGTAGTCGCTGTGAGCCCGCACACCGGCGATGCGCTGGTCCGTCGGCTCCACCTGCGCAGCGAGCCGGTCGTCGTGCTCAACACCCCTGTCCCGTCCAGCGTCGGCGACGAGTTCCAGTCGCCGAGCCTGCGTGAGCGGTGCGGCTTGCGGGGCGAGGCGCCGCTCCTGGTCTACTCCGGCGGACTCGCCGACGTTCGAGGTGTGGACGTCGCCGCCCGCGCGCTGGCCCTGCTGCCGCAGGTCCACCTGGCGGTCCTCTGCGTACCCGGTGTCACCGCACCTGGAGCGGTAGCGCTCGCTCGGCTCGCCGAGGACCTTGGAGTGGCTGATCGCGTGCACCTCTTGGACCCCGTTGGCCCGTCGGAGCTCCTCCCCCTGCTGTCCGGCGCCGACATCGGTCTCATCCCTATGCGAGGCGGGTTCG
Organism: Quadrisphaera sp. GCM10027208; assembly: GCF_042658805.1. NCBI lineage: Bacteria > Bacillati > Actinomycetota > Actinomycetes > Kineosporiales > Kineosporiaceae > Quadrisphaera > Quadrisphaera sp. GCM10027208. Next base: position 30,643 of record NZ_JBHSRC010000009.1, read on the forward strand.
CCAACCACGAGCTGACACTGCCCAACAAGCTTTTCGAGTACTCCGCCGCCGGGGTACCGCTCGTCGTCAGTGACCTCGCTGCGCTGGGAGAAGTTGTCCGGCGGTGGGGGATCGGCGCCACGTTCACGCCTGGGGACGAGGTGTCACTGGCCGAAGCCGTCGGCGTGGTCCTACGACACCGAGACCGGTATCGGCGTGCGCTCGCTGAGCCCGCCCTGCAGCGGGAGTTCTCGTGGTCGCGCCAGGAGGCGAGGCTGCGCGAGGTGTACGAGCGGCTTCTCGGTCACCGGTTGCCCTCCGATGGCGTCGGCGTATCCCGCGGCCACACCGGTCTCGAGGAGCAGCCCGCTCGCCACGACGAGCGGACCCCACGGGTACTGCTGGGACCGCTCAACGCCGGCGGTCGGGCCAGCGTCTGGGCCGACCGGTTGCGGCAGGACCACGGGATCGGCAGCGACGTGCTCATGGTCGGACGGCGTCGCAGCGACCCGGTGGTGGCCATGGCGGTGGACCGGGTGGCCTACCGCGGTGACCCGGCAGTCAACGTCCGGCTTCTCCACGAGGTGCTGACGCGGTACAGCCACGTCGTCCTGGAGGACGCGCAACCAGTGACCAGTGGGACAGTCGACCTGGCCACTGAGCTCGCCGATCTGCGGCACGCCGGGATAGGGGTCGTCGTCGTTCTGCACCGGCCTCCCGCGCCGGGGGTCGTGGACACTGTTGTCGGGGCTGGGTGCCCGATCCTCACCGCAGACCCCGACGTCGCCCGGACCATCAGCGGTTGCCGCCTGCTGCCAGCTGACGACGTCGCCGCAGCGGCAGAGCTGGCAGATGTCCTCGGCCTGGCCGCCTCGGACGCAGCTGCCTTCGGTGGCCGCTAGATTGGCGCGTTGTGACCACGAGGATCGCCGACTCTGCTGACGTCGACCCGAGGGCCCGGATCGGGGACGGGACGAGCGTCTGGCACCTGGCACAGGTGCGTGAGGACGCCGAGATCGGCCCGGAGTGCATCATCGGCCGCGGCGCCTACATCGGCACCGGTGTCCGGATGGGTGCCCGGTGCAAGGTGCAGAACCACGCACTCGTCTACGAGCCCGCCGTCCTGGAGGACGGCGTCTTCGTCGGCCCCGCCGTCGTGTTCACCAACGACCACTTCCCGCGCTCCGTCGCCCCGGACGGCTCCCTCAAGCGCGCCGACGACTGGGAGGCCGTCGGCGTCACCTGCCGCCAGGGCGCCTCGATCGGGGCCCGAGCGGTGTGCGTGGCGCCGGTGACCATCGGGCGCTGGGCGATGGTCGCCGCCGGCGCGGTCGTCACCCGGGACGTGCCCGACTTCGCGCTCGTCGCCGGCGTCCCCGCCAAGCGGGTCCGCTGGGTGGGGCGGGCCGGCGAGCCGCTGGAGGACGACGGGAACGGTCGCTGGCGGTGCCCGGTGACCGGACAGACCTACACCGAGACCGACGGACACCTCACGGAGGCGAGCAGCTGATGCCGGACATGATCCCCGCCGCGAAGCCGATCATCGGCGACGAGGAGCGCGAGGCGGTGGACCGCGTGCTGCGCAGCGGCATGATCGCGCAGGGCCCGGAGGTCGCCGCGTTCGAGCGGGAGTTCGCCGACGCCCTGGCCGGCGGCCGCACCTGCGTCGCAGTGAACTCGGGCACCGCCGGGCAGCACCTCGGTCTGCTCGCCGCCGGCGTCGGCCCCGGTGACGAGGTGATCGTCCCGTCGTTCACCTTCGCCGCCACCGCCAACTCCGTCGCGCTCACCGGGGCCACGCCGGTGTTCGCCGACATCGAGCCGGAGTTCTTCTGCCTCGACCCCGACGCCGTCGACGCCGCCGTCACCGAGCGCACCGTCGGGGTGATGCCCGTCCACCTCTACGGGCACCCCGCCGACATGACCCGCCTCGGCGAGGTCGCCGAGCGCCACGGCATCCGGGTCTTCGAGGACGCCGCCCAGGCGCACGGCGCGACGTGGCAGGGCCGCCAGGTCGGCACGTTCGGCGCGTTCGGCATGTTCAGCCTCTACCCGACGAAGAACATGACCTCCGGTGAGGGCGGCATGGTCGCCTCCGAGACCGACGAGATCGCCCGGATGGTGCGACTGCTGCGCAACCAGGGGATGGAACGCCGGTACGAGAACGAGGTCGTCGGGTTCAACGCGCGGATGACCGACGTCCACGCCGCGATCGGCCGCGTCCAGCTCGGCAAGCTGCCGCAGTGGACCCGCCGACGTCAGGAGAACGCGGCGTTCCTGTCCGAGAACCTGCACGGGGTCGTCGTCCCCCCGGTCGCCGACCAGGCCACCCACGTGTGGCACCAGTACACGATCCGGGTGCCCGAGGACCGCGACGGGTTCGCTGCCGCGCTCGCCGAGGAGTACGGCGTCGGCACCGGCGTCTACTACCCGATCCCGAACCACCGGCTGCCGAGCTTCGACCTCACCCTGGACCTGCCGCAGACCGAGCGGGCCGCCGCCGAGGCCCTCTCCCTGCCGGTCCACCCGTCGCTGAGCCAGGACGACCTGGAACGGGTCGTGACCGCCGTGAACGCCCTCGCCGGGGCGGGTGCGTGATGGCGAACCTGCGAGCCGGCCTCATCGGCCTGGGGATGATGGGCCGCCACCACGCCCGCGTGCTGCGCTCGCTCGACGGCGTCGACCTCGTCGCCGTCGCCGACCCCGGCGGCGACCCGCACGGGGTGTCCGGCGACCTGCCCGTGCTGTCCTCCATCGAGGACGTGATCGCCGCCGGCGTCGACTACTGCATGGTCGCCGTGCCGACCGCGTTCCACGAGCAGGTCGGGCTCGCGCTGGCTGAGGCCGGTGTGCACGCCCTGGTGGAGAAGCCGCTGGCCGCCGACACCGCCGCCGCGACCCGGCTCGCCGAGGCGTTCGAGTCCCGTGGCCTCGTCGGCGCCGTCGGGCACATCGAGCGGTACAACCCGGCGCTGCAGAACCTTCGCTCCCGGCTCGAGGCCGGCGAGCTCGGCGACATCTACCAGGTCGTCACCCGCCGGCAGGGCCCGTTCCCCGCCCGGATCGCCGACGTCGGCGTCGTCAAGGACCTCGCCACCCACGACATCGACCTCACCGCCTGGGTCACCCAGCAGCCGTTCACCTCCGTCGCCGCCCGGACGGCCCTCAAGAGCGGCCGGGAGCACGAGGACCTCGTCGCTGTGGTCGGCCAGCTCGCCGACGGCACCGTGACCAGCCACCTCGTCAACTGGCTGTCGCCGATGAAGGAGCGGGTCACGATCGTCACCGGGGAGAAGGGCGCCTTCGTCGCCGACACGCTCACCGCCGACCTCACCTTCCACGCCAACGGCACCATCCCGACCACGTGGGGCTCCCTGGCCGAGTTCCGCGGCGTCTCCGAAGGGGACGTCGTCCGGTACGCGATCGCCAAGCCGGAGCCGCTGCGGACCGAGCACGAGACGTTCCGGGACGCCGTCCTCGGCCACGACGCGGACGTCGTGACGATGCGGCAGGGGCTGCGTACCGTCGCCGTCGCCGAGGCAGTGCTGGACTCTGCTGCGACCGGCCGCACCGTCGAGATCGACTGACTAGCTGAGGAGCATCGTGAAGATTGTCGTCGTCGCGCTGGGCAAGATCGGGCTGCCGCTCGCCGTGCAGTTCGCCGGATCCGGGCACGAAGTCGTCGGCGTCGACGTCAACCCGGCGGTCGTCGACCTCGTCAACGCCGGCACCGAGCCGTTCCCCGGCGAGGCCGAGCTGGCCGAACGGCTCGCCGACGTGGTCTCCCGCGGTGCGCTGCGCGCCACCACCGACTACGGAGAGGCCGTTCCTGGCGCGGACGCCGTCGTCCTCGTCGTCCCGCTGTTCGTCGACGGTGACGGCGTGCCCGACTTCGGCTGGATGGACGCCGCTACGCGGTCGCTGGCCGAGCACCTCACACCCGGCACGCTCGTCTCCTACGAGACGACCCTGCCGGTCGGCACCACTCGGACCCGGTGGAAGCCGATGCTCGAGGAGGGGTCCGGGCTGACCGAGGGCACCGACTTCCACCTGGTGTTCTCCCCCGAGCGGGTGCTGACCGGTCGGGTGTTCGCCGACCTGCGCACCTACCCCAAGCTCGTCGGCGCCCTGTCCCCGGAGGGCGCCCGACGGGCCACGGAGTTTTACCAGGCGGTGCTGCAGTTCGACGACCGAACCGACCTGCCCAGACCGAACGGGGTGTGGGACCTCGGCAGCGCCGAGGCCGCCGAGATGGCCAAGCTCGCCGAGACCACGTACCGGGACGTCAACATCGGGCTGGCCAACCAGTTCGCCCGGTTCGCCGGCGCGCACGGCATCGACGTCCAGCAGGTCATCGAGGCCTGCAACTCCCAGCCCTACAGCCACATCCACCAGCCGGGCATCGCGGTCGGCGGGCACTGCATCCCCGTGTACCCGCGGCTCTACTTGTGGAACGACCCGGACGCGACCGTCGTGCGGGCCGCCCGAGAGGCGAACGCCGGCATGCCCGAGCACGCCGTCACGCTGCTCGCGGACGCCTACGGCGACCTGACCGGGGCCCGGGTGCTCGTGCTCGGCGCCTCCTACCGGGGCGGGGTCAAGGAGACCGCGTTCTCCGGGGTGTTCCCGACCGTGGCCGCCCTGCGCTCCCGCGGCGCCCAGGTCACCGTCTCCGACCCCATGTACAGCTCCGACGAGCTCGCCGCCCTCGACCTGCCGCCGCACACCGACGGCGACCCCGTCGACGCCGTCGTCGTCCAGGCCGACCACGCCTCCTACCGGGACCTGTCTGCCGAGGACCTGCCCGGGGTGAAGGTCGTGGTCGACGGCCGCCGGGTGACCGACCCGGCTCGTTTCCCCGGTGTCGTCCACCGCGTCATCGGCGCCTGAACCGGGGATGGGCAGGGGCGGAACTCGGGCGGTCTTGGGATTCGAGCAGTTTTGGTCACATTCGCGCCGATCGCCGAGGCAGAATGACTCAGGCCAGCCCAGTTCTCGGCCGAAGGACTCTCATGCGGTTCCGCCTACTCGCCTCCATCCTCGGCGCCACGCTCGTGGTGTCCCTCGTCCCCTCCGCCGCGGTCGCCGCTGAAGTGTCACCGCGACCCGCGAGCGGCAGCTACTCCCTGGAAGGCAGGGGGTACGGACACGGTCGAGGGATGTCCCAGTGGGGTGCGTACGGCGCCGCCGACGCGGGACTGACCTACGACCGCATCCTCGACTTCTACTACCCCGGTACGTACGCGAAGACCATCGCTGACAGCCCGATCCGAGTGTGGATCAGCACGGACAACGACGCTGACGTCCGGGTGGATCCAGCGCCCGGCCTCGCCATCCTGTCCGGAGACGCACGCTACCTGCTGCCAACCGGCGACAGGTACGACGGGTGGCGGGTGGTCCGGGGCCCAGACCACCTGGTGGTAGAGAGTCTGGACGGGGGCGTCTGGACGTCGTGGCAGCCGCAGGATGTCACGACGCCGTGGGACGAGGACGTCCGGTTCACTGCCACCGACACCTTCCGGCTCGTCCTACCGCCATCAACCGCGGACCCCCAAGGTCGTCGCCAGGAACTGCGGGGTGTGTTGCACGCCGTCCCACAGGGGACGTCTGTCCTGCACAGCGTCCTCGTGCTACCGATGGACACCTACCTGCGCGGCGTCGTCCCCGCCGAAATGCCGGCCGGTTGGCCGGCCCACGCTCTGCGCGCACAGTCTGTTGCGGCACGCACCTACGCGGCCCGCCTTCGTGCTGGATCCTCGACAAGGTTCTACGACACCTGCGACACCGTGTCCTGCCAGGTGTTCAAGGGCATCGCCACCTATGGGTCCGACGGGCGTCTCATTCAGAGCCATGAGCATCCTCGGACGAACGACGCCATTGCTGCGACCGCCGGCGTCGTCCGGTACTACCGGACGAGCAGTGGAAGCGAGCAACTCGTCCTGACCGAGTTCAGTGCCTCGAATGGTGGATGGACGGCGGGCGGTCCCTCCAGCCACCCCTACCAGGTCGCCAAGCGGGACCCCTACGACGGCCGCATCCCCTCGTCCGCGCACAGCTGGACGGCAACCGTCCCGGTCGCCACGATCCAGCGCAACCTCGATGCCCGCTATCCACAGGTCGGCTCGCTACGGCAGATCACCGTGCAGACGCGGACCGGTGAGGGCGATCTCGGCGGGCGCATCGTCCAGGCTGCGGTGACGGGCAGCCGGGGATCGGTTGTCGTGTCCGGTGCCACACTGCGCAGCCTCCTCGGCACGAAGTCGGACTGGTTCGTCATCACTGGTCCGGCGCCGTTTCCCCGTGACTTCTCCGGGGACGGAGCGGCGGACCTCATGGCCATCGCGGAGAACGGTCGCTTCTACCTGTACCCCGGTGACGGTACGGGAGGATTCGGTAGCCGCCGGCAGATCGGTCATGGCTGGGGAACGCGCAATCTCGTCACCCAGGCGGGGGACTGGGACGGTGATGGGGCACACGACGTGATCGCTCGTGAACCGGTTTCCGGGAACCTGTGGCTGTACCGAGGGGACGGTCAGGGTGGTTTCGCGTCGGGCGCCGCGATCGGAGGGAACTGGCGTGTGATCAACGCTTTCGTCGGCCCTGGTGACTGGACTGGCGACGGTGAGCCAGATCTCTTGGCCCGCCGTCGTGATGATGCCACCCTCTGGGTGTACACGAGCGACGGTAGCGGCCGATTCACCGGTCAAGCGCGCATTGGCCGGGGCTGGTCCGGGATGGACCTCCTGCGAGCGGTTGGAGACGTCACCGGCGACGGTGTGCCCGACATTGTGGCTCGGCGGATGTCCACCGGCGAGCTCGTCCTCTACCCGGGAGATGGTCGCGGGGGTTTCGGTACGAGTCGGGTCCTGACTGTTGATGTGCGGCACCTCGTCGACGTCAGCAGCCCGGGAGACTGGGACGGCGACAGCTATCCCGATCTGTTGGGCAGGGACGCGGCTGGGCGGCTCTTCCTCTTCGCCGGCACGGAGAACGGGGATTTCTCCCCCGGGCGACAGGTCGGCAGCGGCTGGTCCGGGTACTCCTTCGTTGGTTGAGCTCACCGGAGCCACTTGACAGAAGGGAGCGAGAGCGTCACCGTGCGGTGTGATCTGTGAGCCCGGTGTGACAGGTGTGACGCTGGGGTCATGGCTTCAGATGGTCCGCCGTCCTGCCGATGGTGGAAGGACGACGACAGCACCCGCGACACGAGCCGAACGGAACTGCACCGATGCGTCTCCCCTCCTTCCTGCTCAGTTTCGGGCTGATCCCCGGACTCCTTGTCCTCCCCACGGTGACGCCGCCTGAGCCGGAGCCGGTCCCCGTGGCTCCGAAGATCGAGAACCTTGAGCTCGAGGGCGTCGATGGTGAGGCGCTGGACGCGCTGCAGGCCGACGACGATGCCACGCGTCGTGCACCGTCAGCGTCGGCTCCGCTCGGCATCGCCGCGCTGGGGGAGCCCCAAGTGCCCGACGCTCCTGAGCCCGACGATGACTCTCCAGAGGTTCTGACCGACGAGCTCGACGTCGACGACTTCGCCGTCGTAGGTGTCAGCTGGCGCCGCACCCCAGGTGTCGACGACACCGACGTGGCCGTGCAGCTCCGCGTCCGCTCTGACGGGGAGTGGGGGCCGTGGGAGGTGCTCGGGGTGGCCGACGAGGGTCCGGACGCGGGTACCGCGGAGGCGGCGCGGATGGCGGAGCGGACTGGCACCTCACCGCTCGTCGTCCTGGAGGCCGACGGTGTGCAGGTGCGGATCGACACTCCGCAGGGTGTGGCTCCTCGGGACGTCCAGGTCTCCCTCGTGGACCCTGGGACGTCGCGTGCCGATGACACGGTGCACTCTGACGCGGTCCCTGTCGCCACGGCGACCGCCAGCGGGACCCAGCCGCAGATCGTCACCCGCGAGCAGTGGGGTGCGGACGAGAGCCTCACCTCTGGTCGACCGGTCGTGAACCACACCGTCAAGGCGCTGGTCGTCCACCACACCGCGGGGTCGAACTCGTACTCACGCGAGCAGGCCGTCCAGCAGATCCGCGGCATCTACGCGTACCACACGAAGACCCTCGGCTGGGCCGACATCGGGTACAACCTCCTCGTCGACCGGTACGGCACCGTCTATGAGGGACGGCGAGGCAGCATCGACCAGGCCATCCAAGGCGCACACTCCGGGGGCTTCAACCGCGACACGTACGGCGTCTCCCTCATGGGCAACTTCGAGGTCGCTGAGCCGCCGGCGGCTGCCGTCGCCGCCATGACCCGCGTCATCGGCTGGAAGATGGGACAGTACGGCACGAACCCGTTGGGTACCACGACTTTGGTGTCAGCCGGTGGCGGGACCTCCCGCTATGCCGCAGGATCCGTCGTCCGGCTACCTGCGCTCCTGGGTCACCGGGACGTCGGCCAGACCTCCTGCCCAGGCCGCTACTTGTACCCGAAGATGGCAACAATGCGCGCCGAGGCAGCGGACATCGCCGCCCGGACCGCGCCGACACTGATGGGGTCCTTCCCACGTGACTGGACTGGTGATCAGATCCCGGACGTCATGTCCTCGAACCCCAGCGGTCGGCTGTGGTCCTATCCCGGTTCCGGTTCGGGCTCGTTCGAGGAACCTCAACTGATCGGCCGCGGCTGGGGTACCCGCACCCTCGTCACCCAGGTCGGTGACTGGGACGGCGACGGCAATCGCGACCTCGTGGGTCGGGAGACCGATACGGGCCGTCTGTGGCTGTACCCCGGCGACGGGGAGGGCGGATTCATCCGTGGCTACAACATCGGCGGCAACTGGCGGGTCATCGACGCGCTGATCGGTGTCGGCGACTGGGACGGCGACGGGGCGCCTGACCTCCTAGCGCGCCGTGAGGACGACGGCACACTATGGCTGTATCCCGGTACCGGCGCAGGCGGATGGGGGGTCCCGCGACGCGTCGCTGCCAACTTTGATCAGTACGACATTCTCACCGCTGTCGGCGACTGGGACCGTGATGGGAGTCCCGACATCGTCGCCCGGGAACGCGGCACCGGTGAGCTGCACTGGTACCGCCAGACGGCCGGTGGTGGAATCCAGTACGCGAAGCGAATCGGTACCGGCTGGCAGGACTTCGACATGATCCACGGACCGGGGGACTGGGACGCCAGCCGTGGTGTCGACCTGCTGGCGCGCAAGTCGAACGGGCGGGTCATCCTCTACAGCGGCGACGGCAACGGTGGCTTCTCCGGAAGCCGTCAGGTCGGCCACGGCTGGGGCTACATGCGGTTCGTCCAGTAGCCGGTCCGTGAGTGGGTGTGGAGTCCCGGCCCTGAGCAGAGTGCGGACTGCCAGAGCGCGCCTCAGGTCGTCCGTCAGCCGGTCATCGCGGCCGGCTCGCCCTCGACCAGGAGCTGCGGGCCGGTCGCCGACCGGACGTCGTCCACGGACACCTGCGGGGCGAGCTCGCGCAGGACGAGCCCGCGGTCGGTGACGTCGATGACGGCCAGGTCGGTGATGACCCGCTGGACGACGCCCCGGCCGGTGTAGGGCAGCGAGCACTCCTCGACGATCTTGTGGGCGCCGTCCCGGGCGACGTGCTCCATGAGCACGATGACCTTCTTCGCGCCGTGGACGAGGTCCATCGCCCCGCCCATCCCCTTGATCATCTTGCCGGGGATCATCCAGTTCGCGATGTCGCCGCGGGCGGAGACCTGCATCGCCCCGAGGATGGCGGCGTCGATCTTGCCGCCGCGGATCATCCCGAAGCTCATGGCCGAGTCGAAGAACGAGGCGCCCTTGCGCAGGGTCACGGTCTCCTTGCCGGCGTTGATGAGGTCCGGGTCGACCTCGTCCTCGCGGGGGTAGGCGCCGACGCCGAGGATGCCGTTCTCGGACTGCAGGACGATCTCGACGTCGTCCGGGACGTAGTTGGGCACCAGGGTGGGCAGGCCGATGCCGAGGTTGACGTAGGAGCCGTCGGTCAGCTCGCGGGCGGCGCGGGCCGCCATCTGCTCGCGGGTCAGCGCCATCTCAGGACTCCTTCGCCTCGCGCACGGTGCGCTTCTCGATCCGCTTGTCGGCCGCCTGCTCGGGGGTCAGCGGGACCACCCGCTGGACGTACACGCCCGGCAGGTGCACGGCGTCCGGGTCCAGGTCGCCGGGCTCGACGAGCTCCTCGACCTCGGCGATCGTGACCCGGCCGGCCATCGCGCACAGCGGGTTGAAGTTGCGGGCCGACTTGTTGAACACGAGGTTGCCGTGCCGGTCGCCGCGCCAGGCCCGCACGAGCGCGAAGTCCGCGACGATCGCCCGCTCGAGCACGAACTCGCGCTGCTCGCCGTCCACCTCGAACGTGGCGGTCGGCTTGGCGGGGGAGGCCACCGCGACGCCGCCGTCGGCGTCGTAGCGCCACGGCAGGCCGCCGTCAGCGACCTGGGTGCCCACCCCGGTGGCGGTGTAGAAGGCGGGGATGCCGCTGCCGCCGGCCCGCAGCCGCTCGGCCAGCGTGCCCTGCGGGGTGAGCTCCACCTCGAGCTCGCCGGACAGGTACTGCCGGGCGAACTCCTTGTTCTCCCCGACGTAGCTCGAGATCATCCGCCGGATGCGCTTGGCCCGCAGCAGCAGCCCGAGCCCCCAGTCGTCGACCCCGGCGTTGTTGCTCGCCACCTCCAGGTCGGTGACCCCGGCGTCCAGCAGGGCCTGGATGAGCACCGACGGGATGCCGCAGAGCCCGAAGCCGCCGACCGCCAGGGTCATCCCGTCGGTGATGTCGGCGACGGCCTCAGCAGCCGAGTGGACGACCTTGTCCATGGGCGTGCCTTTCCGCTCGAGTCACGGTCCGCGGCGAGCGTACCGGCCGGCCGGGGGGCCCCGGGGCGGTGCCGGGGCACCCTGCCCCGACCTGACCGGTGGGGTGAGGCCACACCTCAAGGTTCCGGCCCTGGCGACCGATGAGTCCCACAGAGCCCGAAGCCCACCGATAGGCCTGCCTCATGCCCCGTCCGCTCTCCCGGCGCGGAACTGTCGCCCGCTGTGCCGCCGCGCTGACCGCTGCGGTGGTCGCTGCGGTGCTTGCCGCTCCTGTCGCCGCGGCCGGCCCACGGCCTCACTCGTCGACCGCCCCGGCGCGTGCGGCGGAGCAGGTGCGGCATGCCGCCGCGGACGCCGCTGAGCGTGAGCTGCCGGCTCGCGGGCCGGTGCGACTGGTCGCCGTCGTCGACGAGCACGGACGGCCCGAGGTCGAGGTGGCTGAGGCCATGGACACCGCGCACGCCCGCGAGGTGCTCGAGGACCTGCGCGCGGACGACGACGTCGTCACCGTCGAGGTAGACCGGCCGGTCCGGCTGGCCGTCACCGCGACCGACCCGCTGCGCCCCCGGCAGTGGGCGTTGGACCGTCTGGCCGCGGACGAGCTCGCGGACCTGTCTGACGGGGAGGGCGTCGTCGTCGCCGTCATCGACACCGGTGTCGACGCGACCCACCCGGACCTGGCCGGCGTGCTCGTGCCCGGCCTCGACGTCGTCGAGGGGAACAGCACGGACGATGCCAACGGCCACGGCACCCACGTCGCCGGCATCGTCGCCGCGGTCGCCGGCAACGGCCTGGGGATCGTCGGGCTCGTCCCCGGCGCCCGCGTCATGCCGGTGCGGGCCCTGGACGCCGAGGGCAGCGGCTGGGCCTCCGACGTCGCCGAGGGCATCGCCGGCGCCGTCGACGCCGGCGCCGACGTCGTCAACTTGTCCTTCGGATCCACCCAGCCGAGCGCCGCGGTGACCTCGGCGGTGCAGTACGCCGTGTCGCGGGGTGTGCCGGTCGTCGCCGCCGGCGGCAACGACCGCCAGGCCGGCAGCCCCCCGTTCTACCCGGCGGCCGAGCCGGCCACGATCGCCGTGGCGGCGACGACCTCGGCCGACGTCTCCGCGACGTTCTCCACCCGCGGGGACTACCTCACGGTCGCCGCCCCAGGAGCAGGGATCGTGTCCACCGTCCCCGGCGGCTTCGCCGAGATGAGCGGGTCCTCGATGGCGGCTCCGCACGTCGCCGCGACGATCGCAGCGATGCTCGCCGTCCGTCCCTCCCTCACCCCCACGCAGGTGCGTGACCTGCTCGTCGCAACCGCCGACGACCTCGAGGCGGTCGGTTTCGACACCGCCACCGGGCACGGGCTCGTCGACCCCGTCGGGGCCGTCCGGCGGCTGCTGTCGGAGCCGGCGCCTGCGCAGCAGCCGGTGACCGAGCCCGTGAGCGACCCCAAGCCTGTGACGGATCCGGAGCCGGTGGTCGCCCCGGAACCAGAGCCGGCGCCTGAGCCGGAGCCGGCATGGGCGGCTCGGGACTGGACCGGGGACCGGCTGCCCGACGTCCTCGCCGGCACCCGCTCCGACCTCTACCTGTACCGGGGGCTGGCGGACGGGCGGCTCGCCGGCCGCGGTGCGCACATCGGCTCCGGCTGGTCCGGGATGGACCTGGTGACCCTGACCCCCGACTGGTCCGGGGACGGCGCCCCCGACGTCATCGCCCGCTCCACCCGCGACGGCCGGCTCTGGCTCTACCGCGGCACCGGTACCGGCGGCTTCGGCCGGGCCACCGCGATCGGAACCCGTTGGGACACCTTCACCGCCTTGCTTGCCCCCGGTGACTGGGACGGCGACGGCGCCGCCGACCTGCTCGCCCGCAGTCGAGCCGGCGACATGTGGCTCTACCGGGGGGACGGTTCCGGGGGCTTCGGTCGGGCCACCCGGGTCGGCACGGGCTGGAACGGCTTCACCGCGCTCGTCTCGCCCGGGGACTGGGACGGTGACGGTGACGGCGACGTCCTGGCCCGCGACGGGCTCGGCCGGCTCTGGCTCTACCCCGGCACCGGCACCGGCGGCTTCGGCCGAAGCCGTCTCGTGGGCACCGGCTGGAACGGCCTGGAGCAGATCACGGCCGCCGGCGACCGGACCGGTGACGGGGCCGCCGACGTGCTCGGCGTCGCCGCCAACGGGGACCTGTGGACCTACCCCGGCAACGGGTCCGGGGGCTTCGCCCGCCCCGTCCGTACCGGCTCCGGCTGGACTGGGCTGACACTCATCCGCTGACCTGCTCGGCCTCCCGGACCCGCGCCAAGGCCGCCGGGTCCGCCGCGACGTCCGCCCCGACGAGCACCACCGACCCGCCCGCCGCCAGGGGCGCCAGCAGTGTGCCCGTCACGTCCCAGGTGGCGTCGGTGACGAGCAGCCGGACGCCGTCCGCCAGCACCGGCAGCGGCGGCAGGGGCGCCGGGTCGTCGGCTGGGGCCAGCACGTCCCCGAAGCCGCTCACCTCGGCGTTGTAGTCCAGTGCCTCCGGTGGCAGGTTCGCCACCGAGCGGGCCAGGGCGGCGAGCTCGACGGCCACGACCCGCCCGGGCTGGGTGGCAGACCCGGTCGGGGGCACGGTTGTCACCAGGACGTCCGGCGCGTCGGCGTCCGGGTCCCCTGGGCCGACGAGGTGGGCGCCGACGGCCGGCACCGCGAGCGCCCACACCACCGTGCGCCAGTGCATCGGCAGGTCGAGGCGCACGGTGGTGCTCGCGGTGGCGTCGAGCTCCTCGACGAGGAGGTTGCCGGTCTTGGCGACCCAGTTGTCCAGCACCCGGGCGGACAGCTCGACGCGCTCGTCGTCCGGGCCGTACCAGGTGACCCGGGGCCGGCCCGGGTCCTGCGCCTGCAGGGCCCGCAGCAGGGTCGGGACGTCGCGGGCGCCGGTCGCGGTCATGGCCGGCGAGTGTAGGTGCCGCCTCGGTGCGGACCGGCGGGCACACTGGCGCGGTGCCGCCCGCCACCCGCACCTGGACGCCGGGCCGCCCGGTCGACGTCCGGGCGGTGCTGTCCGCGCTGCGCCGCGGGCCCGCCGACCCGGCGATGCGCCTGGCCGACGACGGGACGACGTGGCGGGCCACCCGCACCCCTGACGGCCCGGCGCTGCTGCACCTGCGGCCGCGGCCGACGTCCGGGGACGTGGAGGCGACCGCGTGGGGACCCGGCGCGCACTGGACCCTGGACGGCGTCCCGGAGCTGCTCGGCGAGGCGGACACCACGGCCACGGAGTTCCGGCCTCGGCCCGAGCACCGCCGGCTCGTCGAGGCGTGGCGACGGCGACCGGGATGGCGGGTGCCGCGCAGCCGGGCCGTCACCGAAACCCTCGTCGCCGCCGCGCTCGAGCAGGTCGTCACCGGGCAGGAGGCGCGCCGTTCCTGGCGACGACTGCTGCACCGGTACGGCGAGCACGCCCCCGGCCCCACCGGACCGGGCGAGGCGGCCGAGGGGATGCGGGTGCCGCCCGCGCCGGCGGACTGGCTGGCCGTCCCGTCGTGGGACTGGCTGCAGGCCGGTGTCGAGGAGCGGCGCCGGCGGGTGGTGCGCACGGCCGCCGGACGCGCCGGCGCCCTCGAGCGGACCCTGGCGCTGAACCATGCGGACGCCGAGCGGGCGCTGAGATCCCTTCCCGGAGTGGGAGTGTGGACGGCGGCCGAGGTGCGCCACCGCGCGCACGGCGACCCGGACGCGTTCTCCTTCGCCGACTACCACGTCAGCCGGGACGTCTCCTGGGCCCTGACCGGCGAGGTGCTCGACGACGCCGGGTGCGCCGAGGTCATCGCGTGCTACGCCGGGCACCGGTACCGGGTGCAACGGCTGCTCGAGCTGGCCGGGGAGCGCCGTCCCCGCCGCGGGCCGCGGATGACGCTGCCGACCCACCTGCCGGGTCACCTGCCCAGCCGGCCGCTCAGCGAGCCGCCCGGCCGGCCAGCCGTGCGCCGCGGTGCTCGCTGACCGCGGTGCTCGGAGGGGTGGTTGACCCGGTCGGAGTGGACCTACCCGCGCCGGTCCGTCCCGGGCGAACGTGCGTAGTCGTCCTCGAGCCGCTCGATGTCGGCCTCGTCGAAGTCGCCGAAGGCCAGCTCGAGGACGCGGCCGGGGCGGTCGGTGTCGTTACCCAGCCGGTGCAGCGACCCGGCGGGCACGACCACTCGCTCGCCGACGCCGAGCGTCCACGTCCGGTCGTCGACCTGGACCGTCATCGGCACGTCGAGCGGCTGCCACATCTCGTCGCGGTTCTGGTGGCGCTGCAGGCTGAGCCGGTGCCCCGGCTGCACCGTGATGATCTTGACTGTGCAGGGCTCGTTGGCGCACAGCTGGAGGAAGCCGCCCCACGGCCGCTCGGCGACGAGGACCGCGGCCTCGCGGTCGGTGCCACTGGTGGGCATGGGACCTCCTGGGGACGACGACGGTGCGCCAGTCTGCCCTACCCACCGGCCGGTCTCGGCCCACTCGGCGACCCGGCGCAGCGTCGCGCCGCCGGCCCGGGCGGCGGCCAGCAGCGCCTCGACGCGGGCGGCGACGTCCTGCGGGGAGTCCGTACCGGGGTCGATCGGCGGCGGCGGCAGCTGCCCGGGCGGCACCCCCAGCGCGGCCCGCACCGCCTCCACCTGCCCGTAGCCGAACCAGTCCGACGGACCGGTGCGGGTGCACCCGGCCGCGCCCTCGCCGTCCGCGGTGGTGACGTACCGGCCCAGTCCCCGCACGACCGCGACCGGCGTCCCGGCGGCCTTGCCCTTGGCGAGGTCGGCGGCCGCGGCCACCTCGTCGGCCACCGCCCGGACCGTCACCTCCAGCGGCCGGCCGAACCGGTCCACCGTGCCCCGGACGTCGTCGAGCACGACGAGCCCGGCCGCCCCGAGCGCGAAGTCGCTGACCCCCACCCGCCACGGCCGGCCCGAGGTGTCGGTGACGACGACCGCCGGCCGGACCCCGGCGTGCTCGGCCAGCGACGCGCGCAGCCGCCGGGCCGAGGCGTCCGGGTCCGCGGGCAGCAGCAGCACGGTCCCGGCCGGGACGTCGGAGGCGTCGACACCGGCGGCGGCGAGCACCGGGCCGCTGCGGGCCTGCACGACCCGGGTCACCCGGCCGTCGGGCAGCGCCCGCTCGGCGACCACCCGGACCGTCTCGGCCGGCACCGCGGCGACCCGCTCGGCGGTGGGCGCGGTGCGGCCCTCGGCCTTGGCGACGACCTTCGAGGCGACGGTGACGACGTCGTCGTCGCGCAGCACGATGCCCGCGGCCGCGCACGCCCGCGCGATCAGCCGGCCGACGTCGTCCCCGGCGCTCACCTCGGGCAGCCCCGGGACGACGAGCACCTCCAGGGCCGTCACCGCTGGGCCGGTCACCGCGGGCGCACCTGGTCGGCGAGGTCGAGCGCGGCCGCCGCGATGGCGGCGCTGGCCTCGACGTCGGTCATCAGCAGCGGACGGGCCACGACCGGCGCCGGCGACCCGCCGGGGACCCGGCGCAGGTCGGCGTCCGCGGTGTCGACGAGCCACCCGTCGAGCAGGTCGGCGTACAGGCCCGCGACCGCCTCGGCGGTGGGCGGCAGACCCAGCACGGCGAGGCACTTGTCGGCCATCCCGCGCACCGGGGCCCCGCCGATCACCGGGGAGACGCCGATCACCGGGGCCCGGGTGCCGCGCAGGGCGTCCCGGACGCCGGGCACCGCAAGGATCGTGCCGATCGACACCACCGGGTTGCTCGGCGGGAGCAGGACGACGTCGGCGTCCCGGAGCGCGCCCAGCACGCCGGGCGCCGGGCGGGCCTGCTCGGCGCCGACCGCGACGATCCGCTGCGCCGGCAGCGCGGCCCGGTGGCGGACCCACCACTCCTGGAAGTGCATCGCCCGCTGCCCGCCGGGCTCGTCCTCCACGACGACGTGGGTCTCCACGGAGTCGTCGCTCATCGGCAGCAGGGTCACCCCCGGCTGCCAGCGCGCGCACAGCGCGGCGGTCACCTGGGACAGCGGGTAGCCGAGCCCCAGCAGGTGGGTGCGCAGCACGTGGGTGGCGACGTCCCGGTCGCCGAGGGTGAACCACTGCTCGACGCCGTACGCGGCGAGCTCCTCGGCGACGGTGGAGGTCTCCTCGCGGCGGCCCCAGCCCCGCTCCTCGTCGACCCCGCCGCCCAGGGTGTACATGACGGTGTCGAGGTCCGGGCAGACCCGCAGGCCGTGCAGGGTGATGTCGTCGGCGGTGTTGGCGACCACGGTCACCTCGGCGTCCCGCCGGGCTGGGTCGCCCGAGGTGCGCAGCGAGTGCAGCAGGCCGCGGAGGAACCGGGCCCCTCCGACGCCGCCGGTCAGGGCCGTCACGCGCATGGGCCGCATCCTCGCAGGGCCGGCGCGCCGCTGCGCCGACCGGGTCGTCCGCTGCGCCGACCGGGTCGTCCGTTCGGCCGGATAGCAGACCAGGGCTTGACGCGGGCCGTACGACACGCGTGTAATTCCCTCCATGTCACACCCGGGGGCGCCCGGGTCGGGGCGGACCAGGGCGGGCGACGAAGGGTCGGGCGGGCAGATGTCTCCTATCGAGAACCTGACGGACTGGGCGGCCGGCGTCCCGGCGGGGGAGGCCATCGTGCTCGACCCCCGCTTCGAGGACGACGCCGAGCTGCAGTGGCAGGAGCGCGCCCTGTGCGCGCAGACCGACCCGGAGGCGTTCTTCCCCGAGAAGGGCGGCTCGACCCGGGAGGCCAAGAAGGTCTGCGCCTCCTGCGAGGTGCGGGTCGAGTGCCTCGAGTACGCGCTCACCCACGACGAGCGGTTCGGCATCTGGGGCGGCCTGAGCGAGCGGGAGCGCCGCCGGGTGAAGAGGCAGGCGGTCTGAGCCTGGCACTGGACCTCGGCGCCGTCGGCGTCGCCCCGACGGTCGACCGGCCGCCGACCCAGCGGCTGCCCGGTCCGGCCCGGGTCACCGCCGTCCTCGTCGTCCACAACGGGGTCCGCTGGCTGCCGCGGACCCTCGCCGCCCTCGACGCCCAGACCCGCCGCCCGGACGTCGTCCTCGCGGTCGACACCGGCTCCGTCGACGGCAGCGGCCACCTGCTCGCCGCGTCCCTCGACGACGTCGTCGTCACCTCCTCCCGCACCGGCCTGCTCGACGCCGTGCGGGCCGCGCTGAGCGACCGGGAGGCTGCCCGGCTCGCCCCCGCCCCCGACCCGCGCCGTCCCGACGAAGCCCCGGACGCGGCCACCCCGGCGCCGGCCAGGGACTGGGTGTGGGTGCTGCACGACGACTCCGCCCCCGCCCCCGACGCCCTGGAGCGGCTGCTCGCCGCCGTCGAGGTGGCCCCCTCCGTCGCGGTGGCCGGGTGCAAGGAGACCTCCTGGCACGACCCCGGCCGGCTCGTCCGCACCGGGTTCACCACGAGCCGTCTTGGGCGCGTCGTCACCGGCGTCGAGCCCGGCGACGTCGATCAGGGCCAGACCGACGCCCGGGACGACGTGCTGGC
This sequence comes from Quadrisphaera sp. GCM10027208, assembly GCF_042658805.1. NCBI lineage: Bacteria > Bacillati > Actinomycetota > Actinomycetes > Kineosporiales > Kineosporiaceae > Quadrisphaera > Quadrisphaera sp. GCM10027208. Next base: position 48,886 of record NZ_JBHSRC010000009.1, read on the forward strand.
GGTCGGCAGCGCCGGCATGCTCGTGCGCCGCGACGTGTGGGACGAGCTCGGCGACGCCGACCCCGCGACCCCGGTCGTCGGCGCGGACCTCGACCTGTGCGTGCGGGCCCGTCTGGCCGGGCACCGGGTCGTCGTCGTCCCCTCGGCCGTCGTCGCCCACGCGGACGCCGGTCGCACCGGCTCGCGGGTCGACGCGCCGCTGCAGCACCGCGGCCGGGCGTGGACCACCCGCCGCGTCGTCGCCCACCGCCGGCTCGTGGAGACCCCCGCGCTGCTGCTCCCGCTCACCGCGCTCGCCCTGCTCGCCGGCGGCCTGCTGCGGCTGCTGGCCCGCGACGCCGACACCGAGCCGCGCCGCGAGCTCACCGAGCTCGGCGCGGTGCTCGCCGCCCTCGGCCGGCCCGACCTCGTCTGGCGGGCCCGGCGCCGGCTGGCCCGGGTGCGGCGGGTGCCGCGGCGCACCCTCGCCCCGTTGCGCGCCCCCGCCACCGAGGTGGCCCGCTGGCACCGTGACCGCTGGGCCCGCCGCCGCCACCGCCGCGTCGCCGGGCTCGTCCCGCTCGAGGTGGCCGCGCCGTCCCCGGCCCGCCGTCGCACCGCGCTGCTGCTCGGCGTCCTGCTCACCGCGGTCCCGCTCGTCGCCCTGCACCGGCTGCTCGGGCCCGGCCCGGTCTCCGGCGGCGCCCTCGCCCCGGCTCCAGAGGACCTCGGCACCCTGTGGCAGTCCGCCCGCTCGACGTGGCTGGACGCCGGCCTCGGCGCCCCCGGCCCGGCGGACCCGCTGCTCACCGTCCTGGCCGCCCTGGCGGTCCCGTTCACCGCACCCGACCTCGCCGTGCACGTGCTGGTCCTGGCCGCCGTCCCGCTCGCCGGGCTCGGCGCGTGGGCCGCCGCCGGCGCGGCGACGTCCTCGGTGTGGCTGCGGGCCTGGGCAGCGCTGGTGTGGGCCGGCGCACCGGCCCTGCTCGTCGCCGTCGGCACCGGGCGGATCGGCTCCCTGCTCGCGCACGCCGCCCTGCCCTGGGTCGCGCTCGGCGTCGCCCGCGCCGCCACCGCGCCCACCGCCCGGCGCGCCTGGACCACCGCCGCCGCGGCCGGGCTCGCCCTCGCCGTGGCCGCCGCCGGCGCGCCGGTGCTGCTGGTGCTGGGCACCGCGGGCGTCCTCGTCGTCGCGGCCGCGGCGCTGCGCCCCAGCCGGGGCCGGTCGCTGGCCCTGCTGTGGACGCCGCTGCCGGCCCTCGCGCTGTCCGCGCCGTGGCTGCCGGCCGCGCTCGCCGACCCCCGGCTGCTCGTCGCCGAGCCTGGCCGGCTGCTGCCCGCCGATGTCCTAGCCGCCGACGCGCCGCCCGCCGATGTTCTACCCGCCTGGCAGCTGCTGCTCGGCCAGCCCACCACGCCCGTGCCGTGGCCGGTGCCGGCGGAGCCGCTCGCCAGCACCCTCGCGGTCTGGGCCGGCGCGCCGCTGGTGGCCGTCGCCGTCCTCGCCCTGCTGCGCGGCGGGCCCCGCGGACGGGCCGTGCGCACCGGGTGGCTCGTCGTCGCGCTCGGGCTCGCCGCCGCCGTGCTCGCCGTCCGGGTCGTCCTCGTCCCCGGCGCACCCGGCGAGCCGGGCGTGACCGGGTGGCCGGGCCCGGCCGTCTCCGTCGTCGTCCTCGGCCTGCTCGCGGCCGCGCTGGTCGGTGCGGACGGTGCGCGCACCCGGTTCGGCGCCGTGCGCGGCCGGCGCCCGCTGCGCGGCCGGCGTCCTCTGCTCAGCTGGCGTCCCCTGCTCGCGGCTCCGCTGGCGCTGCTCGCCCTGCTCGCCCCGGTCGCCGTCCTGGGCACCTGGACGTGGCAGCAGGCCACCGGCACCGCCGGCCCGGCCGTGCACGCTTCAGACGTCCACCGCGGCGAGGTGGCCGCGCTGCCCGCGGTCGCCGTCGACGCCGCCACCTCCCCGGACCGCACCCGCACCCTCGTGCTGCGGCCCGAGGCCGACGGGGCGGTCGCGGCCGCCGTCACCCGCACCGCCACCGAGCGGCTCGACCGGCTCGCCACCGCGGTGACCCTGCGCGCCGGGCAGACCCCGGACGCCGCCGACGAGGCGCTGACGGCCGCCGTCGCCGGACTCGCCGGCCCGGCGTCCGCACGCACCGACCCCCGGGCGGCGCTCACCGACCTCGGCGTCGGGTACGTGCTGCTGCTGGACGCCGCCCAGGACGGCGACGGCGCTCACCCGCTGACCGCGGACACGCTGGACGCCGTGGCCGGGCTGTCCCGCTCCGGGGAGGTCGACGACGGCGTGCTGTGGCGGGTGGTCCCGGCGTCCGGGGAGGACCCGGACGCCGTCGACCGGGCCGCCAGGGCCCGGGTCCTGGACGCTGACGGCAGCCCGCAGGCCGTGCTGGCGTCCGGTCCCACGGACGTGCGCGCCGAGGTGCCCGCCGGGCAGGACGGACGCACCCTCGTGCTGACCGAGCGCGCCGACCCGCACTGGAGCGCCTACCTCGACCACCGGCGGCTCGACCCGGTCGTCGTCGACGGCTGGGCGCAGGGCTTCGAGCTCGGCCCGCGCGGCGGCACCGTCGTCGTCCGGCACGACCCGCCGCTGCAGGGGCTCTGGGGACCGTTGCAGGTCGTCGTCCTCGGACTCACCGCCCTGCTCGCCCTGCCGCTGGGCGACGGCACCCGCAGGACGCCGCGATGAACCGGCCGGCCTGGACCCGGGTGCTCACCGGTGTCGCCGTCCTCGCCCTCACCGGCGGCGTCGTGGCCACCGCCGGCGCGCTACCCGACCCGGCGCCGCCGGACCCGGTTGCGCCGCAACGGGTCGCGCTGCCCGCCGGGGACGCCGTCCGGGTCTGCCCGCCGGCGCCTCGGCTGTTGCAGACCGCCGACGCCCCAGGTACCGACGAGGCGCTGGCCGCCCGGGCTCTGACCACCACCACGGTGCGGGCCCTGGCGCCGGGCTCGCAGCTCGACCGGTCCGATCTCGACCGGGCTGGGGCGGTGCTGCGCGCCATCCCGCCCGCCGGGGAGCCCGCCGGCGAGGCGGCCGTCCTGGCCGCCACCGCCACCGCGCTCACCCCCGAAGGGGACCTGCGCGGGCTGGCCGTCGCCGACTGCCCGGCACCGGTCGAGGACGGCTGGGCGGTGGCCGGCACCGTCGCCGCCGGCTGGGCGAACCGGCTCGTGCTGACCAACCCGGGCGCTACCCCGGTCGTCGTCGACGTCACCGTGCTGACCGGCGCCGGAGCAGTTGCGCCGCAACCGGTCCAGGGTCTCGCGCTGGCCCCGGGGGAGAGCACCGAGACCCTGCTCGACGGCCTCGTCCCGGACGCCGGACCGCTCGCCGTCCGGGTCGAGGCGGCCGGGGGCCGGGTCGCGGCCGCGGTGCTGCAGAGCCGGCTCGACGGGCTGCTGCCCCAGGGCGTCGCCACCGTCGGTGCCACCGCAGACCCGGCCGAGCACCTCGTCGTCCCGGGTGCCGTCGTCCGTGGCGGCTCGCCGGCCCCGTGGCTGCGGGTCGCCGTCCCCGGCGAGGAGGACGCCGTCGTCCGCTGGGCACTGCTCGGCCCTGACGGTCCGGTCACCGTCGAGGGGGCCACCGCGGCCACCGTGCCGGCCGGCACCGTCGCCGAGGTGCCGCTCGACGGGCTGCCCGACGGGGACTACACGGCCGTCGTCGACGCGGACGTGCCGGTGCTCGCCGGGGTCCGCTCCCGGCTCGGCGCCAGCGGCCGGCCCGCCGACATCGGCTGGGCGGCCGCCACGCAGCCCCTCGGCGACGGCGCACTGGTCGCCCTGCCGGACGGGCCGGACGGGGACGTCGAGACGCGACTGCTGCTCGCCGCCCCCGACGGCGCCGCCGACGTCACCGTGCGCGCCGTGGACGCCGACGGGGCCGAGCTCGCGGTCACCGAGGTGCCGGTCGCGGCCCACTCGACGACGGTCGCCGACCTCGATGCAGACCGGGGCGCAGAGCCGGGGGACGGCCAGGCGGCAGGCTGGTGGGTCGAGGCCGCAGGCGAGGGAGCGGCGACCGTGACCGCGTCGCTGCTCGTGCTCGCCGACGCGGCCGACGGTGGCCGGCTGCTGTCCGTCGTCCCGGTGCGCCCGTTGCCGGACCCCCCCGGGGACGTCGAGGTGCGCGTCCCGCTGCCCGGGCGCTGGCCCTGAGGCCTCAAGAGTGCCCAGCTGGTGTCACGGCCGACACGCCGGGTAGGTCGGCGAAGCGGGCCCGGGAGTCGAGCGACAGGATGGTCCGACGGTGCTCGACCGCATGGGCGGCGATCATGAGGTCGTGCGCTCCACGTGGAGTCCCGGCCCGACGGGTGTGTGCCAGTAGCCGCGCGTGCTCGGTGGCCGTGCGTTCGGTGTAGTCGAGCACCGCCACGGCAGAAGTGATCGTGGCGAGGACCCGAGCCCGGGAGGCGGCGCGCTCGACGGTACGGGCGAGCTCGATCCCGGTGCGGAACTCCGCGACGGTGATCGCGGCGATCGCGAGGTCGTCCTCGTCGAGCTGTGCCCGGTCGATCGTTCCTCGCTCGTAGGCGATGAGGGTCGAGGTGTCGAGGATCAGCGCGCGAGCCACGGATCATCCAGGCGTAGGAGCGACGTGGCGCTCTCGATGTCCGCCTCGATGTCGTCGTCCAGGGGTGGTAGATCCTTGAGGGCCTCCCGCAGAGCCTTCCCAGTCGTCGGTGCCGCTGGCCGAATCTCGGCGACGACGTGTCCGGCGCGGGTGATGGAGACTGTCTCGCCGCGCTCCACCGCGTCAAGCAACTCCGAGAAGCCTCTGGAGGCTTCGGTGGCTGTCATCGTCCGCACCCGACCAGAGTATCTGATTATCTGACGGACGGTGGTCCTCAGACCACCGGACGCCCGAGCGCGCGGTAGGTCCAGCCCGCGTCCCGCCACGCGGCCGGGTCGAGGGCGTTGCGGCCGTCGACGAGGTGACGCCGGCGCACCACCGCACCGAGCGCCGCCGGGTCCAGCGCCCGGTACTGCGGCCACTCGGTGAGCAGCAGGACGACGTCCGCGCCGGTGGCCGCCTCCTCGGCGGTGTCCGCGTAGGCCAGTCCCGGGTACAGCCGCCGGGCGTTCTCCAGCGCCGCGGGGTCGGTGACGACGACGTCCCCGCCCTGCAGCTGGACCTGCGCGGCGACGTTGAGCGCCGGGGAGTCCCGGATGTCGTCGCTGTGCGGCTTGAACGCGGCGCCGAGCACGGCGACCTTGTGCCCGATGAGCGACCCGCCGCACGCCTCGCGGGCCAGGTCCACCATCCGGGAGCGGCGCCGCATGTTGATCGCGTCGACCTCCCGCAGGAAGGTCAGCGCCTGGTCCGCGCCCAGCTCGCCGGCCCGGGCCATGAACGCCCGGATGTCCTTGGGCAGGCAGCCGCCGCCGAAGCCCAGCCCGGCGTTGAGGAAGCGCCGGCCGATCCGGTCGTCGTAGCCGATCGCGTCGGCCAGCTGGACGACGTCCGCGCCGGCCGCCTCGCACACCTCCGCCATCGCGTTGATGAACGAGATCTTCGTGGCGAGGAAGGCGTTCGCGGCGACCTTGACCAGCTCGGCGGTGGCGAAGTCGGTGACGACCACCGGGGACCCCTGCGCGATCGGCGTGGCGTACACCTCCCGCAGCCGCTTCTCCGCCTCGGCCGAGCGGACGCCGAGCACGAGCCGGTCCGGGTGCACGGTGTCCTCGACGGCGTGCCCCTCGCGGAGGAACTCGGGGTTCCAGGCCAGCTCGAGGTGCGGGGCGTCCCGCTCGAGCACCGCGGCCAGCCGGGCGGCGGTGCCCACCGGCACCGTCGACTTGCCGACGACCAGGGCCGGGGAGCGCAGGTGCTCGACGAGGGCGGCGACGGCCGCGTCGACGAAGGAGGTGTCGGCGGCCAGCTCACCGGCCCGCTGCGGGGTGCCGACGCAGACGAAGACGACCTCGGCGCCGTCGAGGTCCGCCGGGTCGGTGCTGAACGACAGCCGGCCCGTGGTCAGGGTGCGCTCGAGCAGCTCGCCGAGCCCGGGCTCGAAGAACGGTGCCTGTGCGGCGGACAGCCGGGCCACCTTGTCGGCGTCGACGTCGTGGCCGACGACCTCGTGGCCGAGCTCGGCCATCGACGCGGCGTGCACCGCGCCGAGGTAGCCGCAGCCGACGACACCGACCCTCACGCCGCTGCCCTCGTCCTCGTCTGCACGGTGCTCTCCTCGCCACCTCGGTCGCAGGTACCCGTCACCGGGTCACTCGTCGTCGGCACGGTACCGGGGGTCGACCCGTTCCGGCTCCAGGCCGAGGGCGTGCGCGACCTGCTCGACGACGACCTCGTGCACGAGCGCGCCGAGCTCGTCGGGCTCGGCGCGGGTCTCGACCGGGCGCCGGTACACCACGACCCGCGGCGGCAGCCCGCGCTCGGCGGGGAAGAACCGGCCCAGCGGCACCGCCCCCGGCTCCCACGGCGACGGGTCCGCCGGCGGGACGTCCTCGACCGCGAACTCGATGCCCTCCAGCTCGGCCCGCCAGCCCCGCTCGAGCCGCTCGACGGCGTCCAGGACGAGGTCGTCGAAGCGCTCGGCACGGCTGAGCGCCCCCGGCAGCCCGGGTGGGATGAGCGGGCCGCGGGGCCCGCGGCCGTGCCGGTCACGCCGCCGCCGGCGACCCGGCCGGCCCGCCGCCCGGGCACGCGGTGTCTGCACGCTGGGCAGGGTAGTGCGCGGCTCAGTCGGCGGCGACGGGCAGCGGCCACGCCGGCCCGGACGCCGACCCGTCGACGGCGGCCAGGTCGTGGGTGCGCTCGGCCTCGACCGGCCGGCAGAACAGGTACCCCTGGACGATGTCGATGCCCAGGGCGGTGACGACGTCCAGCTGCAGCGGGGTCTCCACCCCCTCGGCGACCGTCCGCAGCCCCAGGGCGTGGGCCATGGCGACCATGGCCCGGGCGACGTGCTCGGCGCTGGGGTCCACCCCGAGCGGGGAGATGAACGACCGGTCGAGCTTGAGCAGGTCCCACGGGAACGCCGACAGCCGGGACATCGACGACCACCCGGTGCCGAAGTCGTCGATGGCGAGGTGGACGCCGAGCTCCTTGAGCCGCCACAGGGTCCGCAGCGAGTCGACCTGTGCCAGGGCGGACTCGGTGACCTCCAGCCACAGGTCGTCGGCGGGTACGCCGTGGTGCTCCAGGCCGGCGGCGACGGACTCGACGAGCCGGGGGTCGTCGAGCTGCAGCGCGGAGACGTTGACCGACACCGCAGGCCGCCGCCCGGACCGCTGCGGCCACTGCCGCTGCACCCGGAGGGTGTTCTCCAGCATGACGTCGAACAGCCGGCCGGCGAGTCCGGCGTGCTCGGCGACCGGGACGAACTCCGACGGCGGGACGGCGCCGCGCCGGGGGTGCTGCCAGCGGGCCAGGGCCTCGAACCCGAACAGGTCACCGGTGGCGAGCTCGACCTCCGGCTGGAACACCGCCCGCACCTCGCCGTCCGCGAGGGCGTTCGGCAGCTCGGCCGCGGTGCGCAGCCGCACGTCGTAGGCGGCGCGCAGCCGGTCGTCGAAGTGGACGACGAGTCCGCGGCCGCGCGAGCGGGCCTCGGCCAGGGCCAGCTCGCCGGAGATCAGCAGCCCGCTGGCCGTCGTCTCGGTCTCGGCGAGGGCCACGCCGACGGACACCGACGGGGTGTGCACGACGTCGCCGAGCGGTACCGGCTCGGCGACCCGGCGGCGGATCTCCTCGACCGCCTCCCGCAGCTGCCGCCGCCCGGCCTGGGTGACCACGACGACGAACTCGTCGCCGTCGATCCTCCCGACGGCGTTGCCCGGGCCGGTGCCGTCCCGCAGCCGGTCGGCCAGCGTGGTGAGCAGCCGGTCGCCGGCGTGGTAGCCGTGCTGGTCGTTGACCGTCTGCAGGCCGTCGACGTCGAAGACGACGACGCCGACCCCGGTCCCGCCGGTGCCGGCCGAGTCGAGCACGGAGGTGAGCAGACCGGTGAGCTCGGAGCGGTTCGGCAGCCCGGTCAGGGCGTCGGTCCCGGCCTGCTGGTGCAGGGCCGTCTCGACCCCCTGGCGGTCGGTGAGCTCGGCGGCCAGAGCGGAGGCGACCATCGTCGTGCCGCCGCAGATCAGCAGGAACAGCTGCAGCAGGGTGCGGCTGGTCTCCCGGTCGGCGCCGGCCACGGCGAACGGGCCGAGGTCGGCGAGCGTCGACAGGTCCGCGACGACGGCCGCCGCGACGAGGGCAAGGGCGGTCCGGCGGATCCCCATCCGCAGCGCGCCCCAGGTGTACAGGGGCAGCAGCAGGTACGGCAGCGTCGGCGACCAGTCCCGCGGTGCGGCGACGAACACGACGAGCAGCGTCAGCACCTGAGCGACCACCCAGCCGGCGAGCTCGAGCGGGTCGCGCCGCGGCGGGACCGAGCGCAGGCTGAGCAGCGCCGGGGTCACGAGCAGGACGCCGAGGGCGTAGGCCAGCACCCGCCGCGGCACCATGTCGGTCAGTCCCACGTCGGTCAGCCCCACGTCGGTCAGCCCCACGCCGGCCATCGGCTGCCACAGCACCGCGCTGGGCAGCCCGACGAGGACGGCGGCGGCCCCGACCCCGGCGAGCAGGAACACCATCATCGGCCGCAGCGGGGTCAGCCGCGCCCCGTGACTGCCCAGCTGGCGCAGCAGCAGCGCGGCGACGAGCGGGTGCGCCACGTCGGTGAGCACCCGCGTCGCCAGATGCACCAGGGGGACGCCGACAGCAGCCAGGCTGAGCGTGTCGGCCACCGCGACCGTGGCCAGCAGGGCGGGCCAGCGGCGGCCCGGGCTGAGCAGCAGGGCCGCCAGGGCGACCCCGGACGCCGGCCAGATCGCCGCCCCGGTCCGGTCCGGGACGTGGAGGGCGAGCACCGACAGCGCGGCCAGGAGGTACAGGGTGAAGGTGGCGAGTACCTGGCGCAGAGCTCCCTGGGGCCACGGGCGCACAACTCACCCACTCTCGGCTGGTCGGGGCGTCGACTGACCGTGTCGCGACGATCTTCACACCATCGGCCCCGCCACGCGATGACTTGAGACCCGCCAATGTGAGGTGCGTGCCCAGGCGGCGGGTAGCGTGCCGGGTCGTGGCAGTCCGACGTTGCAGCCGAAGCGCCTGCGCCCGACCGGCGGTGGCGACGCTGACGTACGTCTACTCCGACTCCACCGCCGTCCTCGGGCCGCTCGCCACGTTCGCCGAGCCGCACACCTACGACCTGTGCGCCGAGCACGCCGAGCGGCTCACCGCTCCCCGCGGCTGGGAGGTCGTCCGGCTCGCCCCGCAGGTCTACGACGAGGCTCCCTCGCACGACGACCTGGTCGCGCTCGCGGACGCCGTCCGGGAGGCCGCGCGGCCGCCGGCCCCCGCTCCGGAGGCGGCGACCGCCGTCGAGGTGGGCCGCCGCGGCCACCTGCGGGTGCTCCGCGACACCGGGCACTGACCGAGGGCACTGACTGAGAGTGTGAAATTCCTCACCCACTGTCACGGCGTGTCGCGCTCAAGGATTCACCCGATCGGACCGAAGCAGTCGGGGCCAGCCCGGTGAGAGCCGGGGCCGTACCACCTCGGAGAGCCGGTCGATGTCGCAGCCGTCCACCACCTCCCCGGACCCCGGCGCCGCCGTCCGGTCCCTGCCCACCCAGCGCCGCCGCCGCGGCCGCACCACCGAGCCGCCCGCCCCTCTGGGGTCGCTCACCCAGCGCGAGCACCGCGTGGCCGTGGGGTGCGCCGCCTGCGGCAGCACCCGGCTCACCCACCTCAAGATGATGCTCACCGACGGCACGCCGGTGCGCTTCACCTCCTGCCACCGGTGCGAGCACCGGTCGTGGACCTCCCTGGACGGCGAGCCGCTCAGCGTCGACTCCGTGCTCGACCGGGCCCGCAAGGCCGTCTGAGCCAGCGCATCTGAGCGAAAACCGTCCCCGCCCGTCGGTAGGGTCCCCGGCGTGGACCTGTCGACGATCATCAAGGCCTACGACGTCCGTGGTCTGGTTCCCGACCAGCTGGACGCCGACGTCGCCCGCGCCGTCGGCGCGGCCGCGGCCGACGTCCTGGTCCCCGACGGGGGCCGGCTCGTCGTCGGCCACGACATGCGCCCGTCCTCCCCGGCGCTCGTCGCGGCGTTCGCCGACGGCGCCCGCGACCGTGGCGCGGACGTCGTCCGGATCGGCTTGTGCTCCACCGACGGCCTCTACCACGCCAGCGGCGCCCTGGACGCCGCCGGCGCCATGTTCACCGCCAGCCACAACCCCGCCGCCTGGAACGGGATCAAGCTGTGCCGGCCCGGTGCCCGCGCCGTCGGCCAGGACTCCGGGCTCGCCGACGTCCGCCGGTTGGCCCAGGGCTACCTCGACGACGGCGTCCCGGCCGCCGGCCGCCGCGGCACGCTGACCGACACGGACACCCTGCGCGACTACGCCGTCCACCTGCGCTCCCTGGTCGACCTGTCCGGCGTCCGGCCGCTGCGGGTCGTCGTCGACGCCGGCAACGGGATGGCCGGTCACACCGTGCCCGCCGTGCTGCAGACCGCGGCCGGGCTGCCCGCCCTGCCGGTGGACGTCGTCCCGCTGTACTTCGAGCTGGACGGGACGTTCCCGAACCACGAGGCCAACCCGCTGGAGCCGGAGAACCTGCGGGACCTGCAGGCCGCCGTCCGCGAGCACGGCGCCGACCTCGGCCTGGCCTTCGACGGGGACGCCGACCGGTGCTTCGTCGTCGACGAGCGCGGCGAGCCGGTCAGCCCGAGCGCGGTCACTGCCCTCGTCGCGCTGCGGGAGATCGCCCGCGAGCGCGCCGCGGGCCGCCACCCGGTCGTCATCCACAACCTCATCACCTCCCGGGTGGTGCCCGAGGTCGTCGAGGCCGCCGGCGGCACCCCGGTGCGCACCCGGGTCGGGCACTCGTTCATCAAGGGCGAGATGGCCCGCACCGGCGCGGTCTTCGGCGGGGAGCACTCGGCGCACTACTACTTCCGCGCGTTCTGGGGCGCCGACACCGGCATGCTCGCCGCGATGCACGTGCTCGCCGCCCTCGGCGAGCAGGACGGGCCGCTGTCCGCGCTGGTCGCCGACTACGCGCCGTACACGGCCAGCGGGGAGATCAACTCCCGGGTGGACGACGTGGCTGCCGCCACCGCCCGGGTGCGCGAGAGGTTCGCCCGGGACGGCGCCGGGGTGGACGAGCTGGACGGGCTGACGGTCAGCTCCGCGCCCGGCACGCAGCCGTGGTGGTGGTTCAACCTGCGGCCGAGCAACACCGAGCCGCTGCTGCGGCTCAACGTCGAGGCCGCCGACGGTGCGACGATGGAGCGGGTACGCGACAGCGTGCTCGCCGTCGTCCGGGAGGAGACCCGATGACCCCCGCAGAGCAGCCCGGCGCCCCCAGCAGCCCGGTGGCCGTCGAGCCGTGGGTGCGCGAGGTGCTGCGCTGCCCGGCCTGCCGGGCCGAGCTCGCCGACGGCACCGGCCCGGACGGCGCCCCCGAGCTCGTGTGCACCTCGGCCGAGTGCGCCCTGGCGTACCCCGTCACCGACGGCATCCCGGTGCTGCTCGTCGACGAGGCCCGGCGTCCCGGCCCCCGGTGAGGACCCTTTAGCGATGACCAGACCGTTCGACGAGCAGCTGCTCGACGACCCCGAGGCGCTGGCCGCCGCTGACCCGTCCGGGGTGCTGCGGGCCGTCGCCGGCGCCGGGGCCCAGGTGCGCCACGGCCTGTCGCTGGCCGCCGAGGCGCCGCTGGACCGGCTCGGGGAGGACCGGCCGCGCACTGTCGTCATCGCCGCCCGCGGCGGTGCCCGCGCCGTCGGGGACGCCGTCGAGGCGCTCGCCGGCCCCGGGTGCCCCGTGCCGGTGGTCTGCCGCTCGGGCACGGTGCTGCCCGGCTGGGTCGGCCCCCTCGACCTCGTGATCGCGGTGTCCCTGTCCGGGCAGGCGCAGCCGGCCGTCGCGCTGGCCGCCGAGGCCGGACGGCGCGGGGCCCGGGTGCTCACCGTCGGCGCCGCCGGGTCGCTGCTCGCCGAGGTGTCCGCCCAGGTCCGCGGCGTGCACGTGCCGGTGCCCCAGCCCGGCCTCGAGGCGACGTCCGCGCCGACCTCCCGGGCCTCGCTGTGGGCGATGCTCACCCCGGTACTCGTCGCCACGACGAGGCTCGGGCTCACCGACGCCGGTCCCGGACCGCTCGGTCTCGTCGCCGACACCCTCGACGAGGAGGCCCGGCTCGGCTCCCCGGCCACCGAGTCGTTCGTCAACCCGGCGAAGTCGTTGGCGGTCGAGCTCGCCGACAGCGTGCCGGTGCTGCTCGGCGACGGCCCGGCGACCGGCGTGGCCGCCCGCCGGGCGGCGTCCGTGCTGGCCCGGACCGCGCGGGTGCCGGCCGTGGCCGGGACCCTGCCCGACGACGCCGGGGACGTCGTGGCGACCTTCGGCGGACCGTTCGCCTCCACCCCCGAGGAGCTGTTCGCCGACCCGTTCCTGGACCCCGAGCCGACCGGGCCGCGGCTGCGGCTCGTCCTGCTGCGGGAGGGTCCGACGTCCGCGGCCGCCGCCGTCGTCGAGCTCGCCGAGCGCTCCGGGGTCAAGGTCAGCGAGGTCGTCGTCGAGGAGCCGGATCCGCTGCGCCGGCTGGCGGCGCTCGGCGCCCGCACCGACTTCGCCGCCACCTACCTCGCGCTCGGGCTCGGGCTCGACCCGGCGGAGTCGCCGCACGTGACGGAGCTGTCGTCCTGAGCAGGAGCACCGTGTGCTCCTGCTGATGGGTTCGTGTCGTGGAGCCGGACGTACTGGCTGGACCCGGCGCGACGGTGGAACGCCGCGGTGAGTGCTCTGCGGACGAGATGCCGTCGCAGTTGTGCCGAGTTCCGCCAAAGTTATGCAAAGTTATGGGAGTTGCCACGCCCGCTGGTCAAGAGCGCAAACCCATGCGCCGGTATGAGACGGCCTGGGTCGGTCCCCCGTGCTGGAGCACCCTTCACTAGCCTCCGTCCCGTGGCAACCGAAGGCGGTACCAGGGCGATCGTCGCGGCACTGCTCGCCAACCTCGGGATCGCGGTCACCAAGTTCGTCGCGTTCCTGCTGACGCGCTCGTCGTCGATGCTCGCCGAGTCGATCCACTCGGTCGCCGACTCCGGCAACCAGGCCCTGCTGCTGGTCGGCGGACGGCGGGCCACGCGGGCAGCCACACCCCAGCACCCGTTCGGCTACGGCCGGGAACGGTACGTGTACGGGTTCGTCGTCGCGATCGTGCTGTTCTCGGTCGGCGGCCTGTTCGCGCTGTACGAGGCGTGGCACAAGTGGGCCGAGCCGGAGCCGATCGAGGCGTGGCAGTGGGTCCCGCTGGTGGTGCTCGTCGTGGCGATCGGGCTGGAGACCTTCTCGTTCCGCACCGCGATCGCCGAGTCCAACCGGGTCCGCGGCCAGCGGTCGTGGGTCGAGTTCGTGCGCACGGCGAAGGCACCCGAGCTGCCGGTCGTGCTGCTCGAGGACTTCGGCGCCCTGCTCGGTCTCGTCTTCGCGCTCTTCGGCGTGTCCCTGACCCTGCTCACCCACGACGGCAGGTGGGACGCCGCCGGGACGGCGATGATCGGCGTCCTGCTGGTGCTGATCGCCGCAGTCCTGGCCGTGGAGATGAAGTCGCTGCTGATCGGTGAGGGCGCAACGAGCGAGCACCTCCAGGCCATCGAGGCCGCCCTGCCCGGTGACGGCGTGGAGTCGGTCATCCACATGAAGACCCTGCACCTCGGGCCCGAGGAGCTCCTCGTCGCCGCCAAGATCGCCGTCTCGGCGCGGGGTACCGGCGACGAGATCGCCGCGGCCATCGACGCCGCCGAGCGGCGGGTCCGGGCCGCCGTCCCGATCGCGCGGGTGATCTACCTCGAGCCGGACCTGCGGGAGCCGGCGACGCCGCCCGGCGACGGCGGGCAGGACACGGGTACACCGGCTCAAGGCGGGCCCGCGCTGGGTCGATGACCCCGACGGGTGGCACGACCGTGCCCCCGTGGAGGTCGCCCACATGCTGTCTCGTCCTGCCGCCCGGCTGTCCGCGCTCGCCGCGACCTCCGGGGCGGTGACGCTGCTGTCCCTCGGTGTCACCGCGCCCGCGGCGGGTGCGGTGACTGCGGACGCCGTCGTGCCGGCGTCCGCCCGGACGCTCACCGTCCAGCCGGGGGACGACGTCGCGGCCGCGATCGCCGACCTGCGCGCCGGGGACACGCTCCTGCTGGCCCCCGGCCGCTACGACGTCGGCACCCTCAAGACCCGGGCGGACTGGCCGCGCGGCACGGCCGCGGCGCCGGTCACCGTCCGGGCGCTCGACCCGGCCCGCCGCCCCATCCTCACCGGGTCGCTGCGGCTGTACGACGCCGACCACTGGCGGCTGGAGGGGTTGCGGGTGGAGGCGACCGTCCCCGGCGAGCCGGCCCTGCACCTGGCCGGCGGGACGGGCTGGGTGGTGCGCGACAGCGAGCTCACCGGCGCCCGCCGCACCGGGGCGTACTCCAACGTCACCATCACCGACGACACGTTCCTGGGCTCGGGGGCGCCCGAGGACTTCCGGTTCGAGGAGAACTGCGTGTTCGGCGCGGCGACCGCCCACGACGGCCGCAAGGACCACAACGTCTACGTGTCCTACCAGGGCACGCCGGACAGCGGGGGGACCATCGCCCGCAACACCGTCTTCGACCACCCCAGCGGGGCCGGGATCAAGCTGGGGGACGGCGGCGAGCCCGGTGCCCGTGGGCCCTGGAACGTCGACGTCACCCACAACACCGTCGCCCACGGCGCGATGGCGGTCCTGCTGCACGGCGACGTCCGCGGCAACGACCTGTCCGGCAACCTCTTCGACGCGGTGGCCGAGAGCTTCGTCACCACCCCCGGAGCCACCACGTACGTCTCCGCGCACGACGTCGTCGGAGCCGGCAACGTCGTGCGGCACACCTACGCAGCGGCCCCGGCGACCTACTTCCTGTGGGGTGCAGGGGTCACCCTCGGCCCCGACGCCGGGCTGCGCCCCGACCCCGGTCTGACCGAGGCCGGCTGCACCGGGCTGCGCCCCCGCGCCACGGCGGCCCAGGCCTACGGCCGCTGGGGGAGCGGGCAGTACGGGACCGTCGACGCCGCCCCGGCCGGCACCGGCCCGCTCGGCACCGGGACGGCGGTCCCGCTGGCGGGGGACTGGGACGGGCGGGGACGCACTCTCCCCGGCTGGTTCGACGACGGCGCCTTCACGCTGCGCGCAGGGGACGGGACGGTCTCCCGGTTCCGGTTCGGCCGCGCCGGTGACGTGCCCGTCGTCGGGGACTGGGACCGCGACGGCCGTGACGAGGTCGGGGTGTTCCGCGCCGGCCGCTGGCACCTGCGCAGCGGTACCGGCGCACGGGCGACCGAGACGTCCTTCGGGTTCGGCCGGGCCGGGGACGTCCCCCTCGTCGGCCGGTGGGCGGGGGCGGCACGGGACGGCGTCGCCGTCGTCCGGGACGGTCGCTGGCACCTGCGGGTCACCCCGAGCGGCGGGGTCGCCCAGCGCAGCTTCTCCTTCGGGCGCGCGGACGACGTCCCGGTCGCCGGTGCCTGGCTCGGGGACGGCGTGGACCGTCCCGGCGTGGTGCGCGGCACCCGCTGGCACCTCGCGATGTCCGTCCTGCGTCCGGTCACCGTCTTCTCCTACGGACTGGGCCGGGTCGGTGACGTCCCGCTGCCGGCGGACGGCGACGGCGACGGCGTGCGCACCGCGGGCGTCGTCCGCGGTGGGACGTTCTTCGAGCGCTCGGACCACCGCCCGAGCGGTGCGGCCGTCACCAGCACGACCTTCACCGGCTGACGTCGGCGGCCGCCGCGCCGGTCGGTCCGTAGACTGGCCCGGACCACGGCGAGCACCGCCACCCGCGTCCCGGAGGGACCCCGATGGACTACAAGGTCCGTGACCTCGGCCTGGCCGACGCCGGCCGCCACCAGATCCGCCTCGCCGAGCACGAGATGCCCGGGCTCATGGCGCTGCGCGAGGAGCTCGGCGACAGCCGCCCGCTGCGCGGCGCGCGGATCGCCGGGTCCCTGCACATGACCGTGCAGACCGCCGTCCTGATCGAGACCCTCACCGCGCTCGGCGCGCAGGTGCGCTGGGCGTCGTGCAACATCTTCTCCACCCAGGACGAGGCGGCCGCCGCCGTCGTCGTCGGCCCCGACGGCACCCCGGAGGACCCCCGCGGCGTCCCGGTGTTCGCGTGGAAGGGGGAGACGCTCGAGGAGTACTGGTGGTGCACCGAGCAGATCCTCACCTGGCCCGGTGAGGGCCCGAACATGATCCTCGACGACGGCGGGGACGCGACCCTGCTCGTGCACAAGGGCGTGCAGTTCGAACGAGCCGGGGCGGTGCCCGCGGCCGACGACGCCGACTCCGAGGAGTACCGCGTCATCCTCGACCGGTTGCGCCGCAGCCTCGCCGAGGACTCCGGTCGCTGGACGGCGCTCGCCGCCGGCGTCCACGGGGTCACCGAGGAGACGACGACCGGCGTGCACCGGCTCTATGAGCTCGCCGACCGCGGCGAGCTGCTCTTCCCGGCGATCAACGTCAACGACTCGGTGACGAAGAGCAAGTTCGACAACCGCTACGGCGTCCGGCACTCCCTCGTCGACGGGATCAACCGGGCCACCGACGTCCTCATCGGCGGCAAGGTCGCCGTCGTCGCCGGTTACGGCGACGTCGGCAAGGGCTGCGCCGAGTCCCTGCGCGGGCAGGGCGCCCGGGTCGTCGTCACCGAGATCGACCCGATCTGTGCCCTGCAGGCGGCGATGGACGGCTACCAGGTGGTCCGGCTCGAGGACGTCGTGGCCACCGCCGACATCTTCGTCACCGCCACCGGCAACCGGGACGTCATCACCGCCGAGCACATGACGGCGATGAAGGACAAGGCGATCGTCGGCAACATCGGTCACTTCGACAACGAGATCGACATGGCCGGGCTGGCGCGCCTTCCCGGCGTCCGAAAGACGGAGATCAAGCCGCAGGTGCACGAGTGGACGTTCGAGTCCGGCCGGTCGGTGATCGTGCTGTCCGAGGGGCGGCTGCTCAACCTCGGCAACGCCACCGGGCACCCGTCGTTCGTCATGAGCTCCTCGTTCTCCAACCAGGTGATCGCCCAGGTCGAGCTGTTCACCCGGCCCGAGGCCTACCCGCTCGGGGTCCACGTGCTGCCCAAGCACCTCGACGAGAAGGTCGCCCGGCTGCACCTGGACGCCCTCGGCGTCCGGCTCACCGAGCTGACCAAGGAGCAGGCCGAGTACATCGGCGTCGACGTCGCCGGGCCCTACAAGCCGGAGCGCTACCGGTACTGACCCGGTGCCGCGCGGTCGCTACCTCGTCGCGGGCCGGGCCGAGGAGTTCACCTGCGCTCCCGGACCGGCCGGGTGGCGGTACGCCTCGGGCGTCCTGGACCTGGCGTGCGACAACGGGTTCCGGCCCGCCCGCGTCGAGGTGACCGGGCCGGCCGCCCGGGTCCGCGGCGGACGCACCGTCCTGGACGACGGGACGCCGGTGCTCGGCTGGGTCACGACGTCCGACCCGGGGCGGGAGCGCACCGCGCTCGCGGACGCCGTCGACGTCGAGTCCCCCGGTGCCCTGGTCGCCCTCGCCCGCCGGCTCGGCCCGCCCGGGTCGGTCCCGGCCGAGATCGCCGTCGCCGCGGTGCGGTTCACCGGGACGGCGCTCGCCGGTCTGCCCGCCCGGCTACGGGTGGCGCGCACCGGGGCGAGCGTGCACGAGGGTCTGCTCGTCGAGGAGGTCACGCTCGACGACCTCGACACCGGAGTGCGGACCACCCTGCACGTCGCCGGCGACGTCGTCCTGTACGCGGTGCGCGGCGGGGACCCGCACGAGGTCTGGGAGGTCGAGCTCGAGGACCTGGACTCACCGCCGTCGTTCCTGCCCTGAGCCCTCGCTGGCCTGCACCCGCCCCGCCCTCGCCCCACCCGCCCTCGCCCCACCCTGCGCAAAATGCTGTAGTTTTCACAGATCTCGCGGCGTGTTACGCCTCCAACCCAGCATTCTGCGTGGGGGTGGGGCGGCCTCGTGGGGCGTGGGGTCGTCGAGGCCGAACGGGAGGCGGTGCAGCCGGACGGCTCGCTCGTCGCGGCGTCGCCGGTCGGCCTGCATCCGGCGCAGCTCGCGCTCCCGGCGCTCGGCGAGCACGGCGGCGATGAACCGCTCCGGGTGCGTGCCGGCCGGGGGCGGGGGCGAGACGTGCCGGGCGAACTCGGCGGCCAGCGACTCCCCGAGCCGCTGGCGGGACGCCGGGTGCAGCCGGTCGGTGCGCGCCAGCAGCTGGCGGGCCGACAGGGCGAGATGGCCCGGCAGCCGGGCGATGTCAGCGCCTTGCGCCCACGCGGCCAGCTCCGGCGGCATGTGCACCGGGCGGGCGGCGTCCGAGGCCGTGCGCTCGCGGACGACGTACGTGCCGGCGACGAGGTCGCCGATCCGCTTGCCCCGCGGGTGGACCAGGGAGCTGATGACCGCCGGGCTGCCCAGGGTCAGCCACAGCTCGCCGACCCCGACCAGCGCGCGGATCAGGGCGTGCCGGACCCGGACCGGACCGCCGTCGTCCCGCACCACCCGCAGGCCCATCGCGAGCTTGCCCAGCGAGCGGCCGCGGCTCAGCGTCTCCCAGGTCAGCGGCAGCCCGACGAGCACGGTGACGAGGACCGCGATGCCGGCGGCCGTGTCGGCCGCGGGGTCGGCGCCGGACAGGGCGAGTCCGACCAGCCAGAACAGGGCGACCGCGACGACGAGCTGGACGACGGCGTCGATCAGCCAGGCGAGCCCCCGGGTGGCGAACGAGGCGGGCCGCAGGTCGAGCAGCACCGCCTCGCCGGTCACCAGCTCGGTCGACGGGATCGCCACCCCGGCACTGTAGACGGCGGGACCCGGCCGGCCGGCCGCGCCGGGCGTGGCAACAGCTAGCGTGCGGTCATGGACCTGGACGCCTTCGTCTCGGTGCACCGCGACGAGTGGGACGAGCTCGAGCGTCTGGTCTCCCGGCGGTCGCTGTCCGGCGCGGACGCCGACCGGCTCGTGCTGCTGTACCAGCGGGCGGCCACCCACCTGTCCGCGGTGCGCTCCCAGGCCCCCGACCCGGCGCTCGTCGGCCGGCTCAGCAGTCTGGTCGCGCGGGCCCGCTCCCGGCTCACCGGCGCCCGCGAGCCGGTGTGGCGGGACGTCGTCCGGTTCGCGACCGTGTCGTTCCCCGCGGCACTGTGGCGGATCCGGTGGTGGACGGCGGCGGTGACCGCAGCCTTCCTGCTCGTGTCCGTCGCGGCGGGGGCGTGGGTGGCGGGTGACCCGGCGGTCCAGGCGACCATGGGCAGCGACGCCGAGATCCGCCAGCTCGTGGAGAGCGACTTCGAGAGCTACTACTCCGAGCAGCCGGCGACCTCGTTCGCGGCCCAGGTGTGGACGAACAACGCGTGGGTCGCCGCGCAGGTCATCGCCTTCGGGGTCACCGGCGTGTGGGTGGTGTGGGTGCTGGCCCTCAACGCGCTCAACGTCGGGACCGTCGGTGGGCTGATGGCGGCGCACGACCGCGCGGACGTGTTCTTCGGGCTGATCCTCCCGCACGGACTGCTCGAGCTCACCGCCGTGTTCGTCGCCTCGGCGGCGGGGCTGAGGCTGTTCTGGTCGTGGGTCGCGCCCGGCCCGCTCAGCCGTGCGGCGTCCCTGGCCGCCGAGGGCCGGGCCCTGTTCACCGTGGCGGTCGGACTGGTCCCGGTCCTTGCCGTGAGCGGGCTGGTCGAGGCCTTCGTGACGCCGAGCCCGCTGCCGACGTGGGCGCGGATCGCGGTCGGCGCGCTCGCGCTCGGGGCGTTCCTCGCCTACGCGGGTGTGCTCGGGCGGCGCGCGGTCGCGGCGGGGGAGACCGGCGACGTGCGCCGGGAGCACGCCGGGGACGTCACGCCGACCGCAGGCTGACGGCTGACCCGTCCCTCCCCTGACCACTCGAAACCCCTCTTCAACCCCCTCTTCACCCCCTCTTCGTGATCATGCAATCCCGCCACCCCCCTGTCTCCCAGCCGTGATCATGCAATCCCACCACCCCGTTCACCTGGCCCGCTAGTACACGTGATCCTGCGAATCGGCCGTGGCCTCGGGGACGCGGCGGTCAGTCCTGGGGGTCGGCGACCAGAAGGTTGCGGCCGGCGAGGGCCTCGACGTCCACCGGCGCGGAGGTGACCTGAGCCTCTCCGGCGATCGGCAGCCACGGCCCACCGGCCACCGAGTACTCCCCGGTGTAGTACGTGGTCAGCGTGATCGAGTAGCGGTCGGCCCGCTCGTAGGTGTGGGTGATCGTCAACGCCGGGTACGGGGAACCCGGCTCGCTGGTGGGACCGTGACCGGTGCCGTCACCGAAGTCCCACGCGTACCGGGACGGCGTGGCCCGCACCCGCACCGGGAACCCGAGCAGCTCGGTGTCAAGGGTGACCGGCTCAGCAGTGGCGTACACGTTCGTCGGGATCCCCACCATCGTGTAACCGTTGTCCGGCTCCACGTTCGGCGTACCCGCCGGCAACGGCAGACGCTGAAAATCAGCTAGCGTGAAACCGGGGATGACGGGGCTCGCGGTCAACACCTCGCTGGGCGCCAGGCACCGGCTACCGCTGTTGGTCCAGACGCCACTACTGGTTGCGCGGCGGAAGAGCCAGTACAGGACTGCGTCAGCGGGGCAGGCATTGTCTGCGTCGACGCATCCCGCGTCGGCGCCCTCGGTGTTGGGAGTGTTGCCGGAGCATGCAGGAACGTGTGTGTACTCGTAGAGGGGTCCGGACGTTGAGCCTGCTGGCTGCCCGTTCCCTTCGCCTCGCCAGGGTGCCCGCTCCTCCCAGCCGTGAAAGGTGAGACCAGAGCCATCCGTCTCACCCACGATCTGCCCACCCCTGTCAGAAGCGCCTGATGGTGGTGTGGTGGTAGATGTGGCCAGGGCGACCACGAGGCTGATGGCGGCTAGGGCGGTCATGACGCCAGCCCAACGCCGAAGATTTTCCACTCTTCGCCGCGGGACACGTAGACGTCCACGGCAGTGGCCTCCGTTCCCGGTACCTCACGGATCACGGAGCCGTCCGAGGCGATCACACGGGAGTCCGCCTCGCGCAGCGTCATCGACACCACCACGCCGCGCTCATCCGGCGGGCCGGCGACTGAGGTGAGCACTTCCACGTCGATGCCCTCAAAGGACCGGCCGTTCGCTGCCTCTCTCTCGACCTCCTCGATGAGGCTGGTGCAGGTGACGCAGTCGGGCTCAGCGAGCTGCCTCAGGATGGAAGGATCACCCGTGCGGTAAGCATGCTCGACGGCGTCGAACCAGTACCGTGCGAAAGCTTCAGCACCTTCCGGCGTCCCCTCTCGCGCCTCCGGTGGCATCTCCGGCGGCGCCGGCGTCGACTCGGTCGCAGTGGGCGTCGGCGCCTTCGACGTCGATGCAGGTGCGGACGTCGTCGGTTCGGGTTCGTCCGCCGCTCCACTCGAGCACGCGACGAGCACCAGCGCGGCCAGCAGCCCGACGGCCCCCCTGGGGGGTTTCATGAGGCCGCACGATAACGACCTCAACCGGGACGAGGTACCCCTCGCGTCCAGGCCTGTGGACAACTTAGCTCCGGCAGCCCGCGTCGGGTCAGGGGCGTCCACTACAGAATGCTGCGTTCGGCACAGCTTTGCCGGCGTGTCGCGCCAACAACCCAGCATTCTGCGAGGGGGTGGGGGCAGGGCAGGGCGGGGGCGGGGCAGGGGAGTGCCTGGAGGTGGCGGGATTGCATGATCACGAAAGAGGGAGGGCAGGGGAGTGCCTGAGGGTGGCGGGATTGCATGATCACGAAAGGGGGAGGGCAGGGGTGGGGGTGGGGGAGGGTCAGAGGCGGCCGGCGGCCTTGAGGGCCAGGTAGGCGTCGGCGAGCCGCGGCGGCAGCTCGTCGGGAGTGCCCTCGACGACCTCGACCCCGGCCCGCTGCAGCGCCCCGGTGACCGCGACCCGGTCCAGTGCGGTGCGCTCGGCGGCCGCGGCGTCGTACACGGCGTCCGGGTCGCCGCGCCGGCCGGCCATCTCCGCCAGGACCGGGTCGGAGACGGAGCCCAGCAGCACGGTGTGCCGGCTGGTCAGGTGGTGCACGACCGGCAGCAGCCCCTCCTCGACGGCGGCCGCCTCCAGCGGGGTGAGCAGGACGACGAGCGCGTGCTGGGTGAGCCGGCGGCGCACCTCCCCGACGACGACCGGCCAGTCGGCCTCGACGAGCTCGGGCTCCAGCGGGGCCATCGCGTCCACGAGGGCGCCGAGCAGCCCGGACCCGCGCACCCCCTCGACCGACGCCCGCACCCGCCGGTCGACCGCGACGAGGTCGACCCGGTCCCCGGCCCGCGAGGCCAGCGCGGACAGCAGCAGCGCGGCGTCCATCGCCGCGTCCAGGCGCGGCGCGTCCCCGACCCGGGCCGCCGACGTCCGTGAGGTGTCCAGGACGACGAGCACCCGCCGGTCCCGCTCCGGCCGCCAGGTGCGGACGACGACCTGCTGGCGGCGGGCGGTGGCCCGCCAGTCGATCGAGCGGACGTCGTCGCCGACGACGTAGTCCCGCAGCGAGTCGAACTCGGTGCCCTGCCCGCGGACCCGGACGCTGGCCCGGCCGTCGAGCTCGCGCAGCCGGGCCAGCCGGGACGGCAGGTGGCGCCGGGAGCGGAACTCCGGCAGCACCCGCAGCCGGCCCGGCACCGGCAGCGACGCCTGCCGCGCCCCGAGCCCGAGCGGCCCCCAGGACCGCAGCGTCACCGCGTCGGCGAGCCGGTCGCCGCGGCGGGTGGGGCGCAGCACGGTGTGCAGCCGACGCCGCTCCCCGGCGGGCACGTCGACCTCGGCCCGGTCCCCGTTCGCCCCCGCGGACGGCTGCCAGGCGTCCCGGACCAGGGCGCGCAGCCGACGTCCGGACCGGTTCGCCAGGGTGAGCACCGACTCCACGGACTCCCCGAGCCGGACCCGGCCCGGCACCTCCCGGCGCACCTCCACCTGCCGCGGGGAGGCGGCCAGGGTCACGTCGAGGGCGACGAGAGCCACGACGACCCCGGCCCACACCAGCACCCCGGACCAGCCGGGCAGCAGCGCCACCACCGGCAGCCCGAGGACCGCCAGCAGCACCGCCCGGCCGCTGATCGCCACCGCGCTACCGGGGGACCGCGACGGAGTCCAGGACGCTGTCCAGGACGGCGTCCACGGTGACCCCTTCCAGCTCGGCCTCGGGGTGCAGCTGCACCCGGTGGCGCAGGGTCGGGCGGGCGAGCGCCTTGACGTCGTCCGGGGTGACGTAGTCCCGCCCGGACAGCCACGCCCAGGCCCGGCTCGTGGCCAGCAGCGCGGTGGACGCGCGCGGGGAGGCGCCGAGCCGCAGCGACGGCGAGGTGCGGGTGGCGCGGGCGACGTCGACGACGTAGCCGAGCACCTCGCGCCCGACGTCCACCCGGCGCACGGCGGCGCTCGCCGCGGCGAGCTGCTCGGGACCGGCGACCGTGCGGACCCCGGCGGCGGCCAGGTCCCGGGGGTCGAAGCCGGCGGCGTGCCGGGCGAGCACCTCCACCTCGTCGCCGCGCGCCGGCAGCGGCATCGTCACCTTGAGCAGGAACCGGTCGAGCTGGGCCTCCGGCAGCGGGTACGTCCCCTCGTACTCGACCGGGTTCTGGGTGGCCGCGACGAGGAACGGCTCGGGCAGCCGGTGCGGCCGGCCGTCCACGCTGACCTGGCGCTCCTCCATCGCCTCGAGCAGCGACGCCTGGGTCTTCGGCGGCGTCCGGTTGATCTCGTCGGCGAGCAGCAGGTTGGTGAACACCGGCCCCTCGCGGAAGGAGAACTCCGCCGAGCGGGGGTCGTAGACCAGCGAGCCGGTGACGTCGCCGGGCATGAGGTCGGCGGTGAACTGGATCCGCTTGGAGTCCAGGTCCAGCGCCGCGGACAGGGCGCGCACGAGCAATGTCTTGGCGACCCCGGGCACGCCCTCGAGCAGCACGTGCCCGCGGCACAGCAGGGCGATGACGAGGCCGGTGACGACGGCGTCCTGGCCGACGACGGCCTTGGCCACCTCGGTCCGGACGTCGAGCAGGGCCTGGCGCGGGTCTGGGCCAGTCGGGCCTGGGCCGGTCGGATGTGGGGATGGCGTGTCGGTCACCGGGGAGGTCCCTCTCGTGTCGGTCGGGCAGTCACGTCGGCGGACAGTGCGTCGAGGTCGTCGGCGAGCGCGGCCAGCGCCCGGTCGTCGGCGGGCGGCGGACCGGTCAGCAGTGCGGCCACCTCGCCCTCGGGCCGCCCGCTCGCCCGGGCGACGGCGGCGACGAGCGCGTCGGTGGCGTCGGTGGCCGCCCCGACGGGCAGGCCGAGCCGGTCGGCGACCCGGCGCAGCGTCGCCGCGCGCAGCACGGCGGCCGCCCGGTCCCGCGCCCCCGCCGCCCGGTACAGCGACGCCCGGCCCTCGGCGGTCTCGGCCGACCGGACGACGACCGGCAGCGGCTCGGGCACCAGCCGGCCCAGGCGCCGGCCCCGCCACAGCATGGCCAGCGCGGCGGTGACCGCCAGCCAGCCGGTGACCGGGCCGACCCAGCCGGGCAGCAGGTCGACGGCGGTGACGTCCTCGTCGGCCCCGGTGTCCAGCGGGCTGGCCATCAGCCACACCAGCCGGTCGTGGCCGCCGAGCACGTGCAGGGCCAGGGCGGCGTTGCCGTCGGCGGCCAGGTGCTCGTTGGCCAGCACCCCGCCCTGGCCGAGCAGGTGCACGGTGCGCCCGTCACCGGCCAGCCGCAGGTAGGACCCGGCCGCGGGGTCCTCGGCGTCCGGGAAGCACACGTCGGCGTCCGCGCCGGCGGCCCGCAGCAGCCGTCCACCGGCCAGCGCCTGCCCGGCGGCCACCGCGGCGGGGGCGGCGCAGTCGGCGGGCCGGGTCCGTGCCTCGACGACCCCGGCCGGGCGCACCCCCGGGGCCAGCACGTCCAGGACGGGACCGTCCGGCTCGACGACGACGAGGTCGGCGGCGGTGGCGGCGAGCGCCTCCAACCGGTCCGGCGGCAGCACCTGCGGGTCGACGACGACGATCGTCGCGCCGGCCCCCTGTCCGCCCGCGGCGGCCGTGCCTGGACTGCCGGCTGCCGCCGCGACGGCGTCGGCGACGCTGTCCACCCGGACCACCTCGACGCCCTGGTCACCGAGCACCTGGGCGACCGCCCGGGCCCCCTGCGGGACGGCGGAGCCGGGGTCCAGGGCGCCACCGCTGGTGCGCGGCAGGGCCAGCACGCCCGCGACGGTGACCACGGCGAGCAGGGCGAGGACGAGGACGGCGGGCCGGGCGCGCCGCCACCGCGCGGCCGCGCGGCTGCGCGCGGTGGTGCCGTCGCCGAGGACGGCGGCCGGTGCGCTCACCGCCGCCCCGCGGTCGCGGCGCCGACGGCAGGGACCGGTCCGACGTCCTGGAGGGGCCGGGTGGCGGCGAGGTCGGTGTCGAGCCGCCGCAGCCGCTCGTCCTGGGTCGGGCCTGCCGGCCGGCCGCCGTAGCGGACGTCGTCGAAGACCCGCGCCGCCTCGCGGAGCTCATCGGCGTGCGCCGGCAGGACGACGGCCGCCTCCCGGGCCACCTCGTCGGCGGTGCGGCCCGGGCCGAGGGTGACCAGGGCCCGCTCGTCCAGCGCGCGGGCGATCGCCCGGAACCGCTCCTGCACCGCGACGTCCCAGCGGCCGGCGGCGGCGGCCTCGTCGGCGGCCCGCCGGTGCTCCGCGGCGGTGCGGGTGGTCCCGCCGAGCACGTCGCCCGCCGGCGGTCGCCGCCGCCGCAGCCGGACCGGACCGGCCAGCCGCAGGGCGACCAGGACCCCGACCGCCACGGCGACGAGCAGGACCACCAGCCACAGCCGGGACCCGGGGGTGTCCGGCAGCTCGAGCCGGGACAGCTGCTCCAGCAGCCACGACACCGCGCGGGACAGCAGATCGGGCTCAGCCTCGGCGTAGACCTCCTGGGCCAGCTCGTCGCGCGCCCACCGGCGCGCCTGCCCGGCGTCCGGGGTCAACGGTGCCGCCAGGAGCGTCACGGGGCCTCGGCGGCCGCCCGGGCCAGCTCGACGTCCAGGCCCTCGAGCCGCATCCGCTGGTCGACGTAGAGCAGCGCGGTGACGGCGGCGGCGAACGGGTAGACGATCGTCGCCGCGACCGCCGAGCCGAGCCCGGTGAGCAGCAGTTGCGGCAGGGTGGGCGAGAGCGCGGCGGCCAGGTCACCGCCCGCCGGCGCGAACAGGGAACCGACCAGCTGGAACGGGGCGGCGACGACGGCGACGGTGACGAGCACGATGAGGTAGGTCAGCACCCGGATGCCCACGAGCCGCAGCAGCCCGCGGGAGCTTAGCCGCCAGGACCGGCGCAGCGAGGCGAGCACCCGCTGCTCCTCCAGCACCAGCGCCGGGCCGGCCAGCGCCAGCCGGGTGTCGATCCAGAGCCCCAGGACCAGCGCGGCCAGCAGGCCGACGAGCAGCAGCACCGTCCCGACGACCGGCTCGACCAGGACGACGACCAGCCCGGGGACGAGCACGGCCAGCACGACGCCGCCGGTGACCAGGCCGACGAGCAGGGTCAGCCCGATGAGCGGCAGCAGCCGCCCGCGGACCCGTTGCCACAGCTCGCTGCCGCCGGTGCGCCGGCCGAGGACGGCACTGCCGACGACGACGGTGGCGATCGCGGTGAGCACCGACAGTGCGAGCACCGAGACGGCCTGGCTGGCCACCGCCGCCAGCCCGGTCGTGCTCAGCGTGTCGGCGATGAGCCCGGTGTCCGGGACGGCCTGGGGGTCCTCCTCCACCGCGCTGAGGAACCGGCCGAGGCTCCCGCCCATCCAGGCCTGCAGGACCAGCTGGACGGCGGTCATCACGGTGACGACGACGGCGGCCGCACCCACCATCGCGGCCGGGTTGGAGCGCACCGCCTGGAAGGCGCCGTCGTAGATCTCCCCGAGCCGCAGCGGACGCAGCGGGACCACGCCGGGCCGGGGCGCGACCGGCACCTGCGGGTACCCGGGCCCGGCCGGCGGCGGGCCCCAGCCGGGCTGGGGCTGGGCCGGGCCGGGCTGGGGCTGGGCCGGGCCGGGCTGCGGAGGGCCGCCGGTGCCGGCGGCGTCCCCGTCGGGGCTCGCCCAGCCCTGCGTCGGGCCGCTCACTGGTCCACCCCCTCCTCGCGCCGGCCGGCGGTCGGCCGACGGCTCGCCATCCTGCCACGGGCCGCCTCGGCCACCGGGCAGCTGGCAGGTGCGACGATGGGGCCATGTGCAGGCAGGTGACGCCGTGAAGGGCCGGGTGCTCGTCGTCGACGACGACACCGCGCTCGCCGAGATGGTCGGCATCGTGCTCAAGGGCGAGGGCTTCGAGGCGGTGCTGTGCGACAACGGGGACGACGCCCTGGAGGCGTTCCACCGGCACCGCCCCGACCTCGTCCTGCTCGACCTCATGCTGCCCGGCAAGGACGGGATCGAGGTGTGCCGGCTGATCCGGGCCGAGTCCGGGGTCCCCATCGTCATGCTCACCGCCAAGAGCGACACGGTCGACGTCGTCCTCGGCCTGGAGTCCGGCGCCGACGACTACGTGCCCAAGCCGTTCAAGCCCAAGGAGCTCGTCGCCCGGGTCCGGGCCCGGCTGCGCCGCACCGACCAGCCGCTGCCGGAGGTGCTGCAGCTCGGCGACCTCACCATCGACGTCGCCGGGCACTCGGTGAAGCGCGACGGCCAGCCGATCTCGTTGACCCCGCTGGAGTTCGACCTGCTGCTCGCCCTGGCCCGCAAGCCGTGGCAGGTGTTCACCCGGGAGGTGCTGCTCGAGCAGGTGTGGGGCTACCGGCACTCCGCGGACACCCGGCTGGTCAACGTCCACGTGCAGCGGCTGCGCTCGAAGATCGAGAAGGACCCGGAGAACCCCGAGATCGTCGTCACCGTGCGCGGTGTCGGCTACAAGGCCGGGCCCGCCTGAGGATGAGCGCCCTGCTGCGCCGGCTGCGCGGGCTGCCCCGGTGGCTGCTGGCAGCCGGCCGGCGCGGCCGGCACGCGCTGCGCCGGTCGCTGCGGCTGCGGGTGGTCGGCACGACCGTCCTGCTCGGTCTCGTCGTCGTCAGCCTGATCGGCGTCTACCTCGCCGACCAGATCAGCGAGCGGCTGTTCGAGAGCCGCCGCGACCAGGTGCTCGAGGAGGCCCGCGCCGGGATGGCCCGGGCCCAGCAGTCCCTCGACAACGCCGACCCGGCGCGCGACCTGCGGCTCGTCGCCGAGGACCTGCGCGCCGAGCTCGAGGACGTGTCCACCCCCGGCCGGGAGCGTGACGTGCTGCTGCTGCGGCCGCCGGGCAACGACAGCCCGGCCGCCATCGGCAACGTGTTCTCCGCCGGCGTCGTCCCGTCGGTGGTGCCCGAGGAGCTCCGGGCCGCCGTCCGGGAGGGCGGACCGCAGCGCTGGCAGTCGATCGGCGTCCCGCAGATCGGTGGCGAGGTGCGCCCCGCGATCGCCGTCGGCGAGCTCGTCGAGGTGCCCCGCGCGGGCGCCTACGAGCTGTACTTCGTCTTCGACCTGTCCACCGAGCAGGCCACCCTGGACGCCGTCCAGAACGTCCTCGTCCTCGGCGGGGTGGCGCTGGTCCTGCTCGTCGGCGGCGTCGCGTACGTCGTCACCCGGCAAGTCGTCGCCCCTGTGCGGCAGGCCGCCGCGGTCGCCGAGCGGCTCGCCGCCGGCCAGCTGCACGAGCGGATGCCCGAGCGCGGGGAGGACGACCTGGCCCGGCTCGCCCACTCCTTCAACGAGATGGCCGCCAGTCTCGGCCAGCAGATCGAGGCGATGGAGGAGCTGAGCCGGTTGCAGCGGCGCTTCGTCTCCGACGTCTCCCACGAGCTGCGCACCCCGCTGACGACGATCCGGATGGCCGGGGAGGTGCTGCACGAGGCCCGCGGGGAGTTCGACCCCGCGGTGGCCCGGTCCGCCGAGCTGCTCGCCACCCAGATCGACCGGTTCGAGGCGCTGCTCGCCGACCTGCTCGAGATCAGCCGGTTCGACGCCGGGGCGGCCGCCCTGGACGTCGAGGCCCTCGACGTCCGCGGCATCGTCGACCGGGTGGTCGAGCTCGCCGCGCCGCTCGCCGAGCGCCGGGGCAGCCGGCTGCAGGTCAGCGTCCCGCCGACCCCGTGCATGGCCGAGGTCGACTCCCGCCGGGTGGAGCGGATCGTGCGCAACCTCGTGCTCAACGCCGTCGAGCACGGGGAGGGCCGGCCGGTCGAGGTGACCCTCGCCGCGGACGCCGACGCGGTCGCCGTCGCCGTCCGCGACCACGGCGTCGGGCTGCGCCCCGAGGACGTCCAGCGGGTCTTCGACCGGTTCTGGCGCGGGGACCCGGCGCGGGCGCGGACCACCGGCGGCACCGGGCTGGGGCTGGCGATCTCCGCCGAGGACGCGAACCTGCACGGGGGCCGGCTCGAGGTCGACGGCCGGCCCGGTCTGGGCGCCGTGTTCCGGCTCACCCTCCCGCGCCGGGCCGGCAGCCCGCTCGGCCCGGACTCGCCGCTGCCGCTGGGCAGGTGGCCGGAGCGGGCCCGGTCCGGGCCGGAGTCGTCCCCCGGTCCCCGGGCCGGCGACCCCGCGCCCGCCCCGGGAGGCACACGTGCCTAGACCGCGGCGCCCGCTCGGGGCGCGGGTCGGGACGCTGGTCCGGGTGCTCGTCGGCGGACTGGTCGGGGGACTGGCCCTCGCCGGCTGCGCCGCCATCCCGACGAGCGGGCCGGTGAGCACCGGCGCCCCCGTGCCGCCCCCCGAGCGTGGCCTGCGGTTCCAGCCGGTCTCCCCACCGGACGGCGCGGCCCCGCTGGACGTCATCCGCGGCTTCCTGCTCGCGGCGTCCGGGGTGGAGGACGACCACGCGTTCGCCCGGGCCTACCTGGTGCCGCAGGCTGCGCGCAGCTGGCGGCCGGGCGCTGGGATCACCGTCATGGTCGACGGCAGCGCGCAGGCCACCCTGGAGCAGGGCGGCGCCGTGCTGGCCGAGGACGCCCGGCCCGCACCCGACGAGCCGGTGACCGCGACCGTGTCCTACGAGGTCGCCGCCCGGGTCGACGCCAACGGGCGGCTGACCGTCGCCGCCCCCGGCACCCGGGACGAGGTCGGTTACCGGCTCGAGCAGACGTCCGGGCAGTGGCGGATCGCCGACCTGCCCGACGGCCTGGTCGTCGACGAGGCCGGGTTCGACCTGGCGTTCACGCCGCACCAGCTGTACTGGGTGGACGCCACCGGCGGCTACCTCGTCCCGGAGACCCGGTGGTTCGCGGAGCGGCGGGCGATCGCCACGTCGATCGTCACCGAGCTGCTGCGCGGCCCCTCCCCGTGGCTGGCCCCCGCCGTCAGCACCGGCTTCCCCCCCGGGACGGCGCTGACCCGCCCGCCCGCCGTGCCGGTGGTCGGCGGCGAGGCCCGGGTGGACCTCACCCGGGCCGCCCTGGACGCCGGCGCCCAGGAGCGGGCGCTCATGCAGGCCCAGCTCCAGGCGACGCTGCGGCCGGTGCCCGCGGTGGCCACCGTCCGGGTCACCGTCGAGGGTGGCGAGTTCGTGCTGCCGGACTCGCTGCCGGCCCTGGTCCGCGACCCCGGCGCCGAGTCCGTCGCGGTCGCCGCCTCCCCCGACGGGCTGGTCGAGGTGCGCGGCGGCACCGTCCGCCCGGTCGAGGACCTGCCGGTGACCGAGGGCCTCACCCTCACCGACCCGGCCCGGTCCACCGCCGCCTACGCCGCCCTGGACGCCGACCGCACCCGGCTGCTGTACCTGGTGCCCGGCACCGCCGAGCCCGAGGAGCTGCTGACCGGGACGGACCTGCTCGCGCCGTCCATCGACCCGCACGGCTGGGTGTGGACGACCCCGCGGGTGTCCACCGGGCTGCTGCCGGTGGCCCGGCCCGGCGGGGAGGTCGTCGAGGTCAGCGCCCCGTGGCTCAGCGGGCGGCGGGTCTCCTCCCTGCGCGTCGCCCGGGACGGCGCCCGGGTCCTCCTCGCCACGGTCGACCCGAGCGGCGCGCACCGGGTCGAGCTGGCCTCCGTCGAGCGCACCGGGGACGGGCGCCCGCTGAGCCTGACCCGGGCGTCCGGAGCGTCCCTGGACCCCACCCTGGTCGCGGTGAGCGAGGTGGCCTGGACCGGGGAGGCGTCCGCCGCCGTGCTCGGCCGCCGCGCCGGGGAGGACGTCGACCGGGTGTACCTCGCCGACCCCCTCGGTGCCCCGACGGAGCCCCTCGTCCCGCTGCCGGAGGACGTGCCGGTGGTGTCGCTGGCCGCCGGGTCCACCCCCCGTGCGGTCGTCATCGGCTCCGCCGACGGCCGGCTCTGGCAGCGCGCCGGCGCCCAGTGGGTGCCGGTGCCGGCGGACGTGCCGCTCAGCGACCCCGCCTTCGCCGGCTGACCGCTCGGCCCGTTCCCTGCGGGCGGCCGTGTCCACAGGGCGCGGGGCGCGGCGGCGGGCCGGCGCGGCACGCTGGTCGGGTGGGCACGCTCGCCGAGGGCTGGACGGCGCTGCTCGGCGCGCTCCTGCCGGTGGCGTGCGCCGGCTGCGGCCGGCTCGACGTCCCGCTGTGCCCCTCGTGCGCGGACCTGCTCGCCGGACCGGCCGCACAGGTGGACGACGTCCCCGCCCCGGGGTGCCCACCGGTGACCGCGGTCGCCGACTACGACGGCGCCGTCCGGGAGACCGTCGTCGCGTGGAAGGACCACGGCCGCCACGACCTCACCGCGGCGCTGGCCGCGGGCCTCCTGGCCGCCGTCGCCCGCGCCGTCCTGGACGCCGGACCGTCCGCCGGCCCGGTGCTGCTCGTCCCGGTGCCGTCCGCGCGCCGCGC
>NZ_JBHSRC010000010.1:0-60795 GCF_042658805.1 Quadrisphaera sp. GCM10027208
GCCGGCACAGGCCGGCGGACCAGCCACGCCCACGACACCGACCGACCTCATCAGGCCACCGAAACCACCCAAGCCGAATCAGCGCGGTGGATCAGGGGTCAACTGACGCCGATGACGAGAGTGCTGCCGGCGGCTTCGATGACGTCGTTGGTGATGGTGTCGAGTTCGTTGATCTTCAGGACGCGCTCGATCTGGGGGAAGAGTCGTTCCAGAAGCCGGAAGTTACCTCGGGTGATCCGGGCGATGGCGGCGATGGCTTGGGCGTCGGTGAAGTCCTCTGGGTCGAGGATCTTACCGAGGGCGCGCCAATGCCGTTGCAGGACGAAGAGCAGTTCCTCCTTGCCCAGGGGCCGGTACTGGTGGGCGAAGCCGACGCGGCTGTAGAACTGGGGATAGTGGCTGAACTGCTTCTCCAGACCGGGCATGCCGATCAGGATGAGGGCAAGGTTTTCTCGGTCGTAGCGATCGCGCAGCAGTTCCATTGCGGTGGGGCGGAGGCGTTCGGACTCATCGACGATGACCAGCTCCACGTAGTTCCTGCTGTGGCGCCATCCGCGCGTCTCTGGCGTGACCTGCCCGGCCGGCGCGAGGTGCTGCTCGATGCAGATGTTGGTGCGGGTGATGACCTGGTCGAGTTCGTCCTTCAAGGCTCGTGGCGTGGTCAGCACGCTGGGGGTGTAGAGCACGGTGCGGCTCTTGGCCAGCGCAGCGTAGACCTGCGCGTCACTGTCGGAGCGCGGTCCCCAGTAGGTCAGCAGGTCGTGGACCTTGTCCCAGCGGGCGTAGCGGCGCGCGGAGAGCGTCTTGCCCACGCCGGCTGGGCCAAAGCACAGGCCGATGGTGTGCCCGCGCCGCACGGCGTCGGCGAACTCGGTGAAGCGGCGGTGTTCTTTGGTCACGATGAAGCGCTGACTCACCTTAGGTCCTCTCTGTAAACCTTCAACTTCCGCCGTGGCGCCGGTGGCGGCGCCTCGGTCGCTGGTGGCGTTTCGGTGGTGTGGGTGGCCACGACGGCGATCCGCTCGTTGATGCCCTCCCGCAACGCCCGGCGCCGGGCGTTGCGGGAGGCCTGGACCTCCTTGAGGCTGACCTTCTGGTCGTGGTGGTCCTGGTTGATGGCCTTACAGACGAACTCCTCGTGGTCGAACACGCGGATCTCGGTGATGTCCCTGGGGTCGTAACGGATCACGACCGCCCGGCCGACATAGCCAGCCAGGGTCGGGGAGATGTAGCGCAGGCCCTGGAAGTGGATGCCATCGCGGCGCACCACCCTGGTCTGGGCGACGGTGAGCAGCAGCCCGTCGAGGTCCTCCAGGCTCTCCGGCATGCGCGGTAGCCAGCCATCGGCGATCCAGGCAGCGCGCGGGGAGGTGCCGAGCTCGCTGTGAGTCCGGTCGTTGTAGGTGATCACGAACTCCTCCAGCGCAGCGTCGAGCTCAGCCAGGGACAGCTTTGGCGTTGGCCAGGGGTGGCCCTCGGCGATGTACCCAGGCAGACCAGCCAGCAGCTCGGTGTTCACGGTCCCGAAGATCCTCTCCACCTTGCCGCGACCCTGAGGACGAGCGACAGCAGAGTGGATGAGCCGGATATGCAGGTCCACGGCTGTGCCGGTGAGTTGGTTGCTGATGAAGTCGCTGCCGTGATCGACGTAGAGCACATCGGGCAGGCCGCACATCGGCCAGGAGAGGACGGCCTTGTGCCAGATCGCCTGGCGCAGCGCCAAGGCGGTGTTCATCGCCGAGGGCGCGCCGAGGAAGACGGTGTAACCGCAGATCGCCCGGGAGTGGTCATCGATGATCGTGGTCAGCCATGGCCGGGCAGGCTTGCCGTCGGTGCCCACCACGAGGATGTCGAGCATCGTGTGGTCGGCCTGCCACATCGCATTGGGGTGCTCGGCCTGCCGTCGCAGCGCCAGTTCGTACTTGTCGCGATACGACGTCGGCCCTTCCAGGGCAAGGGTGACCATGCCCGGGTCGAGGTCGGCGATGATCGCGCGCACCACGCCATAGGAGGGCGCCGGCCATCCCCCCTCCTCGCAGATGGCGCTGATCTTGCGGTGGATGGTGATGATCGTCGGGCGGGGCTTGCTCAATGCCAGCCCCTCGATCAAGGACACGAGCTCGGAGGGCAGGTGATGGCTGCCGGCATCAGCGCGTCTTCGCGTACCGAGGCCCGTGTACCCCTCGGTGCGGTAGCGGGCGTGCCAGCGCTCCAGGGTGCGCAGCCCGACACCGGTGTCCCGGGCCAGGGCGGCGAGCGGGATCTGGTCCTCGACGTGAAGCCTGAGGATCTGCCAGCGCCCGGCCGCGTCCATGACCTACACGGCGCTTCTCGACTGTCGTGGTTCGACCACTGGGACACTTTGGCGGTTGAGCGCGCGGTAGATGGTGGCGCGGCTGACGCCCAGGACCGCACCGATCTTCGCCACCGTCATCTCATTCTGCTCATACATCCGACGGGCCGCCTTGACCTGGTCCGGCGACAGTGCGGGCGGTCGCCCGCCTTTGCGGCCACGGGCCCGGGCGGCGGCCAGTCCTGCGTTGGTGCGCTCACGGATCAGGTCACGTTCGAACTCGGCCAGCGCGGCGAAGACGTGGAACACCAGCCGCCCGCCCGAGGAGGTCGTGTCGATCGTCTCCTGCAAGGAGCGGAACCCCACGCCCTGCTCGGACAAGATCTGCAGCTGGTCGATAAGATGCCGGATCGAGCGACCCAACCGGTCCAGCCGCCACACCACCAGCGTGTCCCCCGGGCGCAACTGGTCCATCAGCTTCGTCAGCTCGGGACGGTGATCCAGGGAGCCAGAGATCGTGTCGACGAAGACCCGGTAACACCCCGCGGCAGTCAGCGCATCGACCTGCAGCGCAGCGTCCTGATCAGTCGTCGACACACGCGCATAACCCAGCAGATGCCCCACGGTACTGACTGTAGCGATACTCATCCAGCACTGGAAGTATCGAGCCATAGAATCCGGCACTGAGTTCCGCTACAAACGCCGTGGGTTGAGAGCCGCGAAGCGTCAAGCATCCTGGACAGGGCAACGCACCCTCGTCATCGCTGTAGCGGAATCGTTCGTTTACGGGACGACAGGCCGTCCCATATGACGCACCGTCACCGGACAACCCTTCTCGGGCGGTCTTGCGAACATTCGGGCGTGGGTTTCCGCCGATGACCTGCACCGCCTCCGCAACGGGTTCCTCCTACGGGACGGACAACTGGACCGACCGCAACCGCTGCGAGGGCGGACCACTGAGCGTTAGGGGGTCCCGTCCGGCTCCGATGCCCTCTCCAGGCTTCGGACCGCTGCCAGGCGGTGGAGCTCAGACCGTCGGATGAGGAGTGCGGCAACGGGCGCCCGCGATCGCGCTGGCGGCGTGATGATTGGTCGTCATTCGCGCCCTTTGGTTCCTTCGCGCACCATCCGACGATGTTCGCCGCGGCCGGCGGCGTGCCCGCGTTGCGGGCGGAGTCGTTCAGTCGCGAGCGATGTGAAGGGCGACCCAGAGCGCGCACCTTCGGCAGATGTAGGCCGGTTCGCTCCCGAGTGCGTGGAGCGACCTTCGTGGCCGCTGGCGGCCGCAGCACGAGCATCGTTGCTGGGTGTCATCGGCCATGTCGCGATGGTGCCACGGGCCGGTGACCTTCGCGGGTCACAGGTAGCGGCAGACGTCCTCGGGGGAGCATGTGGCCGGGTCGCCGGTGGTGGCGTGCTCGCGCAGGATGGCGATCGTGGTGCGTAGCTGCGCGAGCTCGGCGAGCTGCCGGTCGATGACCGCGAGGCGGGTGTCGAGCAGGTCGGTGACGTGCTGGCAGGGGGCCTGGCCCCGGTCTCGGATGGCCAGCACCTGGCCGATCTGGGCCAGGGTCAGCCCGGCGGCTTGGCCCCGGCGGATGAAGTGCAGCCGGTCGAGCACCTCGGGGCCGTAGTCCCGGTACCCCGCCGGGCTGCGGTCGGGGTCGGGGAGGAGTCCGACGTCCTCGTAGTACCGCAGGGTCTTAGCTGTCGTGCCCGACGCCTGAGCCACCTCACCGATCCGCATGCCACTCATTCTGCCTTGACCTTCCAGTGCACTGGAAGGTCGATCCTGGTCCTGAGGCGCGGCAACAAGGGAGGACTTATGACGGCAACGGACAAGGGCAGGTCGTATGACCTGGCAGTGATCGGGTCCGGTGGGGCGGCGTTCGCGGCCGCGATCCGCGCCACCACCCTGGGCAAGCGGGTGGTGATGATCGAGCGCGGCACCATCGGCGGTACCTGCGTGAACACCGGGTGTGTGCCCTCCAAAGCCCTGCTCGCGGCCGCCGAGGCCCGCCACGTCACACTCGACGCCGCCCGGTTCCCCGGTCTGCCACTCCCCGACGCCCCACCGGTCGACATGCCCGCCATGGTCGCCGGCAAGGACAAGCTCGTCGGATCGCTGCGCAGCGAGAAGTACGCGGCCCTGGCCGCCGAGTACGGGTGGGCCCTCCACCCCGGCGAGGCCACCTTCGTCGGCACACCGACTGAGCCGGCACTCCGCGTGACCGGCCCGGACGGCACGGCGGAAACCGTCCGGGCCGCGCACCACCTCATCGCTACCGGCTCCACGCCCTGGGCGCCGCCGGTCCCCGGCCTGCAGGAGGCCGGTTATCTGACCTCGACGACCGCGATGGAGCTGGACCACGTCCCGGAGTCGCTGCTGGTCATCGGCGGCGGCTACGTCGCCATGGAGCAGGCCCAGCTCTTCTCCCGCCTCGGTGCCCAGGTCACCATGCTCGTCCGCTCACGGCTGGCCTCCCACGAGGAACCCGAGGCCGCCACCGCCCTGGAAGAAATCCTCGCCGACGAAGGCATCGAGATCATCCGCGGCGCGGTGCCCACCGCGGTGCGCCGCGACCCGGCCACCGGCGAGGTCACGGTCACCGCCACCACCGCCGACGGCTCACACGAGCTCCGCGCGGCCGAGCTCCTCGTTGCCACCGGCCGCCGCCCGGTCACCGGCACGCTCGGCCTCGACACCATCGGCGTGCGCGCCGGCAAGCGCGGCGAGGTCATCATCGACAGCCACCTGCGCACCACGAACCCGCGGATCTGGGCCGCGGGTGACGTCACCGCCCACCCGCAGTTCGTGTACGTCGCCGCGGCCCACGGCGCCCTGGTCGCCGACAACGCCCTCACCGGAGCCGGCCGGGAGGTCGACTACCGCCACCTGCCCCGGGTCGTGTTCACCAGCCCCGCCCTGGCCTCCGTCGGAATGACCGACCAGCAGGCCAGCACTGCCGGGATCCGCTGCGACAGCCGCGTCCTGCCCCTGGCGCACGTCCCGCGCGCCATCGTCAACCGTGACACCCGCGGGCTCATCAAGATCGTCACCGACGCCGACACCGGCCGCATCATCGGCATCACCGCCCTCGCCCAGGACGCCGGTGACCTCGCCGCCGCCGGCGTCTACATCCTCGAGGCCGGCATGACCACCGACCAGGTCGCCAACCTCTGGAGCCCCTACCTGACCATGGCCGAAGGCCTCAAACTCACCGCCCAAACCTTCACCACCGACATCACCAAACTCTCCTGCTGCGCAGCATGAACCCGCACAGGGATCCCTATACCGGAGCGTCGAGCCTGGCGACCTCTCTCGTTCGCTTTGGCTCCGTCAGAGACCGAACGCTCCTCCGCTGACGAGGATGACGATGCCGAGGCCGATCAGGACGATGGGGAACAGGATGTGTTCCCAGCGCTCGAGGACTTCAGCGATCGGCGGCCGGGTGGCAACGAACTTGGCGACTACGACCAGGACCGCGACGAGCGCGAGGAAGACGAGGCAGTAGGCGACCACTGCGATGGGTTCCACGCTGAGGAAGACGGGGACATAGACGCCGATGTTGTCTCCGCCGTTGGCGAAGGTGACTCCTGCGACGGTCCACGCGCTGACCTTCGTGCCCGTGACCTTGGCGTCATCGTCGTCATCGTCTCCGCGCCAGGCTTGCCATGCAGCCCAGAGACCGAGGGCCAGGGGGATGAGCCCGAAGTACGGGATAGCTGCTGAGGGCAGGAATGCTCCGGCTCCGATAGTCACCAGCACAGCGGCACCGAGGATGCAGGCGAACCCCACGTACTGGCCGACCAAGATGCGGGTGGTCGTCCCGCGTTGGCCCGCGCCGCGGGCGAAGAACAAGGAGAGCACGATGATGTCGTCGATGTTGGTCGCGATGAACAGGCCGATTGCCTGCAGGACCGCAGCCAGGATCACGCGCCCGCCTCTGCTGCGTCGCATCCGTGCACCGAGCAGGCAGGATCGATGCACGGGGCGTTCTCGTCAACCGCGAGGGTGACGTCAACCAGGGCGGTCAGCGCCTGCGTCAGGTGGGGATCGGCGATCTCGTAGCGCGTCTTGCGGCCCTCGGGTTCGGCAGCAACGATGCCGCAGTCGCGCAGGCACGCCAGATGATTGGACACGTTGGAGCGTGTGAGGTCCAGATCGCGGGCCAGCTCTGCCGGGTAGGCCGGCCGGTCGAGCAGCGTCAGGATGATCCGGGACCTGGTCGGGTCGGCCAGCGCGCGGCCCAACCGGTTCATCACGTCCAGGCGAGAAGCAATGGTCAGCATGCGCTGAACTATACAGCGAGGACTGAAGTGGTTTTACGCAGCCCGGAGTCGCTAAGCGTGCGAACGAGGCTGTGTCAGTTGGGGATCGACCCACGGGACGATTCGCCCGATCATCAGGGAACTCACGAAGCGGCGACAGAACCCCGCCACATAACGGCCAAGGCCACAGCCGCCCTGGCCGAGCGGGCCCGGCCGCAGGCCTGAGCACGCCGGTCACGGGTGCCGGAGGACCTCGTCCTCTGCCGGCGCAGCCCGCCGGCGTGGAGGGTGAGGGCAATCCTGATGGAGGAGCCCTCGATGGTCACCATGCCGACCGACACGCACCTGCCCGACACCCCGCCGGGCTACCGGTTGGTCTCGAGCCTCGATCTCCGGGCAGATCGTCGAACGGCGGCCCTGATCCAGGGCGGCTTCCTCGTCGTCGCCGGGGTGCTCGTCGTGTCGGCCCTGGCCCTGGGCGTGCCGCTGGACACCGGCTGGTCCACCGCCGTCGCGGCGGCCGTGACCGTCACGGCATGCCTGGGCTACATGCTGGTGCACGAGCTCACTCACGCACTGGCGCTGCGGCTGCTCACCGGGGTGAAACCGACGGTCCGGGTGCGGCTGCCGTACCTCGCCACCGGCAGCACGGCCCTGTTGACCCGCAGGCAGGCGATCACCGTCGCCCTGGCACCCGTCACGCTGTGGGGCGTGGTGCTGCCCGTCCTGGCGCTGTTCGTGCCGGCGGACTTCGTCCTCACCGTCTTCGTCGTCGTGGTGCTCAATCTCGCCGGTTCCTCCGGGGACGCGGTGCAGGCCCACGCGTTCACGAGGCTGCCGCCGTCAGCGCGGATCCGCGACGACGGCGCCACGACCTGCGTCTTCGACCGCGTCTGAGCAGGACCGCTCTCCAGGCGCGACGGGGCCGCTGGCCGTCGGTCCCTCGGGCCGGGTCAGTCGTCGCGGTCAGTGGCGGTGTGCCGGGCGACCAGGGTCGCCAGCCGCCGGGCCTCGGCGACGCTGCGCTCGCCGTCCGCGCGCTGGACCGCCATCACCGACAGCGTGTCGGTGTCGGCGAGGTCGAGCGTGGCCCACGGCGCGCCGCCACCGAAGTGCACCGACACGATCTCGGCCCAGCGCAGCTCCCGGGTGAGGAAGAGGTTGCGCACCCGCAGGCCGTCGTGGCTGGGGACGGCGGCCACGCTGGCCTGGCGGTGCAGGAACCACATCACCACGACGCCGACGAGGACGAAGCCGACCCGGTCCAGCCAGCCGAGCGGCGCCGGCGGGAACAGCGCCAGGACGAGCATGAGCGCCAGCCAGGCCACGCCCACCGGGTAGGCGACGCGTGGGGCCCGGTACGGGCGGAACGGGCGGTACAGGTCCTCGGCCATCAGATCCTGCATGCGTGGATCGTCGTGACGAGGATGGCGCGGGCGCCCATCTCGTACAGCTCGTCCATCACCTGGTTCGTCCGCGCCCTCGGCACCATCGCCCGCACCGCGACCCACTCACGGTCATGCAACGGGGACACGGTCGGGGACTCCAGACCGGGCGTGATCGCGCACGCCTGCTCCACGAGCTCGACGCGCACGTCGTAGTCGAGCATCACGTACTGGCGGGCGACGAGGACCCCTTGCAGCCGGCGGACGAGGACGTCCAGCTCGGGGGTCGAGGCGGCGTCCCGGCGCCGGACCAGGACCGCCTCGGACTCCAGGATCGGGTCGCCGAACACCTGCAGGCCGGCGGTGCGCAGCGTCGTCCCGGTCGACACGACGTCGGCGATGACGTCGGCGACGCCGAGCTGGACGGCGGTCTCGACGGCCCCGTCGAGGTGGACGACCTCGGCGTCGACCCCGAGCCGCTCCAGGTGGTCCTCGAGCAGGCCCGGGTAGCTCGTCGCCACCCGGTGACCGTCGATCTGCTCGACGGACTCCACGGTCCCCGGCCGGGCGGCGAACCGGAACGTCGAGGCCCCGAACGCCAGCGCCATGACCTCCTCGGCGTCCGCCCGGGAGTCCAGCAGCAGGTCCCGGCCGGTGATGCCGACGTCCAGGGTGCCCGACCCCACGTAGACGGCGATGTCCCGCGGACGCAGGAAGAAGAACTCGACGCCGTTGTCGGCGTCGAGCAGGACGAGCTCGCGGGTGTCGCGGCGGCCGGCGTAGCCGGCCTCCCGCAGGATGCCGGCCGCCTCCTCGGACAGGGATCCCTTGTTGGGCACGGCGATCCGGAGCACGGGCTGGGTCCTCACAGGTGGCGGTAGACGTCGGTGGTGCTGAGCCCGCGGGCCAGCATGAGCACCTGCAGGTGGTACAGCAGCTGGGAGATCTCCTCGGCGGTGCGCTCGGCGCTCTCGTGCTCAGCGGCCATCCACACCTCGGCAGCCTCCTCGACGACCTTCTTGCCGATGGCGTGCACGCCGGCGTCCAGCGCGGCGACGGTGCCCGACCCGGCCGGTCGCCGCTGCGCCTTGTCGGCCAGCTCGGCGAACAGGTCGTCGAAGGTCTTCACGACGGGCAAGGGTAAGCGGCCCACGGTCAGCAGGCAGCGGCGGCCAGCGCCCGCAGCTCCTCGACCGCGGCGGCGGCGTCCGGTGCCCCGTACACAGCACTGCCGGCGACGAACACGTCGGCGCCGGCCTCGGCGGCTCGCTCGATCGTGGCCGGGGAGATCCCGCCGTCCACCTGCACCCACACGTCGAGCCCGGCGGCGCGCACGGCCTCGCGCGCGCGGCGGACCTTCGGCAGGCACACGTCGAGGAAGGGCTGGCCGCCGAAACCCGGCTCGACGGTCATCACGAGCAGCATGTCGACCTCGGGCAGCAGGTCCACGAACGGCTCGACCGGAGTCGCGGGCTTGAGCGCCAGGCCGGCGCGGGCACCGGCCCGGCGCAGCTCGCGGGCCAGCCGGACCGGCGCGGCAGCCGACTCGGCGTGGAAGGTGACGTTCTGGGCGCCGGCCTCGGCGTACCCGGGCGCCCACCGGTCCGGCTCCTCGATCATGAGGTGGACGTCGACCGGGACCGGGCTCACCTGCACGAGGCGCTCGACGACCGGCAGGCCGAGGGTGAGGTTCGGCACGAAGTGCCCGTCCATGACGTCGACGTGGGCCCAGTCGGCTCCGGCGACGCGGGCCAGCTCGGACTCCAGGTTGGCGAAGTCGGCCGACAGGATGCTCGGGGAGATCTGGACGCCCACGGCGGCGACCCTACCGGCGGCGCAGGACGGCGACGAACATCGCGTCGGTGCCGTGCAGGTGCGGCCACAGCTGGGCCGACGACCCCTCCCCGAGGTCCGGGACGTCGCGTCCGGCGGCACGCCGGACGAGGGCGGGAGTGTCCTCGAGGGTGACGTCGTCCCGGCCGCGCAGGACGTCGTCCAGGACCGTGACCGTCTCGGCCGGGTGCGGGGTGCAGGTGACGTAGGCGACCACCCCGCCCGGCCGGACGGCGTCCAGGGCGCTGGTCAGCAGGGCCCGCTGAAGCGGGCCGAGGGTGGCCAGGTCGGAGGGCTGACGGCGCCAGCGGGCCTCCGGACGGCGCCGCAGCGCACCCAGGCCGGTGCACGGGGCGTCGACCAGCACCCGGTCGTAGCGGCCGGGCTCGTCGGCGCCGACGTCACGGCCGTCACCGGTGCGAACCTCGTGCCGGCCGGGAGTGCCGGCCAGGGCCTGCTCGGCGAGCACGGCCGGGTGCGGGGCGACCTCGACGGCGGTCAGGGTGGCGCCGCGCCGGGCGCCCTGCGCGGCGAGCAGCGCCGCCTTGCCGCCGGGGCCGGCGCACAGGTCCGCCCACGCGGCGTCCGGGCCGTCGACGTCGGTGGCGAGCAGCGCGAGGGCGGCGAGCTGGCTGCCCTCGTCCTGCACCCGGGCCGCGCCGCGGCGGACCGGCGCCAGCGCGCCGGGGTCCCCGGCGGGCAGGACGGCGGCCAGCGGGGACCACCGGCCGGGCCGGGCGCCGAGCGCGACGAGGTCCTCGACGCTGGCCAGGCCGGGACGGGCGGCGAGGGTGACGACGGGGCGGGCATTGTCGGCGGCGAGCAGGTCGGGCAGCTCGGCGACGTCCCGGCCGTGGACGACCAGGGACTCCCGCAGCGCCCGGACCACCCACGCCGGGTGGGAGTGCGCAACGGCGAGGTGGCCCACCCGGTCGGTGGCCGGGTCGGGCGCGACCTGCGCCACCCACGCGTCGAGGTCCTGCTCGGCGACCCGGCGCAGGACGGCGTTGACGAGGCCGCCGGCCCCCGCGCCCACCGCGGAGCGGGCCAGGGCGACGGACTCGCTGACGGCGGCGTGGGTAGGGACCCGCATGCCGAGCAGCTGGTGGGCACCCAGGCGCAGCACGTCCAGCACCGGCGGGTCGAGCCGGTCCAGCGGCCGGTCGACGCAGCGCGCCAGCACGGCGTCGTAGAGGCCCTGGCCGCGCAGCGCGCCATAGGCCAGCTCGGTGGCGAAGGCGGCGTCCCGGCCGCGGACCCGGCGCCGGCTCAGCGTGGCCGGCAGCACGAGGTTGGCGTAGGCGTCGTCCTCGGCCACGGCCCGCAGCACGTCGTAGGCGGCGCGGCGGGCCGGGTCGGTGCCCCGGGCGCGCTCGGCGGGGCGCTGCACCGAGCGGCGGGCGGGCCGGTGGCCGGGGCCGGTCACGTCAGCCGCTCCCCCGGCTCGGGGCGCACGCCGCGGGCCCAGTCCGCCGCCGGCATCGGCCGTCTGCCAGCGGGCTGGACGTCGCCGAGGACGACCGGACCGGTCCCGGTCCCCACCAGGACGGCGTCCCGGTCGGCCCGCAGCTCGCCGGGGGCGAGGGCCCCCGGGTCCGAGGGTGGCGGAACTGCATGATCACGGGTGGTGGGCAGGGGGGTGGGGGGTAGCGGGGTGAGGGGGGCGAGCTTGAGGCGCTCGCCGCGGAACGTCGTCCAGGCCCCGGGGACGGGCGTGCACCCACGGACCCGGCGGTCGACGGCGGTGGCCGGCAGCGTCCAGTCCACCCGCGCGTCCTCGACGGTGATCTTCGGTGCCAGGCTGACGCCGTCCGCGGGCTGCGGCTCGGGCACGATGGTGCCGTCCTCGAGGGCGTCCAGCGTCGCGACGAGCAGCCCGGCGCCGGCCTGCGCGAGGCGCTCGAGCAGATCCCCGGCCGTGTCCCGGGGCCGGACCGTCTCGGTGAGCCGGCCGAGCACCGGCCCGGTGTCGAGGCCCTCGTCGAGCAGGAACGTCGTGGCCCCGGTGACGTCGTCCCCCGCCATGATCGCGTGCTGGACGGGGGCGGCGCCCCGCCAGGCCGGCAGCAGGGAGAAGTGCAGGTTCACCCAGCCCAGGCGCGGGACGGCGAGCGCGGCCGGCGGGACGAGCAGCCCGTAGCCGACGACCGGGCAGGCGTCCGGGGACAGCTCGGCCAGCCGGGCGACGGCCTCGTCGTCGCGCAGGGTGCGCGGCTGCAGCACCGGGACGCCGTGCTCGAGGGCGACCTGCTTGACCGGGCTGGCGACCTGCCGGCGCCCGCGGCCGGCGCGTGCGTCCGGTCGGGTGAGGACCGCGACGACCTCGTGCCGAGAGGCGAGCAGGGCGAGCAGGGACGGGACGGCGGCCTGCGGGGTGCCGGCGACGACGAGACGCACCTACAGCGCCCGGCCGAACGTCGAGTGCGGGCTGACCCGGACCTGCGGCACGGGCTCCCCCGCCCACTGGGCCTCGCGGATCGCCTTCATCGCGAGCTTGCGCTGGGCACGGTCCATCCGGTCGATGAACAGGATCCCGTCGAGGTGGTCGGTCTCGTGCTGGATGGCCCGGGCCTTGAGCTCGCTGCCCTCGATCGTCACCGGCTCGCCGTGCATGTTCCAGCCCTTGGCGACGACGCGCAGCGCGCGCGGGGTGTCGGCGTAGATGCCGGGGAAGGACAGACAGCCCTCCTCGCCGTCCTGCATCTCCTCGGACAGGTCGAGGTCGGGGTTGATGAGGTGGCCGAGCTCGCCGTCGACGTAGTACGTGAACACCCGCAGCAGCACCCCGATCTGCGGCGCGGCGAGACCGGCGCCCGGAGCGTCGAGCATCGTCTCCTCGAGGTC
This sequence comes from Quadrisphaera sp. GCM10027208, assembly GCF_042658805.1. Lineage (NCBI taxonomy): Bacteria > Bacillati > Actinomycetota > Actinomycetes > Kineosporiales > Kineosporiaceae > Quadrisphaera > Quadrisphaera sp. GCM10027208. Next base: position 12,628 of record NZ_JBHSRC010000010.1, read on the forward strand.
CTTGACGAGGGTGCGCAGCTCCTTGTCGAAGTCCGTCACCGGGGCCGCGGGGGTACGCAGCACGGGGTCGCCAAACAAGCGGATGTCCTTGATAGCCACGTCACAAGGGTACGGGCGGCTTCAGGTTCGCCGCTGCTCGGTCGATAGGGCCGATGGAGGTGGCGTGTGACGATCGAGCCGGACCGGCCCGGGACGAGGGAGACGTCGGGGACGACGATCCGTCTGACCCTGCGCTACGTGCAGGACCGTTGCGGCCCGCAAGGGGTCGCCGAGGTGCTGCGCCGCGCCAGGCTGCCCAGCGACCTCGCCGTGCGGGTGGACGACACCGACTGGTTCGGCTACGACGAGCGGGTCCGGCTGTTCGAGGCGGCGACCGCGGTCGTCGGGGACCCGCGGACGATGTTCCACGTCGGGGCCAAGGTCCTGGAGCACGGCATCAGTCCCGGACTCGTGCTGCTGCTGCGCTCGCTCGGCTCCCCGCAGGAGGTGTACCGGCAGCTGCCACGGGTGCTGCCGAAGCTCACCACGACGTCGGTGATGGAGACCCCGCGACCGGCGCAGGACCGCGTCACCGTGACCTCCGGGGTGCGGCCCGGGTACCGGCCCTCCCGGCTCAACTGCCTGTTCGCCGAGGGGCTCCTGGCCGCGGTCCCGGCGGTGTTCGGGCTGCCCGAGGCCCGGGTCGAGCACCATGACTGCCAGGCCGACGGAGCGGGTGCCTGCGTCTACGAGGTGCGCTGGCAGCCGTGGTCCCGGTTGCCGTGGCGCCGCCGCCGGTACGCCGAACGGGCCGCCGAGCAGGAGCTCGACGCACTGCGCAGGCAGCTGACCGCGCTCCAGTCCACCGCGGCCGACCTCGTCGGGGACGAGGACCTGCCGACGACCCTGCGCCGGATCACCGAGCGGGCGGCCTCCGCCGTGCTGGCCCCGGCTCACGTGCTGGCCCTGTACCCGCACGGCCACGAGCGGCCGACGGTGCAGTCGGCGGGCCTGAGTCCCGAGCAGGCGGAGCAGGTGGCGGCCCGGCTGCTCGCCGGGGACGACCTGGGACCGGGGGCCGTCGTCGTCGACGTCGCCTCGACCCGCCACCGGCACGGCCGGCTGGCCGCCCTGTACCCCGAGGGGCACCGCAGCCTGGCCGACGAGGAGCGGATGCTGGCGGCGTACGCCGAGCACGCCGCCGCCGCGCTCGACCTCGTCACGGCCCTGGACGCCAGCCGGCGAGAGGGCAGCCGGGCCCGGGCGCTGCTCGAGCTCGCCCACCGGCTCGCCGCTGCCCGTGAGCTCGAGGAGGTCGCCGACGTCGTCGTTCAGGCGATCCCCCGCATCACCGGCGCGCAGAAGTCCGCGGTGCTGCTGTGGTCGGCCGAGGCTGGAGCGCTGCAGGGCATCGCGTCCTACGGACTGGACGGCGATGAGGAGCGGGCGCTGTTCGACACCGTGCTCACCGCCGGCGACACCCCGGAGCTCGTCGACATGCTGACCAACCAGCAACCGGTGCTGCTACGGGTGTCACAGACGACTCCGGCGCTGACCCGCCTGCTGCAGGAAACCGGCACCGGCACCGTCGTGGTCGCCCCGCTGGTCGTCCACGACGAGCTGCTCGGCGTGATCACGTCGGCGTGGGCCGACGCGGATGCGCTGGTCGATCCCCCGGAGACCACGGCGCGGCTCGGCGCGGTCGCCGATCAGACCGCCACTGCACTGCAGAACGCCCGGTTGCTGGGCACGGTGCGTCACCAGGCCGCGCACGACACGCTGACCGGGCTGGCGAACCGCGAGCTGTTCACCCGCCGGATGGAGACCGCCCTGCTCACCGCGGACCCGGCCCGCAGGACCGCCGTGCTGTTCTGCGACCTCGACGGGTTCAAGCGGATCAACGACCGGTTCGGTCATGCCGCCGGCGACGAGGTCCTGCGCCAGGTCGCCGCCCGGCTCGCGGGCTGCCTGCGGCCCTCGGACCTGCTCGGCCGGCTCAGCGGCGACGAGTTCGCCGTCCTGCTCACCGACCTGGTCGACGACGAGTCCGCCGTCGCGGTTGCTCACCGGCTCGTCGAGTCCTTCGGGCCCGGATTCCGGGTCGAGGGCAGCGACGTGACGATGACGTGCAGCGTCGGCGTGGCCGTCCACGAGGGAACGGGCGGGCGGGGGGACCTGCTGCTGCACTCCGCCGACGCCGCGATGCAGGAGGCCAAGCGACGCGGCCGCAACCAGGTCGGCCTGGCCAGCGCCACCCAGCTCGTGCACCCCGGCACCGGCGAGCTCGAGGCGGAGATCGCCCGCGCCGCCGCCGAGGGACAGCTGATCCTGCACGTCCAGCCCATCATCGGGCTCCACGACGGGATGCCCCTGCTGGGCGTGGAGGCGCTGATGCGCTGGCGGCACCCCCGGCTCGGGGAGCTCCTCCCAGGAGCGTTCCTGCCGGTCGCCGAGGAGGTCGGCCTGGTCGCCGACCTCGACATGTGGGCCATCGACGAGGCGTGCCGGATCCTCGCCGCCTGGGACCCCGAGGGCCCGACGCCCGCGTACGTCGCCGTCAACCTCAGCGCGGCGTCCCTCGTCGACGACCGGCTGCTCGCGACCGTCCGGGCGTCCCTGACCCGGCACCGGCTGCGCCCCGAGCGGCTACACGTCGAGGTGGTCGAGAGCCGGTCGCTGTTCGACCTGGCCCGCGTCCAGGATCGGCTCGTCGAGCTGCGCCGCCTCGGCGTCCGCGTGGCCCTCGACGACTTCGGCACCGGCTACTCGACCCTGGCCTGGCTGCAGCGGCTGCCGGTGGACCAGCTGAAGATCGACCGCTCGTTCGTCCGCGCGCTCGGCGGAGACGGCGACGAGGCCCGGGACGCCGAGAAGCTCGTCCGCGGCGTCCTGGCGCTGGCCGAGGAGATGCGGCTCGACGTCGTCGCCGAGGGCGTGGAGACCGCCGAGCAGCTCGCGGCCCTTCAGGTCGCCGGGTGCCCGGGCGTGCAGGGCTACCTGCTCGGCCGGCCTGCCCCGGCACCGGACCGCCACTCACACCTCAACCCAGCCCCCGACCCCACCCCTCGGTGATCATGCAATCCCGCCACCCCCACCCTTCTCCCTCCCCGTGATCATGCAATTCCGCCACCCTGCCCTCCAGTCCCCTCCCCTCCAGTCCCCTCACAGAATGCTGGGTTGTTGGCGCGACACGCCGGCCACACCGCGCTGAGCACAGCATTCTGTGGTCGAGGGGTCTGGCCTTCGGCCAGGTCGTCAGAGCACGTCCAGCGGGTCGATCTGTACTCGCACCGCGCCCGGCTCCTTGCGGGCGCTGCGGACGGCCGCGGCCTCCCTTAGCGCACGGGCCAGCGCGGCCCGGTCGGCGACCGGCACCCGGACGAGCGCGCGGACCGCCGAGGTGGGCGCGTCCTGCCCGGCTGGGGGACGCGGGTCCTGCGCGACGGGGACCGGGCCCAGGACGTCTGCGGACGCCGGCAGCCGGGCGTGGCCGAGCAGCGCATCTACCGCGTCGGCCGGGCCGGTGAGGGTGGCCAGCGCCACCGCGGGCGGAAAGGCGAGCTCGACCCGCTCGGCGAGCTCCCGGGCGGCGTGCCAGGCGGGGTCCCAGCGCACCAGGGCCTCCACCGGCGGCAGGCCGGCGGGTGCGAGCAGGACGACGGTGCCGCCCTGCGGTGCGGGGCGGACCAGCGCGGCCGCGTTCGCCCACCGCCGCAGCGCCTCCTCCCCGGCCCGAAGGTCCGCCCGGTCGAACAGCGCCCAGCCGTCGAGCAGGAGCGCGGCCGCGTACCCGCTGTCCGCGACCGGCTCCGCCCCGGGCGTGGCGACGACGAGCGCCGGCCGGTCCGGGACGCCGGCCAGCACCTCCCCGCCGCCGGAGGTGCGCACCGGGACACCGGGGAAGGCACGGCCGAGCTCCTCGGCGGTTCGCCGCTGCCCGAGCACGGCCGAGCGCAGCGCCGTCCCCCCGCAGGTGGGGCAGGTCCAGGTGCCCGCGGGCCGGCCGCACCACCGGCAGGCCGGCACGGCGTGACCGGAGGACTGGGCGAGCGGGCCGGCGCACGCCGAGCACCGGGCCCGCGAACGGCACCGGGCGCACTGCAGGGCCAGCCGGTACCCCCGGCGTGGGACCTGGACCAGGACCGGGCCGTGCTCGAGCGCCGTCCGGGCGGTGCGCCAGGCCAGCGAGGGCAAGCGGGCGCTGCGGGCGGCCGGGTCCCGCTCCGGCTCCGGGCCCTCACCGGGTAGCAGCACCCGCGGTGCGGCAGCCCGGACGGCGGCGCGGTCCGCCTCGACCGGCCGGGCGAACCCGGCGTCCAGCCACGCCTGGACCTCCGCAGTGCGGGTGAACCCCCCGGCGAGCAGGGCAGCGCCCTCCCGCTCGCTGCGCAGCGCCAGCAGCTCGCGAACGTGCGGGTACGGCGCGTGCGGCTCGGCGTGCAGGTCGTCACCGTCGTCCCAGACCACGACGAGGCCGAGGTCGTGCACCGGGGCGTAGGCGGCCGCCCGGGTCCCGACGACCGCGCGCACGGCGCCGCGCTGCAGCGCCAGCCACGCCCGGTACCGGGCCGCCGCGCCCTGGTCCGCGGTGAGCCGGACGTGCTGGCCGCTGCCCAGGAGGGCCGTCAGCGCGGCGTCCACCCGGTCGACGTCCCGGTGGTCGGGGACGACGACGAGCGCCCCGCGTCCCGCGGACAAGGCGGTGGCCACCGCGGTCGCCAGGGCGGCGGGCCAGTCCTCCCCCGGCAGCGCCGTCCACGCCGCCCGCGGCGCCTGGCCGCCGTGGACGTGCTCGAGGAACGCCGGCCCGGCCCGGTACGCCGCCCACCGCCCGGCACCGGGCCGGGGCGGCGCAGCGGCCGGCTCCGGCTGCTCGCGCTTCTCGGTCCCCGCGTGCCGGCGCGGGACGGCGAGTCGCAGCACGTCGGGCAGGACGCCAGCCCACCGGTCGGCGACCGCCCGGCACAGGTCGAGCAGGCCGGGGGTGAGCACCGGCTCCGGGGAGACCACCCGGCGCAGCGGCGCCAGCCGGCCGGGGTGCTCGGCGGCGGGCTTGCGCGCCAGCAGGTACCCCTCGACGTCCTGGCCGGCGAACCGCACCCGGACCCGCACACCGGGCCGGGCGTCCTCCGCCATCGACGCCGGAACCGCGTACTCGAAGGGCCGGTCAAGGTGCGGCAGGGAGACGTCGACGGCGACCTCGGCGACAGGGTCGGTGGCGGCGAGCTCGCCCGCCGGGGCGGTGCGACGCCCCGGACGGCGTGCCAGTCCGGCGAGCGGCAGCTGGCTGCCGTCCACCGCCCCGGCGCCGTCTGCCGTCGTCATGGCCGCATCCCACCAGACGCCACGGACAGCGCCACCGGGTCGGGTGGACCAGCGGGGTGGTACGACTCGTGTCCCCGGGGTAGAGCAACGACGGAGGACGACGACAGGGCCCAAGCGGGGCCGAGGACGAGGACCACGACATGGACCGACGAACAGGACCGGGAGCGATGAGCCACCGAGGAGCCGTACCGCTGCTGCGCCGACTGCTGCTGCACGAACGCATCCAGATGGCCGCCAAGGCCGCTGTCGCGGCGGCGCTGGCGTGGTTCGCCGCCGAGATCCTCACCAGCGGCAGCGAGCTGGAGAGCTACCAGTACTACGCCCCGCTCGGCGCGCTCGTCGCCGTCCAGCCGACGGTGGCCGCCTCGCTGCGCAGCTCGGTGGAGGCGGTGCTGTCCATCGCGACGGGTGGGGTGATCGGCCTGGCGGTGCACGGCGTCCTGGACCCCGGCCTGGGGGCCCTCGCGGTCGGCGTCTTCGCCGGCGTGCTGGCCGGCGGCCTGCCGTGGCTGGGAACCTCGCGCAGCTGGGTGCCGGTCGTGGCCCTGTTCGTCCTGCTCATCGGCGGGCAGGACCCGTGGACCTACACCCTGGCCTACGTGCTGCTGGCGCTGCTCGGTGCGGTCCTGGCGGTCGGCGTCAACGTCGCCGTCCCGGCCCTGCGGCTGTCCCAGGGCCGCACCGCACTGGTCCGCGCCCAGGACCTGCTCGCCGACCAGCTGACCGACCTCGCAGCCGGCCTGCGGCAGCACCCGGCCCCGTCCCGGCAGGAGTGGGCCAGGCGGCAGCGGGACATCGACCCGGCGGTCGACGCGATGCGGTCCGCGGTGGCCGAGATGCTCCAGGCCCGCCGCGGCAACCCCCGGGCCCGCTGGCACACCGCGGAGACCGACCGCCAGCAGCGCGCCGCCCACGGGCTGGCCCGGGTCGCCGTCCTCGTGGAGGACCTCGTCGCCGCGTTCGGCGAGTACCACCGCGGCGACCTGCCGACGTCCCCGCTGGACGACGACCTCGCCGCGACGACGGCCGAGGCCCTCGATGACCTGGCCGCCGTCGTCCGGGACTACCTCAGCCCGATGGACCCGGACGACGAGCGGGTGGTCGCCGTCGAGGAGCGGATCCAGGCGGTCACCGACGAGTTCGCCCACCGACGGGACCTCGACCCGGTCGACCTGGCCGTCCTGGGCGGGGTGGTCGCCAACCTGCGCCGGGCGCTGGCGACCGTCCGCCCGGCCGCCGGCACCGCGACCTCCGACGACGCGACCTCCGACGACACGGCCTCCGACGACGCGACCTCAGCCGACCGCTGAGCGCAGGTCCTCGACCCGGTCGGTCCGCTCCCAGGTGAACTCGGGCAGCTCACGGCCGAAGTGCCCGTAGGTGGCCGTGCGCCGGTAGATCGGCCGCAGCAGGTCCAGGTCGCGGACGATGGCGGCCGGCCGCAGGTCGAAGACCTCCTTGATCGCCTCGACGATGCGGGGCAGCGGGACGGTCTCGGTGCCGAAGCACTCGACGTACAGCCCGACCGGGTGGGCCCGGCCGATGGCGTAGGCGACCTGCACCTCGCAGCGGGTCGCGAGCCCGGCGGCCACGACGTTCTTGGCCACCCAGCGCATCGCGTACGCCGCGGACCGGTCGACCTTCGAGGGGTCCTTGCCGCTGAACGCGCCGCCGCCGTGACGGGCCATCCCGCCGTAGGTGTCGACGATGATCTTGCGGCCGGTGAGCCCGGCGTCACCCATCGGCCCGCCGATCTCGAACCGCCCGGTGGGGTTGACCAGCAGCTGGACGGACGAGGAGTCCAGGTCGACCCGGTCCAGCACGGGCTTGACGACGTGGTCGCGCACGTCCGGGGTCAGCATGGACTCCAGCGACACGTCCCGGGCGTGCTGGGTCGACACGACGACGGTCTCGACGGTGACCGCCCGGTCGCCGTCGTATCCGATGGTCACCTGGGTCTTGCCGTCCGGGCGCAGGTAGGCCAGCGTGCCGTCCTTGCGCACCTCTGCCAGCCGCTCGGCCAGGCGGTGCGCCAGCCAGATCGGCACCGGCATCAGCTCGGGGGTGTCGGTGCACGCGTACCCGAACATCAGCCCCTGGTCGCCGGCACCCTGCCGGTCCAGCGGGTCCTCCCCGGCACGCAGCCGGTCCTCCAGCGAGCTGTCGACACCGGCGGCGATGTCCATGCTCTGCCCGCCGATCGACACCTCCACCCCGCAGGACCGGCCGTCGAAGCCCTTCGTCGAGGAGTCGTAGCCCACGTCGAGCACGGTCGAGCGCACGAGCGCGGGGATGTCGGCGTAGCCGCGGGTGTCCACCTCCCCGGCGACGTGCACGAGGCCGGTGGTCACGAGGGTCTCGACGGCGACCCGGCTGCTCGGGTCCTGCTCGAGCAGGTTGTCCAGGATCCGGTCGCTGATCTGGTCACAGATCTTGTCGGGGTGGCCCTCGGTCACCGACTCGGAGGTGAAGAGTCGCACGGGGCGGTCAGGACTGGTCACGTCACTCCAGAGGTTGCAGCGGCTGCTGACTGCCGCCGGGCCCGGGCCGCAGCGCATGTCGGCCTGGGTGCCGGTGGCGCCGCCCAGCCTAGAGGGTGCCCCCGACAGCCCGTGGGCCGGCGAGCCGCAGGACGGCGTCCCAGACCGCGTCGGCGACGTCCTCCTTGGCGGCGGGGCCGACGGTCTGCTGCCCGCCGTCGCGGTCGAGCAGGACGACGGTGTTGTCGGCCGTGCCGAACGCCCGCCCGTCGCCGACCTCGTTGACGACGAGCAGGTCGCAGCCCTTGCGGGCGAGCTTGGCGCGCGCGTGCTCGAGCACGTCGCCCGTCTCGTCCCCGGTCTCGGCGGCGAACCCGACGACGAGCTGCCCGGGCCGTGGCGGGTCGGTGACGAGACCGGCGAGCACGTCCGGGTTGCGCACCAGCTCGACCACCGGAACCTCCGCGTCGTCCGCGGACTTCTTGATCTTCGTGGTCGCGGGCCGGGCGGGGCGGAAGTCGGCGACGGCCGCGGCCATGACGACGACGTCGGCGTCCGCGGCGGCCCGGCGGACGGCGTCCGCGAGCTGACGGGCGGTGCCGACCCGGACGACGTGCACGCCGGCCGGGTCGGGCAGGTCGGTGTTGGCGGCGACGAGGGTGACCCGGGCGCCGCGTGCGGCGGCGGTGGCGGCCAGCGCGTACCCCTGGCGGCCCGAGGACCGGTTGCCCAGGTAGCGGACCGGGTCGAGCGGTTCCCGGGTGCCGCCGGCGGAGACGACGACGTGCCGGCCAGCGAGGTCGGCTCCGGCGCCGGGGCGGGCCAGCAGCCGGCGGGCGGCGGTGAGGATCGCCTCGGGCTCGGGCAGCCTGCCGGCACCGGAGTCGGCGCCGGTGAGTCGCCCCGCGGCGGGCTCCAGGACGACGACGCCACGCTCGCGCAGGGTGGCGACGTTGGCCTGGGTGGCCGGGTGCTCCCACATCTCGGTGTGCATGGCCGGTGCCATCAGCACCGGGCAGCGGGCGGTGAGCAGCGTGGCGGTCAGCAGGTCGTCGGCGCGTCCGTGCGCGGCGCGGGCGAGCAGGTCCGCGGTGGCCGGGGCGACGACGACGAGGTCGGCGTCCTGGCCCAGGCGCACGTGCGGGACGGCGTGGACGTCGTCCCACACCTCGGTGGTCACCGGCTCACCGGAGAGCGCCGCCCAGGTGGCGGCGCCGACGAACTCGAGCGCCCCGCGGGTCGGCACGACCCGGACCCGGTGACCGGTCTCGGTGAGGCAGCGCAGCAGCGAGCACGCCTTGTACGCGGCGATGCCCCCGGACACGCCGAGGACGACGCGTGGCGACGGGGGCATGACGGCGGGGCCGGTCAGCTGTCGACGGGCTCGACGGTGAGCAGACCCTCGTTGATCTCACGGAGCGCGACCGACAGCGGCTTCTCCTGGGCGTGGGTCTCCACCAGGGGGCCGACGTACTCCAGCAGGCCCTCGCCGAGCTGGGAGTAGTAGGCGTTGATCTGGCGGGCGCGCTTGGCGGCGTACAGGACCAGCGCGTACTTGGAGTCGGACTTCTCGAGCAGGTCGTCGATGGGCGGGTTGGTGATGCCCTCGGGTGCTGCCACGGTTCCGGCCACGGGGTTCGTCTCGCTTCTCGGGTTCGGGGACGTGCGGACTCGCCGGGCAGTCTACGCCGCTCAGCCCGGCGCGACGGGCACCGGCTGCAGGCCCATGTGCGAGATGAGCTCGTCGGTGGCCCGGTGGACGTCGTCGTTGACCACGGTGACGTCGAACTCGGACTCGGCGGCCAGCTCGACCCGGGCCGTGGCCAGGCGCCGCTCCCGCTCCTCGGGGTCCTCGGTGCCGCGGCCGACGAGCCGGCGGACGAGCTCCTCCCAGCTCGGCGGGGCGAGGAACACGAACAGCGCGTCGGGCATGGTCCGGCGGACCTGCCGGGCTCCCTGCAGGTCGATCTCGAGCAGCGCGGGACGGCCCTTGGCGAGCGCCTTGCGCACGGGCTCGCGGGGGGTGCCGTACCGGTAGCGGCCGTGGACGACGGCCCACTCGAGCAGCCCGCCGTCGGCGATCATCTGGTCGAAGGTGGCGTCGTCGACGAACCGGTAGTGGACGCCGTCCACCTCGCCCGGCCGGGGCGGGCGGGTCGTCGCCGACACCGACACCCACACCTGCGGGTAGCGGGCCCGGACGTCGGCGGACACGGTGCCCTTGCCGACCGCGGTGGGCCCGGCCAGGACGGTCAGCCGGCTGGGCCGCGGCCGATCGCCGGGTGCGGGGTCGGGCACGGTCAGTGGTCGAAGCGCTCGACGAGGGCCTTGATCTGGTGGGAGCCCAGCCCGCGGACCCGGCGGGACTCCGAGATGCCGATCTCGGCCATGATCCGGCGGGCCCGGACCTTGCCGACGCCCGGCAGCGACTCGAGCAGCGCGCTGACCTTCATCTTGCCGACGACGTCGTTCTGCTGGCCCTCGTCGATGACGTCCCGCAGTGAGCCCTGGGAGTACTTGAGCCGGTTCTTCACCTCGGCCCGCTCGCGCCGTGCCGCCGCCGCCTTCTCCAGGGCCGCAGTTCGCTGTTCGGGTGTCAGGGGCGGGAGCGGCACGGAGTCACCTCGGCGGTCGGCGGACGAGCAGGTTCTGGCCTGGCGAACCTAGCGACTCCCGCGGCGCGGCGGCAACGCGCCCCCACCCGTCGCCGTGACGTCGTGCGGTCAGCCCCGGCCGAGGACGGCGGCCACCTCGCCCGCGGCGCGCCGGGCGGCCTCGCGCAGCCCCGTCACGGTCGGTCCGGCGGCCAGCACGGCCCGGCTCGTCGACGCCAGCACCTGCTCCCGCGCGGCGCCGAACACGTCGCGCAGGTCGTCAGCGGTGGCGCCCTGGGCGCCGACCCCGGGAGCGAGCAGCGGGCCGCGTACCGCGGCCAGGTCGACTCCGAGTCGGCGGACGGCGTCCCCGGTGGTGGCGCCGACCACGAGCCCGACCGGGCCCATCGGCTCCCCCGCCGCTACGACACCGGCGTTCGCCGCCGCGGCCTGTCGAGCGACCCGGACGGCGACCGGCACGCCGTCCGGGTCGGTGGCGTGCTGCACCGAGGCACCCTCGGGGTTGGACGTGAGGCACAGCACGAACACCCCGCGCCCGGTCGTCGTGGCGAGGTCGAGGACCGGGCGCAGCGACCCGAACCCCAGGTAGGGCGAGACGGTGACGGCGTCCCCGGCCAGCGGGGAGGAGTCCCCGAGGTAGGCGTCGGCGTAGGCCTGCATCGTGGAGCCGATGTCGCCGCGCTTGGCGTCGACGACGCACAGCGTGCCGGCGGCCCTCAAGTCGGCGACCACCCGCTCGAGCACGGCGACGCCCGCGGACCCGTGCCGCTCGAAGAACGCGGCCTGCGGCTTGACGGCGGCCACGGAGCCGGCCAGCGCCTCGACCGCGGTGAGCGAGAACCGCTCGAGCCCGGTGGCGTCGTCCGTCAGGCCCCAGTCGTGCAGCAGCCCGGGGTGCGGGTCGATCCCCACGCACAGCGGGCCGTGCGCTGCCATCGCGGTCGCCAGCCGGGCCCCGAACCCCGGCACCCGGCCGGCCGCGCTCACGAGGAGACCTCGCTGCCCACGACGTCCGCCAGGGACGCGAACCCGTTGTCCCGCAACCGTTGCGCGATCCCTCGGTGCACCCGCCGCGGCCACAGCGGCCCGCCGTAGACGAGTCCGGTGTAGCCCTGCAGCAGCGTCGCACCGGCCCGCAGCCGCTCCCAGGCGTCGTCGGCGTCCTCGATACCGCCGACGGAGACCAGGACGAGCCGGTCGCCGACGCGGTGGCGCAGCAGGCGCAGCACCTGCAGCGACCGCTCGCGCAGCACCGGACCGGACAGCCCGCCGGCTCCGGTCGCCTCGACGTCCGCGGCCGGCGACGCGAGGTCCTCGCGGGAGACGGTGGTGTTCGTCGCGACGATCCCGTCCAGACCCAGCTCGAGGGCGAGGTCGGCGACCGCCAGCACGTCGTCGTCCGCGAGGTCGGGGGCGATCTTCACCAGCAGCGGGACGTGCCGGCCGGCGGCGCCGTCGGCGGCCTCCCGGACGGCGGTCAACAGCGGCCGCAGCGTCGCCACCGCCTGCAGGTCGCGCAGGCCCGGGGTGTTGGGCGAGGAGACGTTGACCACCAGGTAGTCCGCGACCTCGGCGACCTGGCGGGCGCTGAGCACGTAGTCGGAGACCGCCTCGGCGTCCGGGACGACCTTGGTCTTGCCGATGTTGACCCCGACGGCGACGAGGACCCGCCACCGGCGCGCCCGGCGGCGCAGCAGCCGGTCGCGGGCAGCGGCCGCACCAGCGTTGTTGAACCCCATCCGGTTGACGATCCCGCGGTCGGCGACCAGCCGGAACAGCCGGGGCCGCGGGTTGCCGGGCTGCCCCTGGCCGGTCACCGTGCCCACCTCGACGAAGGAGAAGCCGAGCGCGGCCAGGCCGTCGACGCCGCGGGCGTCCTTGTCGAACCCGGCGGCCAGGCCGAGCGGGCCGGGCAGGTCGAGACCGAGGGCCTGCACCCGCAGCGCCGGGTCGCGCGGCCCGAGCACCGTGGCGCCGAGACGGGCGAACCCCGGGACGGCGGCCACGGCGCGCAGGGCGCCGAACGAGAGCCGGTGCGCGGTCTCGGCGTCGAGTCGCCGCAGCACGGCGGCGAAGAACGCCTCGTACGGCGTCACCCGTTGCCCCAGACGGCGTGGAGCGCCCGCGCGTGCTCCTGCAGCGACCGCACGGACAGGGCGCCGCCCCGGGCGTGCTCGATGCCCTGCACCGCGGCGGCCAGCTGCTGCACCGTCGTGATGATCGGGGCGTCGACGGCCGTTGTGGCGGCGCGGATCTCGTACCCGTCGGCGCGGGCGTCGCGTCCGGAAGGGGTGTTGACGACCATCGCCACCTCTCCGTCGCTGATCCGCTGCACGATCGTGGGCTCGCCGTCCGGTCCCGGCCCCTCGCTGTGCTTGCGGACCACGGTGCTGGCGATCCCGTTGCGCCGCAGCACCTCTGCCGTGCCCGAGGTGGCGAGGACCTCGAAACCGAGGTCGACCAGACGCTTGACCGGGAACAGCATGGCGCGCTTGTCGCGGTCGGCGACGGACACGAACACCGCGCCGGACGTCGGCAGCCCGCCGTAGGCGGCCGACTGGGACTTGGCGAAGGCGGAGGGGAAGTCGACGTCGATGCCCATCACCTCGCCGGTGGAGCGCATCTCCGGGCCGAGCACGGTGTCGACGACCTGCCCCTCCGGCGTCCGGAACCGCTTGAACGGCAGCACCGCCTCCTTCACCGAGATCGGGGCCTCCGGCGGCAGGTCACCGCCGTCCCCGACCGCCGGCAGCATCCCCTCGGCGCGCAGGTCGGCGATCGTGGCGCCGAGCATCACCCGGGCGGCCGCCTTCGCCAGCGGCACCCCGGTCGCCTTGGACACGAAGGGGACGGTGCGGCTGGCGCGCGGGTTGGCCTCCAGCACGTAGAGGACGTCCGCGGCCAGGGCGAACTGCACGTTGAGCAGCCCGCGCACGCCGACCCCCCGGGCGATCGCCTCGGTGGAGGCACGCACCCGGTCGAGCTGGCGCGTCCCGAGCGTGACCGGCGGCAGCACGCACGCCGAGTCGCCGGAGTGGATGCCGGCCTCCTCGATGTGCTCCATCACGGCGCCCAGGTACATCTCCTCGCCGTCGAACAGCGCGTCCACGTCGATCTCGACCGCGTCGTCGAGGAAGCGGTCGACGAGGACCGGGTGGTCCGGGGTGACCAGGGTGGCCCGGCCGATGTAGTCGGCGAGCATCTGCTCGTCGTAGACGATCTCCATGCCGCGCCCGCCGAGCACGTACGAGGGCCGCACCAGCACCGGGTACCCGATCTCGTCGGCCACCGCCTTGGCCTCGGCGAAGCTGGACGCCGTCCCGTGCCGGGGCGCGGGCAGCCCCGCCTCCGCGAGCACCCGGCCGAACGACCCTCGGTCCTCGGCGAGGTGGATCGCCTCGGGGCTCGTCCCGACGACCGGCACACCGGCGTCAGCCAGGCGCTGCGCCAGCCCGAGCGGTGTCTGCCCGCCGAGCTGGACGACGACCCCGACCACCTCCCCGGACCGCTGCTCGGCGGCGACGACCTCGAGCACGTCCTCCAGCGTCAGCGGCTCGAAGTACAGGCGGTCGGAGGTGTCGTAGTCGGTCGACACGGTCTCGGGGTTGCAGTTGACCATCACGGTCTCGAAACCCGCGTCGCGCAACGCGAACGACGCGTGCACGCAGGAGTAGTCGAACTCGACACCCTGCCCGATCCGGTTGGGCCCCGAGCCCAGGATGACGACCTTGCGGCGGTCCGAGGGCTCGACCTCGTCCTCGAGGTCGTAGGCCGAGTAGTGGTACGGCGTGCGGGCGGCGAACTCGGCGGCGCAGGTGTCGACGGTCTTGTAGACCGGGCGGATGCCCAGGGCGTGACGCACCCCGCGGACGACGTCCTCGGGCATCGCGCGCAGCTCGCCGATCTGGACGTCGGAGAACCCGTGCCGCTTGGCCCGCAGCAGCAGGTCCGGGGTGAGCTGGTCGGCGTCGCGGACCTCGGCGGCCACCTCCTCGATGAGGAGGATCTGGTCGAGGAACCACGGGTCGATACCGGTGACCTCGTGCACCCGCTGGACGTCCGCGCCGGCGCGCAGCGCCTGCTGGACGGTGACGATCCGCCCGTCCGTCGGCGTCCGGGCCTGCTCCAGCAGCGCCTCGGGGTCGCCCGGGTCCCCGCGCCAGTGGAACGACGACCCTGGGGCCTCGACCGAGCGCAGCGCCTTCTGCAGCGCCTCGGTGAAGCTGCGGCCGAGCGCCATCGCCTCCCCGACCGACTTCATCGTCGTCGTCAGCGCCCGGTCGGCGGCCGGGAACTTCTCGAACGCGAACCGGGGCACCTTGACGACGACGTAGTCCAGCGTCGGTTCGAAGCTCGCGGGTGTCTCCCGGGTGATGTCGTTCGGGATCTCGTCGAGGGTGTAGCCGACGGCGAGCCGGGCGGCGATCTTCGCGATCGGGAACCCGGTCGCCTTGGACGCCAAGGCCGACGAGCGCGACACACGCGGGTTCATCTCGATGACGACGACGCGGCCGTCGTCCGGGTTGACGGCGAACTGGATGTTGCAGCCCCCGGTGTCGACGCCGACCTCGCGGATCACCGCGATCGCGATGTCGCGCAGCCGCTGGTACTCCCGGTCGGTGAGCGTCAGCGCCGGCGCCACGGTGATGGAGTCGCCGGTGTGCACACCCATCGGGTCGAGGTTCTCGATCGAGCAGACGACCACGACGTTGTCGTGGCGGTCCCGCATCAGCTCGAGCTCGTACTCCTTCCACCCGAGGATCGACTCCTCGAGCAGCACCTCGGTGGTGGGCGAGGCGTGCAGGCCGGCCGCTGCCATCCGGCGCAGCTCGGCCTCGTCGTGGGCGAAGCCGGAGCCGAGCCCGCCCATGGTGAAACTCGGTCGCAGCACGACGGGGTAGCCGAGCTCGTCAGCGGCGGCCACGCACTCCTCGACGGTGTGCGCGGTGATGCTGCGCGCCGAGGACGCCCCGCACCGGTCGACGACCCCCTTGAACGCCTCGCGGTCCTCCCCGAGCCGGATGGCGTCGACGTTGGCGCCGATGAGCTGGACGCCGTACTTGTCCAGCACCCCGTTCTCGTGCAGCGCGATCGCGGTGTTGAGGGCGGTCTGCCCGCCGAGGGTGGCCAGCAGCGCGTCCGGGCGCTCCGCGGCGATGATGGCCTCGACCACTTCGGGGGTGATCGGCTCGACGTAGGTGGCGTCGGCCATCTCGGGGTCGGTCATGATGGTGGCCGGGTTGGAGTTGACGAGGATGACGCGCAGCCCTTCGGCGCGCAGCACCCGGCAGGCCTGGGTGCCGGAGTAGTCGAACTCCGCGGCCTGGCCGATGACGATGGGCCCGGACCCGATGACGAGGACGCTGGAGAGGTCCTCCCGCCGCGGCATCAGCCCTCACCCCCCTCTCCCCCGTGATCATGCAATCCCGCCACCCCACCACCCTCTCCCCCGTGATCATGCAATCCCGCCACCTTGCCGGGTGGCGGAACTGCATGATCACCGAGGAGGGTGAGGAAGCGGTCGAAGAGGTGGGCGGCGTCGTGCGGCCCGGCGGCGGCCTCCGGGTGGTACTGCACGGAGAACGCCGGCCGGTCCAGCAGCCGCAGCCCCTCGACGACGTCGTCGTTGAGGCAGACGTGGCTGACCTCGGCCCGCCCGAACGGGGTGTCGAACGCGCCGTCGAGCGGCGCGTCGACGGCGAACCCGTGGTTGTGCGCGGTGACCTCGACCCGCCCGGTGGCCCGGTCGAGCACCGGCTGGTTCACCCCGCGGTGGCCGTAGCGCAGCTTGTAGGTGCCCAGGCCGAGGGCCCGGCCGAGCAGCTGGTTGCCGTAGCAGATCCCGAAGAACGGCACCCCCCGGTCCAGGACGCCGCGCAGCAGCTCGATCTCGTCGGTGGCGGCGGCCGGGTCCCCGGGGCCGTTGGAGAAGAACACCCCGTCCGGCCGGGTGGCCAGGACGTCGTCCAGGGTCGCGGTGGCGGGCAGCACGTGGACCTCGACGCCGCGCTCGGCGAGCATCCGCGGGGTCATCGCCTTGATGCCGAGGTCGACGGCGGCGACCGTGAACCGCTTGGGCCCCACCGCCGGGACGACGTACGCCGCGTCGGTCGTCACCTCGTCGGCGAGGTCGGCCCCGCTCATCGCGGGCGCCGAGCGGACCACCTCGAGCAGCTCGTCGTGCGGGCGCGCCGCCGCCTGGCCGGAGAACACCCCGACCCGCATCGCGCCACGCTCCCGCAGGTGCCGGGTGATCGCCCGGGTGTCGACGCCGCGGATCCCGACGACGCCCTGGTCGGCGAGCTCGTCGGCGAGCTCGCGGCGCGAGCGCCACGACGACGCCCGCCGGGCGGGGTCGCGGACGACGAACCCGGCCACCCAGATCCGGGCGGACTCGTCGTCCTCGTCGGTCCAGCCGGTGTTGCCGACGTGCGGGGCGGTCATGACGACGACCTGCCGGTGGTAGGAGGGGTCGGTGAGGGTCTCCTGGTAGCCGGTCATCGCGGTGCAGAACACCGCCTCGCCGACGGTCTCGCCGACGGCGCCGTACGGCTCGCCGGGGAACGTCCGGCCGTCCTCGAGGACGAGCACCGCGCCGCTCACGGCGTGTCCTGCCCGGTCAGCCCGGTGACGGCGGCGAGCACCGGACGCCGGTCGGCCTCGCGCCGCAGCCGCACCCCGGTGTCGAGAGTGACGTCCCCGAGCCGCCAGGTCAGCACGAGCAGCCCCTCGGCGTCGACGACCTTGCCGATGAGCCCGCGCTGCACCCGGGCGCCGAGCAGGTCGGCAGCCGGCACCCACACGTCGGGGGCGCCGCGGCGCTCGAGCAGGACGCCGGCCCGCCCGACCCGGACGACGACCGCGCTGGGCACGCCGAGACCGTGCGGGACGACGCGCTCGAGCTGCTCCCCGGCGCGGGTCGAGGTGACGTAGGTGCCCTCCGCGCCGGCGACGAGGTCGGCGGAGAACCCCTCCGGCACGACCGGTGGCGCCGGCACGTCGGCCTGCCGCTCGTGCCGGCCCCGCCACCCGCGCCACATCAGCCACCACAGCAGCGGCACGGCCACGACCAGGACGACGAGGGCGATGGTGGTCTCCGCGCTCACCGGTCCACCTCCTCGTCTCCGGCCGGCCGGGGTGAGGCCGGCGCGCCGTCCAGCACGGTGGCGTGCCCCCGGTGGAACGTCGCCACGACCCGCCCGGGCAGTTCGGTCCCGGCGTAGGGGCTGTTACGGCCCTGGGTGGCCATCGTCGCGGGGTCGATCCGGCGACGGGCGGCCGGGTCGACGAGGACGACGTTCGCCGGCTCCCCGACCTGCAGCGGCCGGCCCTGCCCGGCGACCCGGCCGATCCGCGCCGGAGCGCTCGACAGGACCCGCGCCACGCCGGCCCAGTCGAGCAGCCCGGTGTCGACCATGGCCTCCTGGACGACGGACAGCGCCGTCTCCAGCCCGGTCATCCCCATCGCGGCGGCG
Organism: Quadrisphaera sp. GCM10027208; assembly: GCF_042658805.1. Classification (NCBI taxonomy): domain Bacteria; kingdom Bacillati; phylum Actinomycetota; class Actinomycetes; order Kineosporiales; family Kineosporiaceae; genus Quadrisphaera; species Quadrisphaera sp. GCM10027208. Next base: position 30,502 of record NZ_JBHSRC010000010.1, read on the forward strand.
GCCCACTCGCAGTCCTTGTCCTCGACCGTGTGCGGGGCGTGGTCGGTGGCCACGACGTCGATCGTCCCGTCGGCGAGGGCCTCGCGCACCGCTGCGACGTCGTCGGCCGTGCGCAGCGGCGGGTTCACCTTGAACACCGGGTCGTAGCCGCGGACCCGTTCGTCGGTGAGCAGCAGGTGGTGCGGGGTGACCTCGGCGGTGACGTCGACCCCCCGGGAGCGTGCCCAGCGCAGGATCTCCACGCTGCCGGCGGTGGAGACGTGGCACACGTGCAGCCGGGACCCGACGTGCCCGGCGAGCAGCACGTCGCGGGCGACGATCGCCTCCTCGGCGACCGCGGGCCACCCCTGCAGTCCCAGGACGCCGGACAGCTCGCCCTCGTGCATCTGCGCGCCGGCGGTCAGCCGCGGCTCCTGGGCGTGCTGGGCGACGACCCCGTCGAACGCCTTGACGTACTCCAGGGCCCGGCGCATGAGGACGGCGTCCCAGACGCAGTGCCCGTCGTCGGAGAACACCCGGACGCCGGCCGCGGAGTCGGCCATCGCCCCCAGCTCGGCGAGCCGCTCGCCGGCCAGGCCCACGGTGACCGCGCCGACCGGCCGGACGTCGACCCAGCCGGCACGGCGGCCGAGTCGCCACACCTGCTCGACGACGCCGGCGGTGTCGGCGACGGGGTCGGTGTTGGCCATCGCGTGCACGGCGGTGAATCCGCCGAGAGCCGCTGCGAGAGTGCCGGTCTCGACGGTTTCGGCGTCCTCGCGACCGGGTTCGCGCAGGTGGGTGTGCAGGTCGACCAGGCCGGGCAGCGCGACCAGGCCGTCGCCGTCGACGACGCTCGCGCCGGCGGCGTCCAGACCGGTCCCGACCTCGGCGATCCGGCCGTCGCGCAGCAACAGGTCGGTGGGGTCGCCGCCCAGCGGCCGGACGGACTTCAGCAGGTAGGTGCTCATGCGCTGTCCTCCCCGGCCAGCAGGAGGTAGAGGGCGGCCATCCGCACGGCGACGCCGTTGGAGACCTGCTCGACGATGGTGGACCGGGCGCTGTCGGCGGCCTCGGCGGAGATCTCCAGGCCGCGGTTCATCGGCCCGGGGTGCATGACGATGGTGTGCTCGCCCAGCGCCCGCAGCCGCCGGGCGTCCAGCCCGTAGCGGCGGGAGTACTCGCGGGCGGAGGGGAAGAACGCCGCGGCCATCCGCTCCCGCTGCACCCGGAGCATCATCACCGCGTCGACCGGGCCGTCCCCCCCGCCGGCGAGCACGTCGTCCAGGTCGTAGGACGTCGCACACGGCCACGTCCCCACCCCCACCGGCAGCAGGGTCGGTGGGGCGACGAGGGTGACGTGCGCGCCGAGGGTGTGCAGCAGCAGCACGTTGGAGCGCGCCACCCGGCTGTGCAGCACGTCCCCGACGATGGCGACCCGGCGGCCGGTGAGGTCGGCGCCGACCGCGGCCGCGCCGTCCCCGCCGCCGACGAGGTGGCGGCGCATGGTGAACGCGTCGAGCAGCGCCTGGGTGGGGTGCTCGTGGGTGCCGTCCCCGGCGTTGAGCACCGACCCGCGCACCCAGCCGGAGTGGGCGAGCCGGTGGGGCGCCCCGGACGCGCCGTGCCGGACGACGACGGCGTCGGCGCCCATCGCCTCCAGGGTGAGTGCGGTGTCCTTGAGGCTCTCGCCCTTGGAGACGCTGGATCCCTTGGCGGAGAAGTTGATGACGTCGGCGGACAGCCGCTTGGCGGCGGCCTCGAAGGAGATCCGGGTCCTGGTGGAGTCCTCGAAGAACAGGTTGACGACGGTGCGGCCGCGCAGCGTGGGCAGCTTCTTGATCTCCCGCTGCTGGGTGGCGGCCATCTGCTCGGCGACGTCGAGCACCTGCACCGCCTCGTCCCGGGACAGGTCCCCGGCGGAGATGAGGTGCCTCATGCGGGCAGGCCCTCCTCGCCGTCCCGGGACCCGGCGCCGTCGCCGCTCTCGATGAGGACGGCGTCCCGGCCGTCGATCTCCTCGAGCAGGACGCTGACCCGCTCGTCGGCGGCGGTGGGCAGGTTCTTGCCGACGTGGTCGGCCCGGATCGGCAGCTCGCGGTGGCCGCGGTCGACGAGCACCGCCAGCCGGACGGCGCGGGGCCGGCCGAGGTCGGACAGCGCGTCGAGCGCGGCCCGCACCGTGCGCCCGGAGAACAGCACGTCGTCGACGAGGACGACGACGCGGTCGTCGACGCCGCCGGCGGGCAGCTGGGTAGGGCCGACGCCGCGGGTGGGGTTCCGTCGCAGGTCGTCGCGGTGCATGGTGACGTCGAGTGTGCCGGTGACGGCGTCGGCGTCCACGTCGGGCTCGACGGCGGCGATCCGCTGGGCCAGCCGGCGGGCGAGCGGGACGCCGCGGGAGGGGATCCCGAGGAGCACGAGGTCGCGTGGACCCTTGTTGCGCTCGAGGATCTCGTGGGCGATCCGGGTCAGGGCCCGGGAGATCTCCGGTGCCTCGAGCACCGGACGTGCGGACGCCATGGTGGGCGCCTCCTTCCCCGCCTCACGGGACGGTGGTTAAAGGAGCGGGCTGGCCGCACGGTACCCCACCTGGCGCGGCGGCCCGGACAAACCCCCCGATTCAGCGATTCGGCTTGACCGGCATGCTCACGCTCCGTGACGATCGAGGTCCAGCGGTCCCGTGGGCGGGACGGATAGGGAGTGACGACATGACCTCGGCGTACGCCAAGGCACTCGGAGCGCGGCTGCGGTCGATCCGCACCCAGCAGGGCCTGTCACTCCAGGGGGTGGAGCAGAAGTCCAAGGGCCGCTGGAAGGCGGTCGTCGTCGGCTCCTACGAGCGCGGCGACCGGGCGGTGACCGTGCAGCGACTGGCCGAGCTGGCCGACTTCTACGGCGTACCGGTGCAGGCGCTGCTGCCGGACGCCGCGCCGTCCGGGCAGGCCGCACCCCCGCCCCGCCTGGTCCTGGACCTGGAGGCCCTGCAGAAGGTGCCGCACGAGAAGGCGGGCCCGCTGCTGCGCTACGTCGCCACGATCCAGAGCCAGCGCGGGGACTACAACGGCAAGGTGCTGTCGATCCGCGCCGACGACCTGCGCACCCTCGCGGTGATCTACGACATGGCCCCCGGCCCGCTGGCCGAGGAGCTCATCAGCTGGGGCGTGCTGGACCCGGACGCGCGGCGGGCGGTAGGGCTGGAGCCCTGAGGCCGTCAGTCCACCAGGGAGGCCTTGAGGGACTTGATCCGCGCGAGCAGCCCGTTGACGAACGCCGGCGACTCGTCCGTCGACAGCGACTTGGCCAGCTCGACCGCCTCGTCGATCGCGACGGCGTCCGGGACGTCGTCGTGCCACAGCAGCTCCAGGACGCCGATCCGCAGCACCGCCCGGTCCACCGCCGGCATCCGCTCGACCGTCCACCCCTGGGAGTACGTGGCGAGGATCTCGTCGATCCGCTCGCGGTGGGCCTGCACGCCCTCGACGAGGGTGACCGCGTACTCGGGCACGGTCGCGCCCGGTGAACCGAGCCGGTCGCGCAGCAGCACGAGCGGGTCGGTTCCGCGCTGCTCGGCCTCGAACAGGACGTCGAGCGCGCGCTTGCGGGCCTTGCTGCGGGCGGCCACGGGTCAGTCGTTGACGCGACCGAGGTAGTCCCCGGACCGGGTGTCGACCTTGACCTTCGTACCGGTCTCGAGGAACAGCGGGACCTGGATCTCGTAGCCGGTCTCGAGGGTGGCCGGCTTCGTGCCGCCGGTGGACCGGTCGCCCTGCAGCCCCGGCTCGGTGTAGGTGATCTCCAGGACGACGGACGCCGGCAGCTCGACGTACAGCGGGGTGCCCTCGTGGATGCCGACGACCGCGGTCTGGTTCTCCAGCAGGAAGTTGGCGGCGTCCCCGACGGTGGCGGCCGGCACGTGCAGCTGGTCGTAGTCCTTCGTGTCCATGAACACGAAGTCCTCGCCGTCCTTGTAGAGGTACTGCATGTCGCGCTTGTCGACGGTGGCGGTGTCCACCTTCGTGCCGGCGTTGAACGTCTTGTCGACGACCTTGCCGGACAGCACGTTCTTCAGCTTGGTGCGCACGAAGGCGCCGCCCTTGCCGGGCTTGACGTGCTGGAACTCCACGACCGACCAGAGCTGGCCGTCGAGGTTGAGCACCATGCCGTTCTTGAGGTCGTTCGTCGTGGCCACGTGAGTTGTCTCCGGTTCGCGTCGGTGCGGCTGCGGGCACGCGCGTACCGCGGTCAGCCTCGGGGATCGTCGTCCATGCTACCCGTGCTGGCCGTGCTGGCCGTGCTGGCCGTGCTGCCCGTGCTGGCCGTGGTGGGATGGGACGCATGACAGCGACGAGGTGGACCCGATGAGCCCGAAGAGCCGGGGACGTCCCAAGGGCCGAGGACGCAAGGGCAAGGCGCGTGGCACCCGCACGCGGCCTGAGCGCCCCGTCAACCCCGTCGACGAGATCGTCCAGCAGGCGGCGTCCCTCGTGCACGAGGAGGACGCGGTGCTCGCCGAGACGTGGGCGAGCGGCTGGCTCGGACGGATGTGGCAGGCCGCGACGCGTCTGCCCCCCGACGACCGCCTGCCCGAGTACTGGGCAGACCTGGACGACGAGGACCGGTTCGATCCCGCCGACGCCGAGGTGGCGCTGGTCACCGCGGTCGTCCAGCGGGTGCTGCACCGGCCCAGCGCCGCGGGACTGGCCGCAATGCACGCCTTCGCGCGGGTGGCGTCGGACGACGCCACCGAGCCGCTCACCGAGGCCATCGCCGAGCTGTCGGCGACCCTGCCGGAGCCGGCGTTCAGCGCCGCGCCCGCCGCGGTGCCGAGCCGGGCGTGGACCGCGGTCGACGTCTGGGGCGCCGAGCGGTTGATCTTCGTGGAGTTCGAGCAGCCGACCGTGCACACGCTCGTCGCCCAGGTCCTGGACGTCGGGGGCCGGCTGGTCGAGTCCCTCGCACTGGCCCTGGGCCCGGGGGTCGCGCAGGACTGGGCCGGGCACCGGGCCCCGGACGACGTCCCGATGGAGCCGGTGGAGACCCCGGTCGAGGTGGCCCTGACCGACCTCGCCGACGCGCTCGCCGCCAGCGAGCTGCTCGGCGCGACGGACGACGACTGGTTCGCCGAGCTGCGCGCCCTGGCCTGGGCACGCTCGATCGAGTACGCGACCGCGCCGCAGCAACGGGCTGCTCTGGACGTCGAGGAGCGCGAACGGCTGCGCGCTGCGTTCGTCGCCGAGGCCGACGTGCCGGACACCCCGGCGACCGCGGCGCTCGTCGACCTGTTCCTCGACTTCGGCGAGACGTTTCTGCGGGAGCCCCTGGCGTGGAGCCCGCTCGCCGTCGCCGTCCTGCTCGAGGAGGCCCTGCCCGGGCAGGTGCACCTCGAGGACGACGCCCGCGACCTGCTGCCGGACGTGCTGCGGGCGTGGATCCGGTTCTCGCTCGCCCGGGTCGGGGTCGAGGAGCGCTGGGTGCAGCCGGTGCTCGACGCGGTGGAGCCGGGCATGGAGGCCTACCACGAGGTGACCGCCCGGATGACGGAGCTCGAGGCGGACCTCGGTGGGGCGATCGGGGCCCCCGACGAGGAGGACCTGGCCTGGGACGACGACCCGGACGACGACGGCTGGGACGACGACCCGGACGACGACGGCCGGGACGACCAGGACGGGGACGACGAGGGCCAGGACGACGAGGGACGCATCAGCCGGTCGTAACCCCTCCCCGTAAACAGTCGACAGTACCCTCTTCGTGATCATGCAATCCCGCCACCCACCGGCCCCCGTCCGGCTCGCAGAATGCTGAGTTGGTGGCGCAACACGCCGGCCAAGTTGTACCCAGCGCAGCATTCTGTCGCCGAGGTGCCTGACCCGACGTGGGCTCCCATGGCCACCAAGGCCCATTGTCATCTCTCGGCGTGGGCGCCAGCGGCCATGAGGCGTTGACCGCCATCCCGCTTGGAACCGGTGACACCGTCAGGCGTTCCGTTGCACCGGTATCGGTCGGCAGCGCCGTCCGCTACAGCAGCATCATCCCGGTGCCGGTGACGGCAGCTGCCCACAGCAGACTGGCGAGGGTGCCGATGATGAAGCGCTCCGAGGCACCGGGGTGGCGCAACTCCGGGTAGCGACCGAGCCCCTTGACGGCGAGCACCACCGGGACCCCGGCAGGCCAGCCCGCGAGCAGGGTCGAGGACATCGCGGCCCGCTCGAGCACCCCGATCCAGGCGCCGCCGCGCAGCACCTCGGAGGCCTCGTCCGGCTGCTCGATCGCCTGCTGCGGCGGCCGACCGGCGCGCCGCAGCAGGGCCGCGGTCACCGGACCGCCACCGGCGACAGCGGCCGCGACGGTGAGCACCCGCACAGCGCCGGCCACCCAGCCCGTGGCCGTGACGTCGACGGCCGCGGCGACGACAGCGACCACCGCGAGCGACAGCAGCACGGCGACCGCGACCACGTCGCCGCGGCCAGGGCGCGCCGCGTTCACCGGTCCGCCTCCCGCAGCAGCCGCGCGGCGAGCGGCCTCGCGTCCTGCTCGTGCTGCCACATGGCGACCCGGGCGCGCTGGCTCACCGCCTGCGGGCTGATCCCCAGGCGCGCGGCGGCCTCCTTCTGGGTCATCCCGGCGGCGAGCAGGTCCGCGACCTGCCAGCCCTGCGTCGTCCGGCGCTGGACGACGCTGGCGAGCAGGGCGAGCAGCACCTCGGCGTCCCGGGCCCTTCGCGGGTCGGGCCCGCTGACCGCGACGTGCGGGCCGGAGGTCTTGGCGCGCTGGACGGCGTCCCGGGCGTTTTCCAGTGCCGGTCCGGCGGCGGCGCGGACGCTGCGCGGCACCGGTTCGCGCACCGGTCCGGTGCCGATCCCGGTGCTCCAGGAGTCGGCGCGAGCCAGACGCAGGGCGAGGTCGACGACGGCGTCGGCGTCGTCGAGGAGCCCCTGGACCTCGTCGCCGGCGGTGCGCTCGAACCGGCGGACGACGCCGGGTGCGTCGGCGAGGTCGGCGAGGAGGGCGTCGACGAGGTCCTGGCCACGCCGGCTACCGCGCTGGTCGATGGTCATGGCGAACACCGCCCCCGCTCCTCTCCGGCGACTCCGTGACGACTCGGCGCCCGACAAGCCTACGGGCTTGTTGTCGCCAGGACAAGGCTAAAGGCTTGACGCTGCGGGATCAAGCCGGGCCGCGACCGCCTGCAGCGCCAGCCGGTAGGAGTCGGCGCCGAAACCGGCGACGGTTCCCGTCGCCACCCCTGCGATCACGCTCGTGTGCCGGAACTCCTCGCGGGCGGCGGGGTTCGACAGGTGCACCTCGACGAGCACGAGCCCGGCGCCGGTCACCTGAGCACAGGCGTCGCGGGTGGCGTAGGAGTAGTGGGTGAAGGCCGCAGGGTTGAGGACGACGTGGGCGCCGGTGTCGACGGCCTCGTGCAGCCAGCCGACGAGCTGGGCCTCGTCGTCGGTCTGACGCACCTCGACGTCCAGGCCGAGGCGCTCGCCGTCACTACGGCAGCGCTCCGCCAGGCCGGCGTGCGTGGTGGTGCCGTACACCTCCGGCTCACGGGAGCCGAGGCGGCCGAGGTTGGGACCGTTGAGGACCAGCACCCGCGTCATGCGCGGCAGGGTACTGATCGTCACCGGACCCTCGGGCTCAGACCCTGATCTTTCAGCCGGATGGTGGTGTGGGTCGTGTCGTGAGGCGGGAGTGCCCTTGCTGCAAGGGAGAACCACGGGAGCGACCGGCACGCCCGCTGCGCCCGCCACCCGTGCGGCGGGCGCAGCGCTGTTCCGAGTCAGCGGGGACGGCCGGGTCCGTCAAGCCGGTAGACGGTCGTGGTGCCGCTCACCTCGTTGCCGACGGCAAGCAGGGGATGCCCCGTCGGGCTGTCCTCGGCCGAGATGAAGGTGAGGCCCTCGGGTCCGAGGTCACCGGCCGCCGGGTTGGACGTGCCGTCCGCCAGCGTGGCCGGTTCGTCGAAGTCACGGTTGTTCACGTACTGGACGAAGCGGGGGTTGTGGGGTGTGGTGATGTCATAGACCATGATCCCGCCGACGCGCTCCAGACCGATGAACGCATAGGTCTTGCCGTAGGCGTTGCCGATCTCGATGCCTTCAGGCTCGGGGCCCTTGTCGTCGCTGCGGGCGTCGAAGCTGCCGTTCTCGTCGTTGTTGGAGTTGAAGTCCGCAGGGAGGGCGGCGGCGGTGATCCGCTCGAAGTCGTCGCCGCTGTCGAACACGAGCGCCCCGTCGGCGTCACGGATGGAGAAGGACCGGGCACCGTAGGCGTATAGCTCGGTCGCCGGGTCGGTGGTCGGGAACGCCGTCGTGGTGTTCAGGCGGCCGAGGGCATCGTTCCGTTGGAGGTCGTCGGCGTCGGGGAACGCATCGGGGTCAAGACCGAGGTCCCCGATCCTCGCCTCCTCCGAGTAGCACTCGTAGTCACGGGCATCGCCCTCGTTGGCAGTCACGAGGTAGGTGGAATCACCGTGGGAGTAGGCGTCGATGGCGTCAGGCTGGTACATGCCCGAGACAGGCCACGGTCGGATGTTGATCTCGTCGTCCTTGTTGCTGGCGTCGAGTCCGTTGTCCGCGAGGGAGTGGTCCTTGTAGCCGAGCGGCACGATGTCGGTCACCCTCGCCGAGGCGAGGTCGACGATGGCGAAGGCGTTGTTCTCCTGCAGCGACACCCACGCCGTCGCGGAGTCCGCGTCGATGGCCACGTACTCCGGCTCGAGATCCTCGGCCACGGTGGCGTCCGGTCCGAAGATGCGCACGCCGGCGACCCGCAACGCCTCCTCCTGGTCGTTGAACGCCTTGAAGTCGGCCGTGGAGACAGCATGGGTCGCCACGTCGATGATGCTGATCGAGCCCTCGGGGTCGACGCCGCCGTCGCAGTAGCCGTCGGGCTCTCCCTCGTTGGCCACGACGATCCTGGAGCCGTCCGGGGTGAAGGTGAGCATGTCGGGCAGGGCTCCGACCGAGATGGGATCGCCGACGGACTCGCCCGTGGCAGTGAACAGCTCTACCGTTCCCGGCTCCTGCGCCGGATCGCCCTGCACAGCGACGGCAACGAGCCCGTCGCGCACTGCCACGCTGTTGATCCCGCCGCTGGCAACGAGCTCGTCGACCTTCGTCGGCTCGGTGGGATCGCTCAGGTCCAGCACGTCGACCACGCCGTCGTTGGCGTTGACCACGAAGAGTCGGTGGGTGCCGGGGTCGAAGGCGACGATCTCCGCCGCGCTCTCGTCGAAGTCACCGCTGTGATAGGTGCCAATCGGGGTCAACGAGACGCGAGAGATGGGCGGCGCGCCAGCAGCCGGACCGGCCAGCGGCAAGGCCGTGGCCGCCAGGCCAGCACCGGCGAACAGCAGGCCACTGATGTGGATCCGTCGGGGGATGGGTCGCATGCACGCAACCTAGAGAGGTGACCTGGCCCGTCGGGCAGCGAGAAGGTGAACGGCATACGAAAGGCGCGCTGTCACCGACAACGAGTCCATCGCCGGTCACCAGTCGGCCGACCACATCGCCTTCCCACCCCGATCGAACGGATCCTCATGCTCGAAGCCGAGGTCGTCGCCCGTCGAACACCGCGACACCCCGCTGCAGACGGTCGACAGCCGTTCAGCGGACGCTCCAGGACAGACGGCTGAGGGACCGCTACCGCGTGCGCCGCCGAAGGTACGAGTGCCCCGGATGGGCGCCGCCCAGGTCGAGGCCCAACACCGGCTCCGGGGCGGGGTCCCGCAGGACACCAACCGGGCGTTGAAGAACGACTACACGATGAGCCACGCCCCGGCGCAGCCGTTCTTCGGCAACTGGCTGTACTGGGCGGCCGTCGCACTGGCGCACAACGTCTCCCTGTGGCTGCGGACCCTGGCACTACCGGCCGACTACCGCCGGACCCGCGGCACGCGCTGCGGCTCGGGTTCCTGAACGTCCCCGCCCGGCTGGTCCACCACGGCCGCCGGGTGCACCTGCGCTTCGCTGCCGCCTACCGGCACCTGCAGGCCTTCATCACCGCGCTGAACCGACTCCGCGCGCTGTCCGCCTTCGGCTGCCCCCTCGGCGCCGGCGCCGCACCCAGCACCGCTCACACCCACAGCTCACGCATGCACGAAACCGGCGACCGCGACCCCGTGGTGGGCGTTCACGTCACGGTCTACTGCGACCTGACGAAAAAGATCAGGGTCAGAGCGCGCGGAGCTTGCGGAAGGGGGACGGGATCCGCACTCGCTGCTCGCGGAACTGCACGAGCACTGCCACGTCCTTCTCCACGCCGACCACCGTGCCCAGGCCGTACTGGTCGTGGGTCACCCGGTCGTCGACCGAGAACTCCGGAACCGGGCGGTCCACCGGAGCGTTGAAGGGACTGTTCGGCAGGTGGCGCCGGGTGGTGGCGCGGGGAGGCTTCACTCCTTGACTGTACGCCCCACCGAGCGAGCGGCTCCGAACCGCGGTTCCATGGAGCCATGGTGAAGACCCTCCGCGACGCCGTGAACTGGGCGTTCCGCAGCCGCCAGACTGGTCGGATCACGCTGGTCCACCCGCCGAACGCACTTGCGCTGACGACGTCCGGTGCCTTGACGGCGTCCGCGCTGCTCGCTCGCCGCTCCCCCGGCGCCGCCCGCGCGGCGTCCGTGCTCGGCCGGGTGACCGGCCTGGTGTGGGCGGCCGACGAGGTGGTCCGCGGGGTCAACCCGTTCCGCCGCGCCGTCGGTGCCGTGGCGCTCGTCCGGCTGCTGCGGTCGACATCGAGCTGACCACGGCAGTCCCGACCCGTCAGTCCCGACGCCTCAGTCCCGGGCGATCTCCCCGTACGCGGCGAGCAGCAGCGACGGGTCCGGACCCTCGAGCCGCGCGGGCCGGGCCAGCCCGTCGAGGACGACGAACCGCAACAGGTCCCCGCGGGCCTTCTTGTCCCGCCGCATCGCCTCGAGCAGCTGCGGCCACCGGTCTCCGCGGTAGGTGACCGGCAGCCCGAGCGCGGTGAGGACCGAGCGGTGCCGCTCGACGACGTCCTCGGGCAGCCGGCCGGCGAGGCGGGCGAGCTCGGCGACGAACACCATCCCGACGCTCACCGCGGCGCCGTGCCGCCACTGGTAGCGCTCGACGTGCTCGACGGCGTGGCCGAAGGTGTGCCCGTAGTTGAGCACCTCCCGCAGCCCGGACTCGCGCAGGTCCTGCCCGACGACGTCCGCCTTGACTGCCGCGGAGCGTTCCACGAGCTGGCGGACGACGGGCGCGTCCCACTGCCCGACGGCGTCCGGGTCGGCCTCGATGAGGTCGAGGATCTCCGGATCGGCGACGAAGCCGCACTTGACCACTTCGGCCATGCCGGCGAGGAGGTCGTGGCGGGGCAGGGTGCGCAGGGTGCCGAGGTCGCACAGGACGCCGGCGGGCGGGTGGAACGCGCCGACGAGGTTCTTGCCCTCGGCGGTGTTGATGCCGGTCTTGCCGCCGATCGCGGCGTCGACCATGCCGAGCAGGGTGGTCGGCACGTGGACGACGCGGACGCCGCGCAACCAGGTGGCGGCGACGAACCCGGCGAGGTCGGTGACGGCTCCGCCGCCGACGGCGACGATGGCGTCGGACCGGGTGAAGTCGGACTGCCCGAGCACCTGCCACAGGAACGCGGCGACCTGGACGTGCTTGGCCTCCTCGGCGTCCGGCACCTCGGCGGCGACGGCCTGCAGCCCCTGGGCGGCGAGGTCGTCGCGGACCGACTCGCCGGTGGCGCGCAGGGCACGAGGGTGGACGACGAGCACCCGGCGGACGCCGTCGCCGAGCATGCTGGGCAGCTCACCGAGCAGGTCGGTGCCGATCACGACGTCGTAGGGACGCTCACCGGCGACGGTGATCCGGGTCGGGGCGGCAGTCGTCACCCGGCGAGTCTAGGAACGCCCCCGCACCCCCTCCCCCCACCCCTCGGTGATCATGCAATCCCGCCACCCCCCGCACCTCTCCCCCTCGCCGTGATCATGCAATCCCGCCACCCCCGGACACCCTTCCACCTGCGCGCAAAGTGCTGGGTTGGAGGCACGACACGCGGGCAAACCTGTCCTGAATCCAGCAATCTGTGGCACGGGCCCGCGCCCCCGGCTCCCCTGTGGCCTGGTCGCTCTTACAGACCCAATCGCTCGACGACCTGGTCGACAAGGTCGTCGGGGGTCGCGTCGCCGGCGTCCAAGGTCACGGACGCCACCTGCTCGTAGAGCCGGGCTCGTGCCGAGAACCGTTGTGGCAGAGCGGGATCGTCGAGCACCGGCCGCTGGGCGTCCCCGCCCACGCGGACCAGGGCCTGCTCCAGGGTCACCGCCAGGTACACGACGTCGTGCCCGGTGAGAGCCTCGCGCACCGCCGGTGTCTCAATCGCGCCGCCACCCAGGGCGACGACCGCGTCGGCGCCGGTGAGGAGATCAAGGATCACCGACTGCTCCAGCGCCCGGAACACCGGTTCCCCGTCCTGGCGGAACACGTCCGCGATGGCACGCCCCGAGCGGGCGACGATCTCGTCGTCGCTGTCGACGAACGGGACGTCGATCCGCTGGGCCAGCCGTCGGCCGACGGTGGACTTGCCCGCGCCCATGAACCCGACCAGCACGATCACGGCCGCCACCGTACGGCGTGGCGCCCGCGGAGGGTGGCGGGATTGCATGAACGCCTCATGGGCTTCGCCGGCCACCCGGAGCGTGAAATTGCGCCGTGGCGGCCCTGGGAAAGCCCGCCTCCAGTCATGGGCCCCCCACAGAATGCTGCGCGCAGCACCGCTTGACCGGCGTGTCGCGCCACCAACCCAGCATTCTGCGAGCCAGCCGGTCGCCGGGACGGCCGGCTGGCCTTCCCCACCTCTCTAAGGTGGCCGTCATGGTGCTGCGCATGCGCCCTGGGTCTCTCGCCAGACTCAACGCCTGGCTCAACGACCCTGACGACCCGCTGTGGGAGCGGCCCGGTCCCACCAAGCGACAGCAGCACAACGATGTCCTCGGCGCACTCGTGGCCGTCGCAGCAGGCCTGCTGGGGATCCTCCTGACCAAGTCGATGGGCGCCGTCGTCGAGGGTGAGGAGACGTGGCGCGCGTACGTCGCGACCGCCGCGATGATCGCACCGCTCGCACTACGCCGCCGCGCCCCGATCCTCGTCCTGACCGTCGCCAGCGCCCTGTTCCTCGGGCTGTCGTACCTCAGCCCCGAGGCGAGCGTGCAGCTGGCCTTCCAGGTGTCCTACTTCGCGGCGTTGTACACCGCCGTCGCGTGGGCGCGCGACCGACGGCTGCTGTGGATCGCGATGGGCCTCGTGCTGCTGACGATGGCCCTGTGGGTCGTGGTGACGTTCACCGCCGCCTCCGGCTACGCCGGACTCATCGCGGACGGCGAGGACGCCGACGGACCGCTGCCGCCGGTCACGGCGGCGGTCATCTACACGGCAGTGGTCAACCTCGCCTACTTCGGGGGAGCCATCCTCATCGGCCGGTCCTCGTGGCGCTCCGCCCTCCAGCGGGCACGGCTCGCGCGGCAGGCGCAGCAGATCGCCGAGCAGTCCGAGGAGCTCTCCCGCCGGGCGGTCGTCGACGAGCGGCTGCGGATCGCGCGCGAGCTGCACGACGTCGTCGCGCACCACGTCTCCGTCATCGGCGTCCAGGCCGGGGCCGCGCGCAAGGTGCGCGACCGGGACCCCGCCGCGGCGACCAGAGCGCTGCGCGCCATCGAGGACGCCAGCCGGACCGCGGTCGCCGAGATGCGCTCCCTGCTCGGTGTTCTGCGCTCGGACACGCTGCTCCCTGGCGCCGGCCGCGCGCCCGAGCCAGACCTCCAGCAGATCGACGCCCTCGTCGCCGAGCACTCGCACCTCGATGTCACGGTCACCCGGGTCGAGGAGCACCCGGGCGACCTTGCGCAGGTACCTGCCCCGGTCGCGCTCTCCCTGTACCGGATCGTCCAGGAGTCGCTGGCGAACGTCGAACGGCACTCCACGGCCCGCCGCGTCGCGGTCACGTTGCGTACCGGCACCGGACCGAGCGGTAGCTGGGTCGAGGCCGAGATTGTGGACGACGGCGTGCCCCGCGCTGGGACGGCCGGCTCCGGCTACGGGCTGGGAGGCATCCGCGAGCGGGTCCATCTCCACGGCGGCGAAGCCGAGATCGGCCCGCGCGTCACCGCTCGTGGGTGGCGGGTTCGCGCCCGCCTCCCGATCCACAGGCTGGCCGCATGACCCCGCCGGTCCGGGTGCTACTCGTCGACGACCAGGCGCTGGTGCGCTCCGGGTTCGCCATGGTGCTCTCGGTCGAGGAGGACATCGAGGTGGTGGGCCAGGCCGCCAACGGGGCCGAGGCGCTCGACGCCCTCGAGACGACCGCGGCGGACGTCGTCCTCATGGACGTCCAGATGCCGGTCATGGATGGCATCACCGCCACCGAGCAGGTGGTCGCCCGAGGACTCGCCAAGGTGATCATCCTCACGACGTTCGACCGAGAGGACTACCTCTTCGACGCGCTGTGCGCCGGCGCGAGCGGGTTCCTGTTGAAGAACGCGGACCCCGATGACCTCGTCGGCGCCATCCACGCCGTCGCCGAAGGCCATGCGCTTCTCGCCCCCGAGGCCACGCTGCGGGTCATCGATCAGGTCGTCCGTTCGCGCCGCGGCTCGTCCGCCGCCAGATCGCTCAGCGCGTCTCCCGCCGAACCGCCGGCCCTGTCCCCGCAGACGCAACTTGCGATCGACTCCCTCACCCGGCGGGAGCGTGAAGTGCTGCAGCTGCTGGCCCGGGGCCTGTCCAATGCCGAGATCGCCGGGCGGCTGTTCCTCGGTGAGGCCACGGTCAAGACCTACGTCTCGAACATCCTCGCCAAGACCGGCTCCCGGGACCGGGTGCAGGCCGTCGTCTTCGCCTACTCCACCGGCCTGGTGGGCCAGGCCTGAGGCCGGCGCGCCTGAGTCCCTCTCGCGACCGATCCGGCACAGGACGGCTCCCCCGGACGGCGGAGCGCCGAGGATCCGCCGGAAGGCGGATCTGGCGAGCCAGCGGCCTCCCTAGCCTGAAAGCACCGCCCGTACGGGCCGACGGCGCTGCGGAGCACCCACGGCCGCGGACCACCCACGAAGGAGAACGATGCACGAGGCCCCAGCTCTCGAGGTGGAGCACCTGACCCGACGGTTCGGCGAACGCACCGTGGTCGACGACGTCACGTTCACCGTCCACCCCGGCACGATAACCGGCTTCGTCGGAGCGAACGGCGCCGGCAAGACGACGACGATGCGAATGATCATGGGCATCCTCGCCATCCACGGCGGGACGGTGCGATGGGGCGGCCGGCCGATCACCGCGGAGGACCGTGCGGCGTTCGGGTACATGCCCGAGGAGCGTGGCCTGTACCCCAAGCAGGGCGTCCTCGACCAGCTCATCTACCTCGGCCAGCTCCGCGGGATGACCCGCGGCGACGCCGAGGCAGAGGCGAGACGCCTGCTCGACCGGTTCGGACTGGGCGCCCGCGGCAAGGACAAGCTCGAGTCCCTCTCACTGGGCAACCAGCAGCGGGTGCAGATCGCCGCCGCCCTCCTGCACGGCCCGACCGCGCTGGTCCTGGACGAACCGTTCTCGGGGCTGGATCCGGTGGCCGTGGAATCCATGGTGGACCTCCTGCGCGATCGCCTCCATGACGGCGTCCCGGTGCTCTTCTCGAGCCACCAGCTGTACCTGGTCGACCGGCTGTGCGACTCCCTGGTCATCCTGTCCGACGGTCGGGTCATGGCCGCCGGGACGAGTGAGGAGCTGCGTAGCCGGGGGCGGCGGCGTTACCGGATCATCACGGAGCCGGATGCCGGTTGGTTGCGAGGCGTTCCCGGCGTCGACCTCCTCGACGTCGAGGGGGCCAGGGCCGTGCTCGAGTTCCACGACGACGCCGCGCAAGAGCACGTCCTACGCGCCGCGGTCGACCGTGGCATGCGGGAGTACACCCCGATCGTGCCGTCCCTGTCCGAGATCTTCCGGGAGGTCCTCCGGTGAGCGTCACGACGACCCGCGAGCCGCAGGTCGAACCGCGCCTGCGACGCGCCCAGCGGCCCTGGCTCGTCGTCACCGTTCGGGAGATGGTGGTCAAGCTCACGGACAAGAACTTCCTCGTCGGCACCGTGGTCACGCTCGCCCTGATCGCCGGCTCCGTGGGGCTCAGCGCCTTCCTCGGGAGCCAAGCCACAACCTACGAGGTCGCCGTCGTGCCGGCCGAGTCCGCAGCGGTTGCCGACGCGGCGGAGGAGATCGTCGCGGACAGCGGTGACACTCTGCGGCCGGTCGCGGTCACTTCCCACGAGGCTGCCCGCCAGGCGGTCGAGGACGGCGAGGTGGACGCAGCCCTGCTTCGCGACGGCTCGTGGGTCGTCGTCGGCCTCGACCAGGTAAGCAGTGGCCTTTCCGACGCCCTCGGGCGCGCGGTCGAGGAGACGGTCCTGGCCGCCAACGCCGCCGAGGCGGGCACGTCGCTGGAGGCGCTGCGGGAGGGCGCCGCTCTGCGCACGGAGCTGCTGGACGCCGACGCGCCACCGGAGAGCGCCGTCTTCGCGATGACGTTCGCGTTCGCCTTCCTCTTCTACATGGCCGCGATCACGTTTGGTCTGCAGATCGCCCAGTCGGTTCTGGAGGAGAAGCAGAACCGGGTGGTGGAGATCCTCGCCACCGCCATCCCGATCCGGCAGCTGCTCTACGGCAAAGTCCTCGGCAACTCGCTCCTCGCCTTCGGCCAGATTGCCCTCTACGGAATAGTCGGGCTTGTCGCCGTCAACGTCGCCGACCTCGCCGTCGAGGTGGGGTGGATGCTCAGCGCGGCGGGGTGGTTCGTCGTGTACTTCGTCGCCGGCTTCGCCGCCCTGGCCGCGGTGTGGGCGGCCCTCGGTTCCCTGGCGAGCCGCAGCGAGGACCTGCAGAACAACACGACCTCGGTCATGACGGTCATCCTTGTGGCGATGTTCGCCGGCCTGCTCGCCGAGGGGACGTGGCTGGTCGTAGCGTCCTACGTGCCGGTGATCTCCTCGGTCGCGATGCCGGTGCGACTGCTCCAAGGCGACGTCCCGGTGTGGGAGCCGCTCGTCTCCCTGCTCCTAACGGCGGTCGTCGCCTACGGTTTGCTCCGCCTCGGCGAGCGGGTCTACCAGCGTGCAGTCATGCAGACCGGCACGGCACTGACGTGGCGTAAGGCCCTGCGCCTGGAGGGCTGATCGCCAGACGTCGGCGCATGACGACGCGCTTGCATGGATGCAGAATTGCATGAACCCTCATGGCCGCTGGCGGCCACCCGACGGATGGAGAAAGCCTTGGCGGGCATGGCAGCCCATGTCGGGTCAGGCGCCTCGACCACAGAATGCTGCGTGCGACGCAGCCTGGCCGGCGTGTCGCGCCACCAACCCAGCATTCTGTGAGCCGGACCGGCGTGGCGCCCGCGGAGGGTGGCGGGATTGCATGATCACCGAGGGGGTGTGGGGGTGGTCGGCGCGGGTCAGAGGGCGGCGAGGATCTCCTCCACCACCTCGCTGGGCGCCTTGCCGTCGACCGCGACGACGACGTCCGCGACCCGCTCGTACACCGGCCGTCGCTTCTCCATCATCCGCAGCCACTGCGCCCGCGGGTTGATGACCGTCGTCGGGCCGATGAACCCGAGCGTCCGCGCGGCCTGCGAGATCGACACGTCGAGGAACACGACCCGCTCGCCGGCGAGGTCCGCCTCGGTGAGCGGGTCCATGACCGCGCCACCGCCGAGGACGAGGACGCCGTCGTGCTCGCCGAGCGCGGTGACGACGGCCTGCCTCTCGAGCTCGCGGAACGTCGACTCGCCCTTCTCCACGAAGATCTCGGCAACGGTCGCAGCCGCACGCTCCTCGACGTCCCGGTCGGTCGACCGCACAGGCAGGTCGAGCATCCGGCCGAGCTCGGCGGCGATCGCGTCCACGTCAACACCCGGAGGGGCGACGAGGATGACTCGGGGACTCACTCGTCGAGCAGCTCGGACGGTACGACAGCCACCGGGAACGGTTCGGTGGCTCTCCACTCCTGCGACCCGATGGCCGAGCCCACCTCGACGTACTGCCCCGCCTGCAGGCTCAGCGCCACGATGCAGGGGCCGTCCGGGTCGACCAGCCAGTAGTGCGGGACGCCGTGCTCCTCGTAGACCAGTCGCTTCAACGACCGGTCGGTGGCGCGCGAGCTCGCCGACGTCACCTCGACCACGAGCACGGGCGGATGCTCGAGCCGCTGCGCACCCACCTCGCTGCGGCGGGCGACGAGGACGTCGGGCTGCAGCGAGTACCCGGGGCGCGGCACGTAGTCGTAGGGCGCCAGGAACACCTTGAGGTCCGGCGGGCACGCCGCCTTGAGCAGCGCGGCGAGCGACCCGACGCACGACTGGTGCCGACTGTCCGGCACCGGAGACACGATGAGCTTGCCCTCCACGATCTCGTGTCCGGCGTAGCGGTCGTCGGGAATGCCCTGCAGGTCTTCCCACGACAGCGGACGGTCGCTCGGGAAGCCCCGCTCGAACACCGGCTGCACGGCCACGGCGGCTACCCTACGCCGCCGGACCTCATCAGCTCGGGGATCGCGGCGAGGTAGCCCTCGAGGTTGCGCCGGACCTCGGCCACGGAGTCACCGCCGAGCTTCTCCAGTGCGGCGTCGGCCAGGACGAGCGCGACCATCGCCTCGGCGACGACGCCCGCGGCGGGCACCGCGCAGACGTCGGAGCGCTGGTTGATGGCAACGGCCGGCTCGCCGGTGGCGACGTCGACGGTGTCCAGCGCTCGCGGCACGGTGGAGATCGGCTTCATCGCCGCCCGCACGCGCAGCACTCCCCCAGTGGTCATGCCGCCCTCGAGGCCGCCGGCTCGCCCGGTGCGCCGGCGCAGCGCCCCGTCCGGCCCGTGCTCGATCTCGTCGTGGGCGGCCGACCCGCGCCGCCCCGCCGTCCGGAACCCGTCGCCGATCTCGACGCCCTTGATGGCCTGCACGCCCATGAGCGCCCCGGCGAGCCGCGAGTCAAGCCGCCGGTCCCAGTGGACGTGGCTGCCCAGGCCGGGCGGTACGCCGTAGGCGAGCACCTCGACGACGCCGCCGAGGGTGTCCCCGGCGCGCCGGCAGGCGTCGATCTCGGCGACCATCGCGGCGCTCGTCTCGCTGTCGTGACACCGCACCGGGTCGGCGTCGAGGGCCGCGACGTCGTCCGGGGTGGGCAGCTCGACGTCGTCCGGGGCGCCGACCGGACCGATGGCGACGGTGTGGCTGACCAGGCCGGCCCCGAGCGCGTCCCGCAGGAAGGCGGCGGCGACGGCGCCGAGCGCGACGCGGGCGGCGGTCTCCCGGGCGCTGGCGCGCTCAAGCACGGGGCGGGCGTCGTCGAAGCCGTACTTCTGCATCCCCACGAGGTCGGCGTGGCCGGGGCGGGGCCGGGTCAGCGGGGCGTTGCGGGCCTGCCCGGCCAGGACGTCGTCGGGCACCGGGTCGGCGGACATCACCGTCTCCCACTTGGGCCACTCGGTGTTGGCGACCTCGATGGCGACCGGGCCGCCGAGGGTGCGCCCGTGCCGGACGCCGCCGAGGATCCGGACGGCGTCCTGCTCGAACGTCATCCGGGCGCCGCGGCCGTAGCCGAGCCGGCGCCGGGCCAAGGCGGCCTGGACGTCGTCAGTGGTGATCCGGACGCCGGCGGGCAGGCCCTCGAGGACGCCGACGAGCGCCGGGCCGTGGGACTCCCCGGCGGTGAGCCAACGAAGCATGGGGCGATGCTCCCACGACTGCGGGGACGGTCACCGGAGTGGCCGTCCCCGCAGTGCGGTGCAGCGTGCGCTTAGGCGGTGCGCCGCCGGCGGACCGCCATGAAGGTCCCGCCGGTCAGGACGAGCAGCAGGCCAGCGGCCAGCAGCGCCTGGACACCGGACGCTCCGGTGTACGGCAGGGATCCGTCGAGGCCTGCCGATGCAGCAGCTGCCGGGAACTTCGTCCCGAGGACGGCGACGTCGGCGGAAGCCTCAGTCTCGGTCGGGGTGGAGGGGCTGGCGCTGCCGGAGGGCGGGGTGCCTGGGCCCTCGATGACCACCGGACTGACGTCGACGAGCGGTTCGTCGCTGTCCTCACTGGGGCTGTCCGGGTTCTCGGGGCTGTCCGGGTTCTCGGGGCTGTCCGGGTTCTCGGGGCTGTCCGGGTTCTCGGGGCTGTCCGGGTTCTCGGGGCTGTCCGGGTTCTCAGGGCTGTCCGGGTTCTCAGGACTGTCCGGCTGCTCCGATGCCGTGCACCCGGTGTGAGCGGGGTTGCCCTTGGCGATGCCGTTGTTACCGTCGCACTCGTAGCCGTTGTTGCCGTCGCTCGCAGCGTTCGGGCGCTGGCCCTTCGGGTTCTTGTTGTCAGCGCGGCCCTTCGACCCGGCCTCGATGCCGTTCTTGCCCTGGCCGTTACCGGAGAGCGTGCCGTCCCGTGTCGAGCAGTAGGCGCCGCAGTCACCGCCGTTGTTGGCGCCGCCCTTGTTCATGTCGGCGTTCGACTTCGGCTGAGGCTGGCCGCTCTCGCCGGAGACGACCTTCGCCTTGCCGCCCTGGCTGGCCGGCTTGTCTTCCGTCGCCGGCTTCGAGGACTTCTCCGCCGCCGCTGACTGCCCACCGGCCTTCGCCGGCGCGCTCACCTCGGCGGCCTTCTTCTCCTGCCCCGGCGCGCCGTCCTTGCCGTTGCCGTTGCCGTTCGCGAGCGCCGGCATCGCGGCCCAGAACACGAGCGCCAGCGCGGTCACGAGCAGCACGGCCGTGCGCAGCAGCGCCGCCTTGCTGACTGTCCGTGTCGTCATGGTCTCCCCTACGTAAGGGGGCCGGTCTCACCACTGGCTCCACCGTCGGGGTCCCCGGAGGGAGGGTGACCGCTCGCCACCGACGGCTTCATCGCGTCCCAGCTAGATGACTGTCCGCGCACAGCACAGCACATGCCGACGACAACCGCTACCCGCAGTTATCACCGAGCACCCGTTTGACCCAGATGGACCAGCAGAAGTCACCAGAAGCACAAAGGACCACGACGCAGAGTGACCGTCGACGCAGAGCCGAGGCCCGGGAACGCTCGCAGCGCGTCCCCGGGCCCCTCCCCGGTCCGTCCCGCTCTGCAGCGGGGCGTCCTGCGTCCTACTCCGGCTGCACCCCGAGTCCGAGCAGGAAGTTCTCCAGCACCGACTCCAGCGGCTGGTAGATCACCCGCGGCCGGTCCTGGGTCAGGGTGAACGGCTGGGCCCCGAGGCGCACCTTCGCCCGGGTCAGCTCACCCTCGACGTCCGGCTGGACCTCCATGAGCTGCAGCCACGACAGCGGCGGCGCGCTGTGGAAGGTGGAGCCGACCGGCACCTCGACCTCGTACTCGTCCGGCATCCCGATGTCGACGACGAAGTAGCCGTAGACGGTCTCCTCCGGGTCGACCGGGTCCGTAGCAGGGTCGGTCGGTTCCGCGGACGTCGTCACGCCGGAGTCCTCGGTGACCTCCTCCACCCACGGCGTCTCGTCGAACCCGATCGGGTCCCAGCTGGAGGGCAGGTCGGCCGGGTCGTCGGCGGTGCCGGCCCCCAGGTAGGTGATCGAGACGAACGGGATGATCGTCTCGCCAGCCGGGCCGGTGGGTCCCGCGGGTCCGGCAGGTCCGGCAGGGCCAGCCGGGCCCGGGACGCCGATCAGCTCGGGGTCGAGTCCGGGGTACATCTCGGGCGGCAGCTCGGTCCACGGGTCCGTCTCGGACGTCGTGGGGTCGCCGGAGCCGGACGGCGCCGGGTCCGTCGGGCTCACCGGAGCCGGAGCCGGGTCGGTCGACGCCGCAGCCGCGCCAGTCCCACCGGAGCCCTCGACGATCCGCGCCTTGAACGGGTTGCGCCCGGCGAACTCCGCGGACGTCGGCAGCGGGGCCGGGGCCTCGACGGCCTCGGTCGGCGACGCGGACGGCGTCGGCGCGGTGACGGCCAGGTCGGCCTCGTCGTCCGAGCCACCGGTCAGCACCAGCGCGACGCCGGCGGCCAGGACGACGGCGGCCAGGCCGCCACCGGCGAGGGCGAGGACCTTGGTCCGCTTGCCGCCCTCCTCCTCGACCGGCGCCGCTGCCGGCGCCGAGCGGGGCGACCCGAACGGGTTCGGCGTCCCGAAGGTGTTGCTGCTCATCAGTTCGCTCCGTTCCCCGGACTCAGGGGGTGGTCGTCGTGGCGGGGGCGGCGGGCGCGGCGTCGGCGGTCTTCAGCACGAACACGCTGCCGCTGATCGTCGTCGTGATGTCACCGTTCTCCGTGGCCGGCTTGCCGCCGCTGGCCTCGCCGCCCGGCTCGGTGGTGATCGACAGGTTCTGGACGAGGAACGCGCGGGTCATCTCTGCCTGCAGGTCCTTGAGGAACATCTCCGAGGCGAAGAAGTCGCCGACCGTGGTGAGGGTGACCGGCACAGAGACCAGCACCATCCCGGCGCCAACGGGCGTCGCGGTGGCGGCGGGGTCGGCCGGCGCGGCCGGGTCGGCAGCAGCCGGGTCGGCGTCCTCGGCCGCGGCGTCCCCAGCGGCGTCCGCGTCTGCACCCTCACCCTCGGCAGCGCCGTCCTCAGCCGACTCGGCCGGCTCGGCCGGCGCGGTCGGCGTCGGCTGCTGGACGGCGGCCGGCTGCCCGGGCGCCAGGCTCATCAGCGTGACCTCGTGCCGGTCGGCCATGTCGTCCAGGGTGCGCACCAGCGTCGGCAGCGCCGGGTCCCCGGGCATCGCCTGCTGGATCGCCGCGAGCTCGGCCTGGTACTGCGGGAGCTCGGCGAACTGCTCCTTGAGCTGGGCGATCCGGGCCTCGAGCTGCTGGTTGCTCAACTCGGTGGCCTCGGTCTGCTGCTCGAGCTCGGCGGCCTCGGCGCGCTTGGGCGAGATCAGCAGGAACCAGCCGGCCACGGAGATGAGCACCGCGAGCAGGACGGTCCCGGCGACCCAGACGCGGGTCCTCGTGGCGAACATCAGCGGGCCTCGCTCTCGTACCGGTCCCACAGCGCGTCGCCGGTGACGACCACCTGGGAGGAGAAGGTCACGACGTCGGTGCCGTCGATCTGCGACCGGGTCGAGTTGCTGAAGTACGCGTCGGCGAAGCCCTCGGTGCCGGCGAGCACGTCCAGCCAGCTGGCGACGTCCGAGTGCTCGAGGGCCTTGCCGGTGAAGGTGACGGTCCCGATGCCCGGGGTGGCCAGCGGGTTGGTGCCGGCGACCGGGACGGGCGCGGTTCCGTCGGTGGACGCCGCGACCGAGGCGGTCATCGTGTCCAGCCAGACGGTCTCGGGGTAGGTGAGGGCGAGGTCGTTGAGGTAGCGGTACCAGGCGACGTTCGTCGACAGCGCCTGGTCGCGGGCGGCCTCGGCGGCGTCGACCTGGGCGATGACCCGGGGCACCTCGGCGTACTTGGCCTCCTCGGCCTTGAGCCGGGTGGTCTCGGCCTGGACGACGGCGAGGTCGGCGGCGGCGGTGTCGGCGCGCTCGACGGCGAGGTAGTACAGGCCGCCGACGGCGGCCACCGTGCCGACGACGGCGAGGGCGAGCAGGCGCCGGGTACGGGCGAAGCGCCGGTTCTCCAGGATCTCCGGTGGGAGCAGGTTGACCCGCGGGACGGTGTAACTCGTCTCGGTCAGCGGGGCGAGGACCTGGGTGGTCTCGTCGTTGCTGGGCGCGGTCATCGGTGGGCTCCCAGGGCGAGGCCCACCGGCACGGCGGCCAGGGGCTGGACGACGGCGAGCTGCTGCTCGTCGAGGCCGGTCTTGCCGATCCGCATCGTGCCGAGGGGGTTACCCCCCTGGACCGGCAGCCGGGTGGCGGTGGAGATCCGGTCGACCAGGCCGCGCAGCAGGGACCCGCCGCCGGAGACGACGACCCGCTCGACGGGGTAGTCGGGGTTGGAGGCGCGGTAGTAGTCCAGGGAGCCGCGGATCTCGTCGACGAAGGTCGAGGCGGTGCTCTCCACGGCGCGGGCGGCATTGGTGAGCTCGGTGCCGGAGCCGTACAGACCGAGTTCCTGCTTGAGGCCCTCGGCCTCGAGCTGGGGGACGCCGAGCCGCTCGGCGACGGCGTCGGTGATGTCCTGCCCGCCCATGAGCAGGATGCGCACGAACCGGGGGACGCCGCCGGAGTGGACGACGATGTTCGTCACCCGGGCGCCGACGTCGACGAGGGCCTCGGTCTGGACGTCGAGGTCGGTGCGCTTGCCGATGGCGCGCAGGACGGCGAAGGAGGTGAGGTCGACCATGGACACCTTGAGGCCGGCCTTCTCCGCGGCGTGCACGTTGGCGAGCACGGTCTCGCGGGAGGCGGCGACGAGCAGCCCGCGCTGGGTGCGCCCGCCGCTGGTGTCGGTCGTGGTCTCCAGCGGGTGGAAGTCGAGGACGGCCTGCTCGGCCGGCATCGGCAGGAAGTCCTGGACCTGGAACGGCAGGGCCTTGCGCAGGTCGGACGCCGGCATCCACGGCAGGTCGATCTGGCGGACGATGACCCGCTGGTTGGCGACGCCGAGGACGACCTGCTTGTGGCTGAACCGAGTGGCCTGCCACAGCTGCCTGATGGCGTGGGTGACGGCGGGGCCGTCGATCACCTCGCCGTCGCGGACGGCGCCCTCGTGCACCGCGACCTGGCCGAACTTCTCGAGCGTGACGCCGTGCTTGCCGAACGACAGCTCGGCGGCGCGGACGCCCGAGGTCCCGATGTCGAGACCGATGGCGGTGCGTGCTGCCACGTCGATTCCCCTTCCCTGGCCTGGTCCGGCCGTCGGATGTGGTGTCGGGCGGCGGGCGGGCGGTCTTGAGCAGAACGCGCCGAGTCGTTCGGCGGGAAGCGGCCGTACACCCGATCGGGCTACGGCTCGGGTCACAGGCCGATGAGGTTCAGGTACCAGTCGGCGATGGGCCGGCCGAGGACCATCCCGAGGTAGGCCCCAAGCAGCATGAACGGCCCGAACGGGATGCGGGTCTTGCGCCCGGCCCGGTTGACGGCCATGAGGGCGCCGCCGACGACGCCGCCGAGGAGGAAGGCAAGGAAGGCGCCGACGACGAGTTCGGCCCAGCCGAGCCAGGCGAGGTACATCCCGAGGACGCCGGCGAGTTTGACGTCGCCGAACCCCATCCCGCCGGGGTAGACGAGAGCGAGGACGAAGTACAGGGCGTAGAGGGCGGCCATGCCGATGGCGGCGCGCAGGATCTGGTCAGGATTGCCGTCGAGCAGGCTGGCGCCGGCGAGCAGGACGCCGCCAACGAAGTAGGACGGCAGGACGATGGAGTCGGGCAGCCGCTGCACGTCGAGGTCGATGAGCGCCAGGGCGATCGCGGCGGCAGCCAGGTAGAGGAAGGCGGGCAGGTGCCACTGCCAGCCGATCCACGCGGCAGTGGCGCCGAACAGAGCCGCGGTGCCCGCCTCGACGAGGGGGTACCGGGCGCTGATCGGGCTGCCGCAGTCCCGGCACCGGCCGCGCAGCAGCAGCCAACTCAACACCGGGACGTTGTCGCGCGGGCGGATTGGCCTGCCACAGGCCGGGCATGCGCTTGGCGGGCTGACCACCGACTCCCCCCTCGGGACGCGCCAGATGACGACGTTGAGGAAGGAGCCGATGAGCAGGCCAAGGACGACACAGGCGGCCACGAGCAGGGGCACGGCGGCGAACGCTAGGGGATGAGAGACCGGGTGGGCGCCGACTCCTTCCTCACCGGATCTCCCGCTTGTGCACGATGTCGATCTTGTAGCGCAGCAGCGGCAACGAGGTGGGGTCGACACCCCAGACAGGAACCTCTCGGTACTGCATCGCGAACTGGTTGTTGATCGTGACGTCACCACCCCCGATGACCTGGCCGAGGTGGTCGGAGTTGTTGCTGAACGAGATGTCACACGGGGTGTAGACCAGCATGTTGACCTCGGTCGCGAAGTTGAACTGGTTGTCGGTAGTGATGTCGCACGGTGACGCGGTGGTGTCCGCCGGGACGATCCAGTGCAGGATGCGGGGCGAGCCGTCGTTGGACACGAAGCTCACTTGCTGAGAGGACGAGAACCCACCATCGGCGAAGATCGCCAGGTCGCCATACAGCGGGATGTCCTTGTCCTTCGCGAAGGAAACCCGGCAGTCCGTCAGGACAAGGGTCTTGCCTGGCTGCTTCGCATAGGTGTCCTTGATCTCGTCCTTGACCGTGGCGCAGTCGGAGTGCGAGACGATCGAGTACCCGGCGTCCACCCACTCCTGCAACGTCGCCGGGTCGCTGTTGATGACGGGGAACGGTAGCTCCGGGGGAGGAGCGACCGTGGTTCCGGAGACGCACTTCCCTGGGGAGGCGGAGCAGCCACTCCAGTTGATCGTTCCTCCGGCGAGAACGGTCCCGTTGATGGCGAAGTTGCCCGGGAGGTTGACGTCATTGGTGGCCGTCAGGACCCGACCGCCCACAGTCCCGTTCGCTCCAGCTGAGTTGGAGACACCTGACTCGGCCCAGAGGTCACCCGCCACGGTGCAGCTCCCTTGCACCGTGATCGTCCCCTGAGCATAGATGGAACCGGCGAAGTTCTGGTTGTTGGCGCAGGTGAAGCCCTCGTTGGAGTACACGTCTGCGTCCGGGCCGCTGCTACCGGTCAGGGTCGTCTGGTTCTTAAAGACAAGCGTCCCGTCCGCGAAGATCGCCTTGTTGAGGGAGTCTCCGTAAACAGGGCTGACGTTGGCGAGCGCTTCCATCCGCCGAAGGTTCGTCGTGCCGCCAGCAAGCTGGTTCGTCTCGCCGTCGCCCACGATCCGCGCCTGTGCCGGATAGGCCGTGGGGGTCGTGACGAGCACACCGCCGGTGCACGGCATGGGGGTTCCATCCGCTGCGAAGTACTCGATCGTTGAGACGCTGGTGACCGCATCCGGTGCGGCGCCGGCACTTGCCGGGGTCCCACCGGCCGGCCACTCGCACGGAAGGTTGAGCCCGCTGCTCTGGATTGCCGCGTAGCTGGCGTCCGTGGCTGCCTCGGCAGCGTTGATGGCAGCGGTGCGCTGCCGGTCGCGGCCAGACTGGTTACCCGTCGTGATCGCGACACCAATGACCGTGGCGACGAGAGCCATCGTCACTCCCATCACCATGATCGCCACCAACAGCGTCATGCCGTCGTCGTCGTGACGCTTCCAGCGCATGGACATCGGGATTCCTCTCAGGCTGGCGGTGCGGGGGTGCAGGTGCTCGGGTCGTAGCCATACGCGGTGTTGCGTCCGGACAGAGAGCTACTCACGTCGATGGGGTCTCCCCCAGCCGTCGGAGACTTGACCAACAGTTCGATGTCCACCAGCCGCGTCCCGAACGAGGAACCCGCCGGGACCTTGAAGGGCGGGGTCGTCGAGGTGTTGACCACGTCCCGGGCCACGACGGACCACCCGCTCACCAGACCATCGGTTGTCCACGTCGGCGACCAGGAGCGGGTGCGCAGTTCCTTGGTGGTCGTATCGACCTCCCACTCCACGCACCGCTGGACGCCGTTCGCCTGCGTATAGACCTGGAGCTGCAGGCCGAGTGGGGTCAACACGTTTCCGGACCGGACCTGCCGGTCAATCTGCTGAAGGGCCAGCCGAGCCTCACCCACGGCCTCGGCGCGGGAAGTGGTGTCCCTCGTCTGCTTCTGAACGGTGATGAGCACGGAGTACGTCATCGCCAGAACGGCACTGAAGATGATCATGACGACGAGCAGCTCGACCAGGGTGAGCCCATCGTCAGTCCGCGGACGTGGTCGGAGGCGGCGTCGCAGCTCACGCATCGGGGGCCGCCTTGTACGTGGTCTGGGCGATGGTGGTTCCGAGGTCAGTCGTGACGATGAAGCTGGCCGCGAGGGCACCGGCGTCGTAGATGTCGTACTGGACGACGGCGCGGACACTCCCCGCCGAGGCGACGGTCGAGCAGGCCGTCGTCTTACAGGGCGCGCTTCCGGTGTTGGTGACGCTCGGAGGCTCGACGACGACCTGCCCGGACAGGACGACCTCGACGACTGACGAGCCGCCCGCGGCGTAGGAGCCGGTCGCCGTGCCCAGCGAGATCGACTGAGCGGTCGACAGGGTGGACAGGTCCACCGGTGTGCTGTAGCCCGAGCCGGTCCAGTAGACGAGGGTGCCGGAACGGGATGCACTCCCGGCCGCCGGGTTGATTCCCGACTCGGCCGAGGCCCGGTGGCCTGCCCCGCTGACCGTGACCATGGACGTGAACCCGCTCGGTGCACTGTCCCCAGCGGCAAGGGACGGCAGGTACCCGGCTGTCACCTCGCCGAAGTCACGTCGAGCACCCGCCACGACGCACCCGCCGTCGGTGGTGCTGGCACAGTGGCCGGCCACCGGCAGCGGCGCCCGGGCCCCGAAGGCCCTCCACGTGGACGGCGTCGTCGAAGACTCCACCCGGGCGAGTCGCGTAGGCCCGAGGTCGCGGCCCCCTACCGTCACAGCCATCTCCGCCTCGAAGCCGCCGTCCGGAGTGACGTTCGCCGACGAACACGCCTGGTTGTTGACGACGACGGTACCTGCATCGTCGGAACAGGCCGGGCTGGTCGCCGAAGCGGTCGTGCTCAGCGTCGAACCGTTGGCGGAAGAAGGCACCGCGACCGAGAACGAGCCCGAGGAACCGCCCTCCGTCATGGAGGTGGGACCGCTGTACGTCAGCACGGTCGCTGCGCCCGGCGAGTTCCCCGTCCCAGAGCCCGGGTCGGTGTCCGCGGCCGACGTCGCGGACTGGCCACCGATGCTCCCGCCACCGAGGGGAGTCGACGCGCTGGCCGCACTCGTCGTCGCCACGGACTGGGAGGACGTGATCTGCTCGTTCTGCGTCCTGGTCGACAGGGTGGGCAGGTTGACCTCGAGACCGGTGACCCCGCTGCCGGGGACGAGCTCGTCGCCGGCAATCAAGGGCGCCACGGTGATCCCACCGGAGGCAAAGCCCGCGTCGCTGTAGAAAAACGCCTCGCACGGGCCCGCGAACGGCCGCGTACCGGTGGAGGAAGAACTGCAGCCGGTGGGGCTGAAGGTGCGTGACCGGATGGCAGTCTCCTTGGTCTGCCCACCGGTCACCGCGCTGGCCCAGTCAACGACGACGGTGAGGTTGTACCCCAGGTCCGCGGCGGGGTCCACCCGGCTGACGTACGAACGGACGCGATAAGACACGTTGCCGAGGGTCTGCGTGGAGACGTGCGGGTACAGGGGTGCGGTGGCCTGCGTCGTGCTGGTCTGCAGCGCCTCGGAGATGGAGCTGTCGTAGGTCGGGGTGAACGAGTCCACGCCACTGAGTGACGAGATGTTGGGATCGCCGGCGAGGTCGGAGGTATTGAGCCCAGCGGCCACCGTGTCGTAGGGAAGCGCGCGGAGCTGCTCCATCGTGCGGTTGGCGATCGCGGTCGCCTGCTGCCGTTGCTTGGCGAGGCCAACGCCCTCAAGGGCCTGGACCTGGACGCCCATCAGGCCGAGCAGGACGACGGAGATGACGAACATGGAGACCACCAGCTCGACGAGCGTGAACCCCTCGTCTGAGTCGGTCAGCCGGCTCCTGAGCTGCCGCTGAATCCTCAGCACGTGCCCTCCTTCAGTCCAGCCAGGGCCGAGTAACGGAACTCCCGGACGACCCCCGCCGCGTTGACCAGCGCCACACACCAACGCGCCGGCTGGTCCAGGCCTGCCGAGCCGTGCAGGGACGGCAGGCTCAGGCCCTTGGTGAGCTCCTCCCGGGTCGACCAGCCGGCCCCGTCGGAGATCACCATCGCACCGGGGATCGTCGTGTCGTCGAGAGCGAGAGCCCCGTCCGGTCGACGAAGTAGGTGGCGATCTCTTTGCCCACAGTGCTCACGTCGGCCTTCGTCGCTGCGTCGTGTGCCCGGGCGCGTTGGTTCAGGAAGATGGGGATGGCGATGGCCGCGAGGAGGCCGACGACGATCATGACGACGAGCAGCTCAACCAGAGTGAAGCCACGATCTCGAGTCACCAACGATCGCGTCCCTCCTCCTGCAACCAGTTCCCGTCCGACCAAGGCTCGTTCTTGAGCAGAAGTTCAGAACACTTCAATCCAGTGGCCGACGAAGATGCGGACGGCGGGCGGCCGCCGCGACAGCGGCGGCCGCCCCAAAGGCTCAGATCAGCAACCACCCTGTACGAGGCCGGTCTGGTTAAAGCCCCATGTCGTATCTGCGTTGGCGTGTGCGGCGTCGGCGTAGCTGGTGACCTCGGCGCAGAACGAGTCGGAACTCGCGATCACCGTCGTGCCCTCAGCCCTGATCCACCGACCGGGTTCGGCGGTGTGAGCGTGGCGTAGGGCGAGAATGCCCTCTTGAGCTGGGAGGATGTGGATTGCGACGTCTACGT
>NZ_JBHSRC010000011.1:0-45479 GCF_042658805.1 Quadrisphaera sp. GCM10027208
GCAGCCGCCTGGCGGGCCCGCAGACCCGAGATCGCCCGCTCGGTCGCCGCGACCAGCTCCAGCACCGCCCCGTCATCCAGGTCCGCCGGGTCCAGGTGGCCCAGCGCCGCATCCAGCTCCGGGCCGGGCCGCAGACCGGCGAGATACCGGCCCCACCCACCCTCTGGCACGCCCGGCGCGGTCAGCCCGGCCTCCGCCGGCACGATCGGGCCATCCGGCAGCGGGCGCGGCGCCTGGCCCGGCTCCTCGGGGGCCGCCGACTCACCCCCCAACGGGGCGGAGCCCAAGCCAGCACCCGCACCGCCGTCCGGGTCGGCATCCGGGTCGACGTGCCGGTAGGCGTGCGGGTCGACGTGCATGTCAACGTGCAGCTCGGCAGCCGGGTCCACGTGCACGTCGACGTCGAGCAGGGACAGTGCCGCCGCGGCCAGGACCGCGGCGAACCGGTCCTCCACCACCGACAACCCGGCCACGACACCCTCCCTCCGCCACTCGAACTAGTGTTCGAAACTGTAGAGGACGGCACCGACAGCCCGCAACCACGACCTCACATCCCTGTGGATGGCCGCTGCCGCCCCTGGTCATGCGGGTCTACGGCACCCACCCAGTGGCCATGCCCTCGGACGCTCCATCCCTCCCACAGGCCGTGAACGCCAGTACAGCGCCGAGTGCCGTCAGAAGGGTTCACGCGCTCCGAGTAGCTCCTCGACCTGGGCGATCAGTGACTCGGGACGTAGCTGGCTGGTGCGCCAGACGAAGTCCTCATCGATGTCGGGCAGCCGGCGATGAGCGAGATGGTTCCTGAGCCGCCGGAGCGTGTTCCAGGGTTCGTCCCGGTGCCGTTCAACGTCGACGGCTGCCGAGTACGCGACTGCTTCGTTGCCAACGGCGATCCAGAGCCGGTGAAGCACCCACCGGTGACGGTCGTCGGCGAAGTAGCGGTCGCGGCCGCCATCGTCACGAACGTCGATGATGCTGCCGAGCAGTTCCCGCATCTCCAGCAGTGCGTACCGGTCGCGCCGAGCCGGTCCTGGCCGTCTCGGCGTCACAGCGGGGTGGCTGCGAGCAGTTCCGGGCTCACGTTGTCGTGCTCGAGAACGCCATCGCTGTACAACTCGACTTCCGCTCCAACGAGCTCCTGAGCAGCCGTCTCGAAGGCGGCGACGTCGAAGAGATCCCGGTCCTCGCCGATGTGGCCAACCAGCCGGCCAGGTCCGGCGACCCGCAACTGACTGATGCCGTGCTGAGCGGCGAGCGACTGGAGCGCGACGGCGTTGGACCGCAGCACAACTTCCGTGGCGGCAGGCTCGTTACCTTCCCGAGCGATGGTGACCACGGGCCGAGGGTACTCCGACCGGCCAACGGCTGCCCCCGTCCCGTAGTGGCGTGCCCGGTAGAAGACCAACGTGCCGCGGGACAACACCGAAGGGCCGAGGCCGTGGACGCCGGCATCGTCTGGCTGATCGGCACCGCCGAGGACGTCGTCGTCGCCGAGGTCGAGCGACTGCTCACCAACGACGCCGCCCACGCGGCGACGGCCGAGGCGGTCAACCCTTACGGCGACGGCCGGGCCGCGGCGCCCTGCGCCGCCGCGATCAGGCAGCTGCTCGGATGGATGAGCGGTTGCCGGAGGTCAGCCCGCGATAGCCGCCGTCGCCTGACCGCGACATCGCTGCCGATATCGTCCGCTTAGGCAGCGGGCCTCCGTGAAGCCTAGAGCCTCCTCGACAAGCACGTCGTGGATCGACCAGCGATGCAGAGGTCGGTCGCCGCCGTGGACGCCGGTACCGTCCATGGTTATCGGGACCGCCACGGCGACGGCCGGGCCACCGTCCATTGCCTCGTCGCGATCGGGCACTCCCGGGTCGGGTCGACGCAGGTCGTGATGCGTAGACCAAAGCTCCAGCCGCTCGCTGCCCCGCCTCACTCGGCCACTGTCAGGGGCGCGACGTTTCGCCCCGACTCGGCCCTCCAGATCGAGTGGTCGAGCTCCCATGGGGTGCAGCCGAGCCTGTCCGCAGCTTCGGTCACCAGAGCGGTCGCCTCCGGGACGTTGACCCGGCGGCCAAGGACCCGGCCGACCCAGCGCAGCACCATCCGGTCAGCCTTCACGTGCGTGTCGTCACCTGCGAGCATCCAGAAGTAGGCCAACCGAACTCCCTGGCCGTGCCCGGGCACTCGACGCAGGTCGGACTCCAGAGCATCGAGACTGGGTCCGGTCGGGTTGGCCAGTAGGACCGGCACGTCCGCCAGACGCTCGACGCCATGCTCGGCGAGCTTCTGTGCGTACTGACGGGCCGCCTCGGCCTTCAGTACGCGCCGTCCGCGCGTGGCCGTCGGCTGTCGGTTGCTGACAGCGACCGCGAACGCGTCCGGGCCAGAAGCGGAGATCTCGGAGGCCAGCTCTGCGACGGAGCGCTCGCTGGCCGCGAAGTCCCCAGCGGCCACCTCAGGTGCGGGCGCCAGGTGATGCGGTAATGAGGCGATCCTCGCGTACGCGTAACACACGTTGGTCGCGGCGGTGTACCGCGCGCGCATTGCGAACACCGCGTCAAGGACGCACAGACTCAAGTGCGTCCACCGCTTGTCCCGCGAGCGCCTCGGCAGCTGTTCCGCCGCCTTCACCACCGCGGCCACATCATCGTCGGACATACCCATGAGCCCCGTCCTGGCGTTGTCGTGAGAAGCCTGACACACGCCTACGACATCGCGGGGACGCACGCACACCCGGGATAGACCGAAGGCGCCAGAGCACCAGCAGATTCAACCAGCGCTGGACCCGGTGGGTGACTCCACTGAGACACGGTGGCTCCTTACGCCCCCTCACCGAGCACCGGTGAAACGCGTCAAACACCTACCTGCGGGTTTTCACCTGTATGGCCGTCGGTTCCGACCTGCGGCAGGACATGCTTCTGATCCCTGCCGGCAACTGTTCAGCTCGTCGTCCAGCGGTGCGAAGGTGAGCACGGTGGGACCGGCCGGGGCATCCGCGGCGGGGTGGCAGGTCGGTGACGCCGTCGTCGACGTGAACGTCGATCAGCCGGGTGATCAACACGGCCATGCAGTCGTCGCGCACGGTCCTGCCGGGTCAACGTCGAGGCGCAGTTCCGGGACTGGAAAGGTCGCGGACTTGGACGGTCACGGCCCTCCCACCCGCTCACCCGCAACCGAGCAGGCCTGCTGCGGCTCCACCCCGGCAACGGGCGCGCGGGTCCTGGCCGGCTCAGTGCCACCGAAGACTGATCGCGCGCCTTGATCGCCCTGGTATCAACCCGAGCCTGAAACGGCGACCGCCGTCCCGACCCCCTGGCTCCCGACGGTCCCGACCGGCTATACCTGTATACCGGCGACCGCCCTGGCGACTGGGAACATCGGCCGCGAGGAGCTCATCGGCACCGGATAGACAAGGTCCACGTCCATCCAGCCACCACGACAGGTGCCACGTGAGAGCACACGGCAACGGTCCGAACAGTCGTCGTGGTTGCGCAGAGCGAGATTCGCAGGGCACCATTGCGAGATGCGGGATGAGTTTCCGGAGTACTACGGCCCAGACCAGAGCGAAGTTGTGGCTCTGTACCGTGAAGCCGACATCATTCTCGATGCCAACATTCTTCTGGGGCTCTACCGGCGCGACACAGCCCAGCGGGAGGAAATCTTTGACGTTCTCGAGCGCGTGCACGATCGTTTGTGCGTGCCCCATCAAGCCGCCCGCGAGTACCAGGAGAATCGCCTCAATACGATCAAGATCGTGACAAGCTTCCTCCGGCGACTGCGTAAAACAATCTCCGACGCATACGAGGAGGGCGTGAAGCAGGTCCGCGCCCAGTCCAGCCTCAGGGACTTCAAGGAATCATTGGAAAGTCTCCTGCAGAAATCCGCCGAGGAGGCCGACACTGCAATCGACAGGCTGGCAAAGCAGTATGGGGTGCCCCCTGCCACGCTCACGTCCGACGATCTCCGGGACCGACTCGATGCGCTTCTGCACGGTCGCGTCGGTTCGGCCCCGTCCGATGAGGTGCTTGGGCGACGGTTGGACGAGGCCCGCCGACGGGCCGACGCCGGCATCCCTCCGGGGTACGCGGACCGCGCAAAGTCAGGAGACCACGGCTACGGTGACTACCTGCTGTGGGCCGAGGTCTTGGAGCGTGCGGGCGGGCGAGACGTACCGGTCATCTTCGTGACCGACGACAGCAAGGAGGACTGGTGGATCATCGTCGAAGGACTCTGTCTCGGTCCCCGCATCGAGCTGGTGCGCGAATTCACAGCCGTCTGCGAGCGTCGTTACCACCAGGTGCGCCTCGACACGTTCCTCCGCCAAGCACGAACGGCGCTGAACATCCCTGTCTCCGAGGAGACGCTCCGGGACAGCAGTCGCGTGTACTGGCAGTGGATGACTGCTACCCAGTCACCAGTTCAAGCAAAAGACCCGACGTCGGCGCACTACGACAGTGTGGTCGAGCGGATGCCATGGCCATGGCTTGAGCATGGTCCGGGCCAGTCAGCTGACTCACCAGACTCTCCTGCATCACCCCAGGATGGCGAAGCATGACGACCGTTCGTAATCGGGGGTGTACCGGGGCTAGGCGTCGGTCTCAGGACCGGTCGTGGCGATAGAATCTGCCCGCATCGGATGTGGTCACCACCGACCAGGATGTTCACACGAACGGGGCTCACCTCTTAGCCGGCGAGTACCTGGGTCAGGCGTGTCGCGCGTCAGGATTCCTGGCAGGGCGCTCCCTGCTGGCAAGAGGGGCCGGACCAGGTGTTTAGTTTGTTGGCCAGCGAGGTGACCATCGCCGAGGCGGCACGCCAGCCGAGGAGTGCTAGGTCGAGTAAAACCAGACATGCCAACTTCTTGACGCGGGCCGCCGGCCAGGATAAGACCCAGTCACCATTGAGAGCCCTACGTAGGGAACCAGGAACCGGAGCTCAGCTCACAACGTCAGCGCCAGACGGTTCCCTGTCCTGGCCCAAGCGCGGTGCTGAGGAGTCACATGCGTCAGGCGGCTCGTTGGCAGACGACCCGATGCGAGCCACCTCCATCTGCCACCACGGAGTCTCGACGAATCCACGTTTGACCGTGAGCAGCTCTAGAGAGGCCGTCCATCCGGTGACGCCTGGGAGCCCGGCAAGAACGTCCGTGATGAACGTGTACAGCTGCTCAGCGTGACGGGTAATGACCTCAGCCACGAGACCGTTGGTTCCTAGCGTCAACGCCAGGTAGCGCACCTCCGGACGACGCGCCAGCTCACCGGCTACCTCCGTGAGCTGGGCGGGCTCGACGTCGACCCTGAGTTGAACCTCGGCCTCGAACCCGAGCGCCGTCGCCTGGACGAGCGTGACCACGTGTGCCCACTGTCGTGACAGCAGCCTCTCAAAGCGCCGCCGCACGGTGCTCTCGTTCATGCCGACCTTCTTGGCAACATCTGAGAAGCTGGCTCGGGCGTCGACTTGCAGACTGTCAAGAATGGCGGCGTCTGCCTCCTCCAGCCGAACTTCGGCGTACTCCTTCGTCGTCGCGGTCGGTTCGGCGGGCTCCAGGCCCAGCAGTTCCCGGGCCCAGTCGTGACTGACCTTGTAGACGTGAAGGATCAGTTCTCCACTGACCCCCTCCACACCGGGGATCGCCTGGATCTCCTGAACGAGCGCGTGATAGCTGCCCGGGCGCCGCGGCACCATTGCTTCCGCAATGATGTCGTACTGACCAGTCAGCAGAGTGACGAAACGGATGTCGGGGCGTTCCGCAATGCGTCTGGCTACGGTCAGGGCCATCACAGGGCCGCACCGGAGCCGGAGGAAGTAGAACTCGTGAGAGTCGCTCGCCTCGGCCCCCCGCATGACCGCGACTTTGACGACCCCGTCATTCACGAGCTGTTGGACCCGCCGAGCGACGGTGGGGCCGGTCGTGCCGCAGAGCTCGGCGATCGTGGACCAGCTGGCCCTTCCATCGATCTGGAGTGCGGCGACGATCTTGCGATCCAGGTCGTCGAGGGTGTGATGCGACGGACCGGTCGTGGTCATGCTGGTTGCTGTGCCTCCACCTCGGCGAGGAAGGACCTCACGGTGTCCGTCCAGAGCTCGGCCTCCTCGATCTGCGGCGAGTGGCCCGACTTCTCGAAGACGACGAGCCGGGAGTTGGGTATGAGGTCGGCGATCGTCTCACTGCACGAGACCGGGGTGATCCAGTCGGTACGCCCCACGGTGATAAGTGTCGGGCAAGTCAGTGAGGGCAGCTTGTCCTTGACATCGTAGTTGGGGATGTTGTGAGCAAAGGCGTAGTTGTGCGTCTCGTATCGGTAGGGCGTCGTAGCCACTTTTTCCTCGACCTTGGCGGGGTCATAGTTGTAGTCATAGAGCGGAAGGATCTCGCGCCAGCACTCCCGCAGGTCGTCGTTATCGCGGACGCGTCCGTTGTCGATCCGGTCCAGCTTTTCTACATCGACCTGCACCCGGCTCGACTTCAGTGCGTTCTCCCGTGACAACTTCTCATGCTCGTGGTCGGGAGAGGTGTCCCGCAGCACCATGGCGCGCACCCGCTCGGGGTAGCGGATGGCGTACTCCATCGCGATGAAGCCGCCGTATGAGCCACCCGCGACGATGATCTGCTCCGCGCCGATCCACTGACGGAGCCCCTCGACGTCAGCGGCCCACTGATCGTGCGTGAAGGGCGGCTTGCCTTCGGACTCCCCGGATCCGCGAGCGTCGAAGACCAGGACGCGATAGGTGTCGGCTAGGCGGCCAAAGCTCTCCCTCGGCTCCGCCCGAGAGCCCAGCCCTGGTGCTCCGTGGAGGGCTATCAGCACCGGGGCGTCCGGGGGGCCGAGAACCTCCACTGCGAGCTGGTTGCCATTGATCTCGACGAACACTTCGAACTCCTGTCACTAGTGATTCAGACTCGACCGAGTGAAGACGCCTACGCTGGAATAACGCAGTGCTCAAGGGAACGCGGGTAGGAAGTCAGAGGCTCGGCGCCGTCCTCGGTGACGAGCATGCTGTCGGAGATGCGGTAGCCAGCGTGACCAGGAACGTAGATGCCGGGTTCGTTAGAGACCACCATGCCGGCGGCGAGAAGCGTGGCGTCGCCAGCCTCGAGCCACGGCGGCTCATGCATGCCGAGGCCGATACCGTGGCCCTGCCGGTGCAAGACGTACTTGTCAACCCCGGCAGCGGCGAGTTCAGCCTGACAGGCGGCATTGGCGTCACAGCACGCCACGCCAGGCGCGATCGCCTTTGCACCCACAGCCTGCGCCCGGCGCACAGCTTCGTGATACCGGCGCTGTTCAGGGCTGGGTTCACCAATGACGAACGTGCGTTCGCACTCGACATAGCGACCACCGACCGCGCAACCGAGGGAGAGCAGGAACGTGTCACCAATGCGCAGACGGTACCCAGAGGGAAGCCCATGCGGGTAGGAGGAGTTCTCGCCACCATAGACAAGGCCACCAGCGAGCAGGCTGGTGACGACGACGTCCTCGTGCTCGTCGTACATGATCCCCGTGCCCACCCGTCCAACGAGAGCGGCGAGCTCAGCCTCGGTGGGCAGCTGGCCATGCTCCGTCAGGGCGTCGCGGACCGCGGCGACCCCGGTCTCGACCATGATGTCGCTGATCCGGGCCGCCTCCCGATGGAGGACGACCTCCTCCGGCCGCTTGATGTAGCGGGCTTCCATCACGGCATCGGTCGGGACGATCGTCCGGTCGAACGCTTCTCGGACCATCTCTAGACGCAGGTACGACATCGTTCGTGGATGCCCGATCCGGCCACCCCGCATACGGCGATCGAGGGCTACAAAAGGGTTGGTGGTGCCGGGGTACTCGGCGTACTCGACGATCTCGGCCAGCGCGTGCTGCGACCGGGCGTAGGCAGCCTCCAGACGGGGTACGAGAAGGAGTGCGAGGCCGTCAACCGGCAGCCACACGGCCACTGGGCGCTCGGTTGCGTGGTGGAAGAAGCCGGTGAGGTAGGCGACGTCGTCTGGGTCATCGGACAGGATGCCGTCGAGACCCAGTTCGGCGGCACGCGCACGTACGAAGTCCTGGATCTCCGTCAAGACCACGGAGGTCAGACGCTGGCGGAAGGAAGTCGTCACGAACGTGCTCCTCGCCGTGGGTTGCGGGCGTCGTTGTATGCAGTGGCCAGCAGAGTGGCGGACAGCACCAGTGCCAAGATCCCCAAGGAGGGGAAGAACGTGAGCCACCAGGCGCTCGACATCGCGCCCGACAGCTGCGCCTCGTAGAGGATGCGACCCCACGACCAGGTGTTCGGGTCCCCTAGTCCCAAGAACGCGAGACCGGCGGCCGACAACACCGCTCGGGACGCGGTGAGGACGACCGACACCGCGATCACTGGTGTCACAGCTGGCAAGATGTGCCGGCCGATGATCCACCACGGCGACGTCGTCATGAGCCGTGAGGCGTCAACGTAGGGCAGGTTGACCACGGTGAGGGCCTGGGACCGGACGACACGGGCGACCTCTGGCCAAGAGAACGCTGCGATCACGATGATGATCGTCGTCGTGCTCGGCCCGACCAGGGCGGCGACAAGGATCATGAGAGGAAGCACCGGAAGCGACAGCATGAGGTCAATCACCGTGCTCAGCAGCGCGTCAAGGCGCCGGAAGTATGCTGCCAGTACGGCCACCAGCGCGCCGATGACGATTGCCAGGGCCGACGCTGCCGCCGCCACGAGCAGGCTCTGCCGTGTTCCCCAGACGACCTGGGCGAGCACGTCCCGGCCCAGCGCATCAGTGCCGAAGGGGTGTGCTGCAGACGGCCGCGCGAGCTGGTCTGAGCCGTAGCCGGACGGATACTCAGCCAACAAGGGCGCGATCACCGCGACCACCACGAGAGCAATCATGACGCCGAGGGCCAACATGCCGAGCGGCTGGCGGCGAAAAGCCACCCATGTCGCGCGCCGGGCCGTCGGCTGATCGGTAGCAACGGGCTCGGCAGACGGCAACGGGTTCGTCGCACCAGGCCCAGTCGGGCCCGCAGAGTTCGTCGTGGCACTCATGAAGTCTTCACCCGGGGGTCAAGGAAGCCGTAGATGATGTCGGTGACCATGTTGGCCACCACCACAGTCACGGCCAGAAGGAGGAAGGAGCCCTGAAGAACCGGGAAGTCAAGTTGGATGACCGCCTCGTAGATTCCCCGGCCGAGCCCCGGGTAGGCGAACACCGTCTCGGTGAGTACGGCACCACCCACCAACGTCCCAAGCTGGAGGCCGATGAGCGTGGTCGCGGGCAGCAGCGCATTGCGCAGAGCATGCTTCCATAGCACGCGCCGGTACGGCAGACCATTGGCGCGAGCGAGGGTGCAGTAGTCCTCGCCCAGTGCATCGAGAAGTGTGGCTCGCATGGTAAGGACATAACTGCCCAGCTGTATGAGGACCAGCGAGAGACATGGGAGGACGGCGTGGTACAGAACGTTGCCGTACCACGCGGTTCCATAAATTCCGCGGTCGTACGCCCCGCCGATCGGGAACCAGCCGAGCCAGAGTCCGAATACAAAGAGCAGGAAGACCCCGACACTCGGGATGAACAAGGACTGAGCGGTGACGCCCACCATCTGCACGAGACGGTCGAACGTACCTCCGGCTCGGGACGCCGCCAGGACGCCCAAAGGTATTCCGATGATCACGGTGAGCCCGAGGGCACCGCCGGCGAGCAGCAGAGTCCAGGGCAACCGCGCCAAGAGAACGTCGATCACCGGGATCGACTGCGTGAACGACACACCAAGGTTGCCCTGAAGGAGTTCGCCGAGGTAGACGATGTACTGAACGCCCAGGGGCTGGTCGAGCTGGTACTGCTCAAGGAGGGCGGCCCTCTGGGCCTCGGTCATGTTCGGGCTCTGGATTGCCAGGGTCGGGTCCCCTGGCAGGAGCCGGAGCAGGAGGAAGGTGACCGTCACGGCGAACCACACCGTGAGGACGCCCCGTCCTACGCGCCGGAGCACGAACGTGGTGAGAGTCATGAAGGCCGCCCTCCCGGTTTCAGCCCACTCGTGTGGCGCTGGCCAACGAGGTCGGGTTGACGATGGAGAGCAGCTCGCTCGGCTGGACGATGAAGTTGGTCCACTCGTCGCTGTGAGCGATGTAGAGGTTCTGCGTGTACATGATGTTGTCGTACACCTGCTCCCGAACGATCCGCGCCGCCTCTTGGACGAGCGGCAGCTGCTCGTCGAACTCCGGCACCACCCGCGCCCGGTTGATGAGCTCGCTCAGCTCAGGATCGTCGACGTGGGTGTAGTTGATAAAACCGTCCGGAAGGTACGCGAGCGACATGTTGACCCGCGGGTCCTCCATGATTGCGAAGGTCCCGGCGTAGATGTCGTAGTCGCCCTCCTGGGTCTTCGCGAGGTACGTGTTGCGCTCATACCCTTCGAGCTCGATGGTGATACCGGCTTCGGCGGCACCGTCGCGCACGAGGTTGGCCCACTGGGAGACGATCGGGTCCTGCAGCGAGTAGAGCAGGGAGAACGTCAGCCCGTACGTGCCATCAGAGCCTGCCGTGTACCCCGCCTCCTCGAGGAGCGAGCGAGAGAGCTCCGGGTCGTACTCGTACTCCTCCAGCTCCTCGTACCAGTCGGCGAGAACGGGCATGATCGGGTTCGACCCGGTTGAGACGGCCTGGCCATGGAGAACGACCTCGCGGATGGCCTCGTAGTCCACCGCGTGGGCGAGCGCCTGCCGGACGAGGACGTCGTCGAGGGGCTCTCGGTCCATGTTGTAGACCATGTGCGCGTAGCCGAGCCCCGGAATCTCTTCCACGGTGATGCCGTCGGCGTCCTGCAGCTCGGCGACCTGAGCCGGTGGGAGGGCGTTGGCAATGAGATCGATGTCGCCGTTCTGCAGGGCGAGGATCTCAGTGTTGACGTCCGGGTACACCCGGAAGACGATCTCATCCGGTCCGGGTCGCCCCGCCTCGACGAGCGGGTAGTTGTCGACCGCCTCGAGGACATAGTCCTGGCCTCGCTGGACCTCGGTGAGAACGTAGGGACCCGCACTCACCCAGTCGGAGTCGTTGGCGAACTCGGCGACGGAGGGGACGCTCCCGAAAACATGTTCGGGAACGATGTTCGCCCAGAAGCCCACACCCTCGACGAAGGAGGAGTCGGGTTCGGTCAGGTGGACCTCGACACGAGTGTCCGAGACGACCTCGGCCCGGTCGAGGTAGCCGAGCTGGCCGACAAGCGTGCCGGAGGGCTGGTCCTCCTTGGTGGCGTTGAGCGTGAAGGCGACGTCTTCCGCCGTGAGGGGCTCGCCGTCGCTCCACGTCATGTCGTCGCGGATCTCCCAGTACCCGGTGACCTCGTCGACCCAGCCCCAGTCGACGGCGAGCGCCGGCTCCTTGGCACCCTGCTCGTTGATGTGCAGCAGCCGGGGGTACATGAGCCCGGTGACCCAGGAATCGGTCCGGGAGTTGCCGATGAGCGGGTTGAAGTTCACCACGTCTGTTGTCGTGGCCACGGTGAGAGTGCCCCCGGAGGTGTCGCCGGCACCCTGCGTGGCGCCGTCGTCGGCGCCGTCGTCCCCCGGACCGGATGGGGCGCAGGCCCCGAGAGCAAGTGTGGCGGCAGCAGCCAGTGCCACCAGCCGTGGCAGCGTAGAGCGCTTCATCGGGCCCAGACCTCCTCGAGGACGCGGATGGTGTTCTGCCCGACGACGAGACGAATCTCGTCGTCGGAGTAGCCGTGCTTGACGAGCCAGCCGATGATGTTGAAGAAGGCCTCGGCCGGGTTCTCGACGCCGTCGACGTAGTCGACCAGTGGGTGGTCCACATGAGAGTGCGCCTGTGCGATCGAAAGGTTGTCTGCGAACGCCTGGTGCAGGCCGACGTGGTCGCCGAAGAGCGTGTCGGGACCGAAGCTCACGTGCTCGATGCCGACGAGCTCGACGCAGTAGGTGAAGTGGTCCATGACCGACTCAAGGCTGTGTCGAGGGTGCTCGGGTGACAGCGTGGTGTGCGGGGCGGCCTCGATCCCGATGACTCCGCCGCGCTCGGCGCAGGCGCGGATGACCTCGTCCGGCTTCATCCGGTTGGTCGGCCAGACGGACCGCGCGCCGGCGTGAGTGATGAACACGGGCACCTTCGAGGCTTGGATCGTCTCGAGCGAGGTCCGGTCACCGCTGTGCGACACGTCGATCGCGATCCCGAGCTTGTTCATCCGGTCCACGGCCCGCTCACCGAAGTAGGTGAGGCCGCCGTCACCGCGCTCCTTGAGCCCACTTCCCAGCATGTTGGCCTCGGAGTAGGCGATCCCCATCTGGCGCACGCCGAAGCCGTAGAG
Source organism: Quadrisphaera sp. GCM10027208 (assembly GCF_042658805.1). Lineage (NCBI taxonomy): Bacteria > Bacillati > Actinomycetota > Actinomycetes > Kineosporiales > Kineosporiaceae > Quadrisphaera > Quadrisphaera sp. GCM10027208. The sequence continues at coordinate 12,288 of NZ_JBHSRC010000011.1, forward strand.
GACGTCGAGGCGGTCCACCTCGTTCTCGATCATCGTCGCAGCTTCGAGCGCGAAGATGTGGGCGATGCGTCCGGTCTCGGCTGCGTGCCGGATGTCGGCGAGCGTCTCGGCCTTGACCACGAAGTCCTGGTGGGCCAGGTCCGCCATGCGGACGCCGAGATCGAACAGGACGTCCTGGTACTTCCAGCCCGCGTCGGAGCTGATGCAGCAGGTGCCGTCCATGCCGTTGTCGAACACCGCGGTCAGACCCGACCTCGCCAGGCCCAGGTAGCCGGTGGGTTCGCGGCCCTGGCGGATGTGCTCGCGCACCCGTCCCATGTCATCGGGGAAGACCTGCACGTGCTCGTGCAGCGAGATGACAGTCTCCTCGGTGAGCAGGCGCGTCGTGCGCTCCTTCTCGGCCTCGGAGAGCTCGAGGCCGGCGTAGGGGGGCACGCGGCCCAGCTGCTCGGCGTAGCGGAACTCTCGGTAGTCAACGCCGGGTTCCAAGTACTCGTAGGCGGTGTAGCCGGTGTACCGGCCGGCGGGCTTCTCTAGCACGGGGTGCCGATCCTCTCCACGGGGTTGTCGGGCGCCAGACCTCTGGGGCGACACCGGACTCTGGCGCGCTCAGGCACCCCTGTCAACTCTCACGTTCAAATTCAGTGATCCGGTGGCCGTAGACGATGGTTTTCGGCGAGCGGCTGTGGCAGTCTTGGGCACATGGAGAACCCGACCGTGGACGCCCAGGTCCTGACCGTACGTGGCCTCTCGGTGACCTTCGGCCAGGGCAGGCACGCCGTCCCGGCTGTCCGCGAGGTGGACTTGGACGTCCAGCGCGGCCAGCTCGTCGCCCTGCTTGGCGAGTCCGGGTCCGGCAAGTCCGCGACCGCGAGGGCGCTCATGGGCCTGGACGAGGGCAACGCGACAGTCACCGCGAGACAGCTCACCCTCAGCGGGACGGACCTGCGAACGGCCACCCAGACGGAGTTGCGCAAGATTCGCGGCGCACGAATGAGCCTCATCCTGCAGGATGCGCTGTCCTCACTGAACCCCGTGCTCTCGATCGGCGACCAGATCGGCGAGGTCATCCGGGTGCACACCAACCAGTCCCGTAAGCAGGCCTCCGCCCACGCGGAGGAGCTGCTGCGGCTGGTGGGCATCCCGGACGCAGCACGCCGGGTCAAGGACTACCCGCACCAGTTCTCGGGCGGGATGCGCCAGCGCATCCTCATCGCCATGGGGATCGCCCTGCAGCCGGAGCTGCTCGTCGCGGACGAACCCACGACCGCCCTCGACGTGACTGTCCAGGCACAGATCCTCGAACTACTCGACCGGCTCCGTCGCGAACTCGGCATGGCCGTGCTGCTGATCACCCACGACCTCGGCGTCGTCGCCGAGGTCGCCGACCACGTCGTCGTCATGTACGCGGGCCGGGTGGTGGAGGAAGCCCCCGCCGAGAAGGTCTTTGCCAACCCGGCCCACCCGTACACCAAGGCGCTGCTGGAGTCGGTGCCACGGCCCCGGCTGCGGGGAGGAAGCCTGCCGGCGATCCCAGGCTCGCCGCCGAGCCCCAACCAGGCGCCACCGGGCTGTCCGTTCCATCCCCGGTGTGCGTACGCCGTCGAGCGCTGCCGCCACGAGCGTCCGGTGCTACGTACCGTGCTGCCCGGTGTCGAGGCGGCGTGCCACCGAAGCGAGGAGGTGCTCCGTGACCGTGTCGCCTGAAACCATGAACGACCTGCAGGCTGGCGAGGGCAGGCAGGAGGTGCTCGTCGGGAGGGACCTGGTCAAGCACTTCCACAGCGGCTCCCCGGCGTCGAGGCGCAAGGTCCACGCCGTCGACGGCGTGAGCCTGTCACTTCGGGCGGGCGAGGTGCTCGGCATCGTCGGGGAGTCTGGGTGCGGCAAGTCCACCCTCGGTCGGATGCTCGTCGGGCTCGAGCGGCCGACGTCAGGGACGCTGGTCTATCACGGCCGAGACGTGACCCGAGGTCGTCGTCGCGACCGGCAGTGGCTACGCAAGGGCGTCCAGATGATCTTCCAGGACCCGTACACGTCGCTGGACCCGCGAATGACAGTGGCCGACATCATCGCCGAACCGCTCGCCGCCGCCCACGTCGGGACAGCCCGGTCGCGGCGCGAGCGGGTCGTCGAGCTCCTTGAGCTGGTCGGGCTCTCCAAGGACATGCTGCATCGTTATCCGCATCAGTTCTCGGGAGGCCAGCGGCAGCGTCTGGGCATCGCGCGCGCACTGGCACTCGAGCCGGACGTCCTGGTGTGTGACGAAGCGGTGTCCGCCCTGGACGTCTCCGTCCAGGCCCAGGTCGTCAACCTGCTCAAGGACCTCCAGGCGCGGCTAGGGGTGGCGATGGTCTTCATCGCCCATGACCTCGGAGTCGTGCACCACATCGCCGACCAGGTGGCCGTCATGTACCTGGGGCACATCGTGGAGACAGGAAGCGTCGAGGCGATCTATGCCGCTCCGGCGCATCCGTACACCCAGGCTTTGCTGTCCGCGTCTCCCACGGTCGATCTCAGCAACCGCGGCGTGTTGGGCCGTCGGCGGATTCTGGGCGGGGAACCACCGTCGCCCCTTGACCCGCCCAGCGGATGCCGGTTCCGCACTCGCTGCTGGTTGGCCGAGGAGCGGTGCGCCGAAGAGGTGCCGTTGCTCCGGCGTCCGACGACAGACACCCACGGTCTTCAGGTCGCGTGCCACTTCGCCGAGCGTGCACAGGTGGAGGCGAACGCCGACGCCAGGTGACGTGCGTCTACCAGGAGGGCGGACCCCCACGGCAGGCATGAGGCGAGTCAGCCCTCAGTCCGACTGCGTCGTCGCGTAGTACCTCGTCCCCACCCCGTTCGGCCCCGGCACGGCGACGATCCCGACCCCCATCTTCGTCGCCTTCGCGCGCAGGATGTTCGCGTCGTGACCAGGGCTGTCCCGCCACGCCTCGAACAGCTGGGTGTAGTCGTAGTGGTAGGCGACGTTCTCCGCCCACGACGTGAACGGGCAGGTCGGCTTGGAGTGCGACAGTGCCCCGTCGCCGGAGAGCTTCGCCGACCACGTCCGGGCCGCCTCGGTCAGGCACGGGTCGGCAACGAGGGTCCGCAGCCCCTTGGACGCACGGTAGGCGTTGATCTCGTCGAGCACGTGCTGCTCCATCGCAGTGAGCACCGACGTGCTCTGCGCCACCGGCGCGGGCGCGACCGGCCGAGGGGCGGGAGGCGGCGGGGGCGGGACGTCGGCGACTCCGTCGGTGACGTGGACGTCGAGGAGCCGGGTGAGGAACGCGGCCATGTGGTCGCGGCGCACATCGTCGCCGGGTGCGAACGTGGTCCCGCTCGTGCCGCCGACGATGCCGGCCGCAGCAGCACGGTCGATGTCGCCGCTGAGCGGCAGGTGGTCGTCGTCGACGAAGGCGTCTGGCGCGGGGGGTAGCGGGTCGCGTCCCGCCTGGGCAGCTCGCAGGTCGTGGGCGCGGACGAGCATGACGGCCATCTCGACGCGGCTGATCCGGTCGTTGGGGCGGACGGTGCCGTCGCCGCCGCCGCGGATGACGCCGAGCTCGGCCAGCCGATCGAGGGAGCCCCGGTGCGGGGACGTCGCGTCGTCGCTGAACCAGTCCTTCGTCGCAGCGGGCACGGTGCCGCCCGACTTCTCGATGGCGCGCAGGACGAAGGTCGCCATCTCGCCACGGCGCACACTGTCAAGCGGTCCGTAGGACCCGTTCTGCCGGCCCTCTGCGACCTGCCAGTACCGCGCACACCCGACCTCGTCGGCGAAGGCGGACGACGGAGGGACGTCCCAGAACCACGGGTCAGCCGCCTCGGCGGGGCACGCCGCCTGCGGCTCACGCGGCTCGACGGCAGCCGCCGGGCCGGTGAACGCCCCCGCGGACAGGGCCAGCAAGCCGAGGGTGAGCAGCGCGCGTCGCATGCCCAGGTTGTCGACACACAGGCGGCCGGGCTTGAGCCCGGGTCACGACCAGCGCGTCGTCACCGATCGCCACCGTCGGCGCCTTGCCGGGCGCTGGAAGGACTCGTAGTACACAGCCCGTTCGCTGCGGGACGCCGACAGCAGCGTCGACCCGTCACGGATCACCGATTCCACCATCGCGGCCCGTGAGTGTGTGGTGTGCATCACATCGAACCACTCCCGGCCGGTGAGCGACAGTTCTGCCCGCCGCCGGACGTCGTCCCGCAGGGCGGCGACGGCGTCCCGCAGCTCCTCGGCCGTGCGCACCTCGACCGTGGGGACGCCGGCTGGTCCGGGGCCGTCCGGCCGGACGTCGACGACGGGCAGGCCGACGGCGGCCATCTGCACGACCCGTGACGGCAGGCTGTACCAGCCGAGCTCCGCCAGACCGGGGTAGTCGTACGGGGTGCCCGCGTAGTCGGCGAACCGCTGGGGGATGGACACCCCGACGGCGAACGCCGGCAGCACCCGGGCGACGTCGGCGTCGCTCTCGAGCCGGCCGGCGTGGATGCCGGCCGGGTCCTGCGGGACGCGCCCGTAGATCACGAGGTCTGCCCCCGAGCGTGCCAGGAACTCATAGCGCCACCGCTTCGCCGCGGTCTGCGTGTTGCCGAGGAAGACGGCGGCTGCCGGAGTGCTCCGGCCGGCACTACGGGCGCGGTAGGCGTGCGGGAAGGCCTCCGGGTCGGCGTAGAAGGGGAAGGTGAGCCCGCGGACGCCGGTCCGCTCCTCGTACAGCGCGAGGACGTCCTCGCCACCGGTGTGCAAGGTGACGTCGTACAACGGTGCGGCCGGCCCGGTGGACAGGCCGAACAGGACGGGGTCGTCGGAGAACCAGGCGAGCAGGCGGACGCCGGCTCGGCGGAGCCGCCCGAGGTTCGCCGGGGTGAGGGCGGCGACGCGGAAGGTGAGCAGGGCGTTCGGGCGCCAGGCGAGCACCTCGTCGACGGCGGCATCGAGCCGGGCGACGTCCTGCGGCGCGGTCGGCAGCGCGTACCCCTTCCACAACTGGCCGGTCCAGCGAACCTCGTGGCCGCGGCGCTCCAGGGCGTCGCGCAGGCCGGTGGCGACGTGTGGCTCCTGGATGCCGTCGAACAGGACGATCCTCACGCGCTCCCCCGCCACAGGCCGCGGGTGTCCACGATCCGCCTACCCACCAGGTCAGTGGCCGGGACGTCGCGGAACTCGTCGTGGTCGACGAGCAGGACGACGACGTCCGCCCGGCCAAGGGCGGTGGGCAGGTCGACGAGCTCGATCCCCTTGAGGCCGGCAAGTTCGGCGGGCAGGGCCCGCACGTGCGGCTCGACGACGTCGATGGGCCCGTCGACGAGGCCGCGCAGCCGTTCGACGACGTCGACGGCGGGGCTCTCCCGCAGGTCGTCGACGTTGGCCTTGAACGCCAGGCCCAGGACGGCGACCCGCACCGGCCGGCCGCCGCGGCCGGCCGCGGCCCCCTCGCCGTCCGCGGCAGCCTCAGCGACAAGGGTGGCGACGTGCGCGGCTACCCGCCCCGGCTGCCCGTCGTTGATCTGGCGGGCGGTGCGGATGAGGGTGGCGTCCTCGGGGGCGGCGGCGACGACGAACCACGGGTCGACGGCGATGCAGTGCCCGCCGACGCCGGGCCCGGGGCGCAGGATGTTGACCCGCGGGTGCCGGTTGGCCAGGTCGATCATCTCCCACGGGTCGACGCCGAGCCGCTCGCACACCCGGGCGAGCTCGTTGGCGAAGGCGATGTTGACGTCCCGGTAGGCGTTCTCGGCCAACTTGGAGAGTTCAGCGGTGCGGGCGTCGGTGAGCAGCAGCCGCCCCTGGACGATGAGCCGGTACACGGCCGCGGCCCGCTCGGCGGCCTCCGGGGTGACGCCGCCGATGACCCGGTCGTTCGTCACGATCTCGATCATGATCCGGCCGGGCAGCACCCGCTCCGGGCAGTGGGCCAGCAGCACCGGGTCCCCGCTCCGGTCGGCGGTGACGCCGGCGACGGCGAGGTCGGGGCGGGCTCCGGCGAGCCAGCGTCCGATCTGCTCGGTGGTGCCGGGCGGGGACGTGGACTCCAGGATGACGAGCTCCCCGCCGCGCAGCCGGGGGGCGAGCGCCTCGGTGGCGGCGCGGACGGCGGACAGGTCCGCCGTCCGGTCGGCCTGCAGCGGGGTGGGGACGGCGAGGATGTAGGTGTCCGCGGCGGGGACGTCGGTGCTCGCCGAGAGCCGGCCGAGCCGGACGGCGCCGCTGACGGCGACGCCGAGGTCGGGTTCGACGAACGGCACCTCGCCGCGGTTAACGGCCTCGACGGTGGCCGGGTTGACGTCGACGCCGACGACGTCGAGGCCCTGGGTGGCGAACGCGGCGGCGGTGGGCAGGCCGATGTAGCCCAGGCCGATGACGGCGAGACGACCGCTGGGATCCACGGGGCCGCACCCTATCGCCGGGTCACTCCACGAGCGTGGCGTGCAGCAGGGTGACCATGTCGGCGCGGATGAGGCTGCGGGTCGGGGAGAACCTCGTGCCGCTGGTGCCGCTGGTGATGCCGGTGTGCTGGGCTCAGGCGATCGCGCCGGCGGCGTACCCGTCGGGGGGGCACGTCGGTGAACGCGGCGATGCCGGCGCTACTCACGGGCCTCCCTCTCCAGCTCGCGTAACCGCGCCCGCTCCGGCACCGACAACTCCTCACTCACGGGATGCTGTTCACGGTACTTCGCCACCCGGTTACTCAACGTCCCCGCATTGATACCAAGATCCCGGGCCACCTCCGCAATCGGCCTGCTCGACTCCACCACCTGCTTCACCGTGTCAGCCTCGAGCACATCAAGCGGCTGCTCGGCCACGCCTCGATCACCACCACCACCAGCCGGTACCTACATCTCGACCTGGATGACCTGAGCGTTGCGGTCACCACACATTCGACGCGCGTAGCCGCAGGCCCTTGACACACCGGAAGCCCCGGCCCCCAACTTTCGGGGACCGGGGCTCCAGCACAGATGCTCAGCTATCGCATCCGTTAGCTCTGCGTGAAGCTGATTGGGTCAACGAGAGTCTGACCGTCATTGTCCTCAGCCGTCGCGTCGAACGTAACGGAGTCGCCTGTGGCCAGCGTGCCGTTGAGCACGAGCGTCAGAGTCATCCCGTCCGCCGAGAGCGTGGCCGACGTCACCGCGGTGGCGGAGCCGGTAGCCGTGACGGTGTAGTTGCCCTCGCTCAGGATCCCCGTGGTGGAGTCCAGAGCCTCGTTGTACACGAACGTGACCGTCGGGTCGGCACCGGTGGCGTCGTAGGTGGCGCTGAGCAGCTCAGCGCCATCGTCCTCCACGGTGACATCGAGCCAGTTGTTGGCGCCGCCGAGGGTCGTGGCGACGCCATCAACGCTTTCGATGCCCGCAACGTCGGTCACGGTCAGCGGGTAGGTCAGGTCATCGGTACCGACGAGGTCGGCGGTCAGCGTGATCGTGACGACGTCACCGTCGGCAGCGATCGTGGCGTTGACGCCGTTCTCGATGATGGCAGAACCACCAGCGGTACCGCTCACCTGGAGCGACGCGCCGGCACTGACAACGGCGTCATCGTCGAAGTACAGCTTCAGGACGTCACCGTCGGTGGCTTCACCGGCGGCGTCGTTGGTGTCAGCTGTTACATCGGTCTCGACAACGGCACCATCAGTGATCGTCGCGATGTCGGCGTCCGGCGCCGGAATCACGATCGGGTCGCTGATGTCACTGTTGCCATCGTCCTCGCCCGAAGTGCCACCAACTGCGGTGACCTCGTAGGTAATGCCCGCGTTGTCGTCCGGAACGTTGGTGTCGGTGTACGAAGTACCCGTCACCTCGGTCGCGACCGTGGTCGTTACAGGGCCACCCTCGGTCGTGGTCCGCTCGACCGTGTACACGGCGTCTGCCTGGGGCGATGCGGTCCAGGTGACCTCGACCGTGTTGTCGTCAGTCGTCGCAGCGTCGCCTTCAGAAGTGATCGTCGCGGTGACGTCGGACGGAGCCGGAACCTCGTCGTCGGTGGTGTTGAAGATCGACACACCATCGGCGTCGTAGGTCACGGTGATGACGTCGCCAGCGGTTAGCCACCCCTCAAACACGTCGATACCGACATCCGCACCCCCGTTGTAGCGGAAGATGTCGTCACTGTCGTAGAAGAACGTGTTAGTGCCGTCGTCGAAGTAACCCAGGTCCGCATTCACACCGCTGACTGTCACGGGCGTCGCGGTGCTGATGTCCCCGGATTCAGGCAGGATGTAGTTGGTCACGCCACTGACACCGAAAGGTTCGGTCGGGGCGCCGTCGGCGTCCACATCCAGCGAACCGTCCTCGTCCGCGTCGAACCAGACGATGAGCGCAACTTCCTCACCGGCAGTCTGCGAGTCGATGACAACGTCGATCGCGTCGCCCGAGTCAGGCGTCACCGTGGTGGACTCGACCTGACCAGCGGCAGCGCCGTCGACCAGTTCGATGTACGCCGCATTGGTGGAAGCCAGATCGGCTTCGCCGTCCGTCGAGTTCAGCGTCACAACACCATCGGTCGTGGTCACCTCGGAGGCGTCAACGACGATGAGCTGGTGCTCAGCGTCCGCAACCGGGTTCTCGATGGTGAAGGTGCGACGACCGGTGTTGTCCACGGCAGAGGTGGACACGTCGAGCGCGACCTCATCCTGCGGGTTCACCATGAAGGTTTGGTTCGTCATGGGAGCGACGAGGCTGTCGACCCGGCCGGCGACGATGTTCTCGTCGAGGTGACGCATGATGAAGAACGCCATCTGATACCGCTCGACGTTCTCGTACGGCGAGAAGTTGTCGCTGCCGGTGCCCTCGACGATGCCCACGCTCTGCAGGGCGTAGATGTCCTCGGAGCGCTCCATCGTGGCCGGGACGTCGGTGAAGACGACGTCGGCCTCGTCGGCGTCGTAAGCGGCCTCCGCGCCGAGCTCGTCGGCGACGAAGTTCTGGACGCGGTTGATGAAGGACGCCATGTCGCGGCGCAGCACCGGCTCGTAGGGCTTGAACTCGGTGGGCGTCTTGCCCTCAGTGATCTGCAGCTCAGCGAGCAGGTCGATCGCGGCCTGCCGCTCCTCGCTCAGGGTCGCGGTGTCCTCAAAGCCGGCGTCCGGGACGTCGGCCGGGAGGGTCACGTCCGAGTTGTCGGCGATGTAGTCGAGCTGGCGGGCGAGGAAGACGGCCATGTCAACACGCTGGACGTCCTCGTAGGGCGAGAAGCGCGTGGCCGAGGTGCCCTCGGTGATGCCGTAGTTGAACAGGCACGCGATCGCGTCCTGGGCGGTCTCGCTCGACATCGCGGCGACGTCGACGAAGGGGTGCTCGGTCAGGCCCTCGCAGGTGGCGCTCAGGTCCGTACGGACCGGTGCGGCCTGCGCGACGCCCGCCATTGGCGCGAGCAGCGCGGTGGCGCCTACCAGCGCGAGGGAGCGCTTAAAGAAAGCGCTGCCCTGTCGGGTGGTGAAACTCATGAAAATGGCCTCCTAGCCATCCACCGGTGGATGTTCGCCCCCGCAGGGGCCCCCTCCCGACCCAGGTGGGGCGGGATTCGGTCCAGGACACCTCGCACGTCAGTCACCGCGGCGCCGGACTAGAACGCGCGACCTCGGCAGGCTGCCGAGTCGCAAGCTCCGCCCCCGTCGCAGGGGAGATGACGTCCGTGGAGCCAGTGGACGCCCGTGACTCTAGCGACACGGGTAGTCACGGGCAACAGTGCCGCACGTCACCGCCAAGTCGGGACCAGTTCGTGACCAAAGTTCCAGGTGAGTCCGGACAGGCACGGGCCGCCGGGGTGAGCCTCGGCGGCCGCTGTCCCGGCGGCTCGTCGTCCCGGCGTCACCCCATGTCGACGATGAGGTTCGCTGTCTCGCCCTCAGCCACCTCGACGTCCGCGTCGAAGCCGTTCGCGGCCTGGATGGTCTCGAGGCTGTAGGTGCGGGTGTAGTCGGCGACGTGGACGTCATTTGCTCCGAACAGGTTGCCGGCCACCGTGGAGCCGGTGGAGTTGAGACCGACTCCCTCGCCGTTGCTACCGAAGACGTTCTCCCGGATCGTGCTGTCGGCGTCGTTGACGCTGCCAGCGGTGTTCTGCTGGAAGACGTTGCGGTCGATGACGTAGTCGGCGCTGGGGTTGGCGTAGACACCGGTGACGTTGAAGTAGAACTCGTTGTTGAGCAGCCGGACCCCCTCCACCGCGCCGCCGGTCTCGTTCTCCACTCCACGGCCGGCGAAGGTGCCCTCGTCCCCGCCGACGAAGACCGTGTTCGTGATCTCCACGCCGGTGACGTCAGCGAGGTAGACCCCAGCGGTGACACCGGCGGCAGTCACATAGTCGGTGAGGAGGAGGCCGTCAAGCGTGACATCCGCCGCACTGCGGACCTCGAACGAACCGTGCACGACAGTCTCCCCGCGACCGGTGACGACGACGCCGTCATCGTCCAGGAGTATCCGCTCGGTCTCGGTGAACTCGCCCATCGTGACGAGCACGTCGCCGGAGGCGGCGGCGGCCACGGCGTCCGACAGGTCGCCGTAGGCAAGGACCTGCGTGCTGTTCCACACCACGTCCTGGCCGACCGCCAAGGACCGACCGGACTCGATGTTCTCGTCGAGGTGACGGGTCAGGAAGAAGGCCATTTGCGCGCGGGTCACCGGAGCGTAGGGGGCATAAGTGGTCGTGCTAGTGCCCTCGACGATGCCCACGCTCTCCAGGGCGTAGACATCGTCACGGCGCGGGACGCCCATCGTGAGGTCGTCGAACTCGGCGGTCGAGTCGTCCGCGGAATACGCGGCCGTGCCGTCCGCAAGCTGATCGGCCACATACGCCTGGACACGGACGATAAAGGAAGCCATGTCAAGGCGGGTGACGATGGCGTGCGGGTCGAACTCCGTGTCGTTCCGGCCGTCGGTGATCCCGGCTGCGACGAGAGCATCGATGGCGGTCTGCGCCTCCTCGGAGAGACCGTCGACGTCCTCGAAGGTGTTGCCGGCGCCGTGCGGCATGGCGATGGCTGTGTTCGCGGCCGCGAGGTGCGCCAGCTCGCGGTGCAGGAACAGGGCCATCTGGTAACGCTTCACCCCTTGCGCTGGGGCGTACTGGCTGTCACTCACGCCCTCAGTGAGGGCGTAGGCGACGAGGCAGTTCACGGCGTCTTCTCCGTCTGCAGTGAGGTAGGCGATGTCGGTGAACCCGGCGTCGGCGGTGTTGCCGGTGCACGCGTCGTCGATCCCACGGGCCTCAGCGGCGGCCGGGCCGGCGACGGCGCCCAGGCCGCTGAGGGCCAGGGCCGTGGCACCGAGGACGGCGGCGGAGCGGCGGGGCAGGCGGGGCAGGGTCATGGCGGGCCTCCTCGGCCGGGTCGGGGATTCAGGACCGGAACTGCGGCACGACCTCGCGCTCGAACAGCTCGATGCCGCTGGTGTCGTCGGCCGCCTCGATGAAGTAGGTGATCGCGTACGTCATCCCGGCGTCCTGCAGGGCGGCCAGCCGCTCGCAGATCTGCTCGGGGGTGCCCACGAGCGGGCCGGTGCGGAAGGAGTCGACGGCCCGCTCGAGCCTGTCCTCCTTGAGGTAGGGGCGGTAGCGCTCGCGGATGGCGTCCAGGCGCTCGGCCACCTCGGCGTCGTCCCGGCCGATGACGACGTTGTAGTTGGCCGACCGGGTGATCGCCTCGAAGTCCCGGCCGACGGCCCGGCAGTGCTCGGCGAGCACCTGCGACTTGTGGGTGAACCCCTCGAGCGTGCCGTCGAAGTTCGTGTAGTCGGCGTACTTGGCCGCGGTGCGCAGGGTCCTGCGCTCCCCGCCGCCGGCGATCCACAGCGGCGGGCCGCCGTCCTGCAGCGGCAGCGGCCGGCCGATCGCGCCGTCCACGTCGAAGCGCTCGCCGTGCAGGGTGGCCCGGCCGTCCCGCCACATCTGCAGGAAGATCTGGACGCCCTCGTCCAAGGCGCGCAGCCGGTCCCCCGCCCCGGGGAACCCGTAGCCGTAGGCGCGCCACTCGTGCTCGTACCAGCCGGCGCCGATGCCCATCTCCAGGCGGCCGCCGCTGACGTGGTCGACGGTCGCGGCGACCTTGGCCAGGTAGGCGGGGTTGCGGTAGCCCATCGACGTGCACATCTGGCCGAGCCGGACCCGCTCGGTCGACGCCGCGAACGCCGCCATCAGGCTCCACGCCTCGTGGGTGGCCTCGTCGGCGGGCACCGGGACGGTGTGGAAGTGGTCGTAGACCCAGATCGACTCCCACGGCCCCGCCTCGGCCCGGCGGGCGAGGTCACGCATCCGCGGCCACTGCTCGGCGTCCGGGACGTTCGTGAGGTCGAGCCGCCAGCCCTGGGGGATGAACAGACCGAACCGCACGGCTCAGCCCTCCTTCGTGGTGTCGGGTGCGGCGTGCTTGCCGGCGCGGGGCACGCGCATGCCGCCGTGGGCGACGACACGGGTGAACTCCTCCAGGGCGGCCGCCGGGTTGCCGCCCTGCTTGACGGCCCGCTGGCCGACCATGGCGACGAGGGACTTCGCCAGGGTGTCGGCGAGGAACTCCTTGGCCTCGGCGTCCAGCCTCTTCCAGAAGGCGGGGAACTCCTCGTCCCGGCCACCGGCGGTGCGCAGCGCCTGCGCGAGCAGCTTCTGGGCCTCTTCGTTCTGCATGGCGCCCGACGCTACCCCGTGCTGAAGTGGGTCGCATGGCTCACGTCAACGACCCGGACGTCGTCCGCCGGCTGCTCACCGACACCCGCCGGTGGGCCGTCGTCGGGCTGTCCTCCAACCGCAGCCGCACCGCGTACTCGATCGCCGGCTACCTGCGTGACTCGCTCGGCAAGGAGATCGTGCCGGTGCACCCCAAGGCCGAGGAGGTGCTCGGCGAGACCGGGTACGCCTCGCTCGGGGACGTCCCGGGCGAGATCGACGTCGTCGACGTGTTCGTCCGCAGCGACCTGGCGGGGGAGGTCGTGGACGACGCCATCGCCGTTGGAGCCAAGGCGGTGTGGCTGCAGCTCGGGGTGGTCGACGAGGACGCCGCGGCGCGGGCCGCTGCTGCGGGGCTGGACGTCGTCATGGACACCTGCCCGGCGATCGAGGGGCCGCGGCTCGGGCTGGGGTGATACTGGCCGCGGCTCTGCGAGCGGCGTGTCTGCGGCGGCGATCAGTCCGCGGGGCTGGACGGACCGACGACGAGCGTGGGGGCCGGCCGGACGTCGGAGTGCTCCGGGGTGCCGGCGCTGACGACGTCGAGGATCGCCTGCGCGATCGCCTCGACCGGCTGGCGGACCGTCGTGAGCTCCGGGTGCGCCAGCGGGGTGACGCCCACCCCGTCGAACCCGATCACCCGGAAGTCCCCCGGCACCCGGAACCCGCGCGACTGCAGCCGGGACAGCAGGCCGAGCGCGATGACGTCGGCCGCGGCGACGAGGGTGCCGCTCGTCCACCCGTCGTCCAGCAGCCGGTCGGCGGCCTGCTGCCCCCAGCGCACGTCGAAGTCCCCCAGCAGCACCGGAGCGTCGGGGAAGTGCCGGCGGAACCCCTCGAGCCGCTCACGCGCCGAGGACGACCGGGTCCCCGCGCCGACGAACACGACCGGCTGGACGGCGAGGTCGACGTGGGCCCGCACGTGCTCGGCGATGAGGTCCATCCCGGCCGCGTTGTCGCACCCGACGTACACCGCGTCGGACGACGCCACCCGCCGGTCGAGCTGGACGGTCACCACCTCGGCGGTCGCGGCGTCCAGGCTCGCGCGGCTGCCCTCCTCGTCGCAGGGGATCAGCACGAGCGACTGCATCTGCCGGCCGAGGAAGGACTGCACCCCCCGGTACTCGGCGTCGACGTCCCCGCCGGCGCTGGCGACGAGCAGCTCGTACCCCGACGGCTCCACCACCCGGCTCAGGTGCTCCGCCAGGGCGGCGAAGAACGGGTTCTCTAGGTCCGGCACGACCAGGCCGATGACGCTCATCCGCTGCTGGCGCAGCGCCCGGCCGAGGAGGTTCACCCGGTAGCCGAGCTCGGCCGCCGCCGCGAGCACCCGGTCGCGCAGGTCCGGCGACATGGGGCGGCTGCCGGTCAGGGCCCGGGACGCCGTCGCCGTCGACACCCCCGCCCGGTCCGCAACGTCCCGGATCGTCACCCGAGAGCCCGTTCCCCGTCCCGCCACGTGCCGTACCCCTCTCGGTAATCCTTTACCGGACTGTAACCACGGCCGTCTTCCGTCCCCGGCGCTCACGAGGCTAACGTGGCGACTCCGGTTGGTAATCGTTTACCCACACCCCGCACCGTGGAGGCCCCATGTCCCAGCACCCGCGTCCCAGCATCCGCCTCGGCCTCGGTCTGGGGGTGGCCGCCTCGGTCCTGCTAGCAGGCTGCAGCACCGGGACCGAGGAGCCGGCTCCCGCCGACGACACCCAGGCGGCCGGCGGCGGCGACTCCTGCACCATCGGGATGACCCAGATCAACCAGACCGCCGTGTTCTTCACTCAGATGAACGAGGGCGCCCAGGCGGCGGCCGACGAGGTCGGCTGCGAGCTCGTCATCGCCAACGCCAACAACGACTCGGCCCGGCAGAGCTCGGACATCGAGAACTTCGTCTCCCAGGACGTCGACGGGATCATCGTCGTCGCCATCGACGTCAACGGTGTCAAGCCGGCCGTCGAGGCCGCCCAGGCCCAGGGCATCCCGGTCGTCGCCATCGACGCCGAGCTCGAGGGCGTCGAGACGTTCGTCGGCGTGGACAACGAGGCGGCAGGGGCCGAGGCCGGCCAGTGGGTCGTCGACGAGGGCCTCGCCGAGGGCGCCCGCTACGGCGTCGTCGACGCCAAGAACTCGTTCATCCAGAACCAGCGGGAGGACAGCTTCCGCGCGGTGGTCGACGCGGCCGGCGCCATCTACACCCAGTCGGTCAACGGGGACAACGTCCAGGAGACCGCCGCCAACGCGGCCCAGGACCTCGTCACCGCCCAGCCCGACCTCGACTTCGTCTACACCACCGGTGAGCCGGCCACCGTCGGCGCCGTGGCGGCGCTCGAAGGCAACACCGACACCGTGATCATCGGGTGGGACCTCACCAAGGAGGTCATCGCCGGCATCGACAGCGGTCTGGTCCGCGCCGTCATCCAGCAGGACCCGTACCAGGAGGGCGTCGAGGCGGTCAACGAGATGAAGGCGATCCTCGACGGTGCGGAGCCCAAGGGCTTCATCCCGGTGCCGATCACCATCGTCACCACCGAGAACGTCGACGAGTACCGCGAGATCTTCAACTGACCGCGGGCCCCTCACCGGCCCTGGCCCCGACCCGGAGGACTGACCGTGACGCAGCAGACCGCCGACGCCGCCCGACCCCCGGCGCGCGTCGAGATGGTGGACATCCACAAGCGCTTCGGCGCCCTGGAGGTGCTGCGCGGTGTCAACCTGCGGGTCGGGGCCGGTGAGGTGATCGGACTCGTCGGCGACAACGGCGCCGGCAAGTCCACGCTGATGAAGATGCTGGCCGGAGCGGTCACCCCCGACTCCGGGCGGATCCTCATCGACGGCGTGGAGATGACCCGCGCCGGCCCGCGCGCCGCCCGCGAGCACGGGATCGAGATGGTCTACCAGGACCTCGCGCTGTGCAACGACCTCGACGTCGCGGCCAACCTGTTCCTCGGCCGGGAGATCTACCGGCCGCTGACCCGCCGCCTGGACCACAAGCGGATGCACACCGAAGCCGCCGAGGACCTGCGCCGGCTGCACATCCGGGTCAGCGACACCAGCCAGGAGGTCGGCACCCTGTCCGGCGGCCAGCGTCAGGCGGTCGCCATCGCCCGCGCCGTCACCTTCGACCCCAAGGTGCTCGTCCTGGACGAGCCGACCGCCGCGCTGGCCGCCAAGGAGGTCGAGATGGTCCTGCAGCTCATCCGGGACGTCTCCGCCCGCGGGGTCTCCGTCGTCCTCATCACCCACCGCCTGCAGGACCTGTTCGAGGTGTGCGACCGCTTCGTCGTCCTCTACGAGGGGGTCCAGCACCGGGAGCTGTACCCCGACCAGACCGACCTGTCCGAGCTCGTGACCGCGATGATGGGGAAGTGACCTGAGCCGATGACCACCACCGCCACGCCGCCGGCCAGCACCAGCCGCCGCGCCCGAGGCACCGGCTCGGCGTTCGTCGCCCGGCACTTCGGCGTCCTGTCGATCAGCGTCGTGTTCGTCGTCCTGTTCGCGTTCTTCTCCCTGCAGGCCGACGCCTTCCTCAGCGTCAACAACATCGTCAACGTGCTGCGCCAGATCGCCCCCACGGTGATCGTCGCGATGGCGATGACGTTCGTCATCACCACCGGGCAGATCGACCTGTCCGTCGGGTCGGTGCTCGGCCTGTCCGCCGCGGCGCTGGGACTGTGGGCCGCCACCGGCAACCCGGTGCTCGCCGTCCTGGCGACCCTCGTGCTCGGCCTCGTCCTCGGTCTGCTCAACGGCGCCCTGGCCGCCTACGGCCGGATGCAGTCGTTCATCGTCACGCTGGCGGCCCTGACCGCGGTGCGCGGGGTCGCCCTGCTCATCACCGAGGGCTACAGCACGCCGATCACCTCGGACTGGATCGTCCCGCTCGGGCAGGGCAAGCTCCTCGGCCTCTACACCCCCACCTGGATCGCGATCGCCGCGGTCGCGGGCGCCTGGTACCTGTTCTCCCAGACCCGGTTCGGCCGCTACGTCGTCGCGGTCGGCTCCAACGCTGAGTCGCTGCGCCGCTCCGGCGTCGACATCCGCCGCATCCAGATGGCCGTGCTCGGGATGACCGGCTTCGCCGCCGCCCTGGCCGGGGTCATCACCGCCGCCCGGCTGTCCAGCGGCTCCCCCAACTCCGGGACGATGTTCGAGCTCGAGGTGATCACAGCCGTCGTCCTGGGCGGCACGAGCCTGATGGGCGGGCGTGGCTCGATCATCGGCTCGGCGATCGGCGCCCTCACCCTCGGGATCATCAGCAACGGCCTCGTCCTGCTACGGGTCGACGTCTACTGGGTGCCGATCGTCCAAGGCCTCATCCTCGTCGTCGCCATCCTGCTCAACAGCAAGATCTTCAGCCGGTTCTCGGGGGTGGTCCGATGACCTCGGTGATGACGGTGACCGGGCCCGTCGACGCGGCTGACCTCGGCGTCACCCTGCCCCACGAGCACGTCCTCAACGACGTCACCTCCTGGTGGCAGCCGACGTCCTCACGCGGGTGGGACCCGCAGGACCTGGCCGACCGGCCGGTCACCGAGGACATCCTGTGGGACCTGCGCCACGACCCGTTCGCCAACCTCGACAACTGCCGCCTGGACGACGTCGACGTCGCCGTCGCCGAGGTGGCCCGGTTCGCGGCCCTCGGCGGACGGACCATCGTCGAGGCCTCCGGGCTGGGCACCGGCCGGGACCTGGCCGGCCTGGCCGCGGTGAGCCGGCGCACCGGGGTGACCATCGTCGCCGGCACCGGGTACTACCTGGAGTCCAGCCACCCGGCGGAGGTCGCCGGCATGGACGCCGAGGCGATCGCCGCGCGGATCGTCGAGGACCTCCGCACCGGCGAGGACGGCGCCCGACCCGGGATCATCGGCGAGATCGGCGTCAGCGCTGACTTCACCGACGCCGAGCGGCGCAGCCTGGACGGCGCCCTGCTCGCCCAGCGGGAGACCGGACTACCGGTCCAGGTGCACCTGCCGGGCTGGTTCCGCCGGGGCCACGACGTGCTCGACGCCGCCGAGCGGGTCGGCGTGCCCGCCGACCGGGTCGTGCTGTGCCACATGGGGCCCTCCGGCGAGGACCTCGACTACCAGGAGCAGCTGCTGCGCCGCGGCGCCTGGGTGCAGTACGACATGATCGGGATGGAGGTGTTCTACGCCGACCAGGGGGTGCAGTGCCCCTCCGACGAGCAGAACGCCGCCTGGCTCGCCCGGCTCGTCGACCGAGGCCACCTCGACCAGCTGCTGGTCTCCCAGGACGTGTTCCTCAAGTCGCTGCTGCGCTCCCACGGCGGGCCGGGCTACGCCCACCTGCTGCAGTACTTCGTGCCGCGGCTGCACCGGCACGGCCTCGACGAGACCGTCACCGACCGGCTGCTCGTCGACAACCCACGAGCACTGTTCGAGGGCCGGGGGTCCTGACGCGAGGGGCGCTGAACGAGACCTGGCCGTGCAGCCTGGACCCTGGAACCGAAGCCCGGAACCGACAACCGACATCGACCTGAGGAGGCCCCGTGCCGCGCGTCCTGCTGGCCGGCGAGAGCTGGATCGTCCACGAGACCCACCAGAAGGGTTTCGACCACTTCACCAGCACCGTCTTCGACACCGGCGCCGACGCGTTCATCGCCGCCGCGGCCACCGAAGGGATCTACGTCGAGCAGATGTACGGCCACGACGTGCCGGCGCTGTTCCCGCGGACGGCGCAGGCGCTGGCGCAGTACGACGTCATCATCCTCTCCGACATCGGCTACAACTCCTTCGTCCTCACCCCCGAGACGTGGAAGCACGGCCAGCGCAGCGACAACCCGCTCATCGCGCTGCGGGAGTGGACCCGCGGCGGCGGAGGGCTGATGATGGCCGGCGGCTACCTCAGCTTCCAGGGCATCGGTGGGGTGGCGAACTTCCGCCGCAGCCCGATCGCCGACGTCCTGCCGGTGCGGATGATCGCCGGCGACGACCGGGTCGAGGCCCCGCAGGGCGCCCGGGTGCAGGTCGCCGACACCGCCCACCCGCTGGCCGCGCTGTGCGCCGGCGCCCCGGTCCTGCTCGGCTACAACGAGGTGACGGTGCACGACGAGGGCACCGTCGTCGTCACCGTTGACGACGACGTCCTGCTCGCTACCCGGGAGGTCGGCGAGGGCCGCTCCCTGGCGTGGACCTCTGACATCGGCCCACACTGGTGCCCGCAGGAGTTCCTCGACTGGCAAGGGTTCGCACCGCTCGTCGGCGGGATGCTCCGCTGGCTGGCCGGGGAGGACGTGTGATGCCCGTCCCGATCGTCATCGACTGCGACCCCGGCCACGACGACGCCGTCGCCCTGCTGCTCGCCGCCGGCTCCCCCGAGGTCGACCTGCTGGCCGTGACCACCTGCTTCGGCAACTGCGCCGTCGAGGACGCCACCCGCAACGCGGTCCAGGTGCTGACCCTGGCCGGGGTCACCGACGTCCCGGTCGCCCAGGGAGCAGCCGCCCCGCTGGCCGGCCAGCCGGCACTGGGCAACTACGTGCACGGTGCCAGCGGACTGGACGGACCGCCGATGCCCGCCCCCGCCTTCGATCCGGTCGCCGAGGACGCCGTCACCCTGCTCGCCCGCACCCTGCGCGAGTCCGACGAGCCGGTGACCCTCGTCGTCACCGGCCCCATGACGAACGTCGGGCGGCTGCTGCGCGACCAGCCCGACATCGCGCCGTCCGTGCGAGAGGTCATCTTCATGGGCGGGTCCACCGAACGCGGCAACCACACCCCGACCGCGGAGTTCAACGCGTTCGCCGACCCCGAGGCCCTCGACGTCGTCCTCACCTCCGGCGTACCGGTCCGGATGGTCGGGCTCAACCTCACCCACCAGGCGCTGGCCACCCCCGAGGTGGTCCAGCGGATGGCCGCCATGGAGCACCGCGTCGGGCAGACCTGCGCCGCGTGGATGGGCTTCTTCGGTGGCTCCTACCAACGGATCTGGGAGTTCGAGGCGCCCCCCGTGCACGACCCGTGCACCGTCGCCGCACTCGTCGATCCCGCGACGATCCAGTGGCGCGAGGCGTTCGTCGCCGTCGAGCTCACCGGGACCTGGACCCGCGGCACGACCGTCGTCGACCTCTACCGTCGCTACCCCGACCGGACGCCGAACGCCCGAGTCGCGATGACCCTGGACGCCGGCCGCTACTGGGACCTCGTGCTGCGGGCGCTGGACCGGCTGGGTCGGCGATGACCGGCGAGCGCACCGGCGGCGTCTGCGTCGTCGGGTCGCTGAACATCGACAGCACCCTGGTCGTCAGTGCCCTGCCGACCGCTGGCCAGACCGTGCTGGCCCGCGAACGGCACACCTCCCCCGGCGGCAAGGGCGCCAACCAGGCCGTCGCGGCGGCCGCCGTCGGCAGCCGGGTCCGCTTCGTCGGCGCCATCGGCGACGACGCCGACGGCCGGCTCGGCCTGGCGACACTCGCTGGCCGAGGGATCGACGTCTCCGACGTCCTGGTCCTGGAGGCCGTCCCCACCGGCACCGCAGTCGTCGTCGTCGACGACCGCGGCGAGAACCTCATCGTCGTCGACGCCGGCGCCAACGGTCGGCTCGACGACGCGTGGACGGCGCGGGCTGTCACCGCCGGTGACGACGCCGTCCTGCTCGCCCAGCTCGAGGTGCCCGTCGACGCGCTGCTCGCCGCAGCCGGTGCCTGGCAGGGCCGCTGGTTCGTGCTCAACCCGGCCCCGATGGGCGACGCGGGTGAGATCGCGAGGCTGCTGCCGGCCGTCGACGTCCTCGTGCCGAACCGGACCGAGCTCGGCGAGCTCGTCGGTCGCCCCACCCCGCACACGACGGAGGAGGTGCAGGCCTGCGCCGAGGCGCTCGCCTTCGAGGGGACTCTCGTCGTCACCCTCGGCGGCGACGGCGCGGCGGTGTTCGCCCCCGGCGGCCGGCTCGTCGAGCACGTGCCCGCGCCGACGGTCGACGTGGTCGACACAAGCGGCGCCGGCGACGCCTTCTGCGGGGTGCTCGCCCACGAACTGACCCGGACAGGCGGTGACGTCGTACCCGCCGTCCGGGTCGCAGTCGAGCTGGCCGCGGCCAGCACGCGGCACCTGGGCGCCCAGGTGCCGCCGTCGTTCGGGTCGGCGTCCGAGACCGTGCCGTCGTGACCCGGACCGTCGTCGGCCGTGGCGGCCTCGACCCCGAAGCCAGCTGGCTGGCCGCCGGCCTGGACCACCTCGCCGGGATCGTCGACCCCGACCTGCCCGGCTGGTCCCGGGTCGGGTTCAGCGAGCAGGACGTCGCCGGCCGGGCGTGGGTGGCGGCGCAGATGCGCGAGGCCGGGCTGGAGACCCACGTGGACGCCGTCGGCACCGTCATCGGGGTCCTGCCGGGGTCGTCCCCGTCGGCGCCCGCGATCGTCGTCGGCAGCCACAGCGACACCGTGCCCGGCGGCGGGCGCTTCGACGGGGTCGTCGGCGTGCTCGGCGCGATCGAGGTCGCCCGCGCGCTGCGGCGCAGCGGCACCCGGCTCACCCACGAACTGCGCGTCGTCGACTTCGCCAACGAGGAGGGCAACCCGCAGGGGGTCAAGCTCGTCGGCTCCCGGGCGATCGCCGGCGGGCTCGGACCGGACCTGCTCGGCGCCACCGACGACACCGGGACGACGCTCGCCGACCTCATCGCCGGCGCAGGGCACGACCCCGCCGCGGTCGCCTCCTGCCGGTGGCGGCCCGGTGAGGTAGCCGCCTACCTCGAGCTGCACGTCGAGCAGGGACCCGTGCTGGAGCAGCAGGGCGCCAGCATCGGCGTCGTCACCCGGGTGTGCGGGATCAGCACGTTCGTCCTGGACGTCCACGGCCGCCGGGACCACGCCGGCACGATGCCGATGGACCGGCGCAGCGACGCGATGTGCTGCGCCGCCGACGCCGTCCTGGCCGTGCAGCGGATCGCGGCCGCCGGGGCGGACACGGTCGGGACCGTCGGCGCGCTCACCACGACGAGCCCGCTGACGAACACGATCAGCGAGCAGGCGCGCCTCACCGGCGAGTTTCGCAGCCCGCGGCTCGACGTGCTGCGCGAGCTGCAGCGGCAGTACGCCGAGGCGGTGGCGCAGGCCGACGCGCGGCACCGGACGACCAGCGACCTCACCTGGGGGCACACCGACCCCCCGACCGTGCTCGACGCGGCACTGTCCGACGTCGTCGCCGGCTCGGCCGCGGCCGTCGGGCACGACGCCGTCCGGCTCTACTCCGGCGCCACCCATGACAGTGTCGAGATGGCGCGTCTGGGCCCGGCCGCGATGGTGTTCGTGCCATCCCGGGACGGGCGCAGCCACTGCCCGCAGGAGTGGACCGACCTGGACGACGTCGAGCACGGCGTGCGGGTCCTGCTGCAGGCGGTGCTCGACGTCGACGCCCTGCCCGCGGGCGCGGGTCGACCTGGGTGAGCCGGCTGCCGGTGCCGGCGGCGTGGTTGTCGGCAGCGCGTCTGTCGGCGGCGCGTCTGTCGGCGGCGCGTCTGTGGGCGGCGTGTCTGTGGGCGGCGTGTCCGTGGGTGCTGGGCCGGTGAGACGGCGGCCAGGGCATACCGTGGGCCACCGTGTCCGAGGAGCCGCGGTGGGGTGAGGCCCACGAGTACCGCGCCAGGCCCAGGCTGCGCCGGGCGCCTGCTCCGCGGCCGGGTGCACGCGGCGGTCGAGGCGACCAGGCGGCTGCGGGACGTGGTGACCAGGCGGCTGCGGGACGTCCCGAGGAGCCGGCCCCGCGACGTCCGGCGCCCGTCACGCCCCGCGAGGAGACCTGGTGGGACGAGGCCGACACCCCTCCCCCGCCGCCACCAGCGCGGCGGCGACGCGGCGGGTTCGGCACGTTCCTCGTCGTCCTGCTCATCCTGCTGATCGGCTACCCGGTGGCGCTCGGGCTCGTCGGGTACACCGCGGTCGACCGGGTCGGGCCGCTCGGGCTGGCCGCGTCCACGCCCGGGCACACCACGCTGCTCGTCGGGTCGGACAGCCGGGAGGGCACCGACATCGGCGGCGGGGGCGGAGCGCGCACCGACACCATCCTGCTGCTGCACCGGATGGGGCTGACCGGGCCGTCCGTGCTCGTCAGCGTGCCGCGGGACTCCTACGTGCCCATCCCCGGCTACGGCTCCAACAAGATCAACGCCGCGTACGCGTTCGGCGGGCCGGCGCTGCTCGCGCAGACCATCGAGGGCGCCACCGGGATCGCCGTCGACAGCTACGTGGAGACCGACCTCGCCTCGTTCCCCGACATCGTCGATGCCGTCGGCGGGGTCGAGCTGTGCCCGCAGGAGCCGATCCAGGACCCGCTGGCCGGGCACCTCGACATCGCCGCCGGCTGCCAGACGATGGACGGCCAGACCGCCCTCGGCTACGCCCGCACCCGGCAGGGCCCGGACGGCGACCTCGGGCGGGTGCAGCGGCAGCGCGAGCTCATCGCCGCCATCGCCGCGCAGGCCGCGTCCCCGGCGACGCTGCTCAACCCGCTCGAGGCGTTCCCGCTGGCGCGCTCGGCCGGGTCCGCGCTCGCCGTCGACGACGGCACCGGGCCGATCGACCTGGCGCAGTTCGGGATGGGGCTGCTGCAGACCACCGGCGGCGACGCGCTGAGCCTCACCGTGCCGGTCGGCGGGCTGAGCCGCCGCGAGGGCGCTGGGTCTGTCGTGGACTGGGACACCGAGCAGGCGGACCGCCTGTTCAGCGCCCTGCTCGCCGGGGACGAGCAGACCGTGCGGGAGATCGCCGAGGCCCAGCCCCAAGCCCGCTGACCCTCAGCCCTCGCCTCCCTCCCGGTGATCATGCAATCCCGCCACCCTCGGGCGCGCGCCGCCCGGCCAGCTCGCAGAATGCTGGGTTGTTGGCGCAACACGCCGGTCAAGCCGTGCCGAGCGCAGCATTCTGTGGTGGCGGAGCGCTCCTCCCCTCGGTGATCATGCAATCCCGCCACCCTCTGGCGGGCCCGGCCAGCTCACAGACTGCTGGGTTGTTGGCGCGACATGCCGGCCAAGCCCTGCTCAACGCAGCATTCTGTGGTGGCGGCGCGCTCCTCCCCTCGGTGATCATGCAATCCCGCCACCCTCGGCGTGCCCTGCCCCCAGGGCGCTGCGTTCGTGACGCGACTCACCGGGAAGGCTTCGGGGAGCCCAGCCAGCGGACGGAGCATTCCTCGGGCGACCAGGGCGACGCTCCCAGAACTGGTCAAAAGCCTCGATGCTGGCCCGCGTCCACAGCGGGCCCATCTTCACCTGTACCGCCGGACGGGGAAACCCCTTGTGCCCATGGTGCAGCTGGTGGACGCGCTGCCGGGAAACGCCGAGGACTTCCGCCGCCTCGGCGGCGCCGACGAGCGGCGGGATGGTGGGCACGTCGAGACGCCGGTCGGCCTCCTCGACGGTGACTGCCTCGAGCGCGACGTCGCGCACCGGGACGAGGCCGACACCGGCAAGCGCCTTGGTGAAGACCTGATGGCCACGAGCAGCGGCGTCCACCGCGCTGCGATGGTCCAGGATCGTGAGCACCGCGGAGATCCGCGAACCCTGGACGGACAGCGCCGCGTCGTGGTCGGCCAGGCTCTCGAGCAGATCGTCGACGTGATCCTCAGTGACGTCCTGGTCGACGTCCAGGTCGATCGTGATAGTCCAGTCCATGTCGCCCTCCCTCGGGCGTTCGTCGTTGCGTCGTTCGGGCCCCGGGCCGGGCTCTAGGCCGGCTTGACGGCTGTCCGGCCCGGCGACTACTGCTACGGCGGCCACGGCCAGATGAAGCCGCTGCGCCTCAACTGAGCGATCAGGTTCTGCTGCCACCGCGGCCCTCCTGGCGTGCCGGGCAGGGGCACGCCAGGCTTCGTGCGGTCCGGTGGGTAGGCCATGTCGTGGTTTCCTCTACGGCCTGGTTCGATGCGCCACTGCTGCTCGATGAGCGCCTTGCGGATTCTCTTGAGGTCGTGAGCCATCACCATCCCCGATTCCCTTGCGATGCGTCAAGCGTGTCGAAGACGCTGACACAGCGTCAAGAGTTGGCCTGGCACCTCGTACCGGCCAACCCGTGCCGGCGCTCACGTTCAAGTCACAGGCGCCACAGGGGTCACAGCCGGTGACGGAGCCGAGGGTGCTGGTGACGTTGCGCTGTTCCCTTACCGCGTAAGCACAGGCATCCTGGTCAGTGCCCCGCCGGGGGTGGCCTCCCACCGGAGGACGCAATACCAGGGCCCTGGTCGACCGGACTGCCGCGCCGACCGGGGCTTCTGGTTGCCACGGTGGCTCTGCACGCGAGGTCGGAGCCTATCCCCACCGCCGACGCACGCCGCCGCGCCGCACGGGGAAGCCCGGGGGGCAAGCTGGTGTTGAACCAAGACAGTCCCTGCGGGCTCAAGGGCCACCGGTACGGCCTCCTAGCGCCCCTGACCCCGCAGGGACCCTCACCGTCCCACTGCTCGCCGGGACGCCGCAACAGAGACCCGCAACAGTCGGGCGCCCTGTGTTGTCACCGGTCCCGCCTACCGTGCCGCCATGGACGTGTGCATGTCCGCCCGACCGGCGATCAGGCCTGGAACCCCGTCGCCGGCCGGGCCAGCCGGGACCGCAGCCGCTCCCCCTTGGCCGCCGCCTCCTCCCGCAGCCCCGCCTGAAACGCCGTCATCCGCTCGCGCAGCGCGTCGTCCGAGGCGGCGAGGATCCGCACCGCGAGCAGTCCCGCGTTGCGCGCCCCGCCCACCGACACCGTCGCGACCGGCACCCCGGCTGGCATCTGGACGATCGACAGCAACGAGTCCAGACCGTCGAGGTGCCGCAACGGCACCGGCACCCCGATCACCGGCAGCGGCGTCACCGACGCGAGCATCCCCGGCAGGTGCGCGGCTCCCCCTGCCCCGGCGACGATCACCTGCAGGCCCCGCCCCGCGGCGTCCCGGCCGTAGGCGATCATCTCGGCCGGCATCCGGTGCGCGGAGACGACGTCCACCTCGTGCGGGACGCCGAACTCGGCCAGCGCGGTCGCGGCCGCCTCCATCACCGGCCAGTCGGAGTCCGAGCCCATGACGACGCCGACCCGCGGCTGCTGCTCGGCCCGCGGCTGCTGCTCACTCATCGATCACTCCTCGGATGAAGTCGGCGGCGTGCCGGGCCCGCGCCCGGACGTCGTCCAGGTCCTCGCCGTAGACGGTGACGTGCCCGACCTTGCGACCAGGCCGCACCGCCTTGCCGTACAGGTGCACCTTGACGCCCGGGTCGCGAGCCATCACGTGCAGGTAGGAGCGGTAGAGGTCCTCGTACTGCCCGCCGAGGACGTTGACCATGACCGTCCAGCGGGCCCGCGGCGTCGTCACGCCGAGCGGCAGGTCCAGGACCGCGCGCAGGTGCTGCTCGAACTGGGACGTCACCGACCCGTCGATGGTCCAGTGCCCGGAGTTGTGCGGGCGCATCGCCAGCTCGTTGACCAGCACCCGGCCCTGGTCGGTCTCGAACAGCTCGACGGCCAGGACGCCGGTGACGCCGAGCTCCCCGGCGACCCGCAGGGCGACCGTCGTCGCCTCGCCGGCGGTGTCGTCGTCCAGACCCGGTGCCGGCGCGATCACCTCGTCGCACACGCCGTCCACCTGAATGGACTCCACCACCGGCCACGCCGCCGCCTGCCCGGACGGGCTGCGGGCGACGAGCGCGGCGAGCTCGCGCCGGTAGGCGACCTTCTCCTCGGCGAGCAGCGGGCTGCCGGCGGACCGCTCCAGCCAGTCGGCGGCGTCGTCCGCGCCGGCGACGACCCGCACACCCTTGCCGTCGTAGCCGCCGCGGGAAGTCTTCAGCACGACGGGCCAGCCGACCTCGTCGCCGAACGCGGTGAGCTCGGCGGCGTCGTGGACGGCGGCCCAGCGCGGGCAGGGCAGGCCGAGGTCGGTGAGCCGGCGGCGCATGACGAGCTTGTCCTGGGCGTGGACGAGGGCCTGCGGGCCAGGCCGGACGGCGTGGCCGGCGTCGGCGAGCGCGTGCAGGTGCTCAGTGGGCACGTGCTCGTGGTCGAAGGTGACCGCCGCAGTGCCCTCGGCGAGTAACTGGAGGGCGGTCAGGTCGGTGTGGTGGCCGACCGTGGTCTGCGGGATGACCTGGGCGGCGGCGTCGTCGGGGTCGACGGTGAGCAGCCGCAGCCGGACGCCGAGCTCGACGGCCGCGGTCTGCATCATCCGGGCGAGCTGGCCGCCGCCGACGACCGCCACCGTCGGAAACCCCCCGACCCCTCCCCCGTGATCATGCAATCCCGCCACCCCCTCGGCGTGATCATGCAATCCCGCCACCCCCTCGGCGTGATCATGCAATCCCGCCACCCTCAACCCCTCCCGCCTGCCCGCAGAATGCTGGGTTGTTGGCGCAACACGCCGGCACGGGGGCCCAAAATCCAGCATTCTGCACGCCCCGGACGCCGCGAACCCACCCCGTGATCATGCAATCCCGCCACCCTCAGCCCCTCCCGCCTGCCCGCAGAATGCTAGGTTGTTGGCGCAACACGCCGGCACGGGGGCCCAAAACCCAGCATTTTGCGCGCCCCGGACGCCCCAGACCCACCCCGTGATCATGCAATTCCGCCACCTGGGGGGTCGGCTGCTCGGGCACAGCGGGGCAGCCTACTGGGGTCAGCGCGGCCTGCCGCGCAGCCTACTGGGGTCCGCGCGGCCTACCGCGTGGCCTACCGGGCGCCACGCGGCACCCGGTCGGCGATGACCGCGGCGAGCCGCTCCGGCTCGCTCCACATCGGCCAGTGGCCCGTGGGCAGGTCGACGAGCTCGAGCGCCCGGTACTCCAGCAGCCCGGCGAGAAACGGCACGCCCTGCTCGGCGTAGGAGCGGTACTCCGCCGCCGGGAACGCCGTGCACACGATGGTGCTCGGCACGTCCAGGCGCCTCGGACTGGTGAGCGCCACCCGGTCGCGCAACGACGCGGCCGGCTGCGGCACCGCCCGCTGCCGGAACGCAGCGAGTTGCTCGTCGGTCAGCCCCCGCATCGACCCCTGCGCCATCTCCTCGTCCCACTGGACCGCCAGCGGGTACTCGGGCCCCTCGACGTCCGGATTCATCACGAACCCGTCGGACGCCGGCGCGGTGTCCACCCAGACGACGTGGGCCACCTCGTCCACGTGCCGGTCCAGCGCCACCGTGGCCGCCGCGGCGGCGCCGCTGTGCGCGACGAGCACGGTGGCCACGCCGTCGGCGCCGCCGGTGAGCGCGTCCTCGATCGCGCAGACCTGGTCCTCCAGCGTGACCGAGCCGCGGTCGGGGTGATCCGGCTCCAGTCCGGGCAGAGTGAGCGCCACCGGGTCGAGGCCGGCCGCGGCCAGGTGCGGCGCTACGTCGTCCCAGGCCCAGGCCCCCAGCCAGAAGCCGGGGACGAGGACGACGCGGGGCGCGGGTCCGGGACGTGCGGGTGCGACGTCGGTCATGGAGGCAGCGTGGCAGCGCCTCGCCGGCCTGGCCAGGGGGCTGGCCAGGGCCTGGCCAGGGGCACGAACTCGTGACGGACCGCGATTAGGCTCGCGCGCGTGCTTGCCGCCCTTCACCGGCTCCTGGACTCGCTGCGCGCCGCGATCACGCTGGTCTGGCGCGAGGTGCTGAAGTTCGGGATGGTCGGCGCGGTCGCCTACGTGGTCGACGTCAGCGTGTTCAACGTGCTGCGGCTCGGGCCGCTATCAGACGCGCCGCTGGGCGCGAAGGCGTCCTCGGTGGCGGTCGCGACCGTCGTCGCCTGGCTGGGCAACCGGTACTGGACGTTCCGCCGCCGGCGCCGCGCGTCGGCCCGCCGCGAGCTCGTGCTGTTCGTCGTCATGAACGCGATCGGCATGGGCATCGCGCTGGTCTGCCTGTGGATCTCGCACTACGTCCTGGGGTTCACCAGCCCGCTGGCGGACAACATCGCAGCGAACGTCGTCGGGCTGGCACTGGGCACGGCGTTCCGGTTCTACGCCTACCGCACGTGGGTGTTCAGCGAGGAGCACGCCGTCCTGGACGACGTCCGGCCGGTGGACGCCGCCAGCGCGGCGGCCGAGGTGAGCGTCACCACCGAGAGATGAACCGGGCCGCACGGGGCGGGTCTGTGCGCGGTGACGGCTACGGTGGGCGGTGTGGCAGTGCAGCAGGCGGTGGAGACGCTCCTGCGAGCAGCGGACGACGGCTCGCTGGCCAGGCTGTGCGAGCGCCACGACGTGGAGATCCTGACCCTCTTCGGTAGCGCCCGCACGGATCCGGCGTCCGCGCGGGACGTCGACATCGGCGTCCGGTTCCGCGGGCGGGCGACGCCGGACCCGGTGCCGCTGATCGGTGACCTGATGGACCTGCTGTCCACCGACGCCGTCGACGTCCTGCTGGTGGACCGGGCCACGCCCACCGGCAGGTTCGCCGCCCTCGTCGAGGCGATGCCGCTGTACGAGACGGCCGACGGGGTGTGGGCGAACGCCCAGATGGCCGCCGCTCTCGAGTTCTACGAGACGGAGTGGCTACGACGCCTCGACCTCGAACAGCTGGCCCGATGACGCCGTCGGCGCTGCAGGCGGCGACCGTCCAGGCCAAGTTGCGGCTGATGCGCGAGCTGCTCGACGACCTCAGCAGCATCGGCGACGTGACACCGGAGATGCTCGAGCGCGAGCGGCTCGTTCGACGCGCGGTAGAGCGGGTGCTTACCCAGCTGGTCAATCTGGCTGTGTCCGTCAACTCCCATGTGGTGACGGCGTCGCGTGGGCGGGCACCAGCGAACTACCGGGCATCCTTCAACGATGCCGCCGAGCTGGGCATGCTGCCGCGGGAGCTGGCCGAGACGCTGAAGCCGTCCGTGGGAATGCGCAACGTGCTCGTCCATGAGTACGCCGCAGTGGACCTGGCTCGAGTTGCCCGGGCGGTGCCGACTGCGTTGGAGTCGTACGGGGCGTACGTCAGGGAAGTTGCCCGCTGGCTGGCCGACCGAACGACTGGGTGACGGGCTGGCCGTCTCAGGGCGGGGTGGGCTGTTCGGCGTCCTGGCGCTGTTCGACGTCCTGGCTCTCCGCCACAGAATGCTGCGTTCGTCACTGCTTTCGCGGCGTGTTGCGCCAACAACCCAGCATTCTGCGGGCAGGCGGGAGGGGCAGGGCCGCGGCAGGGTGGCGGGATTGCATGATCACCGACAGGGGTTACGGGGGGCGGGAGGGCGGCGAGCGTCAGGGGGCGGCGCGGAGGAAGAGGGCGAACACCGGCGGCCGGGGGCGCAGCAGCTCCAGGCGCCCACCGTCGGCGGTGACGAGGTCCCGCGCGAGCGCCAGCCCGAGCCCGGTCGAGCGGGCACTGGACACCTTGCGCTCGAACACCCGCACCCCGAGCGAGTCCGGGATCCCCGGCCCCTCGTCGGCGACCTCGACGACCACCGAGCTGCCGCTCTGCCGCACCCGCACGGACGTCGTCCCGGCGCCGTGCTGCAGGGAGTTCTCCAGCAGGGTCGCCAGCGCCTGGGCGAGTGGTCCGGCGCTGGCCAGCACGACGACGTCCCGTGGCACCTCGACGTCCAGCCGCCGGCCCGCGGCCCGGTACTGCGGCAGCCACTCCTCGCGCTGCTGGTCGAGCACGTCGCCGAGCACCAGCGGCGCGGGCGCCGCGCGGGCCTGCCGGTTGCGGTCCAGCAGGTCGTCGACGACCTGCACGAGCCGCTCGACCTGGTCCAGCGCGATCCGGGCCTCCTCGCGCACGGCCGGCTCGTCGGTCGCCGCGGCGATCTCCTCCAACCGCATCGACACCGCCGTCAGCGGGGTGCGCAGCTGGTGGGAGGCGTCGGAGGCGAACTCCCGCTCGGCGGCGAGCCGGGCGGCCATCCGCTCGGCGCTCGCGGCGATCTCGGCCGCGACCAGGTCCACCTCCGGGACGCCGCTGCGCTGCGTCGACGGCCGGATCTGCCCGGAGCCGAGCCGCTGGGCGTTGCGGGCCAGGTCCACCAGCGGCTCGGTGAGCCGCCGGGCCTGCACCAGACCGAGCGCGACCCCGGCCACGATCGCGCCGACCGACACGACGAGCACGAGCACGACCACCTGCAGCGCCGCGGACACCACCGACGAGCGCGGCACGTCGACCCGCGCGGACAACCGGTCGGTCGTCGTCTCCCCCCGCAGGTACGGCGGGTCGGGCTCCCCGGCGGTCACCAGACCGCCGTCCGGCAGGGTCACGGTGACGTACGCCGTCCACTCCCGCTCCGCGTTCACGTACGGCTCGAGGACGTCGGGGGTCACCTCCTGGTCGAACTCCAGCCGCCGCTCGACGGTGCGCAGCAGCGCGTCGGAGCGGTCCTGGGCGCTGCGCAGCGCCTGGTCACGCACCAGCGCGACACCGACGATCCCCAGCGGGATGCCGAGCAGCAGGACGGCGAGCACCACCGAGGCGACGGTGGCCTGCAGGATGCGGGCCCGCACCGGCTACTCCCGCTCGAAGCGGAAGCCCACGCCTCGCACGGTGGAGATGAACCGGGGGTTCGTCGCGTCGTCCCCGAGCTTGCGGCGCAGCCACGACACGTGCATGTCGAGGGTCTTCGTCGAGGTCCACCACTCGGTGTCCCACACCTCGCGCATCAGCTCGTCGCGGGTGACCACGGACCCGGCCTCGCGCAGCAGCACCCGCAGCAGGTCGAACTCCTTGGCGGTGAGCTGCAGCTCGGTGTCCCCGACCCACGCCCGGCGGGCGTCGCCGTCCAGCCGGACGCCGTGCACCTCGGTGAGCGAGGACTCCCCCGCCTCGGCCCCGCCGCGACGCAGCAGCGCCCGCACCCGGGCGAGCAGTTCGGCGAGCCGGAACGGCTTGGTGACGTAGTCGTCGGCGCCGGCGTCCAGGCCGACGACGGTGTCGACCTCGTCGGCGCGAGCGGTGAGCACGAGCACGGGGGCGGTGACCCCGTCGGAGCGGATCCGCCGGCACACGTCGAGCCCGTCGATGTCCGGCAGCCCGAGGTCCAGGACGACGAGGTCGACCCCGCTGGAGGCGACGTCGATCGCGCCCTGCCCGGTGTCGCGGACCTCGACGTCGTAGCCCTCCCGGCCCAGGGCGCGGGCCAGCGGCTCCGCGATCGCCGGGTCGTCCTCGGCCAGCAGCACCCTCGTCACACTCGGCATCGTAGGTGGCGCCGCTCGCGGCGGTCAGCGCATCGCCGCCACGCGTGTCTGCAGCGCCCGCAGGTCGCGCACCCGCCGCTCGTAGCGGGCGCCCAGCGCGAGCAGCGCCGCCCCGGCCAGCCCGAGGGAGACCCAGCGCGGCACGGCCTCGTAGAACCCGACCAGCGCCGGCCACGTCTGCACCGCGGCGTGCAGGACGAGGACGCCGCCGCCGAGCAGCAGCGGCGCCTGCCACCCCAGCGCGGCCCCGGCGGCGACCACCGCGGCCGCCACCACGGCCAGCCCCGCCACCCGCCACGCGACGGGGTCGGTCCACGAGAGCAGCAGCGGCGGCCCGAGCAGCAGGAGCAGGCCCGGGCCGAGGCTCGGCCACGACCGGGACGGCGCCTCGCGCCGCATCCGCAGGGTGCCGACGACCAGCAGCCCCAGCGCCAGCAGCGCGACGGGCGCCTCGTCGAGGTCGGTCGCCCCCCGCGCGACGAGGACGCCCAGCGCCGCGAGCGCGAACCCGGCGACCGTGAGCCGGTGCGGTGGCCAGGCCCTCGCGCCGGCGGCGACCGTGCCGGCCCCGACGAGCGCGCCGGCCAGCACCACGGCGAGGCTGCGGGTGGCCGGCTGCGCTCCGGCGGACGCGGCCAGCAGCGTCGGCAGACCTGCGACGGCCACCGCGGCCGGCAGCGCCCACGACGCGCCGGGCACGGGGTGCGGGTCGGGGCGGGAGAGCAGCCCGGCGACGGCGACCACGGCCGCTGCGGGCACGGCCCACGCCTCGGGGGGCACGGCCGCGCCGTCCCCAGCGACCGTCAGCGCCCGCGCCCACGGCCCGGCCAGAGCGGCGGCCGCGGCGAGGCCGAGGCACAGCCGGGTCACCGGCAGGTCCGCGCGCGGGGCCCACGCGGCCAGCGCCAGCAGGCCGGTAGCCAGCGCCAGGACGACGACGGGCCGCCAGAGCGGCCCGGTCACCCCGGCGGCCGCGGTGGGCAGCACGGCCAGGGCGGCGCCGGCCACCAGGGCGGGTTCCCGTTCGCTCCAGGCGCGCCGCACCGCGACGACGGCGAGCAGCGCCGCCGCGGTCGGCAGCGTCCACCACTCGACGGTCCCAACGCGCTCGGCGGCCAGCCGCGACCACCAGGCCAGGGTGCCGAGGGCCAGCGCTACCCAGCCCGCGGCGCGCCGGTCGGGCGTGCTGGCCTCGACCAGCGCCCCCACGGCCAGGACGGCGAGCACGAGCCACGCGTCGTCGCCCACCGGGTCGGTGGCCGCGCCGAGCAGCGCCAGGACGCCGACGACGACCGCGGCGGCCTCGACGTGCCGGCGCAGCGGAGAGCCGGCGCGGGCCAACCACACCGACGCCACGAGCGCGACGGTCGAGGCGACCGCGACGGTGCTGCCCAGCCCCACCGGCGCGCCGGCGCCCCACCCCCGGACGACGGCGGCCGCGAGCAGCGCCCCGGCGACGACCGCCGCCGCGGCCGCGGCG
>NZ_JBHSRC010000012.1:0-28724 GCF_042658805.1 Quadrisphaera sp. GCM10027208
CGCCCTCGGCTTCCGCAACCTGACCAACTACATCGCGCGGTCCCTGCTCGAGACCGGAGGCTTCAGACCGCGACTACACCCTCAATCGTGAAGAGCCCGCAATGTTGGAGGAGATCGCGCTTGCGGCGCTCTCGATCTGCTGGTCAACGGTGGTCATCGAGCCTTCTTCCTCTGCCGCCAGCGAACGCTACGGAGCCTGACGCGGCAGGCTGCACGCCATTGATACCGCGTTGGGCCGACAGAAGCGCTCCCTTCACCACTCCGTTTGGATCTCCCGCTTCAGGTAGTCCCACGGATCGGTGCGCAGAGCCCCCGGCACCGAGTCGAAGAGTTCGAGCGAGACCTCTTGGCAGATGAACTGGGTGATGCCCGTGACGGTCAACTCGATCTGGTCCCACGTACGCACGAGTGCCGCGGAGTCAGCGAACGTCGTACCGTCCTCCGCGGGCTTGACGTGCGTGAGGACGTTGCGGCGTCCCACCCACTTGGCGAAGTTCGAGCTCAGCCTGCTGAAGATGTGCATCGGCACCTGTCGCTGGGACTCCGCGACGAGCGTGTTGATGGAGTAACTGAGCCCCCGGTTTGGCGGTGGTGGTGGCGCTGGACGAAGCGCCTCGGCCAGGCCCCCGGTCCGCACGTAGAGGGCGGTGCCAACTAGTTCCGGCCAAGTCTCGCCGAGATCGCCGAGGTGAAGGACGTGCTCAACGAGACCCCTATACGCGCCAGTGATGTGCTCGTCCTGGGGGAAAACCGCCGGCACCACAGGGACCGAAGGATCGAAGGTGCCGGCGACGAGCCCGAGGGTCCAGCCGCGGATGATCGGGGCCATGGACCGTGGCTTATGACCGGCGAGCGATGGCGCGTCGACCGCGAGGCGCTTCATGACCGCGTCTCGCAGGTCAGCCGAGAGCTGGTACGAATCGCCCTCGTTTCGCAGGCCAGCGAGGATCCATGTCGCCAAGACGGCGTGCTCGACGGATAGGGCGTAGCCCTCGGCGGAGGCCGGATCGATGTACTGGGCGTCGTACTCCCACTTGGCGAGATAGGACGCTGAGGCATCGTCGAGCCAGTCACCGTCGTACCCCAGCTCGGCGAGCCTGTCGTCCAGCGACTCACGCCATCTGCGTTCCTTCGCAAGCAGGTCGTAGAGTTCGGCGAATACGAGCGCGGACAACGTGCAGGTCAGTTCCCCCACAGCACGTTCTCCAACCGGCGGGCAAGGGGAAGAGGCGGGGCCTCGTGTTCAACAGGAGCGCGGAGAGCGTCGTCGGGAATGGGGATGGCGGCCAGATCCGCCGCACGCAGGTTCGGGATGGTGGACCCGGTCAGGAGCATCTGGCGAACCCGATAACCCCGCTGGCTGTTGAGGTAGGCGGCAATAGCCGGACCGCTCGTCACGTCGCGGAGCCTCAGGACGAACACATGCTGGTCCGCGATGAACTCATGCTCGACAACGGTTGCGTAGGCGTAGTTCCCGATGCCGGCAACCATCAGGTCGCCGGGACGTGCGATGACGGATGGCACTGTGTCGGCTACTGGCATCCAGCGTCGTGGTGCCTTTCCGCCGAGCACAGAAACGTCGGCAACGGGCAGATAATCCGGCGCAGGTTCGGTCAGCGCGTGGCGGCGAGTCTCCCGCCCCCGGGAGATCTGTCCGCAGAGGAGCCCGAGCGGGGCTCCGTCCTCAAGTGGGCTGCGGTCAGGCGTTGCGAGTGCGATCCGCCAGGGCACCGCGCGTAGATCTGTGGTGTGCCACCACGTCTCGGATGGTTCCTCTTCCTCCGTATGGGTTGTGCGCTCCAGCTCCGCCAACTGGTCGAGAAGGTTCCGACGCACCGCGAGCGGGGGCACCGGCACAGCCGCCTCAAGGAGTGCAACTGCATCGATGTGGGTGACCGCGTCGCCTCGCGACAGGCTGCTCCGCAGCCGCGTACCACTCTCGCTGCCGAGCAGCGCCCATAGCCAGAGCCCCAACTCCCGTTCGACCGGCCGAAGGGCCGCGTACCGTGCGGACACCAGCGCTCCGGCCAGACGATCGGAGACCAGGAGCGTCGGCCCCGAGCCCAGCCTGGGCATCAGGACATCGCCGTTGCGGAGTTCTGCGCCGATCTGGAACACCGACCCCTGGTACTTGCGACTGCGGCGGCGCACCGAGCCGCTTGACCCGTCAATGCTCTGGGGCGTGATGACTGGGGCTCCCGCCTCAGCGAACGAGCGGGGCGCCAGGCGGTTCGCCAGCTCGTGGAGAGGGACGAGGTGCTCGCTGCGAGGCCATCTGAATGCCTCGGCGGTCAGTCGGGCCGGATCCCAGTTCAGTTCACGGCGAAGGTCGAGGAGTGCGTGTGCCTCCGGCATCGCTAGTCGCTCTCCGGGAGGCCGTCGATGTGACCCAGCGCGGCACGCACCACGGTGCCCTCGCCCGTGAGCTGGGTCCGCCAGTCGTCGCCGAGTTGCGCGACGAAGGTCTCGCCCGGCTCGTCCCGATCGACCACTAGGAGCACCGTTCGGATGTTCGTCCCGGGACTCGTGCCGGCCGGAAGCCCGATGAGAGCCGCGACGCGGAACTCACTGGCCAGGAACTGCCGGTAGGACTCCGACGAGTGACGGAACGTGAACCCGCTCGGCAGATGGAACACGGCGCGACCGCCCGGACGGAGATGGCGCAGGCACAGATCGATCGCGGCGATCTCGTGTTCGGAAGTCGACCCGCCGTTGAGGAGGGACCACCGATCCTCAACACGGCCACCGAACGGCGGCGCCGTCACGATGGCATCTGCCTCGGGTAGCTCAGAGCGGAAGGCGTCGCCGGCCTCGACGAAGGTCAACATCGGAGCAGTCCGGCCGATTTCCGATGCGAGTGCCGCCAAGTTGGCATCAATATCACGGCCAATGAACTCGGCGGGGCCGTCGAGCTGCGCGGCTCGATCCATGACGGCCCAGAGGAACGATCCGGTCCCGCAGAAGGGGTCGAGGACTGTGCCGCCAACCTTCGATCCGAGAAGCTGGGCCACTGCCTCGGCGATCACAGGGTCTGACGCCTGCTGGCCACCGTGTCGCGACCGAGCGGCAAATGCCGACAAGGCCCGGCGCCGCGCCTGCCAGAGAACGTCTGGCCGCACGGGCACGAAGCCACCGCTGGCCGTCTCGATTCCAGGCAGCGTCGTCTCAGCGATGAGATCGACCGGCGGGAAGGCATTGTCGACCCGGGCGCCGCTCATCCGCGCCTTGTCTGCCTCGAACCACAGCTTGTCGATGAGAAGGGACGTCACGAGCGCGGGGTCCGTCAGGAACCCGTTGGCGCCGTTCGCCAGCGGCTTCGGTCCCGGGACAGGCTCGAACGACCGCAGGCTGCGATCCGCCCGGTACCACTGCCCATTGACGACCGCGTAGTGCTCGACGGTGCCGAGCAGTTCCCGCCCCTGCGTGAGGGCTGGAAGCGCAAGCTCAGGGGTCTTCATCGGCCCCTTCCTCACTTCAACAACAAGCCAGGGCACCAGGTCGCCCTGCCCGTTCGAAGCGAAAGCCAGAACGTCGGGACGGTACTTCGAACTGCCTTCGAGTCGGGGCTCAAACTGGATCAGCTCGTAGCCAGCCGCCCTCAACGCAGCACGAATCTCAGCGTTGCTGGATGCTTCGTTAGCCATTCGATTCCCTCCCTTCTGGTCCAAGCGAGCCGCGGAACATATCACGGCGAAACCGGGCCGGCGAAGTCGAATAGCAGATGACGTCAAAAGCCCTGCGCCGCGCGACGGGGTGCTCGATGGGCGTCACGTCTTGAGCCCCAATGCCGCCAGTAATGCCGCGTGAGCCTGCTTCAAAGCCAGCGCGCCGTGCGCGCTCAACGCCACCTCGTCGTGCTCGATGAGATAGTTTGCGCTCTCCTGCTTGGAGGGTGCGCGCCACCCGTGATCGTCGGCCCAGTTCCCCAGCGTCATGGCCCAAGGGGCAGCGGTGGCCTCGGGGAGCGCGGGCGGCTTACCAATAGTGACGTCCGGGTTCAGGTCCCGCAGAAGCTCCAGAAAGGTGTCGCAGTAGAAGACGGGGTCCAGGGTGTTCTCGATCCCCTGAGCATCGAGAGTGACGATCCGATCTTCGGGGATCGCTCTCCCGATGGCATTGGCGAGCCGCTCACCCCCACCGTCTCCATCGACGAGAAAGGCCACCTTCGCAGCTTGGAAGTCGAGCTCCCGTATACCCACCCCAAGGTCGGCGGGCAGACAACCCGGCGAGTGCGTGGTGTAGATGACCTTGTCGGCCTTGCCCTGCTTGGCGAACATCTGCACCAGGTCGGCCTGGGCGTCGATGTGCAGATGGGTCTCGGCCTCATCGATCAGGAGGATCGTCGGTCGTCCGCTGTCGCGCGCCGCGAGGAAGGCGGTTAACGCGACGAACATCCTGAGCCCCGCACTGCGTTCGTCGAAGACTGAGGCGTGTACCCCGTCCTCGACCAGCCTCCACCGCGGGTCATCCTGCAACTTGGCGTCCCACCAGTTGGAGACGTTGAACGGCGGGTTGGCGATGATGAAGTCAGCCCGGAGATCCGGGTGAAGGTCCTGCGTGAAGGTGTCAGTTGAGCGATCGCCAAGGTCGGCCTCGATGCCCCGCAGGGCGAGGTTCATCTTGGCGAGCTTCCACGTGGTGTCGGTGTACTCCTGCCCGTAGACAGAGATGTCCGTGCGCTTCCCGCCGTGGGCCTTCACGAACTCGGCCGACTGCACGAACATGCCGCCCGAGCCGCAGGCCGGGTCGAAGACGCGGCCGTGGAACGGCTCCGGCATCTCGACGAGGGTCTTGACGACGCTGCGCGGCGTGTAGAACGCACCCGCGTCTTTGCCGGTCTCCTTGCCGGCGAACTGGCCGAGGAAGTACTCGTAGACACGCCCAAGGACGTCGTCGCTGCCATGGTCGTCGGTCTCGGTGAAGCCGATCGAGCCGATGAGGTCGACGAGCTGGCCGAGGCGGCCCTTGTCGACGCTCTCGCGTCCGTAGTTGCGCGGCAGGACACCGCGGATGACCGGGTTCTCCTTCTCGATCAGGTCCATCGCCGTGTCGATGACCTGGCCGACCTCGGGGAGCTTGGCCTTGGCCTGGATGCTCTGCCAGCGGGCCTCGGCCGGCACCCAGAAAACGTTGTGGCTGCGGTACTCGTCGCGGTCCTCGAGGAAGCGCTCGCGCTTGCCCTCGGCGATGCCGTCGGCCGCGAGCTCGTCGTTGATCTCCTGGCGCCTGGCCTCGAACCGATCGGAGATGTACTTCAGGAAGACCAGGCCGAGGACGACGTGCTTGTACTCCGACGGCTCGTGATTGCCGCGGAGCGCATCAGCCGCGTCCCACAGCCGCTGCTCCAGCGACTTGACAGGTGCCTTCTTGGCCTGGCGTGCCACTAGGTGTCTCCCTCTTAGACGGTGAATCGGAAAAAGCCGAGCAGGATGACACACTCTCTCCTCGGACGCAACAGCGACCCTAGCCCGGCGCTTTCGTCGCGGTCCGGCCTGACGGCGCGTTCATCACATGAAAAGTGCTCCTGACCTGGGATGATGTGGCTTGTCGAAGGTCCACGCGTTCCAGATGGAGGAGCACCTCTCAGGTGAAGCAGCGTAGCCGGTTCTATCCGCGTCTCCACGTCGACACGACCGGTACCGGTGGGGTCGGGTATGGCGGCGGGGCGGTGATCACCGAGACGGTCGCCGCGACCGGGCTGGATGCGGCGCTGTCGCAGGCGCTGGCGCCGTGGCGCAAGCCGCTGGCGATCCGCGATCCGCGATCCGGCCAAGGTGGTGCTGGACCTGGCGGTCAGCCTGGTGCTCGGCGGGGACTGCCTGGCCGACGTCGCGGTGCTGCGCGCCGCACCTGAGGTGTACGGCCCGGTCGCGTCGGACCCGACGGTGTCACGGACGATCAGCGCGCTGGCCCAGGACGCCCCCGCAGCGCTGAAGGCGGTCAATGCGGCGCGGCAGGTCGCGCGCACGACGGCGTGGCGGCTGGCCGGCAGGCATGCTCCGGACGCCGGCACCAGCAGGGACCGGCCGCTGGTCATCGACTTGGACGCCACGCTGGTCACGTCGCACAGCGAGATGGAGTCCGCCGCGCCGACCTTCAAGCGGGGATACGGCTTCCACCCGTTGTGCTCGTTCGTCGACCATGGGGCCGACGGGACCGGGGAGCCGCTGTCGGTGCTGCTGCGGCCCGGGAACGCCGGTTCGAACACCGCCGCCGACCACATCACCGTCACCCGCGAGGCGTTGCGGCAGCTGCCGTCCCACCACAAGGGCACCCGGGCCGGGCGCACGGTGCTGATCCGCACCGACGCCGCCGGGGCCACCCACGAGTTCCTGAACTGGGTCGTGTCCCAACGCTTGTCGTACTCGGTCGGGTTCACCCTGCCGGCCGACTTCGAGCCGACTGTGAAGCTGATTCCGAAGCAGGCGTGGACCCCCGCCGACGACGGCGACGGTGACGTCCGCGATGGAGCCTGGGTCACCGAGGTCACCGGTCTGCTGGATCTGTCGACGTGGCCGAAAGGCATGCGGGTCATCATCCGCAAAGAACGCCCGCACCCCGGCGCGCAGCTGCGCATCACCGACGTCGACGGGCACCGCATCACCGCGTTCGCCACCAACACCGGCCCCGGCGGCCTGGGCACCCAGCTGGCCGACCTGGAACTGCGGCACCGCCGCCGGGCTCGCGCCGAGGACCGCATCCGCTGCGCCAAGGACACCGGTCTGGCGAACCTGCCGCTGCACGACGTCGCGCAGAACCAGATCTGGTGCGCCATCGTCGCTCTCGCCGCGGAGCTCACCGCGTGGATGCAGATGCTGGCTTTCACCGGGCACGACGCCACGGCGCTGGGAGCCCAAACGGCTACGACTGCGGTTGTTCACCGTCCCGGCCACCCTGGCACGCACCGGCCGCCGGGTCATCCTGCACGTCAAGACGACGGCGCCCCTGGGGACACCTCCTCGACGACGGCATCCGCCAACTCCGTGCCCTCGCCGCCCCCGGGTGAGCGCCGGCCCGCCCGTCCCGACGACCCAAGGACCCCACCGGCCAGTGGAACCGGCGACCACCCGAGACGACACTCGGGCCGCTGTCACACCCTCCTGCCAGAATCACCCCACGCCGCGGTCACGACCCGCAGCGCCATGACCAACCCCGGTGGGATGAAAGATCCGGGCTAGGGGGGGCTAGAGGTACTGCCCCGTGCCGTTGACCGACTCGATGGACCGGCCGGGACCCTTCGTGCCGTCCTTGCCCTGGATGATCGTGCGGATGTATACGATCCGCTCGCCCTTCTTGCCGGAGATCCGGGCCCAGTCGTCGGGGTTGGTGGTGTTCGGCAGGTCCTCGTTCTCCTTGAACTCCTCGACGCACGCGGTCAGCAGGTGGTCCACCGACAGGCCCTTCTGCCCGGTGGTGAGGAACTGCTTGATCGCCTGCTTCTTCGCCCGGTCGACGATGTTCTGGATCATCGCGCCGGAGTTGAAGTCCTTGAAGAACAGGATCTCCTTGTCGCCGTTGGCGTAGGTGACCTCGAGGAACTGGTTCTCCTCGCTCTCGGCGTACATCCGCTCCACGGTGGCCTGGATCATGGCGTCGACGGTGGCCTGCACCGAGCCGCCGTGCTCGGCGACGTCGTCGGGGTGCA
The DNA here is from genome assembly GCF_042658805.1 of Quadrisphaera sp. GCM10027208. Classification (NCBI taxonomy): domain Bacteria; kingdom Bacillati; phylum Actinomycetota; class Actinomycetes; order Kineosporiales; family Kineosporiaceae; genus Quadrisphaera; species Quadrisphaera sp. GCM10027208. Next base: position 7,646 of record NZ_JBHSRC010000012.1, read on the forward strand.
ACGGCAGCTCGGGGGTCAGGTACTTGCTGAAGATGTCCCGGGCGCTCTCGGCGTCCGGCCGCTGGATCTTGATCTTCACGTCGAGTCGGCCGGGACGCAGGATCGCCGGGTCGATCATGTCCTCCCGGTTGGACGCACCGATGACGATGACGTTCTCCAGCCGCTCCACGCCGTCGATCTCGGCGAGCAGCTGCGGCACGATCGTCGTCTCGACGTCGGAGGACACCCCCGACCCGCGGGTGCGGAACAACGACTCCATCTCGTCGAAGAACACGACGACGGGAGTGCCCTCGGAGGCCTTCTCCCGGGCCCGGGCGAAGATCAGCCGGATGTGCCGCTCGGTCTCCCCGACGTACTTGTTGAGCAGCTCGGGACCCTTGATGTTGAGGAAGTAGCTCTTCGCCTCCTTGAGCCCCAGCCGGTCGGCGGCCTGCTTGGCCAGCGAGTGCGCGACGGCCTTGGCGATGAGCGTCTTGCCGCACCCTGGCGGGCCGTACAGGAGCACGCCCTTGGGCGCCTTGAGCCCGTGCTCGCGGAACAGCTCCGGGTGGGCGAACGGCAGCTCGACGGCGTCCCGGATCTGCTCGATCTGGCTGCCCAGACCGCCGATGTCCTCGTACTCGATGTCGGGGACCTCCTCGAGCACGAGCTCCTCGACCTCGGCCCTGGGCACCTTCTCGTAGGCGTACCCGGCGCGGGTGTCCACGGTCAGCGCGTCACCGACCCGCAGCCGCTGCTCGAGCAGCGGCGCGGCCAGCCGCACGACCCGCTCCTCGTCGGTGTGGGCGACGACGAGGGCCCGGCCGTCGTCGAGCACCTCCTTGAGGGTGACGATCTCCCCGGTGCGCTCGAAAGAGGCCGCCCGGACGACGTTGAGCGCCTCGTTGAGCATCACCTCCTGGCCGGTGCCGAGCGACTCGACGTCGACGGCGGGGCTCACCGCGACCCGCATCTTGCGGCCGGACTGCACGACGTCGACGGTGCCGTCGTCGTGGGCGGTGAGGAAGGTGGCGTAGCCGCTCGGGGGCTGGGCGAGCCGGTCGACCTCCTCCTTGAGGGTGACGATCTGGTCGCGGGCCTCGGTCAGCGTCCGGCTGAGCCGTTCGTTGCGGACGGCGAGCTGCTGGGCCTCCGCCTGGACGGCGCGCAGCCGGTCCTCGAGCTCGCGCACCCGCGCCGGGCTCTCGGCGAGGCGGCGACGCAGGGCGTCGACCTCGTCCTGGAGCGCCTCGACCCGGCGGCCGAGCAGCGAGCTGTTCTCCCTGGGGACGTCGTGCTCTCGAGCCATGCTCGAGCCTAACTCGCCGGGTCCTGCCGTGGGGCGCCGGACTCGCCGGGCGGCCCGACCGCCCGCCGCACCCGGCGGACCTTCTTGTCGCTGACCGGCCGCTCCCCGACGTCCTCGGGTGTCCACTGCCCGGTGAGCAGCCCGCCGTCCGGGCCGACCGCGGCCTTGGCGGGGCGGCGCCGGCGCTGCGGGGGCCGCACCCCCTCGGCGAGCCGCCGGGTGGTGAGCAGGAACCCGGTGTGCCCGACCATCCGGTGGTCGGGCCGCACGGCCAGCCCCTCCAGGTGCCAGCCGCGGACCATCGACTCCCAGGCGGCCGGCTCGGTGTACCGACCGTCGGCGCGGACGTCCTCGGCCAGCCGGGAGAGCTGGGTCACGGTGGCGACGTAGGCGACGAGGACGCCGCCGGGGGCCAGCGCGCCGGCCGCGGCGTCCAGGCAGTCCCAGGGGGCGAGCATGTCCAGGACGACCCGGTCGACGCTGCCGGGCTCCTCGGCCGCCGGCAGCTCCTCGGCGAGGTCCCCGACCGTGACCTGCCAGGCCGGGTGCGGTCCCCCGAAGAACGCCTCGACGTTGCCGCGGGCGATGTCGGCGAAGTCGGCGCGCCGCTCGAAGGAGTGCAGGTGCCCCTCGTCCCCGACGGCACGCAGCAGCGACATCGACAGCGCACCGGACCCGACGCCGGCCTCGACCACCCGGGCGCCGGGGAACACGTCACCCATCTGCACGATCTGGCCGGCGTCCTTGGGGTAGACCACGGCGGCGCCGCGAGGCATCGACAGCACGTAGTCCGACAGCAGCGGACGCAGCACGAGGTACTCGGTGCCGTTCGTGGCGGTGACCACCCAGCCCTCGGGCCGGCCGATGACGTCGTCGTGGGCGAACGACCCGCGGTGGGTGTGGAAGTCCCTCCCGGGGGTCAGGGTGATGGTGTGTAGGCGTCCCTTGGGGTCGGTGAGCTGGACCCGCTCCCCCGCGCGCAGCGGGCCGCGGCGGACGTCGGCTCCGGTCGGCATGGGGGCGGAGTCTAGGCGGCAGCGGGGTCGTGGCCGCCGTCGCTGTGAGGACTGCGGTGGACCAGGGACTGCGGTGGACCTGGGACTGCGGTGGACCAGGGACTGCGGTGGACCAGGGTCAGCGGCGGCGGCGTGCCGGGCGACTGCCGACGAGCGCAGCGACGACGTCCCCGCCGCGCAGCACACCGACCCAGTGGCCGGCCTCGTCCCGGACCGGCCACTCCTCACCGCGCAGGGTCCCCAGCAGTCGCAGCAGCTCCTCCCCGCCGAGCCGGACGTCGAGCACCACGCCGTCGGCGAAGGCGCGGGCGGCCGCCGACGCCGGCACGGATGCGCGGCGCTCGGGGGGGACCTGGGAGGCGGCACCCGGGTCCAGGACGCCGACCGGCTGACCGGCCTCGCCGAGCAGGAGCACGGTCGTGCGCCCCAGGTCCGCCGGGTGGGACACCCCCGCTGCGGCCAGGGCGTCGGCGACGCTCACGGACGCGGGCAGCGGCACCGCCGGGCGCGCGAGCCGGTGGACGGTGGCCTCGGGGGCACGCCGGCGGATGCTCGCGCCGCGCAGCACGTGCCCGGCCCCGGACCACAGCAGCCCGCCGATGAGCACCGCCCAGACCACTCGGACGAGGTCGATCCGTCCGCTGAGCAGCGGCAGCAGCCCCCACCCGATGACGGCCGCGGCGACCAGTCGGCCGCCCCAGGCGGCGACGACCGTCCCGGTGGTGCGGTCCGAGGTGAGCTTCCAGACCAGGGCCTCGAGCAGCCGGCCGCCGTCCAGCGGAAGCCCCGGCACGAGGTTGAAGACGGCGACGACGCCGTTGGTGAGGACGAACGCCCACACCAGCAGGCGGGCGACGTCGGGCAGGTCGGCGAGCAGCAGCGGCGCGGCCAGCAGGGCGAGGACGGCGTTCGCCAGGGGCCCGACGACGGCGATGACGAACGAGCGGCCCGGCCGGACGGCGTCCGTCTCGAACTGGGTGTGACCGCCCCACAGGTTGATCACGATGTGGGTGGCCGGCATCCCGAAGGCCCGGGCCGCGACCGCGTGGGCGAGCTCGTGCAGGAGCACCGACAGCAGCAGGAGGACGGCGTAGCCGAACGCGACGAGGTAGGACCAGGCCCCGAGGCCCGGTGCGCTGGCGGCGACGGTCGGGGCGAACAGGTAGGTGACGACGGCGGCGATGACCAGCCAGGACCGCGCGACGAGCACCGGCACCCCGGCCAGGGTGCCGATCCGCAGACCTTCCGGCGTCAACCGCCCTGCCGCGCTCACCGCTCAACCCTACGGGCGCCTGCCCGCCGGCGCGTGTCGTGACCGCCTGTCGGCGGCGCCACCTAGCCTGTCGTCCATGTCGGTCACCTCTCCTACCGCCGGCGACGCACAGGCCTCGCTGTCGCCGTCCCGGGCGGCGGACTTCATGCAGTGCCCGCTGCTCTACCGGTTCCGGGTGGTGGACCGGCTGCCCGAGCCACCCAGTCCGGCGGCCGTGCGCGGCACCGTCGTGCACTCGGTGCTCGAGCGGCTGTTCGACCTGCCCGCTGCCGAGCGGACCGTGGGCGCCGCGCGGGCGCTCGTGGAGCCGCAGTGGGAGCAGCTGCGGGCCGGCGACCCCGAGCTGGAGGCCATGTTCACCGACGGCGAGGAGCTCGCCACCTGGCTCGCCGAGGCCGGTGAGCTCGTCGAACGGTACTTCGCCCTGGAGGACCCGACGAGGCTCGAGCCGGCCGAGCGGGAGCTGTACGTGAGCACCGAGCTGGACGGCGGTCTCGTCCTGCGCGGCTACGTGGACCGGCTCGACGTCGCCCCCACCGGGGAGGTCCGGGTGGTGGACTACAAGACCGGGCGGGCGCCCTCGGAGCTGTTCGTCGCCAAGGCGCTGTTCCAGATGAAGTTCTACGCCCTCGTGCTGTGGCGGACCCGAGGCGTCGTCCCGCGGGTGCTCCAGCTCGTGTACCTGGGCAGCGGGGAGGTCGTCCGGTACTCCCCGCAGGAGCACGAGCTGCGCGCCACCGAGCGCAAGGTCCGTGCCCTGTGGGAGGCGATCCGCACGGCCGCGGGGACCGGGGACTGGCGGGCGTCCCCGAGCCGGCTGTGCGACTGGTGCCACCACCAGGCCCTGTGCCCGGCGTTCGGCGGGACCCCGCCCTTGCCGCCGGCGGACGCCGTGGCCCGGGCCGGCGGGGCCGAGGCGGGCCGGGTGCCTGCCCCCGGCCGGGACGAGACCTGACGTGGGCCGGCACGCCGCCACGGCCGAGCGACCCGGGACGACGGTGGTCGCCGCCACCCGCGACCTCGTCAAGGTGTACGGGCAGGGTCCGGCGCAGGTCCGCGCCCTGGACGGGGTCAGCCTGGACCTCCACCGCGGCGAGCTGACCGCGGTCATGGGCCCGTCCGGCTCGGGCAAGTCGACGTTGATGCACTGCCTGGCAGCCCTCGACCGTCCGACCTCCGGCAGCGTGGTCGTCGACGGGGTCGAGGTCGCCCGGCTGCGGGACGCCGCGCTGACCCGGCTGCGGCGCGACCGGATCGGCTTCGTCTTCCAGTCCTACAACCTCGTGCCGACCCTGACCGCCGCGGAGAACATCACGCTGCCGCTCGACATCGCCGGGCGCGCCGTGGACCGCGCGTGGTTCGACACGGTCGTCGACACCATCGGCCTGCGGGACCGGCTCACCCACCGGCCGACGGAGCTGTCCGGCGGCCAGCAGCAGCGGGTGGCCTGCGCGCGGGCCCTGGTGAGCCGACCGGCGATCGTGTTCGCCGACGAGCCGACCGGCAACCTCGACTCACGCGCCAGCGCGGACGTGCTCGGGTTCCTGCGCCGGTCCGTCGACGACTTCGGGCAGACCGTCGTCATGGTCACCCACGAGCCGACCGCGGCCGCCTACGCCGACCGGGTCGTGTTCCTCGCCGACGGCCGAGTCGTCGGCGAGCTGCGCCGGCCCACCGCCGAGGCCGTCCTCGAGCGGCTGCTCGGCCTCACCGAGCCGGACGCCGGCGGGGACGGATGATCCGGGTCGCGGTCCGCTCGGTCCGCGGCCACCTCGTCCGCTTCCTGCTGACCGCGTTGGCGGTGCTCCTGGGCGTGGCGTTCGTCGCCGGCACGTTCGTGCTGACCGACACGATGGACCGGACCTTCACCGGCATCCTCGACCAGTCCTCCCAGGGCACCGACGTCGTGGTCCGCGCCGAGCAGCCCGCGGACGCGGCCGGCGGCGGCCAGGTCACCGGCCGGCTGCCGCTGGACCTCGCCTCCGACATCGAGGAGGTCGACGGCGTCCGGCAGGCCGAGCCGGACCTGGCCGGGGCGGCCGTCCTCGTGGGCGCGGACGGCACCGCCGTCCGCCTCGGCGGTGCCCCGACCCTCGGCCTCGCCTGGAGCGACGGCGACCCGGCGCTGGAGCTGGTGTCCGGCTCAGCGCCGGACGTCCCCGGTGAGATCGCCGTCGAGGAGGAGACCCTGGCCGCCTCCGGGCTGCGGCTCGGCGACAGCAGCACCCTCGTCGTGGGCGGCCAGGTGCGGCCGGTCACCGTGGTCGCCGAGGTGCGGTTCAGCGCCGTGCCCGGGAGCACGCTGGTGTTCCTGGAACCCGGCAGCGCGCGGGCCCTGCTCGCCCCCGACGGCGTCGTCGCGTCGTTCTCGGTACGGGCCGAGCCGGGCACCGACGCCGTCGCCCTGCGGGACCGCGTGGCCGCCGTGCTGCCCCCCGGCACGGAGGCGGTGACGGGGGCCCAGCAGCGTGAGGAGGACACCGAGTCGGTCCGCGAGGCGCTCGGGTTCGTCACGACGTTCCTGCTCGTGTTCGCCGGGATCAGCCTCGTCGTCGGGGCGTTCCTCATCGCCAACACGTTCTCGATGCTCGTCGCCCAGCGGACCCGTGAGCTGGCCCTGCTGCGCGCCGTGGGGGCCGGGGCCCGGCAGGTCGTGACGATGGTGGCCGTCGAGGCCCTCGTCGTCGGCGCGGTCGGCGGGGTGCTGGGCCTCGGCGCCGGGATCGGCCTGGCCGCCGGTCTCCAGGCGGTGCTGGGCCGGTTCGGGCTGTCCCTGGCCGGCGGGCTCGTCGTCGCCCCCCGCACGGTCGTGGCTGCTGTCGGGGTCGGCACGGTGGTGACCGTGCTCGCCGCGTTGCCGCCCGCCGTCCGAGCGTCCCGGATCCCACCCGTGGCGGCGATGCGGGACGACGTCGCCCTGCCCGAGCGGAGCCTGCGCCTCCGGGGCCTGGTGGGGGCGGCGCTCCTGGTGGCCGGCGGGGGGCTGCTGTGGCGCTCGCTCGCCGGGTCAGGCGACGGCGTCACGGTCGCGGTCGCCTCGCTGCTGCTGTTCCTCGGTACGGCGACAGCGGCGCCCCTCGTCGCGCGGCCGGTGCTGCGGGTCCTCGCGGTGCCGTTCACCGCCACCGGCGGCCCCGTCGGCCGGCTGGCCCGCGGGAACGCCCTGCGAAACCCGCGGCGCACCGCCACCACCGCCAGCGCCCTCATGGTCGGGATCACCCTCGTCACCGGGATCACCGTGCTGTCGGCGTCGGCGACCGCCTCGACCCGGGCGATCGTCGAGGAGGCGGTCACCGCCGACCTCGTCCTCAACAGCGGGTTCACCGGCTTCCCGGCGACGCTGACCGAGGCGGTCGCCGCCGTCGACGGCGTCGAGTCGGTCGCCGTGCTCTCCGCCGTCCCGCTGACGGTCGACGGAGAGCGCACCCTGGCCGCCGGTACCGACCCCGGTCCCCTCGCCGACAGCGTGCGCGTGCGCCCCGTGGCCGGGACGCTGTCCGCCCTGCAGGAAGGTCGGGTCGTGGTGTCCGCGTCCTTCGCCGAGGACCGCGACGTCGGCGTCGGGGACACCGTCACGGCGCAGGTCGGGACGCTCGGGCAGCAGCCGCTGACCGTCGGCGCCGTGATCGAGGACAACCAGGCCGTGGGGGTCCCGGTGCTGCTGCCTCGGGACCTGGCCGACCGGGCCGTCCCGCCCGCAGACCGCTCGGAGCTGTTCGGCTACGTCAACACCGAGCCGGGCCGCGACGTCGCCGAGGTCGCCGCCGCCGTCACCGACGTGGTCGCCCCGTACGTCGTGGTGTCCGTCCAGAACCGCGAGGAGTTCGTCTCCGCGCAGGCCGAGGCCACCGAGCAGCTGCTCCTGCTCATCTACGTGCTGCTCGCGCTGTCGGTGGTGATCGCCGTGCTGGGGATCGTCAACACCCTCGCGCTGTCCGTGATCGAGCGCACCCGCGAGATCGGGTTGCTCCGGGCCGTCGGCATGCAGCGGCGGCAGCTGGCCGGGATGGTCACCGTCGAGTCGGTGCTCACCGCCCTGCTCGGTGCCGTCCTGGGCGCCGTCCTCGGTCTCGTTCTCGGGGTGTCCCTGCAGCGTTCACTGGCCGACGAGGGCCTGGAGGTGCTCGCGGTGCCCTGGCCCACGATCGGCGGGGTGCTCGTCCTGGGTGGGGCGATCGGCGTCCTCGCGGCCGTGCTGCCCGCGGTGCGCGCCGTCCGGCTCGACGTGCTGCGGGCGATCGCCACCGAGTAGCCGCAGGGTCAGGGGTGGTCGACGGCGCCCGGCGCGCGCTGGTCCACGACGTCACCCGGGGCGGTCGGGTCGTGCGAGGACTCGGCCGCCCGGATGCGCCCGGCCCGGATGTCCTCGGCCCAGTGGCAGGCGACCGCGTGCCCGGGCCGGACCTCCCGCAGCGCGGGCACCTCGTCGTGGCAGCGGGTCGGCTGCCGGAACGGGCACCGGGTGTGGAACCGGCAGCCGGACGGGGGGTTCGCCGGACTCGGCAGGTCACCGGTGAGCAGGATCCGCTCGCGCCGGTCCTCGACCTCGGGGTCGGGCACCGGGATCGCCGACATCAGCGACAGCGTGTACGGGTGCAGGGGCTCGGTGTACAGGTCGTCGCTGGAGGCCTGCTCGACGAGCACCCCGAGGTACATCACCCCGATCCGGTCCGAGATGTGCCGGACCACGGCCAGGTCGTGGGCGATGACGACGTAGGTCAGGCCGAGCCGGTCCTGCAGCTCCTCCAGCAGGTTGATGACCTGCGCCTGCACGGAGACGTCCAGGGCGCTGACCGGCTCGTCCGCGACGACGAGCTCCGGGTTGAGCACGATCGCCCGGGCGATGCCGATGCGCTGGCGCTGGCCGCCGGAGAACTCGTGCGGGAACTTCGCGCCCGCGTTGCGGGAGAGCCCGACGAGCTCGAGCAGCTCGCGTACCCGCGCCTCGTGGTCACGCCGACTGCCCTCACCGTGCAGGCGCATCGGCTCGGTGAGGATGCTCTGCACGCTCTGCCGCGGGTCCAGGCTGGCCATCGGGTCCTGGAACACCATCTGCATCCGGCGCCGCATCCGCCGCATCTGCTCGGGCTTGAGGTCCCGAAGCTCGACGCCGTCGAACGTCACCGAGCCGGCGGTGGGCTCCTCGAGCCGGAGCACGGCCCGGCCGAGGGTGGACTTCCCGCAGCCGGACTCGCCGACGAGCCCGAACGTCTCACCGCGGCGGACGTCGAGGCTGACGCCGTCCACGGCCCGCACCGCCCCGACGGTCCGCTCGAGCACGACGCCCTTGCGGATCGGGAAGTGCACCTCGAGGTCCCGCACCCGCAGCAGGACGTCGTCCGAGCCGGCGCCCGTCCCGGTCGCGGCCGGCTGCGCGCCGGTGGTCGTGCTCATGGGTGCTCCTGGGGGCTCGGCACGGTGGGCTCGGTACCGTCGACCGGGACCGGGTGCACGCACCGGGCCACGTGCCCCGGGTGGACCTCGTCGGTGTCGAGCGGCAGGTCGGGGCGCACGCAGTCGTCGTCCGCGGCCTCGCAGCGCGGTGCGAACGCGCACGCCTGGGACCACGGCACGGTGTCGTTGGGTGATCCCGGGATCGGCCGCAGCGGCTCGCCCCGGGCGCCGTCCATGCGCGGGATCGAGGCCAGCAGACCCGCGGTGTACCGGTGCCGCGGCGAGGCGAACAGCTCGCGGCGCTCGGCGGACTCCACGATGCGCCCCGCGTACATGACGTTGATCTGGTCGCACAGCCCGGCGACCACCCCGAGATCGTGGGTGATCATGATCATGGCGGTGCCGGTCTCCGTCACGAGCTGGCGCAGCAGCTCGAGCACCTGCGCCTGGATCGTGACGTCCAGCGCCGTCGTCGGCTCGTCGGCGATGAGCAGCTTGGGCTTGCAGGCGAGCGCGATCGCGATGAGCGCGCGCTGGCGCATCCCCCCGGAGAGCTGGTGCGGGTACTCCCCCAGCCGGCGGACGGGGTCGGGGATGCCGACCCGGCGCAGCAGCTGCTCGGCCTCCTCCCGGGCGCCGGAGCGGTCGAGGTCGGTGTGCCGCAGGAGGACCTCGGTGACCTGCGTCCCGATCGGCACGACCGGGTTGAGCGAGGTCATCGGGTCCTGGAACACCATCGCCATGTCCCGGCCGCGCAGGTCGGCGAGCTCTCTCGGCGAGGCCCGCAGCACGTCGCGGCCCTCGAAGAGGACCTGGCCGCCGACGTCGACGCCGCGCCGTGGCAGCAGGCCCATGACCGCCAGCGAGGTCACCGACTTGCCGCTGCCGGACTCGCCGACGAGACCGACGACCTCGCCGGGGCGGACCGAGAACGAGACACCGTCGACGGCCCGGAACGTCGAGCGGCCCCTGCCGCCGAAGGTGACGGTGAGGTCCTCGATCTCCAGCAGCGCGTCGCTGCCGCGCAGGCCGGGTCGGGTCTGGGTGGTCTGGGTGGACATCAGGTCACCGCCGGAACTTCGGGTCGAGGGCCTCACGCAGCGCCTCGCCGAACAGCGTGAAGCCGAAGGCGGTGACGGCGATCGCGATACCGGGCAGCAGGGCGAGGTGCGGGTCGGACTCCAGCCGGGGCTGGGCCTTGACGAGCATCCGGCCCCACTCGGCCACGCTCGGGTTCGGGTCGCCGAGTCCGAGGTAGGACAGCGCGGCGACCTCGATGATGGCGGTCGCCAGCATGAGGGTCGCCTGCACGATCACGGGGCCGAGGGAGTTCGGCAGCATGTGGCTCATCACCACGCTGCGCCGGCGCAGCCCCACGGAGAACGCCGCGAGCACGTAGTCGGCCGAGCGCTGCTGGAGCAGCGACCCCCGCAGCAGCCGGGCGAAGATCGGGACCTGGGCCACCCCGATGGCGATCATCACCGACGTCCGGCTCTGGCCGAGCACGGCGGCGATGCTCACCGCGAGAAGCAGGCTGGGGATCGACAGCATGATGTCGACGACCCGCATGACGACCAGGTCGACCGCTCCACCGACGCCTCCGGCCAGGATGCCCAGGACCGCGCCGACGGTGAGGCCGATGGAGGTGGAGACCACCCCGATGATGAGCGACTGGCGGGCGCCGTACACCATCTGGGTCAGCAGGTCGGCGCCGGTGGAGTCGAGGCCCAGGGGGTGCTCCGGCGACGGACCGGGAACCGAGGACGGGGTGATCCCGCTGTTCGGCAGCGGCCGTCCGGGCTCGTACCCGGCGATGAGCGGGGCCGCCAGCGCGATGACGACGAACCCGAGCATGATCGACGCGCCGATGATGGCCGACGGGTTGCGCCGCAGCCGCCGGAAGGCGCCCCGCCACAGGCTGACCCCGCGCTCGTCGTCGTGCTTGACCGCTCCGAGCACCTCGCCGAGGGCACCGCCACGCCCGAGCTCGGACGGACCGGTCTGGGCCGGGGGGATCGACGTCATGACACACGCACCCGGGGGTCGATGAGGCCGTAGCTGAGGTCGACGAGCAGGTTGATGAGGGCGTACCCGACGGCGATGAACAGGATGTACCCCTGCAGCACCGCGTAGTCGAGCTGGCCGATCGCCAGGAAGAGGTACGACCCGATCCCGTTGATGGCGAACACGGACTCGGTGAGCACGGCTCCGGAGAACAGCAGACCGGCCTGCAGGCCGATGGTGGTGACGACCGGCAGCAGGGCGTTGCGCAGCACGTGCCGGCGCCGGATGAGCGAGCGGGTCAGGCCCTTCGCCTCCGCGGTCCGCACGTAGTCCTCGTGGAGCACCTCGAGCACCGAGGCGCGGGTGATCCGGACGATGATCGCCAGCGGGATGGTGCCGAGTGCGATCCCGGGCAGGACGAGGTGGACGAGCGCGTCGAGCGCCGCGTCCCACTCTCTGGTCAGCAACCCGTCGAGGACGTAGAAGTTCGTGATGTGGGTGGCGTCGATCCGGACGTCCTGGCGGCCGCTGGTGGGCAGCACGCCGAGGAACTCGACCGGCGGCACGCCGACGGCGAACACCAGCTTGAGCAGGTAGGCGAGGAAGAACACCGGGATGGACACGCCGAGCAGCGATCCGGAGACGGCCAAGGTGTCGATGAGACCGCCGGCGTGGCGGGCGGCGTAGTAGCCGAGCGGGATGCCGAGCAGCACGGCGAAGATCAGGGCGGCGACGGCGAGCTCGACCGTCGCCGGGAAGCGCAGCAGGAAGCTCTCCAGCACCGGCTCGCCGGTCCGGGTGGAGGAGCCGAAGTTGCCCTGGAGGAGCTGCCCGGTGTAGCGGACGAACTGCTCGAGCAGCGGACGGTCGAAGCCGTACTGGGCGTTCACCTGGGCGATGCTCTCCGGCGTCGCCCGCTGGCCGAGCATTGCCCGGGCAGGGTCACCGGGCAGGGCCCGCAGCCAGAGGAACAGCAGGACGACGAGGCCGAGCAGCACCGGCACGAGCAGCAGCAGCCGGCGCAGGACGAATCTCAGCAACGGGGCCTCACCTGAGGACGGACGAGCAGGACCGGGGACTGCGGTGGCCCGGCGGCAGAACCACCCGCCGGGCCACCGTCGTCGGCTCCGCTACTCGTTGATCGTGATGAGGTTCCAGACCTCGTCGTTGACGGGGCTGGGCTGGTAGCCCTCGACCTCCGGCGCGAACGCCAGGGACGGCGCCGGGTGCGCAATCGGCACACCAGGGAGGAACTCCATCACCTGAGCGTTGATCTCCTCGTACAGCGGGGTCTGCTCGTCGCGGCTGGCGACCCCACGGGCCTCGGTCAGCGCGGCGAACAGCTCGGGGTTGTCGAAGCCCCACTCGTTGCTCGGCTGGCCGAAGAACACGCCGAGGAAGTTGTCGGTGTCGTTGTAGTCACCCGTCCAGCCGAGCAGGTGGATGCCGTGGTCGGCCGAGCCCTGGATCTTGTCGAGGTAGTCCGGGCTCCAGCGGTCGGCGACGGGCTCCACCGTGATACCGGCGGCCTCCAGCTGGGAGGCGATGGCGGTGTACGTGTCCTCCGGCGTCGGCATGTACGGCCGGGAGACGTCGGTCGGGTAGTTGAACTGCAGCGTCAGGTCCTCCACGCCGGCCTCGGCGAGCAGCTCCTGGGCCCGCTCGGGGTCGTACGGGTAGGTCGGGACGTCGGGGTTCCAGCCGTCCACGGTGGGCGGGATGAACTGGGTCGCGATCTCGGTGCCCTCGGGCAGCGACTGGGAGACGACGGCCTCCTTGTCGATGGCGTGGGCGATGGCCTGACGGACCCGGATGTCGGCGAGCTCGGGGACGGCCTGGTTGAAGCCCAGGTACAGGATCGTGAACGGGTCGCGGGACATCACGGTGAACCCGTCGGCCTCCAGGCCCTCGATGTCACCGGGGGCCACGAGGTCGTAGCCGTCGATGTCACCGTTGCGCAGCGCCTGCAGCCGGGCGTTGCCGTCCGGGATGGTGCGGATGATGGCGGTGTCGATCTTCGCCGTCTCGCCCCAGTAGTCGTCGTAGCGGGTCAGCGTGACCTGCTGGCCCCGCTCCCAGCTCTCGAACTGGAACGGGCCGGTGCCGGTCGGGTGCTCGGTCGCGTAGGCGGAGAACCGGGGGTCGTCCTCGGTGCCCGAGACGTTGTCCGCGTCGTACTCCTGCATCGCGGTGGGGCTCTGCATGGAGAATGCCGGCAGCGACAGCGCCGGGATGAAGCCGGCGAACGGCTCGTTGAGGTTGACGGTGACCTCGGTGTCCGAGCCCACCTCGCAACTCTCGTAGATGCCGCCGACGAGGTCGGGGTTGTCGCTCTCGGCGAAGCCCTTGAACAGCGACTGGTAGTAGTACGACAGGTTCTGGGACTGCAGGATGCCGGTCCAGTTGTGCCAGCGCTCGAAGTTGGCGCAGACGGCCTCGGCGTTGAACTCCGTACCGTCGTGGAAGGTGACACCCTCACGCAGCTGGAACGTGGTGCTCAGGCCGTCCTCGCTGGTCTCCCAGCTCTCGGCGAGCAGCGGCGCGGGGTCGGCAGTGCCGGGCTCGGTGCCGACCAGACCCTCGAAGATGTTCCGCGCCACCCGGAACGTCTCGCCGTCGCTGGCGAAGGCCGGGTCCAGCATCACCGGGTCGCTGGACGCCGCGAAGACGAAGGTGCCGCCGCTGGCGGTCTCCTCGCCGGCGGTGCCCCCGTCGCTTCCGGTGTCGTCGCGCTCGCTCTCGGCGCACGCCGCCAGGGACGCGGCCAGGGCGGCCGCACCGATGACGGCGAGCGGCCGTCGCAGGCTGCTCCGTCGCATGTCTCACTCCATCGGGTCCGCGGCGACGACGAGGTCGACGCCGGCAGGTACGTCACCGGTCGTCCGACCGGGCCATTGGACCCTAGACCGGCGAAGGGGGGCGACTGAACACCTTGACCGCCCCGCGAGGTCACGGTTCGGACACACTCCGGTAGCGCCGCGTCGTCCGTGCGGACACCAGGCGACCCAGGTCCGCGGCGGTGACCCCGGCCAGCGAGGACAGCAGGATCCGGCCCGGTCGAGTGGGCAGCGGGACGAGGTGGGGCACGCCGACCGCCACCGCCCCCGCCGCCTCCGCGCTGAGCAGTCCGGTCGGGGAGTCCTCCACGGCGACGCACTCCGCCGGGTCGACGCCGAGCCGGGCCGCGGCGGTGAGGTACGGCTCCGGGTGCGGCTTGCCGTAGGTGACCTCGTCGCCGGTGACGACGGCGGCGAAGGTGCCGGCCGGCAGCGCGGAGACGACAGCCTCGGCGAGCGACGTCCAGGACATGGTGACCAGCGCGCACGGCACCCCGACCCGGCCGAGGTCGGCGAGCAGCTCGAGGGCGCCGGGGCGCCACGGGGGGCGCTCCCCGACCCGGACGACGACGTGCGCCAGCAGCCGCTCGACCACCTCGTCGACCGGCAGGTCGACACCACCGTGCCGGCGGATGTACTCGGCGGACACCCGGAGCGGGTTGCCGACGAGGGCGTGAGCATGGTCGTCGTCCCAGGACCCGCCGTGCTCGGCGACGAGGGCGTACTCGGCCTCCATCCAGTACGGCTCGGTGTCGACCAGGGTGCCGTCCATGTCCCACAGCACGGCCGCCGGGAGCACCGTGCTCACGTCGAGAACCACACGGCCTCCGGGTGGTGCACGACGAGCGCGTCGGTGGACTGCTCGGGGTGCAGCTGCAGCTCCTCGGACAGGACGACGCCGACCCGCTCGGGTCGCAGGAGGTCGACGAGCAGGCGGCGCTGCTCCAGGTCCGGGCAGGCCGGGTACCCGAACGAGTACCGCGCGCCGCGGTACTCCTGGCGCAGCACGCCGGGCAGGTCCCGGGCGTCCCGTCCGCCGAGCCCCAGCTCGTCGCGGACCCGGGCGTGCCAGTACTCGGCGAGGGCCTCGGTGAGCTGGACGGACAGGCCGTGCAGCTCGAGGTAGTCCCGGTAGGCGTTCCGGGCGAACAGGTCGGCGGTGGCCTCGGCGACCCGGGAGCCGACGGTGACGAGCTGGAGGGCGACGACGTCCGGCTGCCCGGCCCGGTCGACCTCGGCGCGGTCGCGGAAGTAGTCGGCCAGGCACAGTCGGCGGTCCCGGCGCTGCCGAGGGAACGTGAGCCGGGCGCGCTCGGTGCCCGGCTCGCCGTCCGAGCCGTCGTGGTGCGCGATGACGAGGTCGTCCCCCTCGGACCAGCACGGGTAGTACCCGTAGACCACGGCCGGCTCCATCAGCCCCTCGGTCTGCACCCGGTCGAGCCAGGCGCGCAGCCGGGGACGGCCCTCGGTCTCGACGAGCTCCTCGTAGCTGGGACCCGACCCTCCCCTGCTCCCGCGCAGGCCCCACTGGCCGAGGAAGGTGGCGCGCTCGTCGAGGTAGGCGGCGTAGTCGGCCAGCGGGACCCCCCGGACGACCCTGTCCCCCCAGAACGGCGGACGCGGGACGTCGACGTCCCGGGCGACGTCCGAGCGCCTGCGGCCGGCGCCGTCCGCGCCGTCCGCGCCGTCACCGGAGGCCGGCGCTGGGACCGGCCGGACCCGACGGGCCCGCAGTGGCGGCAGGTGGTCGGACGGCGTGCTCCCCGGGTCCTGCCTGGCCTTGGCGACGGCGTCCATGAGACGCAGACCCTCGAACGCGTCCCGGGCGTAGCGCACCTCACCGGGGAAGATCCCGGCGAGGTCGTGCTCGACGTAGGCCCGGGTCAGCGCCGCGCCCCCGAGCAGCACCGGCCACCGGTCGGCCAGGCCCCGGGCGGTGATCTCCTCGAGGTTCTCCCGCATGACCACGGTGGACTTCACCAGCAGCCCGCTCATCCCGATGGCGTCCGCGTCGTGCTCCTGGGCCGCCCGCAGGATCTCGCCGATCGGCTGCTTGATGCCGAGGTTGACCACGTCGTAGCCGTTGTTGGACAGGATGATGTCGACGAGGTTCTTGCCGATGTCGTGGACGTCGCCCTTGACCGTCGCGAGCACGATGGTCCCCTTGCCGCGCCGGGGGCCGCTGCCGGCCAGGTCCGCCTCGATGGCGGGCTCCAGGTGCGCCACGGCGGCCTTCATCACCTCCGCGGACTGCAGCACGAACGGCAGCTGCATCTCCCCACGGCCGAACAGGTCGCCGACCTCGCGCATCCCGGCGAGCAGGTAGTCGTTGACGACGTCGAGGGGCCGGGTACCCGCCGCGAGCGCCGCGTCGAGGTCGGCCTCCAGACCGGTCCGCTCCCCGTCGACGATCCGGCGGCGCAGCCGTTCGTCCAGCGGCAGGCCGGCGAGCTCGGCGGCCCGGTCGGCGCGAAGTGTCGCGGCGTCCACACCCTCGAACAGCTCGAGGAACCTGGCCAGCGGGTCGTAGCCCGGCCGGCGACGGTCGTGCACGAGGTCCCCGGCCACGCGGAGCTGCTCCTCCGGGATCCGCGCCACCGGCAGGATGCGGGCGGCGTGCACGATCGCGGCGGACAGCCCGGCCTCCACCGCCTCGTGCAGGAACACCGAGTTCAGCACCTGCCGGGCGGCCGGGTTGAGTCCGAAGGAGACGTTGGAGACCCCGAGGACGGTCTGGACGCCGGGGAACCGGCGGGTGACCTCCCGGATCGCCTCGAGGGTCTCGATCGCGTCGCGGCGGGTCTCCTCCTGGCCGGTCGCGACCGGGAAGGTCAGGCAGTCGACGAAGACGTCCTCCACCCGCATCCCCCACCGCCCGGTGAGCTCCTCGAGCAGCCGGGTGGCCACGGCGACCTTGTGCTCGGCGGTACGCGCCTGCCCCTGCTCGTCGATGGTCAGGGCGACGACGGCTGCCCCGTGCTCGGCGACGACCGGCATCACCCGGGCGAACCGGCTGTCGGGCCCGTCGCCGTCCTCGTAGTTCACCGAGTTCACCACCGCCCGGCCACCGAGCAGCTCCAGGCCCGCCTCGACGACGTCCGGCTCGGTGGAGTCGATGACCAGCGGCAGGGTAGAGCCGGTGGCGAGCCGGCCGACGACCTCGCGGACGTCGGCGACGCCGTCCCGGCCGACGTAGTCGACGCACACGTCGAGCAGGTGGGCACCGTCCCGGACCTGCTCGCGGGCGATCTCGACGCACTCGTCCCAGCGCCCGGCGACCATCGCCTCACGGAAGGCCTTGCTGCCGTTGGCGTTCGTGCGCTCCCCGATCGACAGGTACGACACGTCCTGACGGAACGGGACGTGCTGGTACAGGGACGAGACCCCAGGCTCCGGGTGCGGCGTCCGGGGGGTCACCGGACGTCCTCCGACCCGTTCGACGACGGCCCGCAGGTGCTCGGGGGTGGTCCCGCAGCAGCCACCGACGAGCTGGAGGCCGAGGTCGGCGGTGAACGCGTCGTGGGCGTCCGCCAGCTGCTCGGGGGTGAGCGGGTACGTCGCGCCGTCGGCGCCCAGCTCGGGCAGGCCGGCGTTCGGCATCGCGGTGACCGGCACCCGGGCGTGCCGGGACAGGTGCCGCAGGTGCTCGCCCATCTCGGCCGGCCCGGTCGCGCAGTTCAGCCCGATCGCGTCCACGCCGAGCGCCTCCAGCGCGGTCAGCGCGGCCGCGGTCTCGGTGCCGAGCAGCATCGTGCCGGTGGTCTCCACCGTCACCTGGACGAAGACCGGCAGCTCCTCCCCCGCCTCGGCGAGGGCTCGCCGAGCACCGATGACCGCCGCCTTGGCCTGCAGCAGGTCCTGGCAGGTCTCGACCAGCAGCGCGTCGACCCCCCCGGCGACCAGACCGCGGACCTGCTCGGCGTAGGCGTCCCGCAAGGTGCGGTAGGTGACGTGGCCCAGGCTCGGCAGCCGGGTGCCCGGCCCGATCGAGCCGATCACCCACCGAGGCCGCTCGGGGGTCGACCAGGCGTCAGCGGCCTGCCGGGCGACGCGGGCGCCGGCCTCGGCGAGCTCGCCGATGCGGTCGGCGATGCCGTACTCGCTGAGGTTTCCGAGGTTGGCCCCGAACGTGTTCGTCTCGATGCAGTCGACCCCGACCTCGAGGTAGGCGTCGTGCACGGCCCGGACCAGGTCCGGGCGGGTGACGTTGAGCACCTCGTTGCAGCCCTCATGGCCCTCGAAGTCGGCGAGGGTCGGCTCGGCCGCCTGGATCATCGTGCCCATCGCGCCGTCGGCGACGAGGACGCGTTCGGCCATGGCGGAGCGCAGGAGGTCGGAGCGGCTGCTCATCAGGCAGGAAGTGTAGGTGGGGGTCCACCGGTTGTCGGTTCCCGCCCGTAGTCTGGACGCCGGCCCGGGACCGCGGGCGCGTCGAGACCCGGGCGCCGTCCAGACCCCCCGGGCGAAGGGAGACTCGTGGTCGAGCAGCACCCCGAGGACGGGCAGCACCCCGAGGACAACCAGCACCCCGAGGACGACCAGGCCGCCACCGGCGCCGCTGGGCCCAGCGGTGCGGCCCCGGTGGTGCTCGCGGCGTTCGAGGGGTGGAACGACGCCGGCGAGGCGGCCAGCTCCGCCCTGGCCCACCTTGCCGAGGTGTGGCAGGCCGAACCGGTGGCCGCGCTCGACCCCGAGCCGTACCACGACTTCCAGGTGAACCGCCCCGTGGTGGCGCTCGGCGACGACGGCCGGCGCCGGATCACGTGGCCCACGACGCGGATCAGCCGGGCCCGGCCCCCCGGTGCGCACCACGACGTCCTGCTCGTCCGTGGACCGGAGCCGTCGATGCGCTGGATGACCTGGACCGACGAGGTGCTCGGCCACCTCCAGCGGGCCGGGGCCGGGATGCTCGTCACCCTCGGCGCGCTGCTGGCGGACGTGCCGCACACCCGGCCGATCCCGGTGACGTCCACGGCGGACGACGAGGAGCTCCTGCACCGGCTCGCGCTCGAGCCGTCCCGGTACGAGGGTCCGACCGGGATCCTCGGCGTGCTCCAGGACGCCGCGGGACGACGGGGGGTGCCGACCCTGTCGCTGTGGGCGGCGGTACCGCACTACGTGGGGCACAGCCCCTCCCCCAAGGCGGTGCTGGCGCTGCTGACCCGGATCGAGGAGCTGCTCGCCGTCCCGGTGCCGCTGGGGGACCTGCCGGAGGAGGCCCGCGCCTGGCAGACCGGGGTGGACGAGCTCGCCGGCGAGGACGCCGAGATCGCCGAGTACGTCCGACAGCTCGAGCAGGCCAAGGACACCGCCGAGCTGCCCGAGGCCACCGGTGAGGCGATCGCGCGCGAGTTCGAGCGCTACCTGCGCCGCCGTGGGGACGGCCCGCGCGGCTGACCGCCACGTCGCCGGGCGGCGCCCGGCCGCCTCCGCGGGGAGCGCGCGCAGTACCTCAGGAAGGACCCCGCAGCCGGACGCCGAGCAGCGCCTGGACGGTGTCGGCGACGAGACCGGGTGCGGCGGGGTCTGTCCCGCTGCCTGCGGCCCCGAGCTGTGCTGCCACCCACTCGTCGACGACCGCGACGGCCCCCGGGGCGTCGAGGTCGTCGGCCAGCCGGTCACGGACCCCGGCGAGCACGGGCCCGGCGTCCGGCCCGGCGGTCTGGGCGACCGCCGCCTGCCAGCGCTCGAGCCGCTCCCGGGCGGCGACGAGGTCGGCGTCGGTCCACTCCCAGTCGCTGCGGTAGTGGTGGGCGAGCACGGCCAGGCGGATGGCGTCCGGCGGCACGCCGTCCGCGCGCAACCGGGAGACCAGGACGAGGTTCCCGCGGGACTTGCTCATCTTCTCGCCGTCGTAGCCGACCATCCCGGCGTGGGCGTAGGTGCGGGCGTACGGCGTCCGGCCGGTCAGCACGTGCCCGTGGGAGGCGCCCATCTCGTGGTGCGGGAAGGCCAGGTCCGAACCACCGCCCTGCACGTCGAAGGGCGATCCGAGGTGGTGCAGGGCGATCGCGACGCACTCGATGTGCCAGCCGGGGCGGCCGTGCCCGAGCGGACCGCCGTCCCAGTAGGGCTCACCGTCGCGGGCCACCCGCCACAGCAGCGGGTCCAGCGGGTCCCGCTTCCCCGGCCGGTCCGGGTCCCCTCCGCGCTCGCCGAACAGCGCGAGCATCTGCTCCCGGTCGAGGTGGGCGACCGACCCGAAGTGCGGGTCGGCCGACACGTCGAAGTAGACGTCGCCGTCCGGCCCGGCGCCCTGCCCTGCGACCCGGTAGGCCGCACCCTGGTCGATGAGCCGGGTGACGGCGTCCACCACCCACGGGATGGTCTCGACCGCTCCGAGGTAGACGTCCGGCGGGACCACGCCCAGCGCCGCCATGTCCTCGGCGTACAGCGCGGTCTCGCGGCGGGCGAGCTCCCGCCAGTCCTCACCGGTGGCGACGGCGCGCTCCAGCAGCGGGTCGTCGACGTCGGTGACGTTCTGCACGTACCGGACGGTCAGGCCGGCGTCCCGCCACGTGCGCACGAGCAGGTCGAACGCGAGGTAGGTGGCGGCGTGCCCCATGTGGGTGGCGTCGTAGGGAGTGATCCCGCAGACGTAGAGGCGGGCGTCGGGGCCGGCAGCGCTCGGCCGCAGCGTCCCGGTCGCCGTGTCGTGCAGCATCGCCGCCAGGCCCACACCGGGCAGGGTCGGCACGGGCGGGACGGGCCAGGCGGTCACGACGGGCAAGGCTACTGCCGGCTGCTGAGGCCCGGGTCGTCCAGCGGGTGTCGAGGCGCAGAGAGCGGCGGGGCGGGAGGGTGCGAGTGAGAGCCGCCGGGCGTTAGAACGGCGGCGGCCCGGTGTACTTGCGCGGGTCGGGGTCGGCCCGGGTGAACCGGCGTGGCGGTTCAGGGTTGAAGTCCCAGGACTCGCCGGGTTTGAGGCGTGCCAGGCGGCGGGCAACCCACTCGGACAGCGTGGTGGGCTCCGGCTGCCCGGTGGCGTACTCGGGCTGCCCGGCGTCGGGCTCGGGGGCGGGCTCGGGGTCGACGGGGAACCCGCAGGCTCGGGCGAGGCGGCGGAACTCGTCGGCCGCGGTGTCGACCCGGGCCAGGTACTGCGACAGGCGGCCGGGGTCGCCGCACAAGTCGAGCGTCTGGTCGGTCGGGTGTCCAGCGACTCGGGGGATGGCGGGTTCGGGGGCCCGGCGCAGGACGTGCCCGGTGGGCATCCGCCAGGTGGTCCACCCGGTGGCGGTGCGCCAGACCGCCGCGGCGGACTCGT
>NZ_JBHSRC010000013.1:0-25824 GCF_042658805.1 Quadrisphaera sp. GCM10027208
CGACGGCCGTGGGCGCCGTGGCACTCGTCGCCGTCCTGGCTGGCGCCGTGCTCGTGCCCGAGCTCCTCGACGGCGAAGGCGGCGGCCGGCCGAGCGCCCCAGCACCCGCGGTCGCCCCGGTGCCGGACCGGCCGCCGGTCGGCACCACGGCTGCGCCGGCGGTGCCGGCGGCCGTCGACCGGGCGCTGCGGTCCGCCGACCCGGTGGCTGCCGTGCCCGCGCTGGCCTGGCTGCGGGCCCGGGCGCTGACCGAGCGCGACGAGCGGCTCCTCCAGATGGCGAACGTACCGGGCGGGCCTGCGGCCGCGGACGACGCGGCGCTGTGGGCCGCGCTGGCCGAGCACCGGCTGCGCCTCGACGGGCTCGGGTTCGACGTCCGGTCCGCCGAGGTGGTCGAGCACGCCGGGGACCGGGCCCTGCTCGAGGTGCACGTCACGACGTCCGCGCACCGCCGGGTCGGCCCCGACGGTCAGGTCGTCGGCAACGTCCCCGCCCAGGAGCGGACCACCCGGCTGGAGCTGGTCCGCCACGACGGCCGCTGGCAGGTGGTCGCCAGCGGCTGACGGTGGCGGCTCAGGACCGGACCAGCCACTCCACCCCGGCGTGGATGTCCGGGTGGCGGAAGGTGTGACCGGCGGCAGTCAGCACCTCGGGCAGCACCCGCCGGCTGCCCAGGACCACCTCGGCGAACTGGCCGACGGCGATCCGCAGCGCGAACGGGGGCACCGGCACGAGAGCGGGGCGGTGCAGGGCCCGGGCGAGCTCGCGGGTCAGCTCGCGGTTGCGCACCGGCTGCGGTGCGGTGAGGTTCACCGGTCCGTCGACGTCGGCGTCCAGCAGGAACCGGACCGCGCCGATGTGGTCCTCCAGGGTGATCCAGCTCCACCACGCCCGGCCGGTGCCCATCGGGCCGCCGACGCCGGCGCGGAACAGTGGCAGCAGGCGCCCGAACGCGCCGCCGCCCGGGGCGAGCACGAGCCCGGTGCGCAGCGTCGCGACCCGGATCCCGGCCTCACGGGCCGGTTCGGCGGCCGCCTCCCACGCGACGCAGACCTCCGCCAGAAAGGTGTCCCCCGGCGGCGAGGTCTCGGTGAGCCGTTCGTCGCCGCGCTCGCCGTAGTAGTCGACGCCGGACGCCGACAGCAGCACCTTCGGCTTCGGCTCGAGGCGGGCCAGGGCGTTCACCAGCGTCGTCGTCGCGTCGACCCGGGAGGTGCGGATCGTCTCCTTGTACGCGTCGGTCCACCGGTGGTCGCCCACGCCGGCGCCGGCCAGGTTGATCGCGGCGTCGACCGGGCCCGCGGCGGTGAGGTCGAGGTCACCGGCGGCTGGGTCCCACTGCAGCTCTCCTGGCCCCCGGGGTGGGCGCCGGACCAGCTGGACGACGTCGTGGCCGTCGGCCCGCAGCCGGCGGAGCAGGGGCTGGCCGATCAGCCCCGAGGCGCCGGTGACGACGACGCGCACGCTACAGGCCGAGGTCGGCTTCGAAGGCGCCCTCTTCCAGCCGCTCCTTGATGGTGGCGAGGAAGCGGGCGGCGTCGGCGCCGTCGACCAGCCGGTGGTCGTAGGACAGCGCCAGGTACATCATCGACCGGATCGCGATGGTCTCCGCCCCGTCCACCTCGATGACGACCGGGCGCTTGACGACGCTGCCGGTGCCCAGGATGCCGACGTTCGGCTGGTTGATGATCGGGGTGTCGAACAGCGCGCCCCGGCTGCCGGTGTTGGTCAGCGTGAACGTGCCGCCGGACAGCTCGTCCGGCGTCACCTTGTTCGCGCGGGTCCGCTCGGCCAGGTCGGCGATCTTGCGGGCGAGACCGGCGATGTTGAGGTCACCGGCGTCCCGGATCACCGGGACGAGCAGGCCGCGCTCGGTGTCGACCGCGACCCCGAGGTTCTCCTGACCGTGGTAGACGATCTCGTCGCCCTCGATGCTCGCGTTGACGACCGGGTGCGCCTTGAGCGCCTCGACCGTGGCCAGCGCGAAGAACGGCAGGAACGACAGCTTGACACCCTCGCGGGCCTCGAAGTCGGCCTTGGCCCGCGCCCGCAACCGGGCGATCTTCGTGACGTCCACCTCGACGACCGTCGTCAGCTGGGCGGAGGTCTGCAGCGACTCCACCATCCGGGCGGCGATCACCTTGCGCAGCCGGCTCATCCTCTCGGTGGTGCCGCGCTTCGCGCCCGCGGGCGCGGGGCGCCGGGCCGGTCCCCCGGAGGTGGACCCGGCCGGCTGTGCCGCCGGCTGCTCGGGCTGACGTGCCTCCTCCGCGGCCCGCTGCGCAGCAGCGAGCACGTCCTGCTTGCGGATCCGGCCACCCACGCCGGTGCCCTCGACGGTGGACAGGTCGACGCCGTGCTCGGCGGCGAGCTTGCGCACCAGGGGCGTGACGTAGGCGGCGTTGTCGCCGGTGGCCCGGCCGGCCGACGGCCTGGTCTCGGTGGTCCGCTCGTCCCGGCTCGGGCTTTCGTCCTGGGCCGGGGCGGCCTCCTGCGCCGCGGGCTGCCGGCGCTCCTCGGCGGCCTGCTCGCCGGCGCCGGTGGAGCCGGAGGGCTGGGTCGCCGCCTCAGCCTGCTCGGCGGCCTGCTCGCGCACCTCCGCCTCCTTCTCCAGGGAGCCGGCGGCGACGTCCTCGTCGTCCCCTGCCTCGTCCTGCCCTGCCTGGTCCTGTCCTGGCTCGTCCTGTCGGGGCTGCTCGGCCGCCGGGGCCGCCTGCCCGCCGCCACCGGACGCCGAGCCGACGATGGCCAGCTGTGCGCCCACCTCGACGGTCTCGTCCTCGGAGACCAGGATCTTCTGGATCGTGCCGGCCACCGGGGAGGGGATCTCGGTGTCGACCTTGTCGGTGGACACCTCGAGCAGCGGCTCGTCGACCTCGACGGTGTCGCCCTCGGACTTCAGCCAGCGGGTGACCGTGCCCTCGGTGACGCTCTCACCGAGCGCCGGCATCGTCACCGGGGTCCCCTCCTGGTCCGTCCCCTGCTGGCCGGTGTCCTGCTGGCCGGTGTCCTGCTGGCGGGTGTCCTGCTGGCCGGTGTCCTGAACGGAGGCCTCCGGCGGCACCTGCGGCTCCTCGGTGTCCTGGTCAGCGTGCCGGGTCGGCTCCTCCTGCGAGGCCTGCTCGGTCGCCGCGTCGTCGGACGACTCCGCGGTGCCTCCGGCGTCCAGCCCGCCGGCCTCGGAGGGCTCGCCGATGACGGCCAGCTTCGCGCCGACCTCGACGGTCTCGTCCTCATCGACGAGGATCTCGGTCAGCGTGCCCGCGAACGGCGAGGGGATCTCGGTGTCGACCTTGTCGGTGGACACCTCGAGCAGCGGCTCGTCGACCTCGACCGTGTCACCCACCTGCTTGAGCCACCGGGTCACGGTTCCCTCGGTGACGCTCTCGCCAAGGGCGGGCATCTCCACGGAGTTCGACATCGTTGGGGTCTCCGATCCTCGTGAGTGGGTGAGTCAGCTGTGGGAGTGCAGCGGCTTGCCGGCCAGCGCCAGGTGGGCCTCGCCCATGGCCTCGTTCTGCGTCGGGTGGGCGTGGACCAGCTGGGCGACCTCCTCGGGGAAGGCCTCCCAGTTGACGATGAGCTGCGCCTCGCCGACCTGCTCGCCCATCCTGGCGCCGACGGCGTGCACGCCGACGACCGGACCGTCCTTCTGCCGCACCAGCTTGATGAAGCCCTGGGTGCCGAGGATCTGGCTCCTGCCGTTGCCGCCGAGGTTGTACTCGTAGGTCTGTACCCCGTCCTCGCCGTGGACCTCCTTGGCCTGCGCCTCGGTGAGCCCGACGGAGGCGATCTCCGGGTCGCAGTAGGTGACCCGTGGGATGTTCGCCTCTACGATCGGGACGGGGTTCAACCCGGCGATCTCCTCGGCGACGAAGATCCCCTGCTGGAAGCCGCGGTGGGCGAGCTGGAGGCCCGGGACGATGTCGCCGACGGCGAACACGTTCTCCACGTTGGTGCGCAGCCGCTCGTCAGTCGGCACGAAGCCGCGGTCGAGGGTGACCCCCGCCTCCTCGTAGCCGAGGCCGTCGGTGACCGGGCCGCGGCCGACGGCGACGAGGAGCAGGTCGGCCTCCAGGGTGTCGCCGCTCTCCAGGGACACCCGGACGCCGTTGTCGTCCTGCTCGACCCCGCTGAACTTCACGCCGGTCCGGAACCCGATCTTGCGCCTGCGGAAGGCCCGCTCGAGTGCCTTGGAGACGGCCTCATCCTCGGCCGGGACCAGGCGGGGCAGGGCCTCGACGATGGTGACCTCGGCGCCGAAGGACCGCCACACGCTGGCGAACTCGACCCCGATGACGCCGCCGCCGAGCACGACCACCTTCTCCGGGACGTAGTCGAGCTGCAGCGCCTGGTCGCTGGTGATCACCCGACCGCCGATCTCCAGGCCGGGCAGCGAGCGCGCGTAGGAGCCGCTGGCCAGGACGACGTGACGGCCGGTGTACCGCCGGCCCTCGACCTCGACCGTGTCCTTGGCCACGAGCCGGCCCTCGCCCTCGACGAGGGTGAGGCGGTGGGCCTTGGCGAGCCCCTGCAGACCCTTGTAGAGCCGGCCGACCACGCCGTCCTTGTAGGCGTTCACACCGGCCATGTCGATACCGCCGAGGCTGGTCTGGACCCCGAACTTCTCACCCTCGCGAGCCGTGTCGGCGATCTCCGCGGCGTGCAGCAGCGCCTTGGTGGGGATGCAGCCGCGGTGCAGGCAGGTGCCGCCGAACTTGTCCCTCTCGACGATGGCGACGCTCAGCCCCAGCTCGGCGGCGCGGAAGGCGCAGGCGTAACCGCCGCTGCCCCCGCCGAGGATGACGACATCGAAGACCTGCCCGTCGGAGTCGGCCACGGAAACGCTCCCTTGCGTGTCGATCTGCTCGCTCGGTGGTGCTGCTCGATCGGGGCCAATCCTGGCACTACCCGACACCGCCGCCGCAAGCGCACCTGCCGCCAGGTCCGTGAGCGTCCGGGGCACGCCCGGTACCGTCCTGGCGCATGGGTCTGTTCTCGCGACTGCGCCGCCGGTCGGCCGGGACGGGTGCGCCGTCCGGGTCGGCCTCGTCGTCCAAGGCTGCCCGCGGCGCGGCCTCCCGGCACCTCGAGGAGTTCGCCACCAGCCGCAAGGGGGTCGAGGGGTTCGTCGAACCGGCCACCACCGTCACCCCGACCACACTGCTGCTCGTCGCCCACGACGGGGAGTGGACCCGGCGGGCCGTCCCGGACCGGGAGACCGCGTTCGGCTTCGCGCGCCGGCTCGGCGTGCCGGTGTACGACGTGCACCTGTCGGGGTACCCGCAGCGGATGCGGGACTACAACGCGCGGCAGAAGCGGGACGGGGGCGCGGGGCCGCGCTGATCACGCCGCGGCTGGGGCGGTGAATGCCGCGGCGTTCCCTCAGCCCCGGTTCCGGCCCTTGCCGGGGGTGCCCTCCGAAGCCGGGGTGCTGGCGCGCTCCGAGCGCTCTGTGGTGGCCTTCTTCGCAGCGACGGCTGCCTTCTTCTCGACCACCTTCTGCGTCGCCGCAGCACGCTGCTCGGGACCCACGGCGTCCGGCCTGGCCGCTGGGGCGGCGTCCTCCTCGGCGACATCCTCCTCGGCGACATCCTCCTCGGCGGCCGCCGTGCCGGCGGTGTCCTCCTCCGGGGCCGCGTCCTCGGGGGTCTCGGACTCCGGGACGACGCACCCCGTCCGGGCCGCCTCGCTGACCCGCTCGCCGTGGTTGCGGTAGCCGTCGCTGGTGGTCCGGTCCCGCGCGATCGAGGACACGTACTGGCCGTGGTTGGTGACGCCCTCGGGACATGCCGGAGAAGCAGCCTCGTCACCGTTCTCGGTGTCCTCGCCGGTCTCCGTGTCGTCCTCCCCGACCTCCGTGTTCTCGGTGTCGTCGGTGTCCTCGGTGTCCTGAGGGTCCGGCGTGCTCTCCTCAACGTCCTCGGTCGACTCAGCGTCCTCGGTGTCGTCGGTGCCGTCGTCGTCGAGGTCGAGGGCCCCGGTCGTCGCGTCGGGTGAGACGTCGGACGTCCCGACCGAGGTGGTGGAGGAGGTCGGCTCCGTCGTGGCGGCGAGTGCGCCGCCGGCTCCCAGGGCGAGGGCTGCCGCGGCGACGGCTGCAACCTTGGCCTGCGAACCGATGAGGGACACCAGCGATCGGGACACGAGCTCTCCTCCGGGGCACTGGTCGTGAAGCACTGGTCTTGAGGCACAGGGCCGACGGTCGTCGACCTGACACCCTCCTATCGCCCGTCCGGGAGAGTTCGTTACACAGCGCTGCGTCCTCAATCCGCAGCGTCACCGTCAGACGCGTCGCCGGTGCGGCGCCGCGGCGTCCGGGGCGAGGCTCAGCGGGCGGAGGCCACGTCCTCGAGCAGCGTGACGAGCGTGCGGACGCCGACGCCGGTGCCCCCCTTGCCGGTGTAGCCCCACGGCGCGGACTCGTTGAACGCCGGGCCGGCGATGTCGAGGTGCGCCCACGGCAGACGTCGGCCGTCCTCGGTGGTCGGCACGAACTCCCGCAGGAAGAGCCCGGCGACGAGCATCCCGCCGAACCGGTCCCCGATGTTGGCGATGTCGGCCACCTGCGAGTCCAGGCTGGCGCGCAGCTCCTCGGGCAGCGGCATCGGCCAGAACTGCTCCCCGGCGGCGTCGGCCGCGGCGCGGACGTCCGCCACGAGCGCGTCGTCCGAGCCCATCACCGCCGAGACCCGGTTGCCGAGGGCGACCATCTGCGCCCCGGTGAGGGTAGCGATGTCGATGATGGCGTCGGGGTTCTCCTCGCCTGCCGCGACGATGGCGTCGGCAAGCACGAGCCGCCCCTCGGCGTCCGTGTTGAGCACCTCCACGGTGCGGCCACCGTAGGTGGTGAGCACGTCCGAGGGCCGCTGCGCGGTGCCCGACGGCATGTTCTCGGCCAGCGCCATCCAGCCGGTCACCCGCACCGGCAGTCCCAGCCGCGCCACCGCGAGCACGGTCTCCAGCACCACCGCGGCACCGGCCATGTCGAGCTTCATCGTCTCCATGCCCTGCGCCGGCTTGATCGACAGCCCGCCGGAGTCGAAGGTGATGCCCTTGCCGACGAGGGCGACGTGCCGCGCCGCGCCGCGCGGGTGGTAGGCGACCTTCACCAGTCGCGGCGGGCGGGAGGAGCCCTGCCCGACGCCGAGGATGCCGCCGTAGCCCCCCGCGGCGAGCTGCTTGTCGTCCAGGACGGTCACCTTCACCGGCGCGCCCTTGGCCTGGTCCTGGGCGCGCCGGGCGAACTCGGCCGGGTACAGGTCGGCCGGCGGGCAGTTCACCAGGTCCCGGGTGGCGGCCACCGCCTCGGCGACGACGTGGGCCCGCTCGATGGCGGCCTTGAGGTGCCTGTCCCGGTACCGCGGGGTGACCAGGTGCACGGTGGCGACCGGCTCCTTGTGCCGGTCAGCGGTGCGGGCCCGGTAGGCCCGGTAGGCGTACGCGCCGAGCAGGGCGCCCTCGGCGACCGCGGTCGCGGTCGCGACGTCGTCCGCCGGCAGCGCCACCGCGACGGTCGGGGTGCCGGCGAGCTCGCGGACGGCCGCACCTGCAGCCCGCCGCAGCGCCTCCAGCGACGGGGCCTCGTCCCCGGCCAGCGACCCGGTCCCGGTCAGCACCACCACCGGGGCCGCGACCTGCCCGCCGGAGGGGACGCGGTGCACCTCGTCGGCCTTGCCGCTCACCCCCAGCGCGCTCAGCGACGACAGCGCCGATCGCAGTCCCCGGGGCAGCGCGTCGGCGCCCAGCAGCACCGGGCCCTCCGGGGTCGCGGCGGTGGCCACGACGAGCGCGTCGGCCTTGACGGACCGAGGGTCCTTGCCGGTCGGGGACAGCGTGGGCACGGCAGCTCCTGGTGTCGCGGGCGGTGTGACGTGGCAGGTGGCGACCGGCCGAGCAGCGGCCGACGTCGTCCGCCGATGCTAACGACACCGCCGGCGGTAGGTTGCCCGGCATGGCTTCCGAGACCAGCGCCCCGGCGAGCCCACGGACCGGACCCCTGCACGACCGGCACGTCGCCGCCGGTGCCAGGACGGCGGAGTTCGGCGGCTGGACGATGCCGTTGGAGTACCCCGGCGGGGGGGTGCTCAAGGAGCACGCGGCCGTCCGGGAGGCCGTCGGCCTCTTCGACGTCAGCCACCTCGGCAAGGCCGTCGTCCGGGGCCCCGGTGCGGCCGACCTGGTCAACCGCACGCTGACCAACGATCTGGCCCGGATCGCTCCGGGCCGGGCCCAGTACACGCTGTGCTGCGACGACGCCACCGGCGGCGTCGTCGACGACCTCATCGTCTACCTGCGCTCGCCCGAGGAGGTGTTCGCCGTGCCGAACGCGGCGAACGCGGTCGAGGTGATCCGACGGCTGCGCGACGCCGCCCCGGACGGCGTCGAGGTCGTCGACCAGCACACCGACCTGGCCGTGCTCGCCGTGCAGGGCCCGCTGGTGGACGACGTGCTCACCGACGTGGGTCTGCCCGCCGGGCACGAGTACATGAGCTTCATCGACACCACCTGGCGCGGTGTCCCGGTGACCGTGTGCCGCACCGGCTACACCGGCGAGCGGGGCTACGAGGTGCTGCCCCGGTGGGAGGACGCCGGCGAGGTGTGGGACGCCCTGCTCACGGCCGTCACCGCACGGGGCGGGCTGCCGGCCGGTCTCGGCGCCCGGGACACGCTGCGCACGGAGATGGGGTACGCGCTGCACGGCCACGAGCTGTCGCTGGACATCACGCCGGTGATGGCGGGCGTCGGCTGGGCCGTCGGCTGGGACAAGCCGCAGTTCTGGGGCCGTGACGTCCTCGTCGAGCAGCGCGCCGCCAAGTCGGGCCCGCTGGCCCGTGGACTGCTGGCCCGCGACCGGGGTGTCCTGCGCGACGGGCTGGACGTCGTCCGCGGGCAGGGTGCCGAGGTCGTCGGCCGCACGACGTCC
This sequence comes from Quadrisphaera sp. GCM10027208, assembly GCF_042658805.1. NCBI lineage: Bacteria > Bacillati > Actinomycetota > Actinomycetes > Kineosporiales > Kineosporiaceae > Quadrisphaera > Quadrisphaera sp. GCM10027208. The sequence continues at coordinate 8,927 of NZ_JBHSRC010000013.1, forward strand.
GGCACGTTCTCACCCACTCTGCGCAGGGGCATCGCCCTGGCCCTGCTCGACCGCACCGTGCGCCTGGGGGACGAGGTCGCGGTCGACGTCCGGGGCCGGCTGGTGCGCTGCGAGGTGGTCCGTCCACCGTTCGTCCGCGACCGTACCCGGGAGGACTGAACCTCCGAGCGGTGCCCGGGTCGGCACCGTGCACGGGTCAGAACGACGCGACGACCAGGGCCGCCGTCGCGGCGGTCTCGACCGCGGCGCCCAGGACGTCGCCGGTCACCCCGCCGAGGCGTCGCACGCCGTGCACGACGAGCAGCCCGGCCGCTGCCCAGCCGGCCAGCACCGCCGGCGCCAGGCCCACCACCGCGGCGCCCACGACCACGACGACACCCACGCCGACGGCCGCGGTCCTCGGGACGCTGCCGGCCACGGTCGCCCCCAGGCCGTGCGGCCGCGCCGCCGGGACCCCCCGGGCGCAGGCCCCGGCGAGCACGGCCCGGCTGGCCAGGACGACCGCCAGTGCCGTGACGGCACCGCGACCCGCTCCGTGCTCGGTGACCACGGCGCCCAGCGCGGCCACCTGGGCGAGCAGCACGAGCACCACCACGGCCACCCCGGCCGGACCGGAGTCCCCCCGGCGCATCACCTCCAGCGCCCGGTCCCGGTCGCGGGACGCCGCCAGCCCGTCGGCGGTGTCGGCCAGCCCGTCGAGGTGCAGTCCCCGGGTCGCCAGGGCGAGCGCCCCCACCGCGGCCGTCGCGGTGACCAGCGGTTCGGCACCGAGCGCCGCGAGCACGACGACGACACCCCCGGCCAGGGCGCCGAGGACCGCGCCGGGCACCACTGCCAGCGTCATCGCCGCGCCGGCCACCGCGCCGTCCACCTGTCGGGGGACGGGCACGGGCACCGCGGTGAGCGTCCCCACGGCGAGCCGCAGCCCGTCCTGCACCGGGAGCCTCACGGCAGCTCGAGGGTGCTGCCGGCGACCACGAGCAGGCGGCGCTCGCTGGCTGCCGCGACCCGCTGGTTGAGCCGCCCCAGCCAGTCCCGGAAGACACCCCCGGAGCGGTGCGCCGGCACGACACCCGACCCGACCTCGTTGCTCACCGCCACCACCGGGACGGGCACCTCGCGCCACGCGGCGAGCAGCTCGTCGACGGCGTCGCCCGCCGCCTGCTCCCAGCCGGCGGCGTCGTCCCAGGCCCCGGCGTCCTCGAGGACGCCGGTCAGCCAGGTCCCGAGGCAGTCCACCAGGAGCGGTGTGCTGGCCGAGCGGAGGACGGCGGCGACGTCGCTGGTCTCCACCGTCCGCCAGCCAGGGGGGCGGTGCTGCTGGTGGTGGCGCACGCGCGCGTCCCAGTCGTCGTCGGCACCGTCCGCCGGGCGGCCGGTGGCCACGTAGGTGACGGCCGGCTCGGCGGCCAGCAGCCGTTCAGCGGCCGTCGACTTGCCGGAGCGGGCGCCGCCGAGCACGAGGGTCCGCCGGGGCGGCGTCGGCGGCCGGGGCCGGGCTCCTACCCCCACGGTGAGCACCTCGCCGTCCCGGCCGGCGGCGGCACCCCACGCGGCGAGCCGGCTGCTCAGCTGGGGCTCCGGCGGGTTGTGGTGGCCCAGGTGGACGGCCACCACACGGGTGCCACCGCCGACCGCGCCGGCGCGGCGCAGCCGGGCCAGGTCGGCCGCGAACGACGGCAGGTCGTGGTGCCGCGTGCCGTGGGTGGCGTGGTCCCCGAAGGTCTCCTCGAGCAGCAGGACGTCGAGCGGCTCGGCGCCGAGCGCAGCGACCGTCTCCTCGGGCAGCGGGCCGGTGTCGGTGGCGTACAGCAGGCGGCGGCCCTCGGCGTTGGAGACCAGCCACAGCACCGCCTCGCCGTCGTGGTCTGCGGGTAGGGCCCGCACGCCGTACCCGCCGACCCGCAGCTCCTCGCCGGCCTGGACCGGGCACCACCGCAGCGCTGCGCCGGGTGCCGCCCAGGGCCGCCACTGCTCGATCACCTCGCCGGGCCCGGCGACGACGAGCGGCTCCGTTCGGTGCGCCCAGGACCGGGACAGCAGCGCCATCGGGGCACTGTGGTCGGGGTGCGCGTGGGTGAGCAGCACGGCCTCCAGCCGGTCCAGCTGCCGTCCGGCGCGCAGCGCGGCCCGCGGCGTCTCCGGTCCGCAGTCCAGCAGCAGGACGTCGTCGACGAGCGCGGACGTCGGCGTCCGCACGATCCCGGCGTCGAGCTGGGTGGTGCAGGAGGCGCACCGGCAGAACGGGTTCGGCCAGCCGTCGGCCGAGCCGGTGCCCAGCAGCAGCACCTCCATCAGGTGGTCACCACGGGGGCGTCGAAGGCGGCGCGGCGCAGGCCGCGGCGCAAGGTGGCCAGCAGCGCCCGGCCGGCCACCAGGCACAGCACGGCGGTGAGCACGCCGCGCACGAGGTCCCACGCCAGGCTCGTCACGACGTAGAAGGCGGCGTAGTGGGCGAGGTTCTGGGCCGCCGAGGCCGTCGGGTCGTAGCCCCCGCCCTCCGGGCCGGTGGTCAGGAACGGCCAGAAGTACAGGTTCATCACGGCGCCGTACCCCAGGCCGGCCACCAGACCGTAGCCCGCCAGCAGCCACCGCTCCGCGCGCCCCGAGGCCCTGGGCAGCAGCCCGGCACCCATCGTCACCCAGCCCGCCGCGAGCATCTGGAACGGCGCCCACGGGCCGATCCCGCCGGTGAGAAACGCGCCCACCAGCATCGCCAGGGTGCCGAGCAGGAACCCGGCCCCCGGGCCGAGCGCCCGCCCGGCGACCACAAGGAGGAAGAACATCGGCTCCAGGCCGGCGGTGCCGGCACCCAGCACCCGCAGCGCCCCGCCCACCGACGCCAGCACCCCGAGCAGGGCGACGGTCTTGGCGTCCAGCCCGCCGGAGGCCAGCTCCGCCGCGGCGACCGCCGCGAGCAGGCCGAGGACGACGACGAACAGCCACGGCGCCACCGCCTGCTGGCCCCCCTCGGTCGTGCGCAGGACGAACGGCCAGGTGAAGGCGGCCACCCCGACCAGCGACGTGCCGGCCAGCACGAGCGCGGCCCGTGGTCGCACCCGCAGGACCGGACGGTGCCCCGTGCTGTTCACGAGGCCGTCTCCAGCGCGGCCTGGAGGTCCTGCACCGTGAGCCACGGCGCCGGGTGCATCACCTTGGCGATCTGCGGGGCGAACGCGGGCGAGGCGGCCAGCACGTCCGCGGCCGGCCCCCCGGCGACCACCTCCCCGTCCGCGAGCACCACCACCTCGTCCGCGACCTCGGCCGCGAGCTCGACGTCGTGGGTGGCCATCAGCACGGCGTGGCCGGACGCCGCCAGCTCGCGCACGTGCGTGACCAGCCGGCCCTTGCTGCCGTAGTCCAGCCCCCGGGTGGGCTCGTCCAGCAGCAGCACCTTCGGCGCAGCCGCGAGCACGACGGACAGCGCGAGCGCCAGGCGCTGCCCCTCGGAGAGGTCGCGGGGGTGGGTGGCGTCGTCGATACCCGGTGCCAGGTGCTCGAGCAGGTCCCGGGTGGTACCGGCCGGCACCGCCAGGTCGGCGTCCGCGGTCGAGCACTCCTGCGCCACGGTCTCCGCGTAGAGCAGCACCGTCGGGTCCTGCGGCACCAGGCCGACGGTGCGCACCAGCCGCTCCAGCGGGGTGCCGTCCGGCCGCAGCCCGTCGACCCTCACCCGTCCGCTCGCCGGGCGCACCTGCCCGGCCAGGGCCGCGAGCAGCGTCGACTTGCCGGCGCCGTTGCGTCCCATCAGCGCGGTGACGGTGCCCGGCGCCAGGGCGAGGTCGACGCCGCGCAGCACCGGCACCCCGCCGCGACGGACGACGAGCCGTTCCGTGGTCGCCAGCGGTGACCGGTCCGGCGAGGTCACCGGTGCGGGCAGCACCCGGCGCGGGGCGACGCCGGCGAGGCGGCCACGCAGACCGGCGGCCGCACGGCGGGCGTCGCGCACGGACAGCGGCAGCGGCGACCAGCCGGCGAGCCGGCCGAGGTCCACCACCGGCGGGGTCACCGGGCTCGTCCGCATCGCCTCGGCAGGCAGGTCGTCGCGGACCGCGCCGTCCTCCACCACGACGACCCGGTCGGCGTACTGCACGACCCGCTCGAGGCGGTGCTCGGCGAGCAGCACGGTCAGCCCCAGGTCGTGCACGAGGCGCGTCAGCGTGCCGAGCACCTCCTCGGCGGCGACCGGGTCCAGGGCCGAGGTGGGCTCGTCGAGCACCAGCACCCGCGGGTTGGCCACCAGCACCGAACCGATCGCCACCCGCTGCTGCTGGCCTCCGGACAGCGTGCGCAGGGTGCGTGACCGGACGTCGACGAGCCCGAGCAGGTCGAGCATCTCCTCGACCCGCCGACGCATCGAGGCGCCGTCCGCGCCGAGCATCTCCAGGGAGTAGGCGAGCTCCTCCTCGACGGTGTCGGTGACGAAGCCCGAGGTGGGGTCCTGCCGGACGACGCCCACGACGTCCGCCAGGTCCCGCGGACGGTGCGTGCGGGTGTCGCGTCCGTCGACCACGACCCGGCCGCCCAGCACGCCTCCGGTGAAGTGCGGGACGAGCCCGTTGACGCACCCCAGCAGGGTCGACTTGCCCGACCCCGTCGGTCCGACGACGAGAGCGAGCTCCCCCTCGGAGATCTCGAGGTCGACGCCGCTGAGCGCCGGCCTCGGGGCGTCCGGGTACCGCACGGACACCCGCTCGAAGGTGATCACGACCGAGCCTCACCGGGTCTGACGGCCGGGGCCGCGCGGCGCGGTGCCGGTGGCAGCGTCGCGCGCAGCGGCGGCAGCGGGGCGAGCCAGGCCGGCAGCACGGCGACCAGGACGGCGAGCACGACGACCGACGGCATGGCCGGCACGCCCACGGGGGACGTCGGCGGCACCAGCCCCGGCAGACCGAGCTGGGCGTAGACCAGCACGACCACGGCCGGGACCAGTCCGCTGACGACCACTGCCCACTCGGGCAGCGCCCACGGGTCCGGCCGGTAACGGCTGCGCGGGTCGCGGCGCGCGCCTCGCCACAGCGCAACCGCACCGGCGGCCGCCCCGAGGACGACCAGCGGCAGGCCCAGCGCCGGTGGCGACCCGCCGTCCAGCAGTCCGTACACGCCGACCACTACGCCGGCGACGCTCGTCACGCTCAGTGCCCCGGCGAGCCGCCGGTCCCGCGGGTCCCGGTGCACGCTCCGACCGTAGCCGCGGGACTCCATCGCGGCCGCCAGCTCCAGGGAGCGCTCCAGGGCACCTTCGAGAACCGGCACCGTGACCCGGGCGAGCTCGCGGGGGCCACGCCCCGGACGGCCGCGTAGGCGGCGGGCGCTGCGCACCCGGCGGGCGTCGTCCACCAGCTGGGGGGCGTACGTCATCGCGACGACCAGCGCCGTGCCCACCTCGTAGAGGGTGGCGGGCACGTGCCGCAGCAGCCGCCGTGGGCTGGCCAGCGCGTTCGCGGCGCCGACGCAGGCCAGCACGGCGGCGAGCCGGGCCCCCTCGTAGGCGGCGTACGGGACCTCCTCGGCGGTGACCGGCCCGCCGATCCGCACCCCCTCCAGCGGTCCGGGCAGGGGCAGCCGCGGCAGCTCGAACAGGACGGTGCGGCCACCCACGCCGGAGCCCAGCACGAGCTGCACGACCACCCGGACGACGATCATGGTCAGCCCGAGCAGGAGGAACGCCGCGAACACCGGTGGGGTCCCCACCTCCCGGCGCGACGCCACGACGTAGGCGGCCACCGCCACGACCAGCGCCAGCACGAGCGGGTTCGTCGTCCGGCTGGCCGCCGTCGCCAGGCAGACGGCCCACACCCACCACGCCACCGGGTGCAGGTGACGGGCAAGGGTGGGGCGGTCCGCCGGGCGCATCAGCCGTCGGCCAGGTCCCGGCGCCGCCGGGACGCGGCCACCGCGAGGGCGACGACCGCGGCGGCGGCGGCGATACCCAGCCACAGCCCCGCGCCCGGGCCCTCGTCGTCCTCGGCTGCTGCGGCGTCGTCGTCCGCGGCTGCTGCCGCGTCGTCATCCGAGGCCTGACTCTCGGTGGCGTCGTCCGTCGGGGTCTGGCCCACCAGGCCAGTGAGCTCCACCGGCTCGTCCGCGGCCGCGGCCTCCGGTGACACCTCCGGGACGGGGTCGCCACAGCCGGTCGCCGGGTAGCCGTCGAGGCCGCAGACCAGGCCGTCCTCGACGCGGGTCTCGGCGACGGTGGCGAGCACGTCGGCGCCACTCGCTGCCTCGTCCACCACGGCACAGTCGGCGCGCGGCTCCGGCGGCTGCGCGCCGTCCGGGGCGTCGGCCTCCCGGCCGTAGTCGATCACGACGGCGACCCGCTTCTCACCCGCTGCGGCCTCCTCGGCGCCGCAGACCTCCTCGAAGGCGGGCAGAGCCCGGGGCGTGCGGACGTCGGAGGGACCAGCGACGGCGAAGCGCCAGCCCTCGACCGCGCCATCGGCCGGCGTGGTGCCGTCCGGGCCGGTCTGGGCGAACGCCCACTCATCCTCGGTGAGCTGGTAGTAGCCCCAGTAGCGGTAGGCGTCCTGGGCGCTGGTGGCGGCCGCGGGGGAGACCCCGGCGGTCACGGCCAGCGCGAGGGCGCCGAGCAGGGTGCCCGCGCGCACCAGGCGCTGGGGCAGACGGAACAGGGTCATCGGTGAGACCTCCCTTCGCGCTGGGCTCAGGAAGGCATGAGGCACCGTCCCGGCTCCAGTCCGCGAACCACGACGGACGACAGGTGGAGCCAACGCCCGCGCCAGGTGCTCCGGCTCGCCGCCAGGCCCGCCGGCCCCTGGTGGGGGAGCAGCGAGGGCGGCCTACGGTTGCGGGTCAGCGCCGGAATCCGACCGGCTTCCCCTGCACGCGAGGTCGACGGGCGGATGCTCCCACTACGGGTGTGCCCGCGTCAAAGCGCTGTGGCCGGGTGACGCCGTGGCCGGGTAGGTGGTGTCCTTGGACGACGACGACGGCGCCGCCGACGGCGCCGCCGACGGGCCTGCTGCCCCTACGGTGAGACCGTGACGACTTTCAGCTGGATGTTCGAGGATGCCGCCGGCGATCCGGTGCCTGTCGACGTGGGCCAGCCGTCAGACGGCTTCCCCACGCAGGCGGACGCCGAGACCTGGATCGGCGAGACCTGGCGGGACCTGCTCGACGCCGGGGTCGAGCAGGTGCGACTGCTGGAGGACGCCCACGAGGTCTACGGCCCGATGAGCCTGCGCCCCGCCGAGTAACCCCCCACCCCCCTCTCGGTGATCATGCAATCCCGCCACCCCCCGCCCCCTCTCGGTGATCATGCAATCCCGCCACCCCCCGCCCCCTCTCGGTGATCATGCAATCCCGCCACCTCCCTAGACGAGGGCGGACGGCACGGTGGGACGCCTCATGGCCACTGGCGGCCGCTCCAAAAGGTGACATGGGCCTTGGCAGCCAATGTCCGGTCAGGGCCCACCACCACAGAATGCTGCGCTCGGCACCGCCTGACCGGCGTGTCGCGCCACCAACCCAGCATTCTGCGAGCCGGACGGCGGTCGGCTGGGTGGCGGGATTGCATGATCACCGAGGGGGGAGGGTGGCGGGATTGCATGATCACCGAGAGGGGGGTGGAGGGTGGCGGGATTGCATGATCACGGAGGGGGTTAGGCGGCGCGGGTTCGAGGAGCGCCCTCAGCCGTCTTGCCCGGGTCACGCTCGACGACGTCGCCGAGCGCCTCGTCGATGCGGCGCATCGCGTCCTGCGGGATGCGCACCCCCGACGCCTTGGCGTTCTCGCTCACCTGCTCGGGCCGTGAGGCGCCGATGATGGCTGCGGCGACGTTGTCGTTCTGCAGCACCCACGCGACGGCCAGCTGCGCCATCGTCAGACCGAGCTCGTCGGCGATCGGCCTCAGCCGCTGCACCCGCTCGAGCACGTCGTCGTTCAGGAACCGCGCGATGGTGCTGGCGCCACCCTTCTCGTCGGTGGCCCGCGAGCCCTCCGGCACCGGCTGGCCCGGCTGGTACTTGCCGGTGAGCACGCCCTGCGCGATGGGGGACCAGACGATCTGGGAGATCCCCAGCTCGCGCGAGGTCGGGATCACCTCGCCCTCGATCACGCGCCACAGCATGGAGTACTGCGGCTGGCTGGAGATCAGCTGGACGCCGAGCTCCCGGGCCAGCGCGTGACCCTGGCGGATCTGGTCGGCGGTCCACTCGCTGACGCCGATGTACAGCGCCTTGCCGGCCCGGACGATGTCGGCGAACGCCTGCATCGTCTCCTCCAGCGGCGTCTCGGTGTCGTACCGGTGCGCCTGGTAGAGGTCGACGTAGTCGGTCTGCAGCCGGCGCAGCGAGCCGTTGATCGACTCCATGATGTGCTTGCGGGACAGCCCGGTGTCGTTCGGACCCTTCGGGCCGGTCGGCCAGTAGACCTTCGTGAAGATCTCCAGGCTCTCGCGGCGCTCGCCCTTGAGCGCCTCGCCCAGCACGCTCTCCGCCACCGTGTTCGCGTACGCGTCCGCCGTGTCGAAGGTGGTGATCCCCTCGTCGAGGGCGGCGCGCACGCACCGGGTCGCGACGTCGTTCTCGACCTGGGAGCCGTGGGTCAGCCAGTTGCCGTAGGTGATCTCGGAGATCTTCAGACCGCTGTTGCCGAGGTATCGGAATTCCATATCCGTCAGCCTAGGCCCGGGCCAAGTCATCCCACGACCGGCGTCATCCACGACCGGCGTCATCCCGCGCTGGCTCCACCCGCTGGTCAGCTGGGGTACTGGCCCCGGGCCACCATCGGCTTGGGCAGTCGCGTCCGGCGGATCTGGAACGCACGCAGGACGCCGTAGCGCACCGAGCCCTTCGGCACGCCGTCCGGGCCGAACTTCTCAGCCAGTCGGCGGGACAGCTGCCTGGACAGCACGAAGCCGTCGACGAGGGAGAACACGACCGTCAGCCACAGCAGGGCGGTGGCGGCCAGCTGGGCGACCGGGTCCATGACGAACGTCAGCAGGACGACGACCATCGCCACGACGAGGAAGTACTCCCCGGCGTTGCGGCGGGCGTCCACGTAGTCTCGCACGAACCGCTTGACCGGTCCGCGGTCTCGCTCGGGCAGGTGGCGCTCGTCACCGGTCAGCATCGCCTCCCGGGTCTTGGCGCGCTCTGCCTTCATCTGCTCGCGGTAGGCCTTCGCGGCGGCCTTGCGGTCGTTCGGCACCAGCGGGCGCTTGCGGGCCGCCTCACGCTCTCGACGCTTCGGCGTCGGCCGCCCCTTGCCGCCCACCTTCTCCGCCACCGAAGCGGTGGTGGTCGCCGAGCCGTCGTTGCGAGCGTCGTCCTTGCTCCGTCCGAACACCCGCCCAGCCTATGCGGTCACCGCGCCGGTAGTTTCCCGCGTCATGACCACCCAGCCGGAGACCGACGTCCAGACCTACCGTGACCGGCTCGCGGAGCTGTGGGACGGCGTGCGCGCCGACCTGGAGGACCTCGTCCGGATCCCGAGCGTTTCGGCGGCCGCCTTCGACCAGGTGCACGTGGCCGCCAGCGCCGAACGGGTCGCCGGCCTGCTGCGGGACGCTGGGATGCCCGAGGTGGAGGTCCTCACCGCCCCCCGACCGGACGGCACGGTCGGCGCCCCCGCCGTCGTCGCGCGCCGGCCCGCCCCGGCCGGCGCCCCGACCGTGCTGCTCTACGCCCACCACGACGTCCAGCCGCCCGGCCGTGAGCAGGACTGGACCACTCCGCCGTTCGACCCGGTCGAGCGCGACGGACGGCTCTACGGCCGCGGGACGGCGGACGACAAGGCCGGGGTGATGACCCACGTCGCCGCGCTGCGCGCCCTGCTGCCGACGTGGGGCCCGGACGACGGTGTCGGCGTCACGGTGTTCGTCGAGGGCGAGGAGGAGGTCGGCTCCCCGTCCTTCGGCGCCTTCCTGCGCGAGCACCGCGACCGGCTGGCCGCCGACGTCATGGTCGTCGCCGACTCCGACAACTGGACCGTCGACCAGCCGTCGCTGACGACGTCCCTGCGCGGCCTCGTCGAGGCGGTCGTCGAGGTGCGCACCCTGCGGCACGCCGTGCACTCCGGCATGTACGGCGGTGCCGTCCCGGACGCGATGACCGCGACCCTGCGGCTGCTCGACCGGCTCTGGGACGACGACGGGGCCGTCGCCGTCCCCGGGCTGCTGCGCAGCGAGGCGGCGGACCTGGACTACGCCGAGCAGACCCTGCGAGCGGACGCCGGCGTCCTGGACGGCGTCCGGCTTCTCGGTCGCGGGTCGCTGCTCTCGCGGATGTGGACCCAGCCGTCCCTGACCGTCGTCGGCATCGACGCCCCGAGCGTGGCGCACGCCTCGAACACCCTCCAGCCCGCCGTCCGGGCCAAGCTCTCGCTGCGGGTCGCCCCCGGCCAGGACCCGGCCGAGGCCTACGAGGCGCTGCGACGTCACCTGCTGGACTCGGCCCCGTTCGGGGCACAGGTCGACGTCACCCTCAAGGAGACCGGCAGCGCGTTCGCCGGTGAGCTCGACGGACCCGTCTACGACACCGCACGCTGGGCGCTGTCCCAGGCCTGGGACGGCGCCGACGTCGTGCACGCCGGGGTCGGCGGGTCGATCCCGTTCGTCGCCGACCTCAAGGAGCAGTTCCCCGACGCCACGGTGCTCATCACCGGTGTGGAGGACCCGGACACCCGGGCGCACGGCTACGACGAATCGCTGCACCTCACCGTGCTGCGACGCGCCGCGCTCGCCGAGACGCTGCTGCTGGCCGCGCTGAGCGGACGCTGACCGGCGCCGTGCGCGTCCTGCTCGCGCCGGACTGCTTCACCGGCACGCTGACCGCCGCCCAGGCCGCCGAGGCGCTCGCGGCCGGCTGGGCCGACCACGCCCCGGACGACGAGCTCGACCTGTGCCCGCTGTCGGACGGCGGCCCGGGCTTCGTCGACGTCCTGCACCGGTCCATGGGCGGGCAGCTGCGCTCCCTGACCGTGCCCGGGCCGCTCGGTGAGGACGTCCCCGCGGCGATGCTCGTCGTCGACGGCACGGCGTACGTGGAGTCTGCCCACGCCTGCGGGCTGCACCTGGTCCCCGTCGAGCGACGAGACCCCACCCGGACGACGTCCACCGGGCTGGGAGCCCTACTCGAGGCCGCCGCCGAGGCGGCCGGCCGCGTCGTCGTCGGCCTCGGAGGGACCGGCACGGTCGACGGGGGAGCGGGCCTGCTCGCCGCACTGGGGGCGGGGGACCCCGGCCTGCTCGGCCGCGGCGGCGGCGCGCTGGCCGACCTGCCGGACGACGCCCTGGCGGGACTGGCCGCCGTCCGCGACCGGTTCGCCGGGACCGAGATCGTCGCCGCCACGGACGTCGACGTCCCGCTCCTCGGCTTCCACGGCGCCGCGGCCGGGTTCGCCGAGCAGAAGGGCGCCACCCCCGAGCAGGCCCAGCAGCTGGGTACGGCGCTCGGCCGGTTCGCCGAGGTGGCGCTCGGCGCTCTCGGCCCGGACGTCGCCCCGCAGCGGCTCGTCGCCGAGCCCGGCGCCGGGGCGGCCGGTGGCATCGGGTTCGCCCTGCTGCTGCTCGGGGCGACCCGCCGCTCCGGCACCGAGACCGTGCTCGAGGCCGTCGGGTTCGCCGACCGGCTGCGCCGCAGCGACCTCGTCGTCACCGGTGAGGGCACCGTGGACTGGCAGTCGATGCGCGGCAAGGTCGTCGCCGGCGTGGCGCACGAGGGCCTGGCGGCCGGGGTGCCGGTCGTCGTCGTCGCCGGGCAGGTGCACGCCGGCCGCCGCGAGATGCTCAGCGTCGGGATCGAGACCGCCTATGCGGTCGCGGAGACACCCGAGCAGGTCCGGGCCGCGCTGGCCGACCCGGCCGGCACGCTGCGTGCGCGCACGCGCCGGGTGGCCCGGACGTGGAGCCCGCCGCCACGGAAGTGACGAGGTCATGGAGACGAGGTCATGGAACTGATGCGGACCGGGGGTTACCCTGGTGCCATGACTGAGACCGTGTCCAGCACCCAGACCCACGGCGTCGAGCTCACCCCCGTCGCGGCGAGCAAGGTCAAGAGCCTGCTCGAGCAGGAGGGACGGGACGACCTGCGGCTGCGGGTCGCCGTCCAGCCCGGCGGCTGCTCGGGCCTCATCTACCAGCTGTACTTCGACGAGCGGACCCTCGACGGCGACGCCGTCCGGGACTTCGACGGCGTCGAGGTCGTGGTCGACCGGATGAGCGTGCCGTACCTCGACGGCGCGACGATCGACTTCTCCGACACCATCGAGAAGCAGGGCTTCACGATCGACAACCCGAACGCGCAGTCGTCCTGCGCGTGCGGCGACTCCTTCAGCTGAGGCCGGGCCGCACCACAGCGGGTCGAGCGGTCGCTCGCCGGCGCGCGGTACGGCGCTGAGCGCAGTCCCGGTGCCGCTCGAACCGCCCGCGTCGCCCTGGGCCGCGGAACTCGCCCGACGCGTCGTGACTGCCCCCCCGGGGGAGGACCTGGTCGCCGTCGGCGCCGACCTCGCCCCCGGAACCCTGCTGGCCGCCTACCGGGTCGGGGCGTTCCCCATGGGGGTGGGACTCCACGGTCGCCCACCGCTCGGCTGGTGGTCCCCGGACCCCCGCGGCGTCCTGCACCCGAGCGACCTGCGGGTGTCCCGCTCGCTGCGTCGCTCCGTGCGCCGGTTCGAGCTGCGGGTCGACACTGCCTTCGACGACGTCGTCGCCGGGTGCGCCGACCCCAGCCGGGACGGCCGCTGGATCACCCCGCAGATCGCGGACGCCTACCGCCTGCTGCACGCCTTGGGCTGGGCGCACTCGGTGGAGACCTGGCGTGACGGCCGGCTGGTCGGCGGCCTGTACGGCGTCGCCCTCGGGGGCCTGTTCGCCGGGGAGTCGATGTTCCACCGGGAGACCGACGCGTCCAAGGCCGCCCTCGTCGGTCTCGTCGCCCTGCTGCGGGCCGACGGCGACCCCCGCCGGCTCGTCGACGTCCAGTGGCGCACTGCGCACCTCGGCACGCTCGGGGTGACCGAGGTGCCACGTCAGCGGTACCTGCGGCTGCTGGAGCGCGCGCTCACCGCGCCCGACACCGACTGGGGCGCCGGGATCCTCGGCATCTGATCCCGGACGAAACGCCGTCACCCCGCCCTCCGCGGCAGAGGGCCGGGGGGTAGGGTGACGCCACGTCGATACCGCTGCTCCGGCGCTCCCGGGGCCGTTCTGGAGTGGAAGGCCGACTTGCGTCAGCAGATGCGAAGCCGTACCCGCCGCGCTCCCGCGCGCCTGGCGGCCCTGGCCGCCGTCGCCCTCGTCACCACCGGGTGCTCCGCGCAGGAGGTCCAGCAGGGCTGGATGCCCGGGCAGCCGGGGCTCACCGACAAGTGGGACCTCACCAAGGACCTCTGGGTGGGCTCCTGGATCGCCGCGCTCGCCGTCGGCGTCCTGGTCTGGGGCCTCATCATCTGGGCGGTGGTCGCCTACCGCCGGCGCAAGGACGACACCGGCTACCCGGACCAGGTCCGGTACCACGTGCCGATCGAGATCCTCTACACCGTCGTCCCCTTCATGATGGTCGCGGTGCTGTTCTACTTCACCGCACGGGACCAGACGATCATCGAGTCGCTGGAGGAGGAGCCGGACCTCACCATCCAGGTGATCGGCAAGCAGTGGAGCTGGGACTTCAACTACCTCGACGACAATGTCTACGAGGCCGGCATCCAGACTCCTGTCGGCACCCCGCAGGAGGACGAGCAGATCCCCACCCTCTACCTGCCGGTGGACCAGACCGTCCGGCTGGAGCTGCAGTCCCGGGACGTCATCCACTCGTTCTGGGTGCCGCAGTTCCTCTACAAGAAGGACCTGATCCCCGGGCGGACGAACTACTACCAGGTCACCCCGCAGATCGAGGGCGTCTACGCAGGCAAGTGCGCCGAGCTGTGCGGCGAGTTCCACTCGGAGATGCTCTTCAACGTCGCGGTCGTCGACCAGGAGGAGTACGACCGGCAGATGGACGCGCTGCGGGCACGCGGGCAGGAAGGGGCGTTGCCGGTGAACCTCGGCCGCATCACCACCGAGCCGGACGAGCAGACCGAGGACCGCATCGGTGAGGATCGGGGCGGCCAGGAGAACGAGGGCGGGCAGAACGGATGACGCAGTACGAGGAGGCAGCTGCGACCACCGGCACGAGCGCCGAGCCCGTCCGGACGCTGGACCCGCCGGAGCGGCGGGGCAACGTCGTCGTCCGGTGGATGACGTCCACGGACCACAAGACCATCGGCTACCTGTACCTGATCACGTCCTTCGCGTGGTTCTGCATCGGCGGGGTGATGGCCCTGGTGATCCGGGCTGAGCTCTGGCAGCCCGGCCTGGAGGTCGTGCAGAGCAAGGAGCAGTACAACCAGCTGTTCACGATGCACGGCACGATCATGCTGCTGCTGTTCGCGACCCCGTTGTTCGCCGGCTTCGCGAACGTGATCATGCCGTTGCAGATCGGCTCGCCGGACGTCGCGTTCCCGCGGCTCAACATGTTCGCCTACTGGCTGTACCTGTTCGGTGGGCTCATCGTCGCGGCAGGGTTCTTCACCCCCGGTGGAGCGGCGAGCTTCGGCTGGTTCGCCTATGCGCCGTTGTCGAACGCCACCTTCTCACCGGGGGTCGGGGGCGACCTGTGGGTCTTCGGCCTCGCGCTCGCCGGATTCGGAACCATCCTCGGTGCGGTCAACTTCATCACGACCATCATCACGATGCGCGCCCCGGGCATGACGATGTTCCGGATGCCGATCTTCACCTGGAACACCCTGCTCACGTCGGTGCTCGTCCTCATGGCGTTCCCGGTGCTGGCGGCCGCCCTGTTCGCCCTCGGCTCCGACCGTCGGCTCGGTTCCCAGGTGTTCAACCCCGAGAACGGCGGCGCCATCCTGTGGCAGCACATGTTCTGGTTCTTCGGGCACCCCGAGGTCTACATCATCGCGCTGCCGTTCTTTGGCATCATCTCCGAGGTCCTCCCGGTGTTCAGCCGCAAGCCGATCTTCGGCTACAAGGGCCTCGTCTTCGCGACGATCGCGATCGCCGGTCTGTCCGTGACGGTCTGGGCGCACCACATGTACACCACCGGCGCCGTCCTCCTGCCGTTCTTCGCGTTCATGTCCATGCTCATCGCGATCCCGACCGGGGTGAAGTTCTTCAACTGGATCGGCACGATGTGGAAGGGGTCGTTGACGTTCGAGACGCCGATGTTGTGGTCCATCGGCTTCCTGGTCACGTTCCTGTTCGGCGGCCTGACCGGTGTGATCCTGGCCAGTCCGCCGCTGGACTTCCACGTCTCGGACACGTACTTCGTCGTCGCGCACTTCCACTACGTCGTGTTCGGCACCGTGGTGTTCGCGATGTTCGCCGGCTTCTACTTCTGGTGGCCGAAGTTCACCGGCATGATGCTCGACGAGCGACTCGGCAAGATCCACTTCTGGATGCTTTTCTTCGGATTCCACGGCACGTTCCTGATCCAGCACTGGCTCGGCGTGGTGGGTATGCCGCGCCGGTACGCGGACTACCTGGCCAGCGACGGATTCACCTGGATGAACCAGGTCTCGACCCTCGGCTCGTTCCTCCTCGGTGCCTCGATGCTGCCGTTCTTCTGGAACGTCTACGTCAGCTGGCGCAGCGCACCACGGGTCACCACCGACGACCCCTGGGGTTTCGGGCGCTCGCTGGAGTGGGCCACGTCGTGCCCGCCCCCGCGGCACAACTTCGTGTCGATCCCGCGCATCCGCTCTGAGTCCCCCGCCTTCGACCTGCACCACCCTGAGGTGGGTGCGGACAACCTGGCGCAGCCCGACTCCGCGCTCGCCAACGCGGTTGGCCCGGCCGACATGGGAGACAAGAAGTGAAGATCGAGACACTGGTCTTCGGCATGGGGGTTTTCTTCTTCACCCCAGTGGCCGTGATCTACGGCCTGCTGTCGAGCTGGGAGCCGGTGGGCACGGCCGCTCTGGCGCTGACCGCGGGGATGTCCGGCCTCGTCGGCGGCTACCTGTGGCTCACCGGTCGCAGGATCGGTGAGCGACCGGAGGACAACCCCCAGGGCGAGATCGCGGACGTGTCCGGCGAGTACGGGGAGTTCAGCCCGTGGTCGTGGTGGCCGCTGCCGCTGGCCCTCAGCGGCGCCATCATCTTCGCCGGGCTCGCCGTCGGCTGGTGGCTGGTCCTCATCGGCATCGGGTTCAGCGCGATCGCCCTCGTCGGCTGGGTCTACGAGTACTACCGCGGGGCGCACGCCCACTAGAGCTGAAGCCTTGTCGGCCCAACTAGGTCCGTCCGGGTGGCCGGTTTGCAGGCTCTCCCGTACGTGAGCCGGTGTCGCTTGCCAGCGTGATGGGACCACCCCACGTCGCCGACCGGTTCACCCCACCGACGACGACAGCACCTCTGACGGCCAGGGCACGGTTCGACTCCTACGCCACGGGCCGTGCGCGAGGCGCTGTCGCACGCGGTTGCTCGTGGCCGCACGGTCGACGCCGCTGGCAGACCTGCACTCGCGCCCGGTGCACCGCCTCCCCAGGCACGAAGGACGCAACGCCTTCGGCGTCCGCCGCACCAGCCTGCTGGTCGGCGACGTGCGCGACTTTGGTGGCTCTTCACGATTGAGGGTGTAGTCGCGGTCTGAAGCCTCCGGTCTCGAGCAGCGACCGCGCGATGTAGTTGGTCAGGTTGCGGAAGCCGAGGGCAGAGCCGCGGAGGTGCTCGAGGCGACCGTTGATGGCCTCGGTCGGTCCGTTCGATGTGCCGGGGCGGTCGAAGTAGGCCAGGACGTCGGCGGCGCGGCGCGTGAGGGTCCGGCCCAGTTTGCGCAGCTCGGTCAGGCCGGTGGGCACCGCGCTGGCGAGGGAGTCGATGATGGCGGCCATGACCTCGCGGCCGCGGGTCTTGTCGGGGTCGCGGTAGGCGGTG
>NZ_JBHSRC010000014.1:0-19618 GCF_042658805.1 Quadrisphaera sp. GCM10027208
GCCGGCACAGGCCGGCGGACCAGCCACGCCCACGACACCGACCGACCTCATCAGGCCACCGAAACCACCCAAGCCGAATCAGCGCGGTGGATCAGGGTTGAGACCAGCGACGTACTGTGTCGCGCCACCCGGACGTTCCGAAGGGATCTCCGTGCCGTCCGGGCGGTGCGTGGGCATGCTTGTCGAGTCGGGGTTCTTGCTCAACCAAGCCTCGACGTCCGCCTTCTGAGGACTGATCGTGCCGACCTGCATGCGCATGCCCTCCCCGCCCGGGAAGTGGCGGACGGTGATCTCGTCACGAGCCCTGTAGACCAGGGCCCCGTCTGCATCCTGGTGCATGTACCACTCGTCACGAAGGGCCAGCCTGTCGAGCGCCTGATCCTCCCGGCGAGCTGTCAGCAGTTCGGCGGGATCGGTCCAGTACATCCCGGAGCCGGCGTCCCCGCGACCGTGCAGGTTCACCAGTGGACCGTCGACGGGAACTGTGTCGGCGTCGACCCGGGGACCTGTCTGCCAGGTGCTGGCGATTCGGTTGTAGTCGGTGTCATAGGCGTGTGGTCCGAAGACATCGGCCAGACTCGCACGCTCGTAGTCCTCCCCGCGCCGCAGCAGCAGAGCCTGCTGATCCGACGTCAACGAGTTGATCTTGGCGGCGAGCGCTGCGTCGTCCAGCCGACCCAGCCCGGCCAAGTCCAACGCTGTGACACCTCGCAGAGCCCGCAGGCCGTGCAGCGGCCGGGAGAAGGCGGAGACCTCATGGATGCCGTCCAGGGCTCGCAGTGCCTTGACGCCTGCACCGGCGCCACCCGTCGCCACGGTGGCGAGGGCGTCAGGGACCAACCGGCCGAGCGCTCTGGCAGGGTCGTCCTTCCAGGTGTCCCAGTCCAGCATCGCCTTGCCGAGGTGTTGGCCGAGGCCAACCGGGTCCTCTCGCGCGGCGGTGACGAGGTTTTGCAGGTTCTCGTCGGCGAGCTGCCACTCCGCCTGGATCTCCTCGATTTCGGCCTGCCCGGTCGCCACGCGGATCCCGGACCAGACCAGCTGCGCCTGCGGGTTGAGGTCCCACAGGACGAGCTTGCCGAGATCCCGGACCGCCTCGCCGGCGCCGAGCAGGAACCCGCCCACCGCGGCGCCGGCCTTCTCCAGCCAGTTGCGTTGCTCCGGTGCGCCGTTGCAGGCTCGGCGCACCGCCGAGGCCGCATCCAGCCCCGAGGCCTCCACTCGGGTGACCGTGTCGGTGTAGACGTCGAGAGCGGCGCGCCGGACCGCCTCGCCCGGGTCAGAGAACGGGTGGATCAGGAGCTGTCGGAACTGGCCCCGAGCGGCCGCGTCGGCAGCCTCCTGGCGGGCACGGGCGACATCGGCGTCGTAGGCGGCGCGGGCCTCCCGCGTGACGCGTTCCCCGCGGGCGTACTCCTGTGCCGCCCACTGGGCGGTCGCCCTGGCTTCCTCGAGCACCGTGGCGTGCGATTCCAGCGCGGCAGCTGCACCGGAGAATCCTGCGGCAGCGTCCTCCCACCGCTGCGGCTCATGGGAGAACGCGTCGCGGAAGTCGTCGGCGGCTGCACCGGACCAGCCGTCCGTGGAGACGCGCGCCAGGGCGTCCCCGGTCTCGGCGAACCGGCACGCCGTCGCCCGCAGGCGAGTAGCCGACGAGCGCAGCGCCGCTGGGTCACCGGGCACGGCGAACGACGGCGCCATGTCAGGGACCACCCTGCTCGATCTGCTCGATCCGCTCGCCCAGTGCCGCGAACCGGGCGGCGACCCGGCGCTCGGCCTCCAGGTACTCCATGGCGGTCTCGGCGAGCCGTCCGCCGACCTCAGCGACGTCCTCCATGAGGTTGTTGACTCCCCGCTCCCACCGGTCGTCGAACTCGTCCAAGGCCGCTGCGAGGTCGTCGCTGCCGGCAGCCGCGCGTACGGGCAGCAGGTCGTTCACGTCCTCGTCCTTGAACTGCTGCACGGCCGCAACGATCCCTTCGGCCGCGGTGATCAGCGCATCCAACTCCACGCCGAACCCACTCAGCGCCACGTTCGCCCCCCTGGTGCCGTTCCCTCGGCACCAAATCGTAGACCGATCGGTAAGGGCGCGGGACGTAGGGAGCTAGCGGGGAGAACGACAGGTACGGCATGTCCCCGCGCAGGAACGCCGCTTGGCCTCGCAGGGCGCCCGCGACCGGCGCGGCGACGGCGCCCAGGCCGTCGGCGAGTGCCTCGAGCTCCTCGGGCGTCCGGCTCCAGAGATCGCCGGCTCAGGCCCGCTCAGGCGTCCTTGATCTCGCAGAGGACGGCGCCGGCGGAGACGGTCGCGCCGACCTGGGCGGACAGGCCGGACACGACGCCGTCCTTGTGGGCGGTGATCGGCTGCTCCATCTTCATCGCCTCCAGGACGACGACTGTGTCACCGGCCGAGACCGTCGCCCCGTCCTCGGCGGCGACCTTCACGATGGTGCCCTGCATCGGCGAGGTCAGCGCGTCACCGCCGGCCGCGGCGCCGCCACCGGCGGTCCGCTTGCGCCGCGGCGCCTTCGCCCTGGCCGCACCAGCCGAACCGCCGCCACCCAGCCCGCCGAGCCCGGCGGGCAGCACGACCTCCAGCCGCTTGCCGCCGACCTCGACGACGACCCGCTCCCGCTCACCGGGCCCCTCGTCGTCCGGGCCGGCACCGGTCCACGGCTCGATGGTGTTGTCGAACTCCGTCTCGATCCAGCGGGTGTGCACGGTGAACGGCTCGTCCCCGGCCGGCGCGAACGCCGGGTCCTGCACGACCGCGCGGTGGAACGGCAGCACCGTCGGCATCCCCTCGACGACGAACTCGGCGAGGGCTCGACGGGAGCGCTCGAGCGCCTGGCGGCGGGTGGCGCCGGTGACGATCAGCTTGGCGAGCATGGAGTCGAAGGCGCCCGGGACGACGTCCCCGGCCCGCACGCCGGAGTCCAGCCGGACGCCGGGACCGCTCGGCGGCTCGAACCGGGCCACGGTGCCGGGGGCGGGCAGGAAGTTGCGCCCGGCGTCCTCGCCGTTGATGCGGAACTCGATGGCGTGCCCGCGGATCTCGGGGTCGTCGTAGCCGAGCTCCTCGCCGGCGGCGACGCGCAGCTGCTCGCGGACCAGGTCGATGCCGGTGACCTCCTCGGAGACCGGGTGCTCCACCTGCAGACGGGTGTTGACCTCGAGGAACGAGATCGTGCCGTCCTGTCCGACGAGGAACTCGCAGGTGCCCGCGCCGACGTAGCCGGCCTCACGCAGGATCGCCTTGGACGCCCGGTACAGCTCGGCGACCTGCTCTGGCGACAGGAACGGCGCGGGCGCCTCCTCGACGAGCTTCTGGTGCCGGCGCTGCAGCGAGCAGTCCCGGGTGGACACGACGACGACGTTGCCGTGGGAGTCGGCCAGGCACTGGGTCTCGACGTGCCGCGGCTTGTCGAGGTACTTCTCCACGAAGCACTCCCCGCGGCCGAACGCCGCAACCGCCTCGCGCACCGCGGAGTCGTACAGCTCGGCGACCTCCTCGCGCGCCCGGACGACCTTGAGCCCGCGGCCGCCGCCGCCGTACGCGGCCTTGATGGCGATCGGCAGCCCGTGCTCGTCGGCGAACGCCTGCACCTCCTCGGCGCCGGAGACCGGGTCCGTGGTGCCGGCCACCAGCGGGGCACCGACCCGCTCGGCGATGTGCCGGGCCTTGACCTTGTCGCCGAGGGCGTCGATCGCGGACGGCGGCGGGCCGATCCAGACCAGTCCGGCGTCCAGCACGGCCTGGGCGAAGTGGGCGTTCTCGGCGAGGAACCCGTACCCGGGGTGCACCGCGTCGGCGCCGGAGCGCCGCGCGGCGTCCAGCAGCTTGTCGATGACGAGGTAGGAGTCGACGGGGGTGGAGCCGCCCAGCGCGTACGCCTCGTCGGCGAGGGTGACGTGCAGGGCGTCGCGGTCCGGGTCGGCGTAGACGGCCACCGACGCGATCCCGGAGTCCCGGCAGGCCCGGGCGATCCGGACGGCGATCTCGCCGCGGTTGGCGATGAGCACCTTGGTGATGGCTCGGTGTGGCACGTGGTCCGTCCCCTCGGTCTGGCGGCTCCCGGCGAACGGGCCGGAGCCTAGCGCGGGCTCGTGGGCCGCGGCCTGGCGCGGCGGGTGCACTGGCGTCGTCACTGATCGCCACCCGGGGAGGAGGAACGGCCCGGTTCGGACGACGAGCCGCGCCGGACGACGTCCGCTCCTCCTGCCGTGGCGATCACCTCCCGCTCCGGGGCTGGCGAACCACGGCGCCGCCCCTCCAGCTCGGCCAGGTCGGCGCGGCACCGGGTCTCGAGGTCGTCGAGCTCGGTGAGGGTCTGCTCGATGTCGGCGCGGCGCTGCTCGAGCTCGGCGCGGCGCTCGGCCACCTCCGCCAGCAGGTAGCGCAGCTGGCCGACCTCGCCGGGGGACTCGTCGTACATGTCGACGATGCGGCGGATCTTCTCCAGGTCGAGCCCGATGCGCTTGCCCCGCAGCACGAGGGCGAGGCGGACCCGGTCGCGCGGGTGGAAGACGCGCTGGGTCCCGCGCCGCTCAGGCGAGATCAGCCCCTGGTCCTCGTAGTAGCGGATCGTGCGGTGCGTGACGCCGAACTCCTCCGCGACCTGCGCGATCGTCCACTCGCGGGTGCCGCTGCGTCTTGCCATGCCTCCCGATCGTGCTTTACGTTGACGTCAACGTCAAGCACTCGACGAGGAGCGCCCCGCATGGCCTTCGAGCTGTCCGCCGAGCACGAGGACTTCCGTCGCGTCGTCCGGGACTTCGCGCAGGCCGAGGTGGCCCCGTACGTCGAGCAGTGGGACCGCGACGCCCACTTCCCCGTCGACCTGGTACCGAAGATGGGCGACCTCGGCCTGTTCGGCCTGGTCGCCCCCGAGGAGTACGGCGGCGCCGGGCTCCAGGACGGCGCGTTCACCTCGTTGTGCGTGGCGATCGAGGAGCTCGGCCGGGTCGACCAGTCCGTCGGGATCACGCTGTCCGCCGGGGTGGGCCTGGGGATCAACCCGATCCTCACCTTCGGCACGCAGGAGCAGAAGCAGCGGTGGCTGCCCGACCTCGTCACCGGCCGCGCCCTGGCCGCGTTCGGCCTCACCGAGCCCGAGGCCGGCTCGGACGCCGGCGCCACCCGCACCCGCGCCGAGCTCGTCGGCGAGGAGTGGGTGCTCTCCGGCGCCAAGGCCTTCATCACGAACTCCGGCACCGAGATCACCTCGGTGGTCACCGTCACCGCGCGTACCGGTGAGCGCCCGGACGGGCGCCCCGAGATCAGCGCGATCATGGTCCCGGCCGGGACGCCGGGGTTCGTCGTCGAGCCCGCCTACCGCAAGCTGGGCTGGCACTCCTCGGACACCCACGGTCTGACGTTCGAGGCCTGCCGGGTGCCGGCGGAGAACCTGCTCGGCGAGCGGGGCCGCGGGTTCTCCCAGTTCCTCGCCACCCTGGACGACGGCCGGATCGCGATCTCCGCGCTCGCCGTCGGGCTGGCGCAGGCGTGCCTGGAGGCCTCCCAGCGGTACGCCCGCGAACGTGTCGCCTTCGGCCGTCCGATCGGGGCCAACCAGGGCGTCGCGTTCCAGGTCGCTGACCTCGCCGTGGCGGTGGAGGCCGCCCGGCTCCTGACGTACAAGGCGGCCTGGCTGCGTGACGAGCACGGCGCCGGACGGCGCACCGCCGAGGAGGTGCGCCAGGCCGCCGCCGTGGCCAAGCTGTACTCCTCCGAGGCCGCGGTCGCTGCCACCCGGACCGCCACCCAGGTGTTCGGCGGCAACGGGTTCATGGAGGAGTACCCGGTGGCCCGGTTCTACCGGGACGCCAAGATCCTGGAGATCGGCGAGGGCACCTCGGAGGTGCAGCGGCTCGTCATCTCCCGCGGGCTCGGCCTGCCGGTGGACTGAGACGGTGCCGATGAGTCTGCCGATGAGCCTGCGAGACTGCCGCCGATGAGCCACTCGAGGGACCCGCGAGTCCAGGACGTCCGCGCCCGGCTGCGCGAGGCCCGGGACCGCTCGGCCGCGCCGTCCCCGGCCGCCGCCGCCAAGCTCGCCGCCCAGGGCAAGCTCTACGTCCGGGACCGGATCGCGCTGCTGTTCGACGAGGGCTCGTTCGTCGAGGACGGCCGCTACGCCAACGCCACCGCCCCGGGCCTGCCCGCCGACGGTGTCGTCACCGGCCGCGGCACCGTCGACGGCCGGCCCGCGATCGTCGTCGCCAACGACCCGACGGTGAAGGCGGGCTCGTGGGGCGCCCGCACGGTGGAGAAGATCGTCCGGGCCACCGAGGCGGCGCTGCGCGAGGAGCTGCCGGTGTTCTGGTTCGTCGACTCCGCCGGCGCCCGGATCACCGACCAGGTCGAGGTCTTCCCCGGACGGCGCGGGGCCGGCCACATCTTCCACAACCAGGTCGCGCTGTCCGGCAAGGTGCCGCAGATCTGCTGCCTGTTCGGTCCCAGCGCGGCCGGCGGCGCGTACGTCCCGTCGTTCTGCGACGTCATCATCATGGTCGAGGGCAATGCCTCGATGTACCTCGGCAGCCCGCGGATGGCCGAGATGGTCGTCGGGGAGAAGGTGTCGCTGGAGGAGATGGGTGGTGCCCGGATGCACTGCACCGTCTCCGGCGTCGGCGACCTGCTCGCCACCGACGACGAGGACGCCATCGAGCAGGCCCGGCTGTTCTTCTCCTACCTGCCCTCCACCTTTCGCGACCAGCCGCCGGCGTACCACCCCGAGCCCCCCGCCGTGCCGTTCACCGACGACGTCGTACCCGAGATCGAGAGCCAGCCGTTCGACGTCCACGACGTCATCGACGCCCTCGTCGACGAGGACTCCTTCTTCGAGATCAAGCCGCTGTTCGCCGCCGAGCTCGTCGTCGGGTTCGGCCGCCTCGAGGGGCGCACCATCGGGGTGGTGGCCAACAACTCGATGGTCAAGGGCGGGGTGCTGTTCTCCGACAGCGCGGACAAGGCGGCCCGGTTCATCTGGCTGTGCGACGCGTTCAACGTCCCGCTGCTGTACCTCGCCGACGTGCCCGGGTTCATGATCGGCAGCGAGGTGGAGCGCGGCGGGATCATCCGGCACGGCGCGAAGATGGTCACCGCGGTGTCCGAGGCGACTGTGCCCCAGATCAGCGTCGTCATCCGAAAGGCTTACGGCGCAGGGCTTTACGCGATGGCTGGGCCGGGGTTCGGCCCGGACGCCGCGCTGGCCCTGCCGACCGCCCGGGTCGCGGTGATGGGTCCGGAGGCGGCGGTGAACGCCGTGTACGCCAACAAGATTGCGGCGATCGAGGACGAGGCGGAGCGGGCCGCGTTCGTCGCCGCGCGCCGCGCCGAGTACGAGCAGGACGTCGACCTGGAGCGGCTGGTCGCCGACCTCGTCCTGGACGGCGTGGTCGAGCCCGCGGACCTGCGCGACGAGCTCGTCCGGCGGTTCCGGTACGCGGCCCGGCGCGACCGGCACTTCGCCGAGAAGCGCCGCGGGGTGCCTCCGGTCTGAGGCGGGCGGGCTTGCCGCCGGCTTACGGCAGCCTGCCCTCGATCTCGAGCTCCTCGCCCTCCGGTGCGACCTGCCCCGTGCGCCGCCGGTACCCGTGCACCGCCGGCGACGCGCTCAGCGCCTGCCCGACGATGGACACCGTCACGGCGAGGCTGCCGGCGGCGAACAGCGTCTCGTACTGCGGTACGTGCAGCGTCTCGGCGAACGCCAGGTAGTAGATGCCGGCCACCCCGAGCGGGCCGGACCACGCCATGAACCCCGACGACAGCCGTCCCGTGCCGGTGGCGAGCAGCGCCGGGAACGTGACCGGGAACCTCCGCAGCAGCAGCACCCACAGCGCGAACAGCACGCCGCCCCACCCGAGCTCGGGCCACCACTGGTCCACCGGCAGCACGGTGCCGAAGACGAGGAACACCACGACCAGACTCACCTTGGCGACCGACCGGTGCACCACGTGGATCGGCTTGCGCGTCCCCTCCGGCAGCCCCTCGGAGAACGTCAGGCCCGCGGCGAACGCGGCCAGCACCCCGGTCCCGCCGAGCAGGTGCGCCAGCCCGAGCACGCTGAGGGCGACTCCCGTGCTGGCCAGCGGGAACCAGTCCTCCTCGGCCAGCCGGTCCACCCCGGCCAGGTCGGTGAGCCAGCGCATCACCAGCCCGACCGCGGTGCCGACGGCCAGGGCGATGCCGACCTGGCGTCCGGCGTCCAGGAGCCACGGCCCGACGGCGTCCCCGATCGGAACTGACACGAGGAGCCCGGCGAGCAGCACGAACGGCAGCGCCAGCCCGTCGTTGGCCGCGGACTCCACCTGCAGGCTCGCCCGCACTCGCCGCGGCAGGGACTGGTCCGGCAGCACCCCGGTGACGAGCGACGACGCCGCAGCCGGGTCGGTCGGGGTCAGCGCCGCACCCAGGAGCAGGGCGAGCCCGAGGGGCAGGCCGAGCAGCAGGTTGGCGCCGAGCGCGGTGATCAGCCACATCCCTGGCATGACGACGAGCAGCAGGACGGCGATCCGCCGGCGGTTGGCGAGCAGGTCCCGGGGGCCGACCCGCAGGGTGATGTCGAAGACGGCCAGGGCCAGGGCGACCCGTGCGGTCTGCTCGAGCAGCTCCCCCCGGGGGACGACTGTGGTGGGGTCGAGGACGGCGAGGGCGTGCGGTCCGACGAGGACGCCGGCTGCGAGGGCGAGGACGACGGGGCTCAGGGCGTGCCGCTTGACCAGCCGGGACGACAGCGCGAGCAGGACGATGGCGAGCCCGACGACGACGAGGACCCGGTCGGCGGTGATCACGACCCCGGACCGTAGCCGGGAACGCCCTGGGTCGCAGGGGCTCCTGCCGGCCGTGTCCGACGACGACCGGCAGGAGCCTGGGCGACACGGCGCGGTGCCGCGTCACCTGCCACCGGAGGAGATGCGGGTCCGGTGGCTGCCGAGGGTGCCCGCTGCGGACGGCGGCTGCGCCCGCCGTCACCGAGAGGTCTCGCCGTCCGGACGCCTCGTCAAACCGGTCTGACCGGTCTGCTGGCCGAGTCTTTGCGAAGCCTTTCCACCCCTGTGGTGACCCCCCGGCGTCCCCCTACCCTCGCCGCCCACCCCTCATCGGTGATCATGCAATCCCGCCACCCTCGGGCTGACGCCTTGACCGAGCTGAGCACCTGACCGAGGATGTGCAGGACGGGCAGGGAGAACTCGTCGTCGCACCTTGAGTGCTGATTGTTGCGCGGCACAGACCGCCTTGAGGTCCCTGCCCGTCACCTTCCCAGCACCGACGAGCGCAGGATCGATCGCGCCACAGAATGCTGGATTCACCGCAGCTTTCCCGGCGTGTCGCGCCGACAACCCAGCATTCTGCGAGCGGGCGGCGGAGTGGCAGGGTGGCGGGATTGCATGATCACGAAGGGGGTTGGGGGGTGGAGGGGTGAGGGGTGGACCAGAGACGGTGCCAGGGGACACCTACCTCGGCGAGCAGCTCGCGCAGTAGCGGCAGGCTCAGCCCGACGACCGTGTGGTGGTCGCCCTCGACGCCACGGACGAACGGGCCACCGAGCCCGTCGATCGTGAACGCCCCCGCCACCCGCAGCGGCTCCCCGGTCGCGACGTAGGCTGCGATCTCCTCGTCGGAGACGTCCGCGAAGTGCACCGTCGTCGAGGCGACCGCCCCCAGCGTGGCGCCGGTCCCGCCGTCCGCATCGTCCCGGACGTCGACGAGCCAGTGCCCGGTGTGCAGGACGCCGGAGCGGCCCCGCATCCGCTGCCAGCGGGCCGTTGCCTCGGCGGCGTCCGCGGGCTTGCCGTGCACCTCGCCGTCCAGGTCGAGCACCGAGTCGCAGCCCAGGACGACGCACCCGTCGGGCAGGTCGTCGGTGGCCGCGACGTCCTCGGCCTTGGCGCGGGCCAGGACGAGCGCGACGTCGTGGGCGTCGGTGACGCCGTAGCGCGCGACGACCGCCTCCTCGTCGACGGACGACACGAGCACGACCGGCTCCACGCCCGCCTGCCGCAGGGTGGCCAGACGCGCTGGGGACGCGGAGGCAAGGACGAGCGACAGGTCGGTCACGGGGTGGCGGGATTGCATGATCACCGACGAGGTTGGGGGGCGGTGGGGTGGCGGGATTGCATGATCACCGACGAGGTTGGGGGGCGGTGGGGTGGCGGGATTGCATGATCACGGGGAGTTGGGGGAGAGGAGGGCGGTGCGCAGGACGTCGAGGGGCACGGACCCGACGTCCAGGGCCCGGCGGTGGAACGCCTTGAGGTCGAACGCGTCGCCCTCCCGCGCCCGGACCTCCTCGCGCAGCGCCAGCCACAGCCGCTCGCCGACCTTGTAGGACGGCGCCTGCCCCGGCCAGCCGAGGTAGCGCAGGTGCTCGAAGCGCAGGAACGCCTCGTCCTCGAGGGTGTGCGCCCGCATGAACTGCCACATGGTGTCGGCGTTCCAGCGGCCGCCACCGACCTCGGCCGGTGCCTCGAAGCCGCAGTGCAGCCCGATGTCGACCACCACCCGCATCGCCCGGAACGCCGACCCGTCGAGCATCCCGAGCCGGTCGCCCGGGTCGTCGAGCCAGCCGAGGTCGGCCATGAGCCGCTCGGCGTACAGCGCCCACCCCTCGCCGTGCCCCGAGCACCACGCCATCGTCCGGCGCCACCGGTTGAGCACTTCGGAGCGGTACATCGTCTGGGCGATCTGCAGGTGATGGCCCGGCACGCCCTCGTGGAACACGGTCGTCGTCTGCTGCCAGGTGCCGAAGGTGTCGACGCCCTCGGGCACTGACCACCACATCCGGCCCGGGCGGGAGAAGTCCTCGGTCGGCCCGGTGTAGTAGATGCCACCCGAGCTCGTCGGGGCGATCCGGGCCTCGATCCGGCGGACCGGCTCCGGGATGTCGAAGTGGACGTCGGCGAGCGCGGCGATCGCCTCGTCGGCCTTGGCCTGCATCCACTCCCGGAACGCCTCCGTGCCCCGGATCATGCGTTTCGGGTCGGCGTTCAGCGCGGCGACGGCGTCCTGCACCGACCCGCCCGGGACGATCTGCTGGGCGACGTCCCGCATCTCGGCCTCGATGCGCGCGAGCTCCTCCTGCCCCCAGGCGTAGGTCTCCTCCAGGTCGATGCGGGCGCCGACGAACTCCCGGGACCACAGCGCGTACTCCTCGCGGCCGACGGCGTCCTCCTCCCGGGCGGCGGGCAGCAGCTCCTCGCGCAGGTACCGGGTCAGGTCGCGGTAGGCCTCGGCGGCTGCGGACGCCGCACGGTCCAGGTCCGCGGCCACCGCGCCGTCCGCCGTCCCGGACCCGCCGGCCTGGCCGGCGAGGGTGACGAAGAACCCCGACTCGCCGTCCCCGAACTGCTCTGCCTGCCCGGCGGCCGCCTCGACCTGGCGGCGCGCCGGTGCCCGCCCGGACGCCGCGGCCCGGCGCAGCGACTCGACGTACCCTGCGACGGCGTCCGGCATCGCGGTGAGCCGGCGGGCCACCACGGCCCAGTCCTCGGCGGTCGCGGTCGGCATCAGGTCGAAGACGTCGCGCAGGTCCTGCACCGGTGAGTGGATGACGTTGAGCGGTGCCAGGTCGAGGCCGGCGTCGTGCAGCTCGAGGGCCAGGCCGAGCCGGTCGCGCATCGCCGCGACGGTGATCCGGTCGGTGTCGTCGGCCGGCTCGAGCGTGTCGAGCGCGGCCAGCGTGCGGCGGTGCAGCTCGGCCCGCTCGGCGACGCCGTCGGGGGAGTAGTCGGTGAGCCGGTCGTCGTGCCCCTGGACGCCGATCGCGGTCGCGGCGATGGGGTCCAGGGCGGCGTACTCGTCGACGTAGCGGTCGGCCAGGTCGTCGATCGGGGTGCGTGGGCGCGGGGTGTCGGTCACGCTCGCGGACCCTACCCGCGGCGCCCGACAGGCCGGTCGAGACCACGGACGGGTTTGATCAGCCAGTCGGCGGGCATGTATCAGATCATGGACACCACGACGTGGATCATCCTCGTGGTCGTCGTCCTGCTCGCCGTTGCCGTAGTGGCGTGGCTCGTGGCTACTCCGGGCACGACTTCACCTCCCGCGCCGAGCTCATGGCCGCCGACCACCCGGAGGTTGCCGAGCGCTACCGGGCCGCGCACGGCGCCCGCCGCCGGCACCACGACAGCGGTGACGTGGCGACGACCGAGGAGCTCCGCGGGGCGATCCAGAACTACCACGAGCTGGTGACACTTCTCGTCGAGGGCGGCCGCCGGCCCGGGCACCGGGCGCCGGAACGTCCGGACGTCGATCGCCCGGTTTCTCCGGACGACGAGGGGCGTCCGGACGACGAGGAGCGCCCGGACGACGAGGGGCGCCCGGACGACGAGGAGCGCCCGCCCGAGCACCGGGCCTGAGCGGGAGGTCGGTTAGCGGGGCCAGGCGGACGTGCGCCAGGCGCTGGGGCCGGGCCGCAGCGGGGGACGCGCCCATGCCAGCCGGTCGTTCCACGCCGAGGTCGGTTCGTCGTCCGCCGGGCCGTGGGAGGCACTGGCCGCCGCGGCGAGCACCGTGACCAGCGCGGCGAGCTCCTCCGCGGTGGGCTCGCCCCGCACGACGCGCAGGTGCGGGGTGGGCTCGGGCCCCGTCGTGTTGCCGTCCATGGCCTGAGGGTAGTGGCGAGCGGTCCGTCCACAGAATGCTGCCTTCGGCACCTCTTTACCGGCGTGTCGCGCCCGCAACCCAGCATTCTGCGAAGCGGGGGCTGGGGCGCGAGGGTGGCGGGATTGCATGATCACCGAGAGGGGCGCCAGGGGGTGGCGGGATTGCATGATCACCGAGAGGGGTGCCAGGGGGTGGCGGGATTGCATGATCACGGAGGGGGTACGGGGGTAGGGGGGTAGGGGGGCGGGTCAGAGGGGGATGTTGCCGTGCTTCTTGGGCGGCAGGGTCTCCCGCTTCGAGCGGAGCATCCGCAGCGCCTTGACCACCTCGACCCGGGTCGCCGACGGCGGGATCACCGCGTCCACGTACCCCCGTTCGGCGGCCACGTAGGGGTTGGCGAGGGTGTCCTCGTACTCGGTGATGAGCTGCTGGCGCAGGGCGTCGACGTCCTGCCCGGCGTCCGCGGCCTCCTTGAGCCGGTTGCGGTACAGGATGTTCACCGCGCCCTGCGCGCCCATGACGGCGATCTGCGCGGTCGGCCAGGCGAGGTTGACGTCGGCGCCGAGGTGCTTGGACCCCATGACGTCGTACGCACCGCCGTAGGCCTTGCGGGTGATGACGGTGACGAGCGGGACGGTGGCCTCGGCGTAGGCGTACAGGAGCTTGGCGCCGCGGCGGATGATCCCGCCGTACTCCTGGTCGGTCCCGGGCAGGAAGCCGGGGACGTCGACGAACGTCAGCACCGGCACGTTGAACGCGTCGCAGGTCCGCACGAACCGGGCCGCCTTCTCCGAGGCGTCGATGTCCAGGGTGCCGGCGAGCTGCAGCGGCTGGTTGGCGACGACGCCGACGGACCGGCCCTCGACCCGGCCGAACCCGACGACGATGTTGGGCGCGAACAGCGGCTGCACCTCGAGGAAGTCCCCATCATCGAGCACGTGCTCGATGACCGTGTGCATGTCGTACGGCTGGTTCGGGGAGTCCGGGACGAACGTGTCGAGCTCGCGGTCCTCCTCGGTGACCTCGAGGTCGACGTCGGCGTCGAACACCGGCGGGTCGGACAGGTTGTTGCTCGGCAGGTGGCTGAGCAGCTCCTTGACGTAGGCGACCGCGTCGTCCTCGTCGGTGGCCAGGTAGTGCGCGTTCCCGGACGTCGTGTTGTGGGTGCGGGCGCCGCCGAGCTCCTCCATCCCGACGTCCTCGCCGGTCACCGTCTTGATGACGTCCGGGCCGGTGATGAACATGTGCGAGGTCTGGTCGACCATCACGGTGAAGTCGGTGATCGCCGGGGAGTACACGGCGCCGCCGGCGCACGGTCCCATGATCAGGGAGATCTGCGGGACGACGCCGGAGGCCAGCACGTTCCGCCGGAAGATCTCCCCGTACAGGCCGAGGGACACCACCCCCTCCTGGATCCGGGCGCCGCCGGAGTCGTTGATGCCGACGACCGGGCAGCCCGTCTTCATCGCCAGGTCCATCACCTTGACGATCTTCTCCCCGAACACCTCGCCGAGGGACCCGCCGAACACGGTGAAGTCCTGGGCGAACACGCACACCGGCCGGCCGTCGACGGTGCCGTAGCCGGTGACGACGCCGTCCCCGTAGGGGCGGTTGGCCTGCTGACCGAAGTTCGTCGAGCGGTGCCGGGCGAGGGCGTCGAGCTCGGTGAAGGACCCCTCGTCGAGCAGCATGTCGATCCGCTCGCGGGCCGTCTTCTTGCCCTTGGCGTGCTGCTTGTCCACCCCGGCGGACCCGGCGTGCACGGCCTCCTCGGTGCGCCGAAGCAGGTCGGCGAGCTTGCCGGCACTGGTGTGGATGTCGATGTCCGCGGGGACCTCGGTGCCTCCCGCGGCGGCGGGGTCGACGTGCGGCTCGGGCGCCGGGTGGGCCATGGCGGTCTCCTCGGGGTCGCGCGGGACGCCGGCAGGCGTGCGGTGGGGCGGGCAGCCCGGAGCCTAGTGCGGGGCCCCGGCCCGCTCACGTGACGTACGTCGCGTCCGCCTACAGTGATCGCCGTGGGCACACCGTGGGGCGACCTGGACCGCCCCCCGCTGCGCGAGGACGCCCTGCGCGCCGCCCTGCTCGCTCCGCCCGGTCCGTTCGCCCGCCTGGACGTCGCCCCGCGGACCGGCTCGACGAACGCCGACCTGCTCGCCGCGGCGGCCGCCGACCCGGCCGGCTACCCGGACCTGTCCGTGCTGGCCACCGACCACCAGGTCGCCGGCCGCGGCCGGCTCGCCCGCACTTGGCAGGCTCCGGAGCGCTCCTCGATCGCGGTGTCGGTGCTGCTGCGCCCGGACGTGCCGGCCCGGCGGTGGTCCTGGCTTCCGCTGCTGGCCGGGACGGCGGTCGCCGCGGCCGTGCACCGGGTCGCCGGGGTGCGCGCCGGGGTGAAGTGGCCGAACGACGTGCTCGTCGAGGTCCCGGACACCGGCCCGGACGACGTCCCGGACACCGGCCCGGACGACGTCCGCAAGGTCGCCGGCATCCTCGCCGAGGCCGTCCCCGGCCAGGGCGCGCTCGTCGTCGGGATCGGCCTCAACGTCACCCAGACCCGCGCCGAGCTGCCGGTGCCGACCGCGACCTCCCTGCGGCTGGCCGGGTCGGCGACGACCGACCGCGACACCGTCCTGCGCGCCGTCCTGCGCGCCGTCGCCGACCGCTACGTCCGGTGGGTGGCCGCGGACGGCGACGTGACGGCGTCCGGGCTGGCCGCCGAGGTCCGCGAGTCCTGCTGGACCCTGGGCCGCGCCGTCCGGGTGGTCCTGCCGGCCGGGGAGGTGGTTGGCACGGCCGAGGAGCTGGACGACGACGGCCGGCTCGTCGTCCGGGACGCCGCGGGCGAGCGGCACGCGCTGTCCGCCGGGGACGTCGTGCACGCGGGGGTCGGGACGTGAGCGGAGGGACACCGTGAGCGGGGACGTGCGGTGAGCCCCGTCGACCCGGACCCGCAGGTCCCCGAGGCGAGGCTGTCGGAGTCGGCGAAGGCCGTCGAGCGGCGGCTGCTCGGCGCCGAGCGTGAGCTGCGCCGCCGGGAGGTGTCCGGCGCGGTCGGCACGTCGCTGCTGTCGGCGCGAAAGTTCTGGCGGGCGCTGGGGTTCCCGAACGTCGGGGACGCGGCGCAGGCGTTCACCGAGGCCGACGTCGAGGCGCTGCGCGCGATGGTCGGGCTGGTCCGCGACGGGGTGATCGACGAGGAGACCGCGCTCGGGCTGACCCGGGCGATGGGCCGCACCGCGGACCGGCTGGCGAACTGGCAGATCCAGCTCGTCGCCGAGTCCCTCACCGAGGAGGACCACGCCGCCCCGGACGTCGAGGTCGCGCAGCAGGTCGGCGTCGTCCTGGCCGAGGTGCTCGAGCGCACCGAGCCGCTGCTCACCTACGCGTGGCGGCGGCACCTGGCCTCGGCGGCGGCCCGGATGATCTCGGACGCCGAGGCGGACGCGGGCGCGCACCCCGGGCCGGTGCGCACGGTCGGGTTCGCCGACCTCGTGTCGTTCACCCGGATCGTGCGCCGGGCCAGCGAACGGGAGCTGGCCGGGCTGGTGCAGCGGTTCGAGGCGACGACGTCCGACATCGTCTCCGCGCACGGCGGCCGGGTGGTCAAGACGGTCGGCGACGAGGTGCTGTTCGTCTCGACGTCGACGCCGGCCGCGGGCGGGATCGCCCTCGACATCGCCGAGGCGATGGCCGAGGACGAGGTGCTGCCCGACGTCCGGGTCGGGATGGCGACCGGGCCGGTCGTGGCCCGGCTCGGGGACGTGTTCGGCACGACGGTGAACCGGGCGTCGCGGCTGACCGGCATCGCCGCGCCCGGGACGGTCCTCGTCGACGAGACCACCGCGGCCCGGCTCGGCGCGGCGAGCGGCTTCGAGGTCACCCCGCTGCACCGGCGGACCCTGCGGGGTATCGGCGCGGTGACCCCGGCGGTCCTGCGGCGCAGCACCCGCCGCAGCGCCTGACTACCGGCCGCCGGGGGCGCGGGTAGCCTGCCCGGTGTGATCCGCGTGGACCGCCACGGCGAGCACGTCGCCGAGATCGTCCTGGACCGGCCCGAGGCGATGAACGCCGTGTCGACCGCGCTCGCCGCCGAGCTCGCCACCGCCACCGCGCACCTCGCGCAGGACCGCACGGTGCGCGCCGTCGTCGTCAGCTCCAGCCAGCCGAAGGCGTTCTGCGTCGGCGCGGACCTCAAGGAGCGCAACACCTTCACCGACGACGACCTGCGCCGCCAGCGCGACGTCACCCGCGCCGCCTACCGCGGCGTCCTCGACCTGCCGGTGCCGGCGGTCGCCGCCGTCGCCGGGTTCGCCCTCGGCGGCGGCTGCGAGATCGCCCTGGCGTGCGACCTCGTCGTCGCCGACCCGACCGCCGTCCTCGGCCTGCCCGAGGTGTCCGTCGGCGTCGTCCCCGGTGGCGGCGGCACCCAGCTGCTGACCCGCCGCCTCGGCTGGTCACGGGCCGCCGACCTCGTCTTCACCGCCCGCCGCGTCGACGCCGCCGAGGCCCACCGGCTCGGGCTGGTCGACCGGCTCACCGAGCCGGGCGCGGCCCGGGACGTCGCCCTCGAGGTGGCCCGCGCGATCGCCGCGAACTCCCCGGTCGGGGTCCGCAACGCCAAGCGGGCGATGCGCCTGGGCCTGGACGTCGACCTCGCCACCGGGCTCGAGGTCGAGGACGCCGCGTGGCGGGCGACCGCGTTCAGCCAGGACCGGGCCGAGGGGGTGCGGGCGTTCGCCGAGAAGCGGACCCCGCGCTGGCCAGGGGTCTGACGAGTACCGGACGAGCACTGGACGACGAGCACTGGACGACGAGCACGGAGGAGGACGCCATGGGCACCTGGCCGGAGCGGGTCAGCCTGCGCGAGGTCGGTCCGCGCGACGGGCTGCAGAACGAGGCGCCGGTCCCCACCGACGCGAAGGTGCGGCTGCTCGACCTGCTGCCGGGCACCGGGCTGCGCCGGATCGAGGCGGTGAGCTTCGTGCACCCGCGGGCGATCCCGCAGATGGCCGACGCCGAGGAGGTGTGGGCGCGGGCGCGCAAGCACCCCGACGTCCGCTACTCGGCGCTGGTGCCGAACCTCAAGGGCGCCCAGCGCGCCATCGCCGCCGGGTTCACCGAGCTCGAGATGGTGGTGTCGGCCTCCGACACGCACAACCGCAAGAACGTCAACCGCTCGACCGCGGAGTCCCTCGACGACATCGCCGGCGTCGTCCAGCACGTCCACGACGCCGGCGGCACGCTCGAGGTCATCGTCTCCACGTCGTTCGGCTGCCCCTACGAGGGGGAGGTGCCGACGTCCCGGGTGCTCGACGTCGTCCGGCGGGCGGTAGCGGACGGCGCGGACCGGATCGCGTTCGGGGACACCACCGGCGTCGCCACCCCCGGCCGGGTCGCCGCCCTCGTCGACGGCTACCTGGCCACGCACGCCGGCACCCCGTTCCTGCTGCACTTCCACAACACCCGCGGCACGGCGCTGGCCAACATCCTCACCGCGATGGAGCACGGCGCGACCGAGTTCGACGCCAGCGTCGGCGGGCTCGGCGGCTGCCCGTACGCGCCGGGAGCCTCCGGCAACGTGGCGACCGAGGAGGTCGTGCACATGCTCGAGGACATGGGGGTGGCGACCGGCGTGGACCTCGAGGCCCTGCTGGAGGTGGCCCGCTACGCCCAGGACGTCGTCGGCCACGAGCTGCCCAGCGCCGTCCTGAAGGCCGGGCCGCGGACGGTCACGGTCCCGGCGTGACGCCCGTCCACCGGTCGGCCCGGCTGCCCGCGTGGGAGCGTCGTCCTGCGCCACACTGCCGGGTATGCCACCACCTGCGGACGGGCCGGCCCGTGTGCGGTACGCCGACCCCGGCCGGTGTCCCTCGTGCGATGGGCCGCTGAAGGGCCCCTACTGCCCCGCGTGCGACCTGGAGCTCGTCGGCCCCACCGCGGTCGAGCTGTTCCGGGTCTCCACCGAGCTGGACGCCGCGCTGGACCGAGGGCTGGCGGAGCGGCGCCGGCTCGTGCAGGTGCTGGCCGAGGAGCAGGCGGCCCGCCGCGCCGCGGCCCGCCCGGCCGCCCCGACCGCTCCCACGGCGGCGCACGGCCCGGTGCTGCCGCCGCCACCACCACCACCACCACCGGCGGCCGTCCGGCGGGGGCTCGGCGTCCAGTCGCTGCTCGTCGGGCTCGGCGCGCTGCTGCTGTCGGTGGCGGCGATCGTGTTCCTCTTCTTCTCCTGGCAGTCCTTCGGGCTCGCCGGGCGGGCCGCGGTGGTCGGCACCGGCACGGTCGCCGTGCTCGCCGCGGCCGGCGGCGCGCGCCGGCTGCGGCTGCCGTCGACGGCCGAGGCGGTCGGGTCGTTCGGGGTGGTGCTCGTACTCCTCGACGTGTGGGCGGTGCGCCGCACCGGCCTGCTCGGCGGCACCGTCGACCCCGCCGCGTACGCCGCGGCGGGCCTCGCCGTCGCCGCCGTCGTGCTCGGGAGCTGGGGGGCGACGACCCGCGTGCGCGCCGGCACGGTGGCCGCGGCGGCGCTGCTCCCCGCCGTGCCGGTGCTCGCCGGGCTCGCCCTCGCCGACGACCTGGACGGCGCCGGCGGCAGGATCGCGGTCTGCGTCGCCACGGTCGCCGGCTCGGCGGTCGGTGCGCTGCGCGGTGCGCCTCCGTTGCGCCAGAGGGGCGCCGAGCGCGCGCTGCTCGGCTTCGCCGCGGCCACGCTGCTCGGCCTTGCGGTCCTGCTCTCGCTCGCCGTCCGGCTCGACGGCGGCTCGCTGCCGGTGGTGCTCCTGCTGCTGGGGTGCGCGGCGACCGCGGCGCTGCACGGCCGAGTGGCCGGAGGCCTCCGCAGCCGGGTGGTCTGGTGGGTGGCCGCGGGGGCGCTCGCGGCCACGGCGGCCGCCATGGGCGTGACGGCGCTGCCCGGGGCCTGGGCGCTGGCGACCGCTCCGGCGGCGGCCGGGGCGGTCGCGGTGGCACTGCGGCTCGCCGCGACCGCCACGCCACGGGCCGCGGCCCACC
>NZ_JBHSRC010000015.1:0-3070 GCF_042658805.1 Quadrisphaera sp. GCM10027208
CGGCTTCCGCAACCTGACCAACTACATCGCGCGGTCCCTGCTCGAGACCGGAGGCTTCAGACCGCGACTACACCCTCAATCGTGAAGAGCCCGCAATCGGCCTGCTCGACTCCACCACCTGCTTCACCGCCTCCTCGCGGTACTCAGGCGTGAATTTCCTGTACTTTGCCATAACGGCCCTCCCCTTCCAGGAGACATTCTCCCTACCGGGCCACTGTCCGTCGAGACCCCACACCCCACACCACGGCTAACCGGCCAATACTGGTATTGGTGCACGTCAGCGACGCGCCGTGGTTCGGTAACTGCTCGGTGAGCCGAATCAAGGTGTACTGGGAGGCGCGTCGAGGTCTCCCGGACGGGCGGGGTTGGAACCTCCATCCCCCGGAGACCCCGACCTCTACCCCGGCCGACGCGCCACCCCGCTACACCCCCGAATGTGAAGAGCCAGACTAACTGGGGCACCGCCGGGCGGAATTATGGACCGCGTCCTGGGCGACAAGCTCGGCCGGCACCGACTGGAGAACCTGTTCATCATCGGCGTGAAGAAGGCGTCCTGGCGCCACGGGCAGCAGTACCTGACGCTGGTCTCGGACCACCCGTCGCGCTCGATCGTGTGGGGTACCCAAGGCCCCGACCGAAAGAGAGTGATTGCCCGACAGTTACTGCCGTCGGGATGATTGCGAAGATGTACACCAGTGGGTTGTCTGTAGCGAAGAACGCAATCAACGCGGCGAGCATCAGAAGCGCCGACGCATGCGTGGGCCGATGATCGGTGTCGATGCGTACGAGCCACCAGATTCGCGCAGCGAGCGTGATCAGGCCGAGCAAGACGAGGCCTAAGCCGATGTATCCAAGGTCGACCCACAGTCTCAGGAATTCATTGTGCGGCTGGTTAATACGGCCACTTGTTAAGTCACGCACGATCGCCTGGGAGGCCCCGAGGCCCTGCCCTGTCCACGGTGCCACTTCGCCATAGCGAAGGAGTCCGGCCCATAATACGACCCGGCCTTCTACGTTGATCGGGATTCCGAAGGCAACGAGGCTGAGATCGCCGGTGCTGAACCGGTCCTGCAGAGGTTGATAGTACAACACGGCAGCGGCGAATGCGGCGATGCCAGCGACGACACGGAATATCAACTGGCCAGTCTTTGCGGTCTTCGACAGTGACGCCGCTGCGAAGACGACAAAGGCGATAGCCGTAGCAGTTCGGGACCCGCTCAGCGCGGTCTCAGCAAGGAGTATGAACGACAGGAGGCGGTGAACTGGTCGTAAGTGCGTCCACTGTCCGGCAAGCCAGGCGATCAGGAGTGCGGCGACCATTCCGAAGGAACGCCGGCCGATAAACTCATCAGAACCAAAGCCATATACTACGAGGGATATCCCGTAGAACAGCGCCAGCATCCACCCGGCCCGGGGATACCACCGTTCAGTTTGAACTATCCCGCGAGACGTGGTGGTGTGCGCGACGTACCACATGCCGACGACGAACAACCACAGACAGAGAATTGTCTGCACGGTCTCCTCACCGGCAGGCGCGCCGTGGAGGATGAGGCTAATGGCCCCCCACGCCAGCAGCCACCACATGACGATCGGCACCGTCCGGCCCGATCTCAGCACACCCGCTTGTGTCGATAGGTCTAGTCGCAGCCTTACGGCGAGCAGGCCGGCTGCAACTATGACAAGAAAGTAGGCCAGGCCGCCGACGAGGTAGGCTGTGCCGCTCTGCTCGAAGAGGGTGACACGGGTTGGAAGGTCGGCCGTGGCGAGGAATGCAACCGCAAACGCGCCCAGGACACCGAAACCTCGTTCGCGTTCCACGCAGACCAGTGTGCCCGACGTCTACCGGATTCGCCACTACGCAGGCGCACCAGCATGGGGGTCTCCGGGGCTGGCGTAATCCAGTGAATGATCTTGTGGTTGACCGTGAGGTTTTCTGGCTCTCCGTACTTGACCGGGCAGATGGGTCTGGCGCGTCGTTGGCCCGTGACCTCGGTGGTCATGACTGTATCGGGTAGTTCTGCTCATGGGAGTGAGGTCACGGGCTTGGTTCAGGGTGTCCCGCGTCAAGCAGATGGCAGGGGTTCGTGTTCGGGAGAGTTGGCGGTGAGGGGTCGGCGAGGCCGAGGTGGACGTCCAGGGGGCGGTTCCAGGCGATGGCCTCGTGCGGGCGGACGGTGTTGTACTCGACCCCGTAGTCGTCGGCGTGCGCGACGAGGTCCAGCGTGTCGTTGGTCTCTTCGAGGTGGAGGCGTTCGTACTTCAGGCAGCCGAAGCCGCGCTCGCGTGAGCCGTTCTGGCCCGGGCTCTTGACGGCGGTGCGGACGTGGCGGATCTCGGGGTGGGTGGCGATGAACGCCTCGAACCGGAAGGATCGGAACGGTCCGCCGTTGTCGATGACGAGCGCGACGGTGGACATGACGTTCCCATCGGCGTCGACGTCGCAGGCTTCGATCAGCGGGCGGCCGAACGTTGCCTCGTAGTCGGCCAGGGCGAGCTCGACCGCGGCGATCGCGTCGTGCTGGTTCGCGGTCGGGCACGTGTGCCAGGAGTGCTCGTATCGGGGACGTGTGCCAGGAGTGCTCGTACTTGGACCAGTAGTCCCCCGGCACCCGGCCAGGCGCCACGTCCCGCCGGTGGTGGTCTCGAACTCAGAGAAGTCCAGCTGCCAGACCTGGTTCGGGCCAGTCGGTTCGGTCGCGAACGCGGCCTTGCGCCGGGCGGCGTGCTGGCGCCGTTCGCGCTGGTAGTTCGCCTCCAGCAGCAGGCCCTCGTCCCGCAGTGGGCGCAGTACGGTGGACTCGCCGACCCGGTGCCCGTCGTAGCGGCACATCGCCCAGTGGGGTGTGTCCTTCCCGCCGGATAGTGGCCCGAGGGGGGAGTATTCCTCCTGACAGAAGGGGTCGTTGATGTCTAAGTATCGGAAGTTCACTCAGGAATACCGTGAAGAGGCCGTTAGCCTCGGTCTTTCATGCGGCCGGTGGGTGGAGTCCGGATCGCCGATTTTGAGTGGTCCAGGTCACCCGGGCGGGTCGGGGGTATGGCAAGGGCCCGGCTGTCGCGCCGAGTGGGC
>NZ_JBHSRC010000016.1:0-2753 GCF_042658805.1 Quadrisphaera sp. GCM10027208
GGGCAGCGTCAGAACTCCCATCATCGGAAGACCTCGACCCCTACCCGGCCAACGACGCGCCGTCGCCACCTACACCGTCAACTGCGAAGAGCCCGATTGCGGAGGTTGTTCGGGATCTTGGTATCAATGCGGGGACGTTGGGTAACTGGGTCGCGAAGTACCGTGAACAGCATCCTGTGAGTGAGGAGTTGTCGGTGCCGGAGCGGGCGCGGTTACGCGAGCTGGAGAGGGAGGCCCGTGAGTTGCGGCTGGAAGTGGCCTTCCTAAAAAAAGCCGCGGCCTACTTCGCGAGGGAGGAGCAGTGAGCGAGCGTTACACGTTCATTGCCGCGGAGCAGGACTACTACGCCTCCCAGGCTCGTGCCCGCGCGCCGGTGGAGCAGTTGCCGCTGACCCGGATGTGCGCCGTGTTGGAGGTGTCCCGCTCGGGCTACTACGACTGCTGCAAGGCCCTGCCCTCGGCGCGGGCGCTGCGCCGGGCCACGGTCACCGAGCACGTGCGCGCCGCGTTCGCTGCCGGCCGCGGCACGTACGGGGCGCGGCGGGTGCACGCGGTGCTGTCCCGCAGCGAGGACCCCGAGGTCGCCAGCGCCGGGCTGGACCTGGTCAGGGACATCATGCGCACCGAGAACCTGGTGGCCTGCCAGCCGCGGGCCTACCGGAGGACCACGGTGCGCGACGGCCAGGACCACAGCAGGGTCGCCGACCACCTGCGGCGGGACTTCACCGCCGAGGCACCGGGTGCAAGCTCGTCGGCGACATCACCTTCGTGCGCACCTGGGAGGGCTGGCTATACCTGGCGACCGTGATCGACTGCTACTCCAAGGCCGTCGTCGGGTACCGCACCGTGTTCCCGACCCGGAAAAGGGCCCGCAGCTATTGCCCAGTACATCGAAGTGTTCTACAATCGTCGACGTCTTCACCTGACTTCGGTCATTGGGCTTAGTGCCTGAGGCCTCGTTGTCGTAGTGCGTCGAGGATCGGCCCTGACTTCGGTCATTGGGCTTAGTGCCTGAGGCCTCGTTGTCGTAGTGCGTCGAGGATCGGCTGTTTGTCGGCGGGGATCGCGGGTGGGAAGGTCTGCTCGGTGCCGTTGATCGCGATGGTGGCTGAGCGCAGCGGCCGCAGCTGGCGCAAGACGTTGCGGATGGCGAGCCCAGTCCGGTTCTGGATCTCTCGGCTGACGGCCAGGGCTGCGAACACGATGGTCAGGTGGGCCTCGATCGCCTCGCGGGTGTGGTGGAACATCGGCCGGGCGCGCAGGTCGGTCTTGGACATCCGGAAGGACTGCTCCACGTGCCACAGGTCGTGGTAGCTGGCGATCACCTCGGCGGCGGGCATCACCTGGGCACTGATGTTGGTGACGTAGCCCTTGAGTCCGACCAGTCGCCGGGCGCGGGCCAGCGACGCGTCGTCCAGACTTCTGGTGCCGTTACTGGTCTTGACGAACCGCGGGGTGCGGGCTGCCTTGTCCCCGGCCACGACGGCACGGGCGCGGTTCTCTTGCAAGGTGAGGGTCTTGGTGTCCCGCGCGGCGCGTTTGGCCGAGTAGGCCCAGACCGCCCGCCAGGAGCCGGGATGCCGTTGGGGATCCCAGACCGGCTCGGTCTTGATCTTCGGGTTGTTCTCGATGATGTGCCGGTTCTTCGGGGTGATGGTGTCGATGACCTGCCCGTCGGTGAAGGCGTCGCCGTGCCAGCGGAAGTGGGAGGCCAGGTCCGTGGGGGCCTTGGTGGCCCGGGACCCGACGATGAACCTCAGGTCCGCCTCGTCCAGTTCACGCAGGTTCGCCGCCGAGAGCATTCCGGCGTCGGCGACCACAACCATGTCGGCCAGGCCGTGGCGGTCCTGGAAGGTGCGGATGATCGGCACGATCGTGGCGGTCTCGGCCGTGTTGCCCTCGAAGCAGCCGATCTCCAGGGGGAACCCCCGGCGGTCGACCAGCAGCCCGACCACGATCTGCGGGTCGACCCGGCGTTCCTTGGAATAGCCGACCTTGCGCAGGTCGTCTTCCTTTTCCGCCTCGAAGTACAGCGTGGTGACGTCGTACAGGCACAGCGACACGTCACCGCCGGTGACGGCGTGGGTGAAGCACGCGGCCGCGACCTGGTCGCGGTAACCCCGCCCGACGCACCGGGTCAGGGTGCGGCGCATCGTCTTCTCGCTGGCCGGCGCCCCACCCAGGTCGACCAGCACCCGCCCGGCGTCCAGGATCGAGGTCGGCTCCACGATCCGAGCGATCACCAGGTCCCGGAACGTCTCGTCCCCGACAGCAGTGAACCCCAGCGAGCCGTAGACCTCCGCGAGCACGTCGAACAACAGCCGTGAGCAGGTGCCGACCACCCGCGGGGCCGCGACGCGGGCTTCTTGGACCCTCTCGCTGGGCCGGGCAGCCCCACCGAACAACGCCGCCTGCGGCGCGGCAGGGGCCAGCCGGGCCCTGCGCGCGGTGGCCTCGACCCCCAAATCGAGCTCGCCCTGCGCGGCGTCAGCCAGCAGCCCACGAGCCTGCTCGAGCAGCAGCCCCAGTTCCGCCTCGGTACGAGCCGAGCCCAGGTGCGCCACGATCCGCCGCCGCCCATCGACGTACTCGGCGATCTGCACGGCCGTCGCGCCCGAGGCCGTCCGCACCCGCCGAACCCACGCCACCCACCGAGCCTAACCTCGGCGTTTCACGCGGGTGGGTCGACACGGGGCGGTAGATGGACGGAAGTGCCCGTCTGGTGCGGGAAACTGGGCTTGTTGATGGTCCAG
>NZ_JBHSRC010000017.1:0-1646 GCF_042658805.1 Quadrisphaera sp. GCM10027208
GCCGGTGGGTGGAGTCCGGATCGCCGATTTTGAGTGGTCCAGGTCACCCGGGCGGGTCGGGGGTATGGCAAGGGCCCGGCTGTCGCGCCGAGTGGGCGGGTTCCGAGGTCCTGGGTCGTAGGGACAGGGGTTCGGCTCTCAGCCGAACGCGGTGCGTAGTCGGCCCCAGCCGGTGGCGATCGCAGCGGCCCAGGCCCAGGTCTTGTCGATGCGCAGACGGGTCTGCCGGGCTCCGTGGGTGATGCGGGCGGCGACGTGCAGGATGCGGTAGCGGAACGCGGCGATCTCGCACCTGGCCAGGGCGGGGTTGTCGGCGAAGGCGAGGAGCTTGGTCCAGGCGATCAGGTCGGTGGCCATCAGGACGACCTCGAGCCAGGCGGCGTTCTCGTTCCACGCACGGCAGGGCAGGTTCCGCAGCCCGGTGGCCTTGGCCTGGCGGATGCGGTCCTCGACGCGGGCGTGCTGGCGGTGACGCAGTTCCAGGCCGGCGATCTGCCCGGGGACCACGCCCGGGGGTGTGTCGGTCAGGAACGCGGTGATCCGCATGCCGCCTGCGTCGGTGAAGGTCAGCTGCGCGCCGGGGTGGGGGTGTTCCTTGCGCAGGATCAACCGCGAACCTTCCGGCCAGGCCGTCAGGTCGACGTTGTCGGTAACCTCGGCGACCCAGGCTCCCTCACGCAGCCCGTCGGTCTCGATGGCCGGGTGCCAGCACTCCTGGGGGATGAGGTCGACGATGTCCTTGATCCGGAAGTCGACGGGGAAGCCGAAGGAGAACCCGACCCCACGCTGACGGCAGGCGGCGGCGAAGGTGTGGGTGGCGCCGGCGGACTCCGACCGGGCCAGCACCCGCGGGCCATCGGCCTGGCCGGGGCACGGCCGGGCGCGGGCGGGCAGCGCCGCCAGAGCCATCTCCAGCACCTCGACGTGATCGGCGGCGGTGTTCGACCCCGCATTGCCCGCACGCAGCAGCCCGGCCAACGCCTCACCACCGGCGATCTCGGGCCGGTCGAAAAACGCCAGCAGCGGGTGGAACCCGAACGTCTTCTTCCACGTGGCGGCCGCGTTCTCCTTCTCACTGTGCGCGATGGTGATCGTGGCGTCGACGTCGATGGCCAGCTCACCGCCCAGGTCAGGGCCGCCCCCTGCGGCCCACGCCTTCTCCCGTGCCCTCGCGCGGGCGGCGCGCACCGCGGGCAGGTGGGCGGCGTCGACCCGGTCCAGCACCCGCCACGCCGTAGGCATCGAGGCCACCGGGCCAAACACGTCCTCACGGTCGCCCAGGACCTCGATCCCGGTGATCGCGTCCGCGCCGTCAGCGACCGCGACCGCCACATCGCTCAGCACACGCCCCGGAGCGTGGATCCAGGGACCGTCGTAGGTGTCGGCCAGTGCCGCGTTCAGTGCCCCGACCAGGCCACTGTCCTGGGCCAGTTCCCGCAGCATCCCCAGCCCAGCGTGGGACACGACGCCCTGCCCGTCCGCGCTGACCCTCACCCGACGGACCGACCCGTTACGCTTCACCTTGGAAGTGCCCTTCTCGTGCG
This sequence comes from Quadrisphaera sp. GCM10027208, assembly GCF_042658805.1. Classification (NCBI taxonomy): domain Bacteria; kingdom Bacillati; phylum Actinomycetota; class Actinomycetes; order Kineosporiales; family Kineosporiaceae; genus Quadrisphaera; species Quadrisphaera sp. GCM10027208. Next base: position 1,545 of record NZ_JBHSRC010000017.1, read on the forward strand.
TGCTCCTGGACCATCAACAAGCCCAGTTTCCCGCACCAGACGGGCACTTCCGTCCATCTACCGCCCCGTGTCGACCCACCCGCGTGAAACGCCGAGGTTAGG
>NZ_JBHSRC010000018.1:0-1639 GCF_042658805.1 Quadrisphaera sp. GCM10027208
CCCTGATCCACCGCGCTGATTCGGCTTGGGTGGTTTCGGTGGCCTGATGAGGTCGGTCGGTGTCGTGGGCGTGGCTGGTCCGCCGGCCTGTGCCGGCTCTTCCACGTCGGGTTCCTCGAGTCGCGCCCTGCTGGGGCTGGATGGTCAGGTCGTTGCCAGGGTGGGTGGGCCGGTCGCGGCCGTCCACAGCGACTCCCATCCGGGTGCCCAGGGCCAGTCGCGGGGCAGGTGGAGGTCGAGCCTGCGGGCGGTGGTGGCGATCCTGGCGGGGACGGCGATGATCTTGGTGCGCAGGCTGGCCCATCTGGCCTTGGCCATGTCTGCTGCGACGGCGGTGGCGCGGGCCAGGTTGAACGCGATCACTGCCAGGGCGACCCAGGCGGCGTTCGCCGCGTATCGTCCGCTGGGCAGGTGGGCCAGGGCGTTGTCTTTGAGCTCGGCGATGACCTGCTCGACGATCGCGTGGTCGCGGTGACGTTCGTCGGCCTCGATGGTCGAGAACGTGCTGTTGGTGATGAAGGCGTGGTGGCGGTAGGTGGCGAACAGCTCGCCCTGCTCGGTCCCATCGCAGGCGAACGGCTGGAGGCGTTTCACGCGGCGGACGATGAGCCGGCAGGTGACGTGCTCGCCCCTGCGGCGGGAGGTGAACGCGGTGAACGGGATCTCGGCGACCTCGGCGTGGGAGACCCACCGCTGCTCGGCCTCGTCGTAGATCGCGTCCGGGTACTCGATCGGCTGCCACGCGTCGGCGGGGATGCTGGCGATCGCTGCGGTGACGGTCTTGGTCATCCGGGCGGTGACCGAGAACCACGCCTGGTGCCTGATCGCGGTGCCGACGAACGCCCACCCGTAGTAGGCCGAGTCCGCCCGGGCCAGGATCCGGCCCCTCACGCCAGCGGCGCGGGCGGTGGTGATCCCCTGGGCCAGCAGCCGGCCCGCGCCCGTGGCCGAGGCGGTGTTCCCCGACCGGAGCCTCGCGCCGGCGATCACCGGCGCGGCCAGCGGGGTCGAGACCGTGGCGAGCTGGATGTTCAGGCCACGCTGCTTGGTGTACCCGAACGCGGCGCCCTGCTTGGCGTAGCCGTGGACCTCCCGCACGGTGTCATCGACATCGACCGTGGCGATCCCGCCGGTGTCCGCGCCGGCCAGCAGGCCCGGGACCCGCACCGCCAGGCCCGCCACCAGCCTGGCGTTGACCTTGTCGAGCTGCTGGACGTGCCCGTGGGTGAACGACCGCAGGAACGTGCCCAGCGTGGAGGGCGCGCGGACCCCACCGAACACCTTCGTCATCCCGCCGTGCCGCAGCAGGTCCATGTCATCGATGCAGTCCGCGCCGGCCAGCATCCCGGCCACCACGCACGCCGCCTTCACCGCAGCGTTCGGCGAAGGCACCGTCACCTCCTCCAGGAGGTCGTACAGGCCGGCGGTCTCGGCCAGCCGCAACGCAGGGACCAGGCCCGCCGACGACACCAGGTTCGGGTCATCGAAGACCGGCCGGATCGTGTGAGAAGGTTTCACTTGCGAGGTGCTCCTCTTGAGCGGTTGGACGTAGACGTCGCAATCCACATCCTCCCAGCTCAAGAGGGCATTCTCGCCCTACGCCACGCTCACACCGCCGAACCCGGTCGGTGGATCAGGG
>NZ_JBHSRC010000019.1:0-1202 GCF_042658805.1 Quadrisphaera sp. GCM10027208
CTCGGTCAGGCCGGTGGGCACCGCGCTGGCGAGGGAGTCGATGATGGCGGCCATGACCTCGCGGCCGCGGGTCTTGTCGGGGTCGCGGTAGGCGGTGATCATCCGCTGGTAGACGGCCCAGGTGGTCTCCACAGCGACGTGGGCGTCAACGGCGAACAGCTCCTGCAGGCGGTGAGTCTGCTTGCCGGTGAGCAGGTCAGCGCCGGTGAGCAGGGTCCGCCTGGCGTTGTAGAGCGGGTCGCCCTTACGGCCACGGTGCCCGCGGGTGTCCTGTTGGACGCGGCGTCGGCAGTCCTCCAGGGCGTCCCCGGCCAGCCGTACGACATGAAATGGGTCCATGACCGCGACGGCGTCGGGCAGCTCTTCGGCGGTGGCGGTCTTGAAGCCGGTGAACCCGTCCATCGCGACGACCTCCACGCCGCGGCGCCAGTGCTGGGGCCGGGCATCGAGCCAGGCCTTGAAGGCCTGCTTCGAGCGGCCCGCGACCATGTCCAGTAACCGTGCCGGCCCGGTGCCCTCGCGCACCGGGGTGAGGTCGATGATGACGGTGACGAACTTGTCGCCGCGGTGGGTGTGCCGCCAGGCGTGCTCGTCCACGCCGATGGTGCGCACGCCGTCGAAACGGTGCGGGTCGTCGATCAGGACGCGTTTGCCTTCGGCCAGGACCGCGGTGTTGGCGGTGTTCCACGACACCGCCAGGGCCTCGGCGATCCGGGCCATGGACAGGTGCTCGATCACCAGTCCCTCCAGCGCCCACCGCAACGCCCGACGCGACAGCTTCGCGCGCGGCTCAGCAGCCTTGGTGGTGTCCTGGCGCCACACGTGCCCGCACCCGGTGCACCGGTATCGGCGCACCGTGACCAGCAGGGTCGTGGGACGCCACCCCAGCGGTTCGTGGGCCAGGCGCCGGGTGACGGTGTCCCGAGCCACGCCCTCGGCTCCGCACCGCCGGCACCACTGGTCCGGCTCGACGACCCGGCAGGTGAGCACCGCCCGATCGGGCTTGAGCAGTTGCCCGGTGACCTCAAGACCGAGCTCATCGAGACGGGCGAACGTGGTCAGGTCCGGTGCAGCGAAGGTAGCGTCAGGCATGTCGAGGTCTTTCGGATGGGCAGCGTCAGAACTCCCATCATCGGAAGACCTCGACCCCTACCCGGCCAACGACGCGCCGTCGCCACCTACACCGTCAACTGCGAAGAGCC
>NZ_JBHSRC010000020.1:0-673 GCF_042658805.1 Quadrisphaera sp. GCM10027208
TACAGGTCACCGTGACGGCGTGCCCGACGCCGCCTCCTGCTCCGGAGCCGGAGTTGGGTGTGGTCGCTGCGCCGGACTGTGTGGCCGAGGGCGCTGTGGGTGGAACGGTGACGGTTCCGGTGAGCGCCGATGGTGCGGCCGATCTGTCCGTGAAGCTGGTCGGCGGTGAGGGCTTCACTCCGGTGGAGAAGACCGTCGCGGGTGGCTCGGTGGTGTTCGAGGGTGTCCCGGTGGGGTCCTACACGGTCACGTTGCTCAAGGACGGGCAGCCTGTGACGGATCAGTCCGTACAGGTCACGGTGACGGCGTGCCCGACGCCGCCTCCTGCTCCGGAGCCGGAGTTGGGTGTGGTCGCTGCGCCGGACTGTGTGCCTGAGGGCGTTGACGGTGGAACGGTGACGGTTCCGGTGAGCGCCGATGGTGCGGCCGATCTGTCCGTGAAGCTGGTCGGCGGTGAGGGCTTCACTCCGGTGGAGAAGACCGTCGCGGGTGGCTCGGTGGTGTTCGAGGGTGTCCCGGTGGGGTCCTACACGGTCACGCTGCTCAAGGATGGGCAGCCTGTGACGGATCAGTCCGTACAGGTCACCGTGACGGCGTGCCCGACGCCGCCTCCTGCTCCGGAGCCGGAGTTGGGTGTGGTCGCTGCGCCGGACTGTGTGGCCGAGGGCGCTGT
>NZ_JBHSRC010000021.1:0-589 GCF_042658805.1 Quadrisphaera sp. GCM10027208
AAAAACTCTGCTTACCAGGCGCATTTCGCCCAGGGGATCACCATAATAAAATGCTGAGGCCTGGCCTTTGCGTAGTGCACGCATCACCTCAATACCTTTGATGGTGGCGTAAGCCGTCTTCATGGATTTAAATCCCAGCGTGGCGTTGATTATCCGTTTCAGTTTGCCATGATCGCATTCAATCACGTTGTTCCGGTACTTAATCTGTCGGTGTTCAACGTCAGACGGGCACCGGCCGTCGCGTTTGAGCAGAGCAAGCGCGCGACCATAGGCGGGCGCTTTATCCGTGTTGATGAATCGCGGGATCTGCCACTTCTTCACGTTGTTGAGGATTTTACCCAGAAACCGGTATGCAGCTTTGCTATTACGACGGGAGGAGAGATAAAAATCGACAGTGCGGCCCCGGCTGTCGACGGCCCGGTACAGATACGCCCAGCGGCCATTGACCTTCACGTAGGTTTCATCCATGTGCCACGGGCAAAGATCGGAAGGGTTACGCCAGTACCAGCGCAGCCGTTTTTCCATTTCAGGCGCATAACGCTGAACCCAGCGGTAAATCGTGGAGTGATCGACATTCACTCCGCGTTCA
>NZ_JBHSRC010000022.1:0-534 GCF_042658805.1 Quadrisphaera sp. GCM10027208
CCGCGACGTCCAGCGCCACAGGCGGCGTGCCCAGCGGGTGGACCAGCGCCAGGCCCGCCAGCGCACCACCGGCGGCCAGCAGGGCGCGGCGCTCGGCGGGGCTCACCGGCGGGCGAAGGGCCGCGTCGGGCGCGGCGACGGCGAGCGCCACGAGCACCGCCGCCACGACACCGGCCCACGCGGCGGCGGCCGGCGGCTCCGCGCCCAGCACCAGCCCGGCCGCGAGCGCCGCGACCGTGGTCGCGGCGGCGGCGAGGACGACGAGCAGCGGCCCGGCGCGGCGGGTGCCTGCCCGGGCGGCGACCAGCGCGGCGGCACCGGCCAGGGTGGCGGGCACGCTGAGCTCCTCGACGGTCCAGGCCAGGACGACGGCGGAGACGCCGCTCGTGCACGCGCCGGCGAGCAGGATGACGCCGGCGGCCGCGGGCGCCTCCCGGCGCCGCAGCGCGACCGCGGCGGCCGTCGCACCCGAGGCGACGACGACCAGCCCGGCGGCGGGATCATCCCCGACGCGGACATCCCCGAGCTCGAGCG
>NZ_JBHSRC010000023.1:0-530 GCF_042658805.1 Quadrisphaera sp. GCM10027208
CGGCGGCCGTGGTGGTGGTGTCGCGTTCGGCGTCGCGGATCTTCTCCGCGGCGTGGGACAGGCCCCGGAACATGGTCAGCACGTCGACGGCGGGGCCTTCGGCGACCAGCCGAGCCATCCCGTCGTCCAGGGGGGTGACGCCCACCCGCCGCCGGCGCCGACCCGCCTCGGCCCGCCGGGCTGCCGCCGCGGCGTCGATCGTGGCCACCTCGGCGGCGATCCGGGCCCGCAGCTCCGCGGTGGTCAGGACCGCGGCACCGTAGGCCGGCCGACTGGCACCGGCCGGGTCCTCACCCAGCCCCTCGCCGTCCTCACCGTCCTCGCCGTCCTCGCCGTCCTCGCCGTCCGCATCGTCGGTGTCGTCGGTGGGATCGGTGGGATCGGTGGGGGTGGGGTCGACCGACAGGGCCTCATCCAGGGCCAGGGCGACTGGCTCGTCGAGCTCGGCCGCGGCGGCGGCCACGATCCGGGCCCGCGGGTCGTCGAGGTCACCGCAGGCCAGTGCGTCCAGGGTGCTGGGCAGGCGGGTG
>NZ_JBHSRC010000024.1:0-524 GCF_042658805.1 Quadrisphaera sp. GCM10027208
CAGGACGCCGCGGCGGCGGCAGCCGGGGGCCCGGCAGGTGCGGTCCCGCAGCTGGACGAGGGTGGCGATGGTGCGCCGCGGCCGGTACCGACCCGGGTCCGGGTGCGCGGGGGCAACTCCGGCGCCGGGCCAGCGGCGTCCGACGGCGCCGAGAGGGGACCTGGCCATGGCGCAGTCCCGCTCGCGGGGTTTGCCGATGAACGACTCACCCGCAGGCGAGAGGTCACGGGGTGGGCCCTCACCGGGGGCACCCTCATCGGGCGGACTGTCACCGGCTGGACTGTCACCGGGTGGATTGCCGCTGTGTGGGCAGTCGTCGGGTGGGCCGTCGTCGGGTGGGCCGTCGTCGGGTGGGCCGTCGTCGGGCGGACCGTCGCCGGAGGGACCGTCGCCGGGTGGACCGTCGTCGGGTGGGCCGTCGTCTGGTCGGAGGCCGGGGTAGGTGTGGCCGTCCAGGCCGATGACGGTGCCGGTGAACGGGTCGGTGAGCAGCCGGCGCAAGGTGGCGTCCTCGGCGATCCGCC
>NZ_JBHSRC010000025.1:0-512 GCF_042658805.1 Quadrisphaera sp. GCM10027208
CACCCGCCTGCCCAGCACCCTGGACGCACTGGCCTGCGGTGACCTCGACGACCCGCGGGCCCGGATCGTGGCCGCCGCCGCGGCCGAGCTCGACGAGGACGTCGCCCTGGCCCTGGACGAGGCCCTGTCGGTCGACCCCACCCCCACCGATCCCACCGACGACACCGAAGACACTGACGGCGAGGACGGCGAGGACGACGAGGACGACGAGGGGCTGGGTGAGGGCCCGGCCGGTGCCGGTCGGCCGGCGTACGGTGCCGCGGTCCTGACCACCGCGGAGCTGCGGGCCCGGATCGCCGCCGAGGTGGCCACGATCGACGCCGCGGCTGCGGCCCGGCGGGCCGAGGCGGGTCGGCGCCGGCGGCGGGTGGGCGTCACCCCCTTGGACGACGGGATGGCTCGGCTGGTCGCCGAGGGCCCCGCCGTCGACGTGCTGACCATGTTCCGGGGCCTGTCCCACGCCGCGGAGAAGATCCGCGACGCCGAACGCGACACCACCACCACGGCCGCCG
>NZ_JBHSRC010000026.1:0-507 GCF_042658805.1 Quadrisphaera sp. GCM10027208
GCTGTTCCCTCCCTGGCATCCTGCGCTTACTCATAGTTTTTTTGGCTGTAACCGGTAGTGGAGCCAGAATTGAGGGCAATTTGTCACCCTATCCTGAGGGTAGTTTGTCACACTAGATTTTCCCCCTCTTCCCGGGTAATGGTGCCAACTTACTGATTTAGTGTATGATGGTGTTTTTGAGGTGCTCCAGTGGCTTCTGTTTCTATCAGCTGTCCCTCCTGTTCAGCTACTGACGGGGTGGTGCGTAACGGCAAAAGCACCGCCGGACATCAGCGCTATCTCTGCTCTCACTGCCGTAAAACATGGCAACTGCAGTTCACTTACACCGCTTCTCAGCCCGGTACGCACCAGAAAATCATTGATATGGCCATGAATGGCGTTGGATGCCGGGCAACTGCCCGCATTATGGGCGTTGGCCTCAACACGATTTTACGTCACTTAAAAAACTCAGGCCGCAGTCGGTAACCTCGCGCATACAACCGGGCAGCGATGTGATTGTCTGCGCTG